>JADGRL010000021.1 GCA_017880865.1 Gallionella sp.
GCCGCCGAGTAGCGGAGGCTGGTCAGGGAATTCTGACGAATATGTTTGAGCACGTGGCCGCGTAGCGGATCGTGCGAGTTTATGAGGAAGCCTGACCAGACGAGCAACGCAGGGTACCCGTAGGGCGGCAAACTGGGGTCGCCTTCTTTTTGGTTACTTTTTCTTTGGCGAAGCAAGACAAAGTGACTAGCTGCCGGGCTACCCCCGGCGGTTTTGATTTTTTGAAAACTTAAAATAACTACGGTGATCGGGGTCTGGCCTTACATTTGACACAGGCGATCTAAATCTTTCAGGCTCAAATATAATTCCATACCGCACACCCCTTGAAAGAAACCACGCCATGACCGAACGCCAAGACTCCATCGCCCCTGAGGGCGAGCGTGGCGTACTGGTTGCGCTAATCTTCGCCCTGGTGGCGGAGCGCCTGAGCGTGTACTACGAGCATGGATTATGGTTCACCCAGGCGCAGGGCGCCGCTCTCGCCGCAGACTGGCTGGCGCGCAGCAAGCGCCGCCTGAAGCTTTCACAGCGCCAGCACTTATCCTTGTTGAGCGACCAGCTGGCGCGGCAGATTGCCGAGTCCACCACGCGCGAGGCGGGTCTGTATGTCAGCCATGAGCTGCAAGAAGCGCAGGATCCTCGCCATCATTCCGAACTGGGCCAGTCCATCATGGCCGAGTGTGAACGCATCCTGGATGAGAACCCTCAATGAGCACGAATCTCGGGGTCTGGCCTTGTCGGGTTGCGTCTATCACTCACATGGGCGTGAGGGTCAGGCCTTACGTTTGACATCAGCAGCTAAGATATTGTGATGTGCCCATTGCGCACCTCCCACTTCCCCTGTGCGTATCTTCGCTACATCAGATGCAAATCAATGGCAAAATCAACAAAGTCAATTGCGGCAGACTCGATTGATACAAGACAGACGCTGGATCATTCCATCTAATACCCATGAAAAAATCTGAGCCCATTCTGATCACCATCCTGCGCCACGGCGCGGTGGAAGGGCGCGCGCATATTTTTCGCGGCACGCTCGATGACAAGCTTAGCGCGCAAGGTGTTGCGCAAATGCAGCAGACACTCGCGCGTTGTCCCGATGCAAAATTCGATGCGATCGCCACTTCGCCGCTGCGCCGCTGTCATGACTTCGCAGCACCACTGGCGATGCGATGCGGTGCGTCTTTGCAGGTGCTACCCGAGTTCGGTGAACTGGCCTTCGGCGAATGGGAAGGGCTGACGCCGGATGAAGCGTCTGCACGCGACCCGGATAAGTATCAGGCGTTTCACGCCAGTTTCGGCGAGCAGGCACCGCCCAACGGCGAATCGCTGGCACACTTTCGCGCCCGTGTCGCTAAAGGCTGGCAACACTGGTTGGAACAGGACAGCGGCGAAAATCGTTTGCTGGTCACCCATGCCGGCGTGATGCGCGCGCTGTTGATCGAGCTGTTTGGTTTTACACCGGCGCAAGTTTTTCAAATCGCGTTGCCTGAAGCGGCCTGTTTGCGTATCTCGTGGCTGGACGGACACCCGCCTTTTTTACTTTCCCTGAACTAATCTGGAACTGACATGCGCGGATTTATTTTAGCGATGCAATTTTTAACGCGGCTGCCCACGCCGCAATTGCGCAACTTTGATGCGGCCAATCCGCCACGCATGGCGCACTGGTTTCCGCTGGTGGGCTTGCTGATCGGCGCGCTGCTGGTATCGGTGCTGTGGCTGGGCAGTCGCATCGATCCCTGGTTGGGCGCGTTGTTGACGTTGTTGTTGTGGGTGGGGATCACCGGCGCATTGCATCTCGACGGCCTGGCTGATCTGGCGGACGCGCTCGGCGCGGCACACAAAGGCCGCGAGCGTTTTCTCGCCGTGCTGGCCGACCCGCATCTGGGAACATTCGGCGTGCTCAGCCTGCTGTTGCAACTGATTACCAAGCTGGTGTTGCTGATGCTGCTGGCACGTAGCGGGCAATATTGGGCGCTGATGCTGATCCCCGCTTGGGCGCGCTTGGGCACGCTGCTCTGGGCGCGCCTGCCTGCGCTCAAGCCCGGCTTGGGGGGTAGTTTGGGCGATCAGGTTAAAGGCCGCGCGCTGTGGTTGTGGGGCGGGGGGCTGGCGCTGTGCAGCCTGATTGCGCCGGTACTTTTATGCGCCCCATTGCTGGTCTGGTTGTGGCAACAATTTTTGCTGCGGCGCCTGGGCGGCATGACAGGCGACACGTTGGGTGCGGGCATCGAGTTGGTGGAAAGCGCGAGCTTGCTGGCTCTGGTTTTGTGGGCTGTCTGATTGTTGGTATCGGATGGCCTGTGTTGGTTTATATTTCTGGAGGTGAATGATGTTGACGCAGAACAAACTCAGGGTCTACCTTTCCATCACGCTGCTCGCATCGGCCGCATGGCTGTTGCACGGTTTTATTCCCGCGATGCTATGGGCGGTGGTGATCGTCATCGCCACTTGGCCGCTGCGCGCACGGGTTGAGGACAAAACAAAATTCGGCGCTGCGGGTGTGGCGGCGGTGATGACAACGCTGGTTGCCATATTGTTTTTCTTCCCTGTCGGCTACGCGCTATTCCATGCCGCAGCGGAGGCGAGTTCCGTGGCGCACTGGTTGATGGGCGTGCAGAAAACCGGCATCGCTGTTCCGGAGTGGTTGCCCGGTATCACGATGGTTGGCGGCTCGGCCGCCGACTGGTGGCGTGAGAATCTGTCCGATCCTGCCGCGTTGTCCAATCTGATCGGTCAAACCGATAACGCAATGTGGGCGGAGTATGCACGCATGTTCGGAGCGCAGGTCGCGCACCGTCTGATCACGCTGGTTTTTACGGTCGTGGTTATCTTTTTTCTTTATCAGGATGGTGAGGATTTAGCGCGCAAGACGCTGGGCCTGCTCGACAAGCTGACCGGCGAGAGCGGCATACGCTATGGCTTGCAGGCTGCTGTCGCAATCCGGGCGACGGTCAGCGGGCTGGTTCTGGTCGGACTCGCGGAAGGTCTGCTGATCGGCATCTGCTATGCGCTGGCTGACGCGCCGCATCCTGCGATATTGGGTTTGGTGACCGGCGTGCTGGCGATGATCCCGTTCGCAGCCCCGATTATTTTTGTCGTCGTGTCGGGTATCTTGCTAGTTCAGGGAAGCATGGCTGCGGCGATCTCGGTGTTCGCCTTCGGCATGGTTGTGTTGTTCATCGGCGACCATTTCGTGCGCCCGAAAATCATCGGCAACGCGGTCAAATTGCCCTTCCTATGGGTGCTGTTCGGTATTCTCGGCGGCGTCGAGGTGTTCGGCCTGATCGGTTTGTTCGTCGGCCCGGCACTGATGGCGCTGGTGATGACGATGTGGCGAGATATGACCGAATCGTCGTGAGCCTGCAGGTGCCGTGCACTTGTGGGAGTGCTACTTTTTCGGAGCATTGTTAGCCGGGTCGTTATCTTTCGGCTTGCCGGAAAAAAGTATCATGCCGAACAAGATAATAAGTGGCGACAGAACAACAACAGTAATAAATACGTTCCTCATTATCATGACAGCGATCCTCGATTGATGTTTTAAAAAAGTGGTGATGCGGTGGCCTTGATGGACAGCGCTAGTATAACCGCTGTTTTTCGCAATGATTGAACAGACCTTGCGCTGTGCTGAATCGAGGCGGCGCACATGGGGATGGGAGGTGTGCGATGCGCGCATCGCCATTGGTACGCTGTACACTGAACTGATGGGCAGCTTCGTGCCATCTGCGGAACTTCGCGTATCTCAAGTTGAGCGACTGGTTTCGGTAGTAAAGCAGTCGTTAGCGAGTTGAATGTTCGGCTGGCTCTTTCCTGCACAACGAGACTGTCAAGAAGGTTGCTATGAAATCACCCCAACCCACCCCAACCCACCCCAACCCAACCATACAAGCACAAGCACAAGCACAAGCACAAGCAGACTTTAGCGTTTTTATGAAATTGGTATCGGTTCAACCTGCTGGAACCAAAATGTACCATTTGCCGGAATTGAATGAAGATGCCGCGCGCAAGATTCAGCAGTCTCTGGCGCAATTACGCGGTGTGCGCGAAGTGCTGGTCGTGGCAAACGGACAGATCGCCCGCATCAAGGTGGATCAGCGGCTTCGACGAAGAAGCGGTTGAAAAATTGGTGCGGAGGGGCAATTAATGGCGATACCCGGTGATTAACTAAATCACCGGGCTGCTCAAAAGCCAATTACCTTGTCACTGCGTGCCCAGAAAAACATTTCTTTTGATATGGTTATCATATTCTGGCATGATTCGCATCGTACAAATGTACCGTTAGCGAATCGTTCATGCCCTCACTTTCACCCGATCATGGTTTCGAGCTCAGCTTACTGGGCGGTTTTAATGCCCGTCTAAATGGGCATCCCGTTGCCGGATTCGCTTACAGCAAGATGCGCGCACTGCTCGCCTACCTCGTCGTGGAGAGGGAGCAGGATCACAATCGGGAAGTTTTAGCCGAATTGTTGTGGAGCGCTAACGACTCCGCAACAGCGCGGAGCAATCTGCGCCGAACCTTGTTCGATTTGCGCCGGGTGCTGGAAGTGCCCAGTGGTCAAGCCATGTTCACCTCTGCCAAGCACACTATCCGTTACGTTCCCAACGGCCAAGTCGATGCCCTGGATTTCACCGGACGTGTACGCGCTTCACCGAAAAATCACGCTAAAGCCGAACAGAATGAAGAGAAAATAATTGCTCTTTATAAGGGTGAATTCCTGGCGGGTCTATCCTTGCCCGATAGTCCCGATTTTGAAGACTGGCTGCAGATACAACGCGAGGGAATGCATCGCCACGCCCTCGCCTTGCTGGAGCGACTATCGAATCAGCACGAGCAAGCTGCCAACCACAGCAAGGCGTTGCAGTTTTCTTTGCGCTATACAGAGCTGGAGCCGTGGAACGAGGATGCTCACCGCCGGGTCATGCGCCTTTACGCATTGAATGGGCAAAGCAGCGCGGCCATCGTCCAGTATGAAGCCTGCGGTCGCCTGCTAAAAATTGAGTTGGGCGTATTACCCAGCGAGGAAACCCGGCAGTTGGCAGAGCGAATTCTCAAGGGTGAGTTATTTATCCGGCCCGAATTGAAACCCGATCTGGCAGCGATTCCGCAGCCACATGCAGAGCGTCGCCAGGTAACCGTGTTGTATTGCGAATTGACCCTCGCTGCAATTGACGACCCGGATGAGGCGATGGATTCGCTGCGTGCTCCTCAAGCCCGCTGTGTGGAAATTATCCGCCAGTTTTCAGGGCATATCGTGCAAACGCATGGCGGCGGCTTACTGGCTTATTTTGGTTATCCGCAAGCCCGTGAAGATGCTGCGCGCCGTGCGGTGCAAGCTGCTCTGGCGGTCACACGCGAAGCGGTTCAGGGCATTGAAATTCGCGCGGGGGTACACACGGGGCTGGTCATCACCGGCGGCGAGTTAGCTATGCCGGACACGTCCGGCAGAACATCAAAACTCGCCATCCAGTTACGCCAAAGTGCTGCGCAAAACGAGGTAGTGGTCAGCCAAGAGACGCGCGCTATTGTGGCCGGATATTATGATTGCGCAAGTTTGGGCGTACAACTCTTTCCCGGCTTGGCTCAGCCGCTGGAAATATTCAAGGTGCTACAAGAAAGCGGTGCGCGCACCCGTTTGGATGCGGCCGCGCAGTTGACCCCGTTAGCCGGACGCAAAACTGAAATAGCCAAGTTGTTGAAGCTGTGGAAATCAGCTACGCAAGGCTCGCGCCATGTTGTGCTGATACAGGGAGAGGCGGGCATCGGCAAGTCCCGCCTGCTACTCGCGCTGAAACAGCAACTAGCTGACCAGCCGCACGCGATACGCGAATTGCGCTGCTTCCCGGAATTCAGCCAGTCGCCTTTTTATCCGCTCATCGTCATACTCGAAACCATTTTTGGTTTTGTGCCCGGCGACACGCCCGAGCTAAAGTTCGCCAAGCTGGCGAAGTATCTCGAAGCGCATTATCCGGCAACGGCACAAGATGTCGTCCCCCTGCTCGTCAAGCTACTTTCCCTGCCTCTGCTCGGAGATTACGCGGCACCCGCTTTCTCGCCGCAAAAGCAAAAGGAGCAAACTCAAACCATCCTGCTCGGCCTGTTGCAGGCGTTGGCGATACGCCAGCCCGTGTTGCTCATCGTGGAAGACTTGCACTGGATCGACCCTTCCACACTTGAATTGCTGACCCAGTTCGTCGAGCAAACGGTGAAGGAGCCTATTCTCGCGCTACTCACTGCCCGGCCCGAGTTTATTCCGCCTTGGAAGGATACCCTCAACCCCGACCTACAATCTACGCTGACCCTTGCGCCCCTCGTTGAAGATGAGGTGGCGGAAATGATTGCTTCGTTAAGAATAGACATTCCGGCAGCCACCATCCGCCGCATTGCGGAGCGTACCGATGGGGTTCCGCTGTTTGTCGAAGAGGTGGCCAAAATTGCCACTCAAGACAATCGCATCAGCATTCCGGCAACGCTGCACGATCTTCTGGCTGCACGTATAGATCAAATGGGTGAGGCGAAATACACCGCACAGCTTGCTGCCACGCTCGGACGTGAATTCGATTTGAATTTACTGCGCAGAGTTTCCTTCTGCGACTCCGCCACACTGGCGCAGTCCTTGAGCGCATTGGAAGACGCCGGATTAATATTGAATGTGAACAAAACTAGCTGTCAATTCAAGCACGCTTTAATTCAAGAAGCGGCCTATCAATCTCAAACCAAGGCAGATCGACAGGCCGCGCATCAGCGTATCGCACAGGCACTGCAAAGCACTTTCGTTGATGTCGTCACCGCTCATCCAGAGCTTCTGGCGCAACATCTGGGAGCAGGCGGAGAAACACGCCCTGCCATCGAATACTGGATCAAAGCGGGGCAACGGGCCGCGCTACATTCAGCTAATACTGAGGCGATTGAACACTTCAATAATGGCTTGCAACTCTTGCTGACGCTACCGCCCGACAGGGAGCGTGACCGTTCTGAAGCCGAGCTACGCCTCAACTTTGGAACTGTGTTGCTTTCCGCACGAGGATACGGCTCCGTCGAATCGGGTCAGATGTATTCCCGTTCTCTGGAGTTGTGCGAACAATTGGGCGATGGTGCCGGTTTGTATAAAGCCTTGTGGGGCATGTGGCTGACTTCAAGTTCGCGCATCGGCCATTTGCACTCCCTCGAACTCGCAGAAAAACTGTTGCATCTGGCGCAACACAACAACGAAGCCTTATCACTACAGTTTGCCCATTACGCCATGGGCAACAGCATGCTTTGGGCCGGACAGCTGGAAAAATCACGTTTCCATTTTGAGCAATCCATTGCGCTGTATCAGCCTTCGCATCACGCAACCATGGTGCGTGATTTTGGCGAAAATGCCTGCGTGTCGAGCGGCGGATTATTGTCGTGGGTTCTGTGGCTTCAGGGTTTCCCCGAACAGGCAGTGGCAGTCGGCAACCGCGCACTGAGTTTGGCGCGGCAGGCCAATCATCCCTTTAGCCTGGGTTTTGCACTATGCTCCTCCGCGATACTTCATCGCTGGTTGCGACAAGTTGAAACAACCAGCCTGTTAGCACTTGAAGCTATGGCACTATCGCAAAAATATGGCCTGCCGTTCAGTCTGGGCGTGAGCGCATCTTCTTACGGATGGGTGATGGCGATGCAAGGCCAGTCTGCGGGCGTGCCACAAATGCAGCAATGCCTGGCGGCGGCCAGCACCATCATGAGCGGAACCAAGCTTCTCTTTTTGGCACCGTTGATCGAGGCGCGTATTTCTCTCGGGCAAATTGAACAAGCGCTTGCCGATTTGGACGAAGCTCTCGCCGTCACGAACGAAAAAGATGATCGTTTCTTTGAAAGTGAATTTCATCGGCTCAAGGGCGGGTGCCTGCTGGAAATCTCAGCCACCAATACAACGACGGAGGCCGAGATTTGTTTCAACCGTGCGCTCGCTATCAGCCGCAAGCAAGGCGCGAAATCGCTGGAATTGCGCGCGACCATGAGCATAGCGCGTCTGTGGCAACAGCAAGGCAAGCAAGACGATGCGCGGCGGACACTGCAAGAAATATATTCGTGGTTCACCGAAGGAAGCGATACGCCTGATCTTCTGGAAGCCGCCAATCTATTGCGTACGCTAAGTTAGCAGCAATACAACCGGCCGTACATTTCTTGAAGCTGGTCGGATAAACCCATCGTCATCAAGACAAAGTTTCGATTCAACGATTATTCAACGGACGATCTATAGCATATTCCCTGCGCTTCGACATCGGGTCGGGCGCACATGTCATGCTTCTCCATTATCACACTGGAAAGTCCAATAACTCTTTGAAATGGAATTAAAATGAAGAAAAACTTGCTTCTTGTTGCTCTGTTGTCCGCTATTGCAGCGCCAGTCTTTGCCGCTGACAACGGCGTGTATGTCGTAGGTTCAGTTGGCAGCACCTCAAATGTTGGCAGCACTGCCTCAGGCACTTCTTTTAGCGGCTTGCTAGGCTACCAGTTTGACAAAAACTGGGGTGCCGAAGCGGGTTACGCGTCACTGTTAAAAAACGCAAAGGTAGATACCGGAATAGCGGGCGTTACAGGGAAAGCATCGCTTTCCGGCACTGAAGTTGCTGGCTTATACACTTTCCCCGTCAGCCAACAATTCAGCGTCATTGCCCGTCTCGGCTATGCCAGCATGAAAGCCAAAGCCGATGCCACTGGTTTGGGGGTCACATTATCAACCAGCGCCACACTATCCGGCGCAACCTATGGCTTAGGTGTGCAGTACAACCTGAACGAACAAGTTGGCATTCGCGCAGGCCTCAATGGCTACAACCTGAAAGATAGCTCGGGTGCATCTGGCGAAACCCCAAACAACTTCTACGTTGCCGCAGCATACAAGTTCTAAGGAATCACCGCTTAAATCCTCCGTTCGCAATGAGCCCCAACATAAGCAGCCGCTTGCCCTTCACTTTGAGGGTTTGGCGGAATGGTGAGTAGTTTAATCAGGCTCGTGCGAACGGACTTAATCAACGTTTCCTTAGCTTGTTTCGCTGTTGTCGCAAGAAGAAAACAAACAACTTAATTTAAGGGAAATAAATATCAATACTTATCGTTTAACCAAGCGGCAGGTGCAAATATTAGGGTGCCTGACAGAGGGACTCAGCAACAAAGAAATTTCAGAAAAACTCAAAATTACCGAGGGAACCGTCAAAGTGCATGTGTCAGCTGTGTATCAAGCATTGCGCGTTGGGAGCCGCACGGCTGCAGTGCGAGTTGCCAGTCACCACGGTTTAGTCGGCATGGTTCAATTTGCTTAAATATTCAGGGTGGGCAAGTTTTGGGTGCCCACTCAACGCGTTAACTCCAATCCAGTTGCCATCGCAACGCCCGTTATTCCTCAATTCAACGATTATTCAACGCTAGCCATTTAGCATGGAAGTTGAGCGCTGTTTTTTTTGCATCCGTTTCAGTTCCAATCAAATTTACGAAACAAATATCCTGGGGGTGTAACATGAACTTCAAACGTAACTTTTCTGTAGGCATCCATACTCTGGTTGCACTAATTTGTGGCGCATTGCCCTTGTCGGTGCTTATGCTTGCTGCGTGTAGCGGAGGCAGCGGAGCGTCAGCGCCTGCCACCGTCACCACGTCCAGCTACAGTGCGGGCGGCGCAGTGTCCGGCCTGATCGGCACCGTGGTGTTGCAAGACAATGGCGGCGACAACTTGAGCCTGACAGCCAACGGCAACTTTACGTTCGCCACTAAAATTCTCAACGGCAATACCTACAAGGTCACCGTGCTGACTCAACCCACCGGACAAACCTGCTCCGTGAGTACCGGTGCAGGCACCGTCTCCGGCAGCAACGTCAGCAACGTTGCCGTGACCTGCTCCACCAACGCCTACACCGTGGGCGGCAATGTGAGCGGTCTGACCGGCTCCGTGGTGCTGCAAGACAATAACGGCGACAATCTGAGCGTTACCGCCAACGGCGCCATTACCTTCGCTACCCCGGTCGCCTTCGGCAGTCCGTATAGCGTCACCGTGCTGACCCAGCCGACCGGCATGAACTGCTCCATCGCCAACGGCACGGGCACCATTGCGGCAGCGAATGTAAGCAACGTCGCCATCACCTGCGCCACCAACACCTACACTGTGGGTGGCACAGTGACTGGCTTGAACGGCAGCGTGGTATTGCAGGATAACGGTGCGGACAACAGCACCGTCTCCGTCAACGGCCCGTTTAACTTCCCGACGGCCGTGGCTTACGGCAATCCGTACAGCGTCAGCATCCTCACCCAGCCGACACGTCAATTCTGCTCGGTGAATTCCGGTGCGGGCACGGTCGCGGGCAACATCAGCAACGTAGGCGTGAGCTGCCTGAGCCAATTGGGCGGTTCGATACAAGGTGCGGCGCTGAACTTGAGCAAGGCCGTGAGCACCTATGCGGGTGTCGCGGGCACGTTTGCCGATGGAACCGGTGCGGCAGCGCGATTCAATGCCCCTTTTGCCAGCGTTTCCGACGGCACCAATCTGTATGTGACGGATACGAGTAACAACGCCATCCGCAAGAACGTGATCGCCACCGGTGTAGTCACGACCTTGGCGGGTTCGCCTACCGGCGCGCTAGGTGCGGCAGACGGCACCGGCACAGCGGCAACGTTTAATTCCCCTTCCGGCATCACCATCGACACCGCTCACGCCAATCTGTATGTGGCGGATTCTGGTAACAACAAAATCCGCAAGATCGTGATCGCCACCGGCGCGGTGAGCACCTTCGCGGGCTCGGGTGTGAATGGAGTGACGGACGGCACGGGCATAGCGGCATTGTTCAGTTGGCCTAACGGCATCACTACCGACGGTACGTTCTTGTATGAAGTTGAGGCAGGCCCCTGCATTCTGCGCAAGATCGAGATCGCAACGCAGATCGTGACGACCATGGTGCCAGGCGGTTGTTCAAATACGGACGGGATCGGTGCTGCGGCCGGGTTTGCCAATCCGATGGACATCACTACCGATGGCGCCAACCTGTATGTGGTTGACAACGGCAGTAATAACGTCCGCAAGGTGGTGATTGCCACTAACACGGTCAGCACGCTGGCGGGGGCTCCGGCTTCCCCTGCGGTTGGCGCAAATGCGCTTGGTGCAACGGACGCTACGGGCACAGCGGCATTGTTCAACAACCCTCAAGGCATCATCACCGACGGCATCAATCTGTATGTGGCGGATGGTGGTAACAACAAAATCCGCCAGATCGTGATCGCCACAGGGGTGGTGAGCAGCCTGACGGGCGTGGCGAGCACCGCGTCTGCTTTTGGCAAAGTGGACGGTACGCCCGGTTCGGCAACATTCGGCAATCCGCAAGGTGTCAGCTATGACGCTGTGCACAATAGCTTGTTCGTGGCGGATGCGAACAACAACGACGTGCGCGTGATTGCGCTGAATTCCACCACGGTGAGCACCTTGGCCGGGATGATGGGGCCGGATGGCGCAGGGGCTACGGCAACGTTCAATGCTCCGTACAGCACCGCCACCGACGGCGCCAATCTGTATGTGGCGGATTATAGTGACAACACCATCCGCCAGATCGTGATCGCCACCGGTGTGACGACAACGCTGGCGGGGCAGACTGGCGTGGCAGGTGCGGCAGATGGCACGGGCACGGCGGCAACGTTTAGTCACCCTTGGGGCATCACCACCGACGGCACCAATCTGTATGTGACGGATTCTGGTAACAACAAAATCCGCCAGATCGTGATCGCCACGGGCCAGGTTAGCAGCCTGACGGGTACGGTGAATATAGCGATGGCAGGGGGTGTGATAGATGGTTTGGGCACGGCGGCAACGTTTAACAACCCTTGGGGCATCTCCACCGACGGCACCAACCTGTATGTGGCGGATCGGAATAATCAAAAAATCCGCCAGATCGTGATCGCCACGGGTGTTACGAGCAGCTTGACGGGCACGGTGAGCACAACGATGGGAATCGGTGCGGCAGACGGTGCGGGCACGGCGGCAACGTTCAACTACGCTAGTGGCATCACCACCGACGGCACCAACCTGTATGTGGTGGATCAGAATAACAAAATCCGCCAGATCGTGATCGCCACGGGTTTGGTTACCAGCTTGACGGGCACGGCGAATACGGCGATGGCAGGGGGTGCGGCAGACGCTGCGGGCACAGCGGCAACGTTTAACAACCCTCAAGGCATCACCACCGACGGCACCAATCTGTATGTGGCGGATTCTGGTAACAACAAAATCCGCCAGATCGTGATCGCCACAGGTTTGGTTACCGGCTTGACGGGCACGACGAATACGGCGATGGGAATCGGTGCGCTAGATGGTGCGGGCATGGCGGCAACGTTCTATAGTCCTTCCGGCATCACCACCGATGGCAAGAGCCTGTATGTGACGGATACGACCAACAACACCATCCGCAAGATTCAGTAATCCGGCAATCTCGTTTTAACAAAACAGCCAGCAGCGATGCTGGCTGTTTTGTTTCCACCCCCTTGAAGAAGCCCGTCATTACTGTTTTCAAGACGATTGTTAGAGATGATTGAGTGGGAATTATGTTCGGCAATTTATGGGTTGATTCGATTTTTTAGCGCACTTGCAACTCAACACGCCACCCCAATCCAGTTGCCATCGCAACGCCTGTTATTCCTCAATTCAACGATTATTCAACGCTAGCCATTTAGCATGGAAGTTGAGCGCTGTTTTTTTTGCATCCGGTTCAGCTCCAATCAAATTTACGAAACAAATATTCTGGGGGTATAACATGAACTTCAAACGTAACTTTTCTGTAGGCATCCATACACTGGTTGCACTAATTTGTGGCGCATTGCCCTTGTCAGTGCTTATGCTTGCTGCGTGCTTAAGTGGATGCGGTGGAAGCAGTGGAAGCGCTGGAAGCGGAAGCAGTAGCAGTAGTGTTTCTATCAGAGCCACAGCCACCACCACGGCACAGAGCTTGACTGTCGGCACGGTGATGACCAGATTCTCGCCCTTAACGCCTAGTGGCGGCACAACCCCTTATATCTACAGTTACGGTGGCACATTACCCACGGGTTTGAGCTTTAGCACCAGCACTGGAGCGGTGACAGGAACGCCAACCGCTACTTATGCCACAGCGAACGTAGTCTTCTCGGTGCAAGATGCCAATGCGGTAGTGGCGAACACCACCAGCACCGTGAGCTTTACCGTGGGTGCGGCTTCTCCTTCTATCAGCGCCACAGCAACCACCACGGCACAGAGCCTGACTGTTGGCACGGCGATGGCCAGTTTCTCGCCCTTAACGCCCAGTGGCGGCGCAGCACCTTATAAGTACAGCTACTTAGGCGCATTACCTGCGGGTTTAAACCTTAACCCCAGCACCGGAGCGGTGACGGGAACTCCAAGCGCTACTTATGCAACAGCGAACGTAGCCTTCTCGGTGCAAGATGCCAATGCGGTAGCGGCCAACACCACCAGCACCGTGAGCTTTACCGTGGTTGCCGCCCCAGTCGCTATCACTGCCACAGCCAACACCACGGCACAAAGCTTAACGGTAGGCACAGCGATTGCCAGCTTCTCGCCAGTTACGCCCAGCGGCGGAGCCAATCCTTATACGTACAGCTACTTAGGCACATTACCTGCGGGTTTAAGCCTTGACGCCAGCACCGGTGCGGTGACCGGTATTCCAAGCGCGCCATACACCGCAGCGAATGTGTATTTCTTGGTCAAGGATGCCAATAATGTAGTGGCCAGCACCACCAGCAGCGTGAGCTTTACCGTGGTTGCGGTATCCCCCGTTATCAGCGCCACCGCCACCACCACGGCACAAAGCCTGGTAGTCGGCACGGCGATGACCAGCTTTTCACCCTTGACAACCAGCGGAGGCTCCGCACCGTATACCTACAGCATCACCTCCGGCACGCTGCCTGCGGGGCTGAGCCTGAACACCACCACGGGGGCGGTGACAGGAACGCCTACTGCCACCTATGCGGCAGCGAACGTAATCTTCTCGGTCAAGGATGCCTACAACGTAGTGGCGAGCACCACCAGCACCGTGAGCTTTACCGTGGGTGCTGCGATTAGTGCGACAGCTGATACCACAGCGCAAAGCTTATCCGTTGGTACGGCAATGACCAGCTTCTCGCCGTTAACGGCCAGCGGCGGGACAGCTTCGTACACCTACAGCGTTTCATCGGGAACGTTACCTACGGGGCTAAGCCTTAACGCCAGTACCGGTGCAGTGACGGGAACGCCTACTCTCTCATACACAGCAGCGAATGTGGTCTTCTCGGTCAAGGATACCAATAATGTAGTGGTAAGCACCACCAGCACTGTGAGCTTTACCGCAGGGCCTACAGGCTATGTATATCAGGGCGGGTTGACCTGGATGTCGGTGCCTGCTGCTCTCTACACCTGGACTAATGCCAGCGCCTATTGCCTCAACACCACCATCAACGGAGTGATGGGCTGGAGACAGCCGACACAAACGGAAATGAGCGCGCTCTATACAAGCGGGCTGATGAACGGTCAGGGGTGGTCGTTGGGCAACACCTGGTCGTCCACGCTGGCAGGCGCGGGCTTCCACGACTTGGTCGGCCTGAATAGCGGCTCAATCTACGTCACCCTCGATACGAACAACGGCTACGTCTCGTGTGTCCGCTGATGAAACTACTAGCCATCTCACTAAGGCAGCAAGCTGCCAAGTGATTGGTTATAGAGCCTCGGCCTTTGAAACCTGATATTTGAATTTTTGGTCTTGGGTTTCTTGTGTTTGAGTTTGCTTTTGAAGTAAGCGAAAGCCCTCGATATAACCAGCCGCAAGCCCGGCACTTTGGGGTTTGCAGAACGACGTACGGGTTGGCAACTGTTTGAGGTTATTCAAAAATAATAAGGGAGAATCGCAATGTTTGTGCGTCTATTTTTAGCAGTAATCTTGAGCGCAAGTCTGGCGGCTTGCAGCGGTGGAGGTGGCGGCGGATCTGCGGCTACAACCCCCGTTATAACCCCCGTTACTTCTTTGCCCACTACGCCAACAGGCGTGACGGCAACGGCGAAAGATGGCTACGTTTTGCTCGATGCTCTACCGGTAACCGGTGCAACGGCATACAACATTTATTGGGCCACAACTTCGGGCGTAAGCAAAGCCAACGGTACAAAGCTTGCCGTGACTTCCACGCCGCAACCGCATACCGGTCTTGCGAATGGGCAACCCTATTATTACGTGGTCACCGCGATGAGCGGGGTGAGCGAAAGCGCGGAATCGGCGCAAGTCAGCGCAACCCCGGCTGCGGCAACGGCTGTAGTTGATCCGCTGTTGGCGGATCAGTGGCATTTGCTTAACACTAGCCAAGCCGGTGCGACCGGAGTACCGGCTAAAGGCGGCGAAGACATCAATGTGCAACCGGCCTGGACCGTCAGCAAGGGAGCTGGCGTGCGTATCGCCATCGTGGATGACGGCCTAGAGGTCGGCCATGAAGATTTGGCAAGCAACCTTGCCGCGAATGACCAGAGCTACAACTATGTCACCGGCAGCACCGATCCCACGAATGCAACCACCGACACGACATCGGGACACGGGACGAGTTGCGCCGGTATCGCCGCGGCGCGAGACCTGAACGGGCTGGGTGGGAGCGGAGTCGCCCCGCGCGCAACGTTGGTGGGTTACAACCTGCTGCAACAAAGTACATCCTCCAATGAAGCGGATGCCATGACGCGCAATGCGACGAGCGTAGGCGTTTCCAGCAATAGCTGGGGGGCACCGGATGGTACGGGCAATCTGTTCGCCAGCTCCACGTTATGGCAAACCGCGATCAACACCGGCTTGAGCACCGGGCGCGGCGGCAAGGGCACGGTCTACGTCTGGGCGGCGGGTAATGGCGCGACTGGAGACGCCGCAGGGGTTTGCCCGACCTGTGTGGACAATTCCAACTACGACGGCCAGGCCAACTACCGTGGGGTCATGGCCGTGGCAGCGGTGAGCGATCAGGGCGTGCAGTCATCTTATTCTGAATCCGGTGCCAACCTTTTGGTCAGTGCGCCCGGTGGCGAGTTTTGTAACACACACGCTATTACCACCACGGATCGTACCGGCGTGCTTGGTTCCAACACGGCCGCAACAGCGGGAACCAGCGACTATGCCAACACCAATTACACCAAGTGCATGAACGGAACATCCGCCGCTACCCCGGGTGTTGCCGGCGTGGCGGCACTGGTATTGGCGGCCAATCCGAATCTGGGTTGGCGCGATGTCAGAATCATACTGGCGCAAACGGCGCGCAAGAACGATGCGGCCGATCCCGGCTGGGCATTGATCGGTACGCCGCCAACCTGGTTTAACCACAAATACGGCTTCGGTGTAGTGAATGCGGCGGCGGCGGTGACGGCGGCGCAGACATGGACAAATGTCGGGGCCGAAAAAACATACAGCACAGCTCTGGCGGCGCCTGCATTGGCGATCCCGGATAATAATCTTACCGGTGTCAGCAATACGATCAATGTGGCGGGAAGCCTCATCCCCAGCATCGAGTTCGTCGAGATCACTTTCAGCGCGGCGGATCACACTTACGCCGGGGATTTGGATGTCACTTTGACCAGCCCGACGGGCAAGGTCAGCCAACTTTCTGTGCTTCACGTTTGCATGGCGAATACCTGCACTGCGCATAACGGTTGGGTATTCGGCAGCACACGGCACTTGGGCGAAAGTGCGGATGGAAATTGGACGCTGACCGTTAAGGATCTGAAAACAGGGAATACCGGAACCTTCCAATCCTGGATGCTCAAATTTTATGGTCATTGATCTTGCCCCAAGCCGTCTGTCGCGCATTGTGCATATTGGATTACCCCTACATCAAGGAGCAAAAACGTGAATACATTGATTAACCCGGCAGCAAGGATAGCTGTGCTGGCATTGGCGACCATGCTGTCTTTCAGCGCAACAGGCGCTACAACCTCAACACCGGCTGCCGCGCCATTGACCCAGTCTTACGTCTGGCACGACGGCAGTCGTGAGCGGACAGTCTGGTTGAATCCGCAAGCCGTCGCAGAAATCAATCCGAGCAATGCAAGCGCGAGCGTGGCAAAAAATATAAATCCCAACGCAAAGGTATTGCCCCTAAAACACAACCAGAGTGGCATGCGCATTTGGCAGATAGACAATACCGGAGGCGCGGCGGTGCGCAGCATGGCGGCGACCAATCCGACCGGGAAATATTCCCCCGTCTTTCATGACAGCGCTTCCAGCGGCGGCGCGATGCGCGCGTTGCCGGGCAATATCATTGTCTATTTGAACCCGACCTGGGATGCTGCGACGGTAGACAACTGGATAAAATTACATAAACTTGAAGTGCTGAAAAAACTGGAGGCCGGCCCCAATATTTACCTTATCAAAACGGCACCCGGTCTGGATGCGCTCGATACTGCCAATACGCTCTACCAGTCGGGCGAGGTGGTGGCGGCATTCCCCGATTGGTGGCGAGAAGTATCGACCCGATGAATCGAGCTCCACAACAGCGCTCTTTTGGGCATGAAAGTTCGCCCGGACGCGAAATCAAATTTCCCCTTTGCTCGGCAGGGAGGGTTCATCTAACGCCGGAAGGTCGGCAGATATATTGATATAAGTGAGGTTGCAATGACTGTTTTATCTGAACGTAAAGAACGCCCAACAATATTGGTAGTGGACGATAGGCCAGCCAATCTGACGCTGGTTGCCAATGTATTGAAGGATGATTACGAGATTAATTTAGCCAACAATGGTGCCAAGGCGCTTGGGCTTGCCTTGTCCGATGTGCCGGACTTGATTCTGCTCGACGTGATGATGCCGGAAATCGACGGATTCGAGGTATGCCGACGGCTTAAAGCCAATCCGATCACCAGCGAAATTCCCGTGATCTTTTTGACCGCAAAAACGGAAGTCGACGATGAGGAGTTGGGGTTTTCGTTGGGGGCGGTCGACTTTATTCACAAGCCGATCAGTCCGCCGATCATCATTGCGCGGGTCAGAACGCATCTCAAAATAAAATTCATGCAGGATTATTTGCGGCGCGAAAACGCCAAGTTGCAGGGCGAGGCAAAGCTGCAATCGTCGGAGTTGGATCAATTGCGGGATTACCTGTGGGCTTCCCCATTCGCCAAGCGTTAGCATCACCGAGCGGGTGGCTTTCATATCGTACTCATGTCGTGATTAATGGAATGGTTTTGTGAAACTTAAGCAGTTCTCCTTGTGGTTTTCGTTGGTGGTGATATTTGCGTTGAGCGCCAATGCCCTGTTCCTGTTGATGATCAAGCGGGGGTACGACAGCATGGTGTCCGTGCAGGAACACCGTCAACGCGCGATGTCGCTGACCAACGAGTTGCGCCAAGAAACCGAACAACTGACCAGCCTCGTGCGGGAATACACCAGCACCGCCCAGACACGCTATTTGACGTATTACTACGATATTCTGGCGATCCGTCAGGGCGATAAACCCCAGCCGGAAAACTATGTGCCCGGCACCTATTGGGACATGGCGATTGCCGGCGAAATCCAACCCCGCTTTCCACAGAATGGCGAGCGTCATTCACTTGCGGAGCGCATGAAGTCGCTGGAGTTCAGCAAAGAGGAATTTGATGCGCTCGGCCTGGTGACCCAGGCGACCGAGGCGATGAAGCAGACCGAGCAAATAGCCTTCGCTGCCACTCAAGGGCTTTACGACCCGCTAACCCACGATTTCGTCTCCGATGGCAAGCCCCGCCTGGACTTCGCCAGCCAACAGGTTCACAGCCAGGAATACAACCAGCTCAAATCCAATCTTGCCAAATCCGTGATCGGGCTGATTTCCATGGTGGATGAGCGCACCAACACGGCGGTGATTCAAGCGGCGAACGACCTGAAGCGCTGGATATACCTGACTCTCGGCAGCATGGCGCTCACCATCGTGATGGTGCTGGCTGCATTGCAGGTGATACGCCATCGTGTTCTGCGGCCGATTGAAACGCTATCGAAGGCCGCCGGGCGACTGGCGCTGGGTGACTACTCCACCCGTACCAGAGTCGGTAGAGGAGGAGATGCGCCGGCCGCGACTTCCAGTTCTTCGGTGCATTACGGCAGCGAACGCGGAGTTGAGGAATTGATGTCGCTCGGCACAACATTCGACGGCATGGCCGCGTCTATCGAGCAGGACATCAAGTTGCGTCAGCTGGCGCAACAAGAGCTGGAAGCGGCCCATCACATCGTCCACAGCAGCATTCAGTACGCTGCCCGCATTCAGCGCGCGATCCTGCCGCCGGAGGAATATTTCAAAGGCATGGTTCCCGATCATTTTGTTTTATGGGAGCCGAGGGATGTCGTAGGCGGCGATATTTATTGGTGCAAGCCGTGGGGCGACGGATGTCTGATTGTTCTCGGTGATTGCACGGGCCACGGCGTTCCCGGCGCATTCATGACCATGCTTTCTTCCGGGGCGTTGGACAGGGCGACCCGGGATGTATCCCCCGGCAAGGTCGATGAACTCATACAGCACATGCACCGGATTCTGCAGCACACGCTCAATCAGGACAGCGAGCACGGCCATTCGGACGACGGAATTGAAATGGGTGCGTGCTATTTGAATGCCGATAAATCGAGAATGTTTTTTGCGGGCGCCCGTTTCGATTTGTATGTTCTCGAAAATGCTGAGGTGGACATCATCAAGGGCAGCAAATCAGGCATGGGTTACCGGGGCATTTCCTATGATCAGCAGTTTGAAATTCAGGAAATAACGACCAGCAAAAACATGACTTTTTATCTGGCTTCAGACGGTGTGGTTGATCAGGTTGGTGCCGAAACCGGATGGGGCGTCGGGCGAAAGCGCCTGATGCAATGGATGGTAGAGGCGGGGCATTTACCCCTTGCAGAACAGAAGAGCCATATTTACCAGAAATTTTTGGCGTATCAGGGAAGTGCAAAAAGACGTGACGATGTTTCAGTTATCGGCTTCAGAATTTGACCGGGAATGCTCAATGCGCGAGCGGAATTATTCCTTCCTTCCTTCGCGCAGAGGATGTTGGGCCAACGGATTATTGGGGTTTTATAGAAAGGCGTGCCTATGAAAGTGAATGATTTTTTTTCTTACCGCGAAGAGCTTACCCGTAACGGGATTTTTCTGACGTTCAACGGCGTATTGGTTCATAGCTTTATGGTCAAGCTGGCCGAAATGCTGAAATCAAAAATGTCACTTTTCAACGTGGACAAAAATGTGGAGATGAAGATATTTTCCACGGTGATAGAACAGGCCCAGAACATTATTTTTTATTCGGCGGAAAGAGTGCCTGTACCCTTCATGGAAAACGAAATGATGGGGGTTGGAACGATCACGGTCGGCATGGAAGACAGTCATTATTTTGTGATTTGCGGAAATATGATGCCCAGCGCCAATGTTGAAAAACTGCGCAAAAAGCTGACGACCATTCAGGAGATGAGTCCGGATGAGTTGAAGCAGTTTTACAAGGAACAGCGACGCCTGACGCCGGATATCGACAGTAAAGGAGCTGGGCTTGGTTTTATTGAAATGGCACGCAAGGCGAGCCGAACCATTGAGTTCGATTTTCACAAGCTGGATGACAAGAACTCATTCTTCACTCTTAAAGCCACTATTTAAGTCTATTGGATATGGAAAATAACATGGAAAACTTGATCATAGAAAAAACCGAAGCAACGCCTGAAATACGCTTTGATTACTCCTCCGGTATTTTGGAATTACGCGGAGAGTCCTATCCGGAAAACACGGCGGAATTTTATGCGCCGGTATTTGAATGGCTGCGAAAATTCCTGAACAGCGGCAACGAACTCGCCGTGACCGTAAACATGGAGATTATCTATTTCAACTCCAGTTCATCGAAAGCCCTGATGAATTTGTTTGATCTGCTGGATGAAGCGGTTAGCGTCGGGAGAAAAATAGCCGTCAACTGGATGTATGCCGCTGGTAACGAGAGCGCGCTGGAGTATGGTGAGGAGTTCAAAGAAGACCTTAATTTACTTGATTTTAACCTGGTCGAAAAAAGTGTCTGAGAATCTTCTTTTCGCTGCGGAAGAAGCTGTTATCACAGAGGGTGAGAACTTTCTTTCCAACCCGCGCAATGAGCAAGCGTTGATCGAGGCGCACACTCGCCTTTTAAAAGATTACAAAAAGCTCTTCAGTCAGACCCGGCGTCTGATGCGGATGCATGACCGCCACCAGGCTGAACTCTCCAGGAAAGCGCAGGAGCTGGAAGCGGCCAACCTGAAGGCCGATGAGGCCACTAAAGCCAAGTCGATGTTCCTCGCCAACATGAGCCACGAAATTCGCACTCCGATGAACGCCATCATCGGCATGGCCTATCTGACCCTCAAGACCGAACTCAATCCCCGCCAGCTCGATTACGTCAACAAGATTCATAACGCGGGCAAGTCGTTGCTCGGCATCATCAACGACATTCTGGATTTTTCCAAGGTGGAGGCAGGCAAGCTCGATCTGGAATTGGTGCGTTTCCGTTTGGAAGACGTAGTCGGCAATTCGCTGGCGATGCTGCGCCAGAAAGCGCATGAAAACGAAATCGAATTGCTGCTGGATCTGTCCGAACCGGCCTTGCTCGACAAGAGCAGCGCGCTGATGGGGGATGCGCTGCGCCTAGGGCAGATCATTACCAATCTGTTATCCAACGCCGTCAAATTTACCCATCAGGGTCATGTCAAGATCACTGTGCGCATCGAAGAACGCTATGACGACGCGCTCAAGCTGCGCTTCGCCGTGAGCGATACCGGTATCGGCATGACAGAAGAACAGGTCGGCAGATTATTCCAGGAATTCACCCAAGCCGATGGTTCGACTACGCGCAAATATGGCGGTACCGGCCTCGGGCTCACCATCAGCAAGAAGTTAGTCGAATTGATGGGTGGAAAAATCTGGGTCGAGAGCAAACCCGGTATAGGTACCACTTTCCTTTTTAACGCCGTATTTCCGCTCGTACCAGCAGCGGAGATTCAAACTACACCGCTGACAGGTGTCGATCAACTGCGCGTATTAGTCGTGGATGACCGGCTCGAAGCGCGTACCGTACTCAGTGAACTATTGGGGGCTTTGCGCGTAGGAGCGACGCGTCGCCCTCTCGGCGTGGTAACCGTATCCTCAGGTGAAGAAGCGCTGGTCGCAATCGAGCAGGCGGAGCGGGAGGACACCCCCTTCAATTTGCTGTTGCTGGACTGGGTCATGCCGGGCATGGATGGCGCGCAGGTGCTCAAGCGCTTGCAAACCCTGCCTCTGCGCCAGCCGCTGATGTCCGTCATCGTCTCGGCCTATGATTCCGACAATATGCACGATGTTGCGCAAGAACTGGGCGCTTCCCAGTTCTTGAGCAAACCGGTGCTGCCCGATACCCTGCGCAGTCTGCTGCGTAAGCTGACTGGCGGCGACGCGTTGGAGGCGAGTGAAAATGACAATCAGTCCGCGACGCACCGTCTCGACGGCATGCGCATCCTGCTGGTCGAGGACAATCCGATCAACCAGCAATTGGCCGTCGAATTGCTGGAGTCCAAAGGCGCTCAAGTAGATGTCGCCAATCACGGCGAAGAGGCGTTGGCTTGCTTGAATAAACAGCCCGATGGCCACTATGCCGTGGTGCTGATGGACTTGCAGATGCCAGTGATGGACGGCTACGAAGTCACCCGCCGCCTGCGTGCCGATCCGCGCTATTTCCGCCTGCCCGTCGTTGCTATGACGGCGCATGCCATGGCGGAAGAACGCGAACGCTGCAAGGCGCTGGGCATGAATGCGCATGTCATCAAGCCGATTGATCCGGATGAATTTTTTGCTGTCGTGGCGAGCTTCCGGCCCAGGGATGAAGTGATGTCCGTATCGACCAAGCACAATGCGGCAACGACCAAACAAAGCAATGCCACCGTGCTACCGGAAATCGACGGGCTGAATGCCGTCTCCGGTGTGCGGCGTGCAGCGGGGATGACCGCGTTATACCTCAAGTTATTGCGCCTGTTTACGATCGACTACGCTGCGGCCTACCAGCAGCTTGCGCAGATGATAGCGGCCAGCCAATGGCAAGAGGCGGAACGCTATGCCCACACACTCAAGGGACTGGCCGGAACGCTCGGTGCCGAAGCGCTGCAGGATCAGGCGGGATTGCTGGAAAAAGCACTCGGACAAAAACGAGCAGATTGCCACGAGGTATTGACCGCAATGATAGCGATACTCCAACCGCTGTTGCTCGCCCTGCAAACCCATTTTGACATCTCGTCCGATGCCACCGGGTTACCGGAAGCAAGCGAAGCTCAGGCAAATCAAACACCCTCCCTGCGCCCTGTCTGGCTGGACGAACTGGAAACCGTGTTGGCGAAAGGCAATTTCACAGCGACGGATATATGGCAAAACAGGCAATCCGAATTGGGCGGCGTTATCGACACCTACACCAGAAAAAAAATCGGCACGGCATTGGATAACTTTGACTTTGATGCAGCCTTAGCCCTTGTGCGCGGCAGTAAATCATCGGCTAATAATAAATGACCAACGCTCAACTTCCTTCGATTCTGGCAGTGGACGATACGCCCGCCAACCTCAGCCTGCTCGCCAACCTATTGTGCGACAAGTATCAGATACGCGTGGCCAACAGCGGCCAAAAGGCGCTGGACTTGGCTTTTGCCGAGCCGCCGGATCTGATCTTGCTGGACGTGATGATGCCGGAGATGGGCGGGCACGAAGTCATGCGCCGCTTGCAAGCAGACCCGCGTACCGCACGTGTGCCGGTGATGTTCCTCACCGCAAAAAACAGCATGGAAGATGAGGAATTCGGCCTGTCGTTGGGTGCGGTAGATTTCATCCACAAACCGATCAGCCCGCACATTGTGATGGCGCGCATCAATACCCAATTGCAGATCAAGTCATGGCAGGATTTTTTGCAAAATCAAAATATATGGTTGCAACAGGAAGTCGAGCATCGTCTTGCCGCTGTGACCCGGCTACAGGATGCCTCCATTTGGGTGATGGTTTCGCTGGCCGAATTTCGCGACGAATGCACTGGCAACCATATCCGCCGCACACAGGAATACGTGCGGCTACTGGCAGAAGAAATGTCGCGCTTGCCGCAATACACCGGGATACTGACAGCTGAATATATCGAGCTGATCGCCAAGACAGCACCGCTGCATGACATCGGCAAGATCGCTATTCCCGACCATATCCTGCTCAAGCCGGGCAAGCTGACCGATGAAGAATTCGTCATTATGAAATCCCACGCCCAGCGTGGTGATGAAATGCTGGCACGGGCGGGAACACTCATGGGTGAAGAAGGTGCGTACTTCGAGATGGCGCGCCAGATCGCACGCTGCCACCACGAAAAATGGGATGGCAGCGGCTACCCGGACAGACTGGCTGGTGTCGCTATCCCCTTGTCTGCCCGCCTGATGGCGGTGGCCGATGTATACGATGCACTGATCGCACGCCGCCCCTACAAAGAACCGATGACCCACGCGCAAGCAGCAGGAATACTGGAGAAAGGCAGCGGGCAACATTTCGATCCCGACGTGATCGCGGCATTCCAGGAAGTACAGGATCACTTTCGGGTTATTGCCGCGAACTGGAATGACCAATGTTTTTAACCAAGGAACAATACGATGAGGAGTAAATCATGAGCAGTAAAACCATGAAGACTTGCCTTGCCCTATCCGGGGCAATCGTGGCATGTCTGATCAGCATAGCGGCGTCTGCGGTGGAGACTTCACTCTCCGGCTTCGGCACGCTGGGCTATGCCAAATCCAACCAGCCCTACAATTTCGAGCGGTTCATCAACAACAATGGAACCGTCGCCAGGGATAGCGTTGCCGGTGTACAGGCAGACATCAAATTTTCCGATTCCGTCGGTGCGACCGTCCAGGGCAAATTCGCCCCATCGCTGAAGAGCGATTCGGCCTGGGATGCCACTCTGAGCTGGGCGTTTCTTTCCTGGCGGCCAACCAACGATAGTCTCATCCGTCTGGGCAAGCAGCGTGTGCCGCTTTACCTTTACAGCGAAAGTCAGGATGTGGGGGTAACGCACGATTTCGCCCGCTTGCCGAGCGAGATGTACAGCATCTCCCCCTCCACGGATTACGTCGGAGCCTCTCTATCTAAAACCTGGAACCCGAGTCTGGGCGAGTTGACGCTGGACGGCTACGCGGGCAACATCGCAACCGACTGGCGGATATACCAGCGTGACAATGTCCCGCTCCCACCCCCCGCGCAGCCGGGTGCCAGTTTTAAGCATATCAGCGTGGATAGCGGCGGTCTCGTGCTGACCCTGCTGCGGGATGAAGACAAATATCGCGCGGGTATACACAAGCAAACAACCGCGATAAACCCTTCCTCGCCCGGATATTATTCCCTGTTTTCAGCTGCTCAACTTGGCTTGGGTGGGGGCGCTGCCGGAGCGGCGTACATGCAGCAAGCACCAGTAACAAGTGTAGATAGCGTGGTATTCACCCTCGGCACCGAAATCCATCTGCCGCAAGACTTCAGGCTGATCGCAGAATATGGACGCAGAAAAATCACCAATGCCGTGACCGGAATCGATACCAATGGTGGATACCTTGCGCTGCTCAAGGATATCGGTGCATGGACTCCTTATGCTTCCTATGCGCTGATCAAATCCAAATCCGAAGTGCTGAGACTTTATCAAGCCATGAACGGCAATGCCAATGGTCTAACCGACCTGACCGGGGGGGGTGTTCCAGCCGTGACAGCGGCGGTGAATGCACTCAACGCTTCCCAGCGAGTTTTGGCCGACGGTTTGCTGCCTTACGACCAGTACACAATCGCGCTGGGAACTTCCTATCGGCTCACGCCCAAGCAGAAATTCAAATTTGAATGGGCGCGAACGCATATAGGGGTGGCATCCAGTTTCGTCGATGCGCCGTCATTCGGTAATGTCAGCAATCAGAATATCGACGTGCTGTCATTTTCTTACAACTTTGTATTTTAAGGGGGGACGATCATGAAAACGACGATTAAAGTTATATCGCTGACCGTTTCCCTGTTATTCGCCCAAGCCCATGCGGGTGAAATGGTGGTGATCGGAAATAGCAATGTGCCGAAGATGGATGCCATGACGGTTCAAAAAGTTTATACCGGAAAAGTCATCTCGGTTTCCGGCATCAACGTCACGCCGGTCGGGGTCAAGCCCGGCACGAGCACACGCAATCGTTTCTTGCAGGATTTCCTCAAGCAGGATGAGGAAAAATACACGGCCTACTGGACGGTGCGCCGCTATATCGGCAAGGGTGCGCCGCCGTCCGAGTTGGCCAGCGATGCGGATGTTATCAACTATGTGCAATCCACACCGGGCGCAGTCGGTTACATCGATGAGGCCGAACTGAAACCGGGGATGAATGTGATTGCGCGCAGGCACTCGGGAGAGCCGCAGTCCGCATTGGATAGAGTTGAGGATACCATCGCCTATATGCAATTCACACCGTGCGTAGTCGGCTACATTGACATCGCTGAGCTGACGGGGATGAATATGGTCGCCAGCAAGTAACTAGGGGGCTCACACGTTTTCGGGGGAGATGGTGCAATGCCATCTCCCTCGAAGCATTTATACGCTACCTATTCCGCGCACTGGGGGTGATTTACCGCAACTTGCTCATCGGCCTGCGGCGCGGCTGAATTCCAACTTTGACGGTCTGCAACGGGTCAACAAGAGATATACGACCTGACTAATTCACGGTCATATCGACGTCTGCTTTGTATTGCAAAGCGGTCGGTCAGATGTACCGCCGCCAAGTTCCGGTGTGTGTCGGGAGCGGAAGTTCGCATTTCTAATAACAGTCGTTGACCTTGATGCGCACGTGGCGCACCTGCTTATCCGCTGCGCTCCGCCTTGATCAGTCGCAAGCGGGTGAAGGTTTAGGCGACAGCACGCCGCGCAACGGCGAATGCAATTGCTGGCCGATCTCGGTTTATCTGACCTTTGAAATAATGAAATTATTTTGTCAGAGAAATGAATAGCTGCGGCAAGCGTTCCGGCAGCGACTCGACGCGGTCGATGATGGTGTACTGTTTGCCGAAAATATCCGCGACGTATTCGTCCGCCTTGGGGTCGAGATTGATGCAGTAGGCGTATATGCCCTGCTGATCCAGCTCCTTCACCGCCTGACGCGCATCCTCGATCAGGATGCGCCCATCACGGCTGTCGATGTCGGCCGGTTCGCCATCGGTCAGAATCAGCATCAGCTTCTTGTCGGCCTGCTGCTTTTCCAGATAATGCCCGGCATGGCGCATCGCCGCACCCATGCGCGTGGAATAACTGGCCTCCATGCCCGCCAACCGGCCTTTCACCTCATCGCCCCATGGCTCGCTGTAACCCTTGATGTGCAGATAGCGCACATCGTGGCGCGTGTTGGAATGAAATCCGGCAATCGCAAACGGATCGCCCAGCTTCTCGACCGCCCAGCCCAACAGCGATACAGCTTCCTGGCTCAACTCCAGAATAGTCTGGTCACACCCGGCGGCTTTTTCGTTGAGCGATTCGGACAAATCCAGCAGTATCATCACCGCGATGTTGCGCCCGTCATTGCGATGGCTCATGTTGATGCGCGGGTCAGGGCTAGCGCCGCTTTTGTAGTCGATCAGCGAGCGCAGCGCGACATCCAGATCCAGCTCGCTGCCTTCTTCCTGATAGCGGATGCGCACCTTCTCCTGCGGCTTGAGCAGGTCGAGCATTTTCTTCAGGCGCTTGGCCAGCGCGGCATGTTTTTCCAGCAGCTTGTCGATGTCCGATGCATTGCCATTCGGATGCAAAGCCTCATAAACGCTCACCCAGTCCGGACGGTAGCTCTGGGTGTTGTAATCCCACTCGTGATAATGGCGCGGCGGCAGGCCCTTGAGCTCTTCGCCAGGCTCGATCTTGCGCTCTTCGTCGAACGCTTCTTCCTCATCGCCCTCCTCGATGAATTTCCACATCTGGCGATTGTCGTCGCGGTAATCCACGACGGTGTCTTCGAAGTGAGACTTGGCCAAGTTGTCGCTCTGGCGACGGGTCTTGACCACGAAGGCAATCGCCAGTTCGGCCATCTCCTGCGTGCCTGAGTCGCCCTGTTGCATCAGATCAAAGAAGCGTTGCGCAAACTCGATGACATCCGGATTACGGTAGGGATGAGATGTGTCGAGTATCGTGCGCGACAGCATGGCCAGGCGATGGCGCACCCCGGATTCTTTTTCCGGATCGAAAGCGTCCTCCGCCGGGATCGGATGCAGCGCCATGAAGATGCGGCGCAGGCCGGGATATTGCTTCATCGCCAGATATTCGACGCGGCTATCCTCGAAAAATTCCGCCGCCATACGCTGGAACGGGCTG
Source organism: Gallionella sp. (assembly GCA_017880865.1). Classification (GTDB taxonomy): domain Bacteria; phylum Pseudomonadota; class Gammaproteobacteria; order Burkholderiales; family Gallionellaceae; genus Gallionella. The sequence continues at coordinate 28,293 of JADGRL010000021.1, forward strand.
AAGTTGTCGGCAAAAATCGCCGTGGTCCAGCGCCGATGCCCGACGATATGCGCCAGTGCGGCGCGGTAACGGTCTATGCCTGCAATGCCATGCGCATCGGCGTACACATCCGGCAGTCGGATGCCGAGCTTGTCATAGTACGGTATGGGCTGGCGCAGTTCGTCGAACGCGCCGGAGTAGGGTATCAGCTGATCTTCCTCTTGCCACAGCCCGCGCAAATACATATCCAGCTTGCGCTCGTTATCCACCAGCAGCGTGCCATGCCGCTCGCGCTGCAACACCGCGCGACTGTCAGCCGACTGCAAACTGAAATAATCGACTTGCCGATCAGGATGGTCGTTGTAATAACGCACCCCGTAATCCACCCAGCTCTTCAGACCCTCCAGGGAAAGCTGGCCGAGCAATAGCGGAATCTGCTTGAAAAATTCCGGCAATCCTGGGCTGGGGAAAGTTTGATGAATGCCGTGAATCGAACCGGTGGTGCGTTCCATGAAATCGAGCGCAATATCCAGATAGTCGCGCAGCAGCTGCATTGATTGCAGGCGGCGCGCGGCGGCAGGCAACGATTGCAGGAACGGCGTGATCGCGTGGCTGTTGGGCGATTTCGACATCCGGCGTATGCACTCCATTACGGCCGGCAACGCATCTTCGCCCAGCGTCTTGGCCACCGACGGCCACGCTTCCATAAATATCAGTATCGGCTCGGCACCTCGTCCCATCTTTCCGAGATAACGCGCCTGCTCGATATAGGCATCAACGCCCTCTTTGGAAAGCGTTGCCAGCGCCTCGCGCATGCAATCGGCGAACACCAGCTCGACGCGCGGAAAGCCGCAGGCAAGCTGTTTCCAATAGGCCTGAAACTCCTCCGGTATCACGGCTGCTTCCATCATTTACTTCCCGATGTGCTACGCAAAAACCGCATCAATCGCGTGATCCAGCGTATCGCGAATATCCGCATCGTCGGTGATCGGGCGAACCAGCGCCATACGGCATGCGGCGCGCGGCGCTACTCCGCCCTTGATCAACGTGGCTGCATACACCAGCAGACGCGTGGAAATCCCTTCATCCAGGCCGTGCCCCTTCAGGTTGCGCGCGGTCTGGCCGATCTTCACCAGCTTGGCGGACAGCTCCTTGTCCATCCCGGTTTCCTTACTGAGAATCTCGGTCTCGACGCTGGATTCAGGATAATCGAAGTCGAACGCGGTGAAGCGCTGCTTCGTGGATTGCTTCAAATCCTTCAACAGGCTTTGATAGCCTGGGTTGTAGGAAATCACCATTTGAAAATCGGGATGCGCCTCGATCAGCTCGCCCTTTTTATCGAGCGGCAGCGTGCGCCTGTGGTCGGTCAGCGGGTGGATCACCACGGTGGTGTCCTGACGCGCCTCGACAATTTCATCCAGATAACAGATCGCACCGATGCGCACCGCCGTGGTCAGCGGGCCGTCCAGCCAGCGCGTGCCGTTGGCATCGAGCAGATATCGTCCGACCAGATCGCTGGCGGTCATGTCCTCATTGCACGCCACGGTGATCAGCGGTTTGTTCAACTTCCACGCCATGTATTCGATGAAGCGCGATTTGCCGCAGCCGGTCGGCCCCTTCACCATCACCGGCAGACGCGCCGCATAGGCCGCCTCATACAGCGTGACCTCATCGCCCTGCGCCTGATAGAACGGCTCTTGATGAATTTTGTACTGATCTTTATTTGTCATGGTTTACTCCAAATGTCCGTGCGTGTAACCACGCCTCACGGTTTTGAATCCCGGATAAAAACGCCCCCAGCAAGTGGGGGCGCATTTTTACAACCAACTTGCAACCAGCTTACTTGTGTGAGCCCAGCTTTTCGCGCCAGCCTGGGAATATCTTGTCCGCGTCTTTCGGGAAAGATTCGAACGCACGCGCAAATTCCTTGTGCTCCTTCGCCCACTGGATCGGATCGGCGCCCGCCTTCCAGCATTCGTAGGCTTGACGCAACGACTTCGCACCGGCTGCTGGAGAGTCGATGTGGCCGTAAGAACCGCCACCCGCAGTGTTGATCACGTTGCCGTGGCCCAGGTTCTCGAAGAAACCTGGCAGGCGTAGCGCGTTCATACCGCCGGATACGATAGGCGCAGTCGGCTTCATGCCATACCATTTCTGGAAGTAGATTGGACCCTGGCACTCATCGCGCTCGATCATGTAAGCGATGATCTTGTCGTCGCCTTCACCTTCCATCTTGCCGTAGCCCATCGTGCCAACGTGGATGCCGGAAGCACCTTGCAGACGGGACATCTTGGCCAGCACGAACGCGGTGTAGCCGCGCTTGGCAGAGGGAGAAGTCACCATGCCATGACCGGCGCGGTGATAGTGCAAGAACTGACCTGCATATTGACGACGTGCTGTCGTGACCATGCCTGGACCGCCGACGAAACCGTCCACCAGGAACGCCAGCTTGTCTGCGTCAGGGCCGAAAATTTCCAGCGCCATATCAGCACGAGCACACATCTCGTAGTGATCGTCGGCCGTGATGTTCATCGAGAACAGCTTGGCATCGCCAGTTTCATCTTGTGCGCGCTTCATGGAGTCATAAACCAGCGGCAGCACTTTCTTTAGTGGACAGAAAGTCTGGTTGCCTTGTGGCTCATCGTTCTTGATGAAGTCGCCACCCAGCCAGAACTGGTAAGCCGCCTTGGCGAATGGCTCAGGACGCAGGCCCAGCTTGGGCTTGATGATGGTGCCGGAGATGTAACCGCCGTTTACAATTGGGCGACCCAGAATGCGCCACAGGTCGGAGATATCCTTGGACGGGCCGTCAAACAACTGGATTGCTCGTTCAGGCACGTAAAAGTCGATCATCTTGGCATGCTTGATGTCGCCCATGCCTTGGTTGTTGCCGATTGCGCAAGTCAGGAACGACACCAGCATCATGCGGCCATCGATCACATTGCGGTCAAACAATTCCAGAGGAAAAGCGATACGCATATCTTCGGTGGCTTCGTCGATTTGATAGACCAGCGCATCTACGCCCTTGGTGAAATCATCAGTCGTCGAAACTTCAACGTTGGTGCCGGTAGAAGATTCAGCGGCAAAGTGAGCAGCCGCTTCCAGATAACCGTGGCCTGCGCTGGGCGCCATTTTATAGGCAACCAGAATGTGCTTGCCGCCCTTGATCAGGTCTGCTTCTTTCAGGTCCAGATTTGCATAACGGTTGGATTGATCCATTGCTGCCTTCTCCTCTAATTAACGATTAAAATAATATGGGTTAGTACTGTGGTGCGAACTATAAGGACAGGGCTTCATAAATAACAGTCAATTGTTTTTATAAAAACCATAAGCAATTCTTATGGTTTGATATACTGCCCACTATTCATATTTGCCTCGCGATCATGCTGCATTTTACGTTACGCCAGCTCCAGGTCTTCGAAAAAGTGGCCCGCCACTTGAACTACTCGCGCGCCGCCGAGGAGCTATACCTGTCGCAACCTGCGGTGTCGATGCAGATCAAACAACTCGAAGGTCATATCGGCCTGCCTTTGTTCGAGCAGATGGGCAAGAAGATATTTCTGACCGAGGCCGGGCGCGAGCTGCTGCACTACAGCCGCAACATCACGCAACAACTGACTGAGATGAAAGTCGTGTTCGACGAAATGAAAGGGCTGGGGCAGGGCAAGCTGACATTGTCGGTCGTCAACACCGCGAACTATTTCACGCCGCAGCTGCTAGCGAAATTCTGCCAGCGCCATCCCCACATCAACGTGATCCTGCAAGTGGCCAACCGAGATGCGGTGCTCAAACAGCTCGCCGACAACAGCACCGATCTGGCGATCATGGGACAGCCGCCAAAAGATGCGGATCTGAGCGCCGAGTCATTTCTGGACAACCCGCTGGTGGTGATCGCAGCCCCCGGCCATCCGCTCACAAAACTCAAGCACGTCAAATTTGCGAGGCTCGCAGCGGAAACTTTTTTGTCGCGCGAACAAGGCTCCGGCACCCGCAGCGCGATGGAGCGCGTGTTCGCACAGCACCAGATTCAGCCGCACATCAGCATGGAAATGGAAACCAACGAGGCGATCAAACAGGCGGTGCAGGCCGGCATGGGGCTGGGCATCCTGTCGCTGCATTCCATCGAATTGGAACTGGAAACCAGGCGGCTCGTCGTGCTCAACGTCGAACACTTCCCGCTGCTGCGCCACTGGTTCGTCGCGCACCGCAGCAACAAACGCCTGTCCAGCGCGGCGCTGGCGTTCAAGGAATTTTTACTGCACGAGGCGAAGAAAATCTTAGCCGCGCACTGAAGACAAGCTCTCAGCAGTTCGTAGGTTGGGTGGAGCGCAGCGATACCAAACAAAATGCGGCGAATATTTACGGTGATGGGTATCGCTGCGCTCAACCCATCCTACGCTTACTACGAGAGCTTTCTTTCCAAAAATTCTATTGTGGCATCCATCTCATCGAGTAATCGCGGAAACTGGTTTGGAACAACACTCCACTTTTGCTTTAGTCCAAGCAACATGCGCAAAGAGTACGGATAGTAGCGCTTAAAGTTACGGAGTTCATACATGATTGCCGCTTGACGATCAACATACAACCCACCTTCTGCGGGTTCAACAAGTTCTTTTACCAGCTTGTGATACACCTCAAACTCTTTCCAGTAATGCGCGGCTTTACGCTCGGCCTGAAATTTATAGACACCAAAAACAAACACCACTGCCGCACCCAATGCACTGAGTTGGCCTCCATACTCCTTGAGTATCGTTAGCAGCATATCCATCATATAAATATCTTTATAGTTACAGCTTCCCAGCAATCTTTGGCGTCGGGCAAACCACATCCCCATTCTGCCCGCGATGGCGCAGCGCATGGTCGATCAGCACCAGCGCCAGCATCGCCTCGGCGATAGGCGTGGCGCGGATGCCGACGCAGGGGTCGTGGCGCCCTTCTGTTGAAATCATCACGGCTTCGCCCGCCTTGTTGATCGACTGGCGCGGCAGGCGGATGCTGGAGGTGGGTTTGATCGCGATGTGCGCGACGATATGCTGCCCGGTGGAGATGCCGCCGAGTATGCCGCCCGCGTTGTTCGACAAAAATCCAGCCGGGGTCAGCTCGTCGCCGTGTTCGCTGCCTTTTTGCGTGACGCAATTAAAACCCGCACCGATCTCGACGCCCTTCACCGCGTTGATGCTCATCAGCGCGTAGGCGATCTCGGCGTCCAGACGATCGAACACCGGCTCGCCCCAACCCACCGGGACGTTCTCGGCCACCACAGTGAGTTTTGCGCCGATCGAGTCGCCGGATTTGCGCAATGCATCCATGTAGTCTTCCAGTGGCTGCACCACGCTGGCATCGGCCGCGAAGAACGGGTTGTTCGGCACCTCGTCCCAACTCTTGAACGGAATCGCAATCTCGCCGATCTGTGTCAAATGGCCGCGCACCACGATGCCGTAGCGCTCGTTCAGCCACTTTTTCGCGATCGCGCCTGCCGCGACGCGACCCGCGGTCTCGCGTGCCGAGGCGCGTCCGCCGCCGCGATGGTCGCGGATGCCGTATTTCTGCCAGTAGGTGTAGTCGGCGTGGCCGGGACGAAAGGTCTCGGCGATGTTGCCATAATCTTTACTGCGCTGGTCTTCGTTGCGTATCAGCAATGCAATGGGTGTGCCGGTGGTCTTGCCCTCGAACACGCCGGACAGGATTTCCACGGTGTCCGATTCGCGCCGCTGAGTGACGTGGCGCGAGGTGCCGGGCTTACGCCGGTCCAGATCATGCTGGATGTCGGCCTCGCACAACGCCAATCCCGGCGGGCAACCATCGACGATGCAGCCGATCGCCGCGCCGTGAGATTCGCCGAACGAAGTCACCGTGAACAAAGTGCCGAGTGTATTTCCAGACATAAATAATATTATTTCGCAAAAACAATGGCACGAAGTTTATCATATGGCACACTATGAAAAAGCCAACGAACCCGGAGATTGATCGATGAAAGCCGTTTTGATGACCACCGCAGGCAGCGCCGACGTGTTGGCGCAATATGATGTCGATAAACCCGAGCTGTCCTCGCCGCATCATGTGCGCGTGAAACTCGCCGCCGCCGGGGTCAATCCGCTGGACACCAAGCTGCGCACCAAGCCGATTTATTACCCCGATAGGTTGCCCGCGATACTAGGCTGCGATGGCGCGGGCATCATCGAAAAAACGGGCAGCGCGGTCACGCGCTTCAAGGTCGGCGACGCGGTGTATTTCAACAATGGCGGGCTGGGTGGCAATCTGGGCGATGAGCCGGGCTGTTATGCCGAATTCACCACCGTGCACGAAGAATATTGCGCCGCGATCCCGGCCAATCTAGGCTTGCAGGACAGTGCGGCGCTGCCGCTGGTGCTGATCACGGCATGGGAGGCGCTGGTCGAGCGCGCCAATTTGCAGCCCGGACAAACCATCCTGATTCATGGCGGAACCGGTGGCGTGGGGCATATTGCGATCCAGCTGGCCAACCATCTCGGCGCGCGCGTCGCCGTCACGGTCAGCGACAACAAAAAGGAAGGACTGGCGCAAGGTCTGGAAGCCGAAAAAATCATCCGTTACAAAGAGGAAGATTTCGTGCTGGACGTGGTGGAATGGTCGGGCGGCAAAGGCGTGGACGTGGTGCTTGATACGGTGGGCGGCGAGACTTTCTTGCGTTCGATGAATGCCGCGCGCATCGGCGGAAAGATCGTCAGCCTGCTCGCCACGCCGCTCAGTGCCGAAGACGTGCAAAAGGCGCGGCTGCGCAATCTATCGCTGTGTTACGAGCTGATGCTCACCCCGCAGGTGATGAAGCAGCACGACGAGCGCATCCGCCAGCGCAAGATACTAGAACAAGGCGCAAAACTGATCGAAGCCGGAAAGCTCGGTGTGCTGGTTTCCTATGCGCTGCCGCTGAGGGAGGCCGCCGAGGCACATCGCCTGATCGAGAAGGGCGGCGTGATGGGGAAAATCATTCTGACGATGGACTGAACCCGTAGGGGGCATTGATGGAAACTCCAGCATGGACTTTCAACCCGCCTATGGGAGCCCCAAGACCCGCAGTTGCCGTAGGTTGGGTTAGCGGCTTTTTCGCGTAACCCAACAGCTTATTAAATGAAGTTGGGTTACGCGGTGTGACTGCTAACCCAACCTACGAGCACTAACTGACTGCTATTCCTCCCGGTTGCGCATGTGATCCGCCACCTTGGCGAACGCGGCAGATAGCTCCTTCTGCAGCTCAACATCTTCGACCACCTCGATCAACGCCTGATCCATGCACAGCAGCCACTGGTCGCGCTCGGTGGTGGAGATCGTGAACGGCAGATGACGGGCGCGCAGCATCGGGTGGCCGTATTGCTCCACATACAGCTGCGGCCCGCCCATCCAGCCAGTCAGGAATTTGAACAGCTTGTCCGTCGCACCCTGCAAATCTTCCGCGTGCTGCTTGCGGATGCCATAAGCCTCCGGCAGCTCGTCCATCAATTGATAGAAGCGCTGCACCAGCGCACGAATTTTTTCTTCGCCGCCGATGCGCTGGTAGTGGGTGAGTGTTGATTTATTAATTTGCATATTTTAAACGTGGCTCGATAGTTTGAATATATTAGCGGTAGCCTCTACCATTCCCGGAACGAGACTCCAAGACCGATCGTATTCTGGCGATGGTTATAGTCGATCAAGCTCTCGCCAAAACCGGAAGTCATCTGTATGTGCATGCGCGCCGCATTGCCGAATTTTGCCGGTGTCGCCCAGTCGATCTGCGTATAGCCACGATTGTCCGTCCTGTGCAGATTGTTGCGCAGCAGCAACGCGATGGATTGCGATTTATCCACCGGCTCCCAGCGTATGACCAGATCGCCGCGCCCGAGATAGTCGCCGATGTCGGGGTTGTCGTCGATCAGGGAACGGTTCTGGATGCGCTGCCAGCCGCGCACCATAACGGATGTCGTGTCGTTCCATTCCCAACCGCCAAGCAGATAGAGCCGGTTCCAGCTACGCTCCTTCAGCAAGGTTTGTCCATTCGATTGGTGCACAAAACCGAAATTAATCAGTTTCAAGCCGGACTCACGGCCTGTGCCCAGCGTGGCGACCAATTCCGGCTCGTATACGGTTTCGCGGAATGGAGATCGGTTCTTGATGTTGAACGCCTGCCAATAGGATTGCTGCGTGTAGGCGCCCCACAACCGGAAAGTTTTTATACCGAGAAGATCGATATTGCGCTGGCTGCCTAGGTCGGCCTTGAAACTCAACTGGAATTTGATCTCCGCCGCACCCAGGTCTTCGGGAATAGGCGTGTTATGGCCGATGGCCGGTGAATAGGGTTGGCGGTTAAGATTGCTGGTTTTATTTACCAGCAGGTAACTTTGCCGGTAGGGCTGGAGACGACCCAATTGGCTCGGGTCCCAATTGGTCAGATTATCTAGATTCCACACCCGGGCCAGATACGAACGCTTGGTGCTGGGCGTTGGAGAGGCAGCCGTACTTGTTTCAGAATTTTCGTCAGGGACGATGTTTTTTCGTGCTACAGATGCCAGTGCTGATGCGGGAGCCACCCTCTGGTCATAGCACTTCAGGCGACCGGCTTCATCGTCAGGATAATTCTGCGCGCACGGTAATAAAATATCTCCGCCTGCATAGGCCAAAGAGACCTGCGCCGTGTAGAACACCACGGACAGCCAGATATTGCGCTTCATGTTCATCGTCATATCAAGAGCACCTCTGATCAGCTTTATGCACGCGCAGCATTATTTCAACTGGCCATTTTTGAATGGTCGCGATTATCCGCCAGATAAAGGTTCAGATGGTGATAAAAGAAAACGCGCCAGCACCCGATAACTCGCCACCCCGTCCTGACTCATGGATTGCACCAGCGCAAAATCCTTGACCCGCCAGCGCACCGGCGGCATCTCGGGCAGCGGCACATCGGTCCAGTGGGCGTTGCGCAACAGGGTGACGTGCGGCTTGTATTCGCGCGGATCAAACTTGAAGCGATGCCGGGTCAGGCGCTGCTCCAGCGCGCCGGCCAGCTGCTGCAAGGGTTGCGGCACATGGACAGGCGCGGCATACACGATGTGGTTATGCCCCCAATAACGCGCCGCATCGAAGCACAACTCAAAACTCTCGCCACTCACCTCCTGCGCCGCCAATTGCAACGCCTCCAGTCTGGACTGCTCGATCTCGCCGATGAACACCAGCGTGTTATGCAGCGTTTCACCATGCATGGCTCGCCCGCCACACTGGTGTTGCAGAGGATGTTGCCACGCGGCCAGCGCCATATGCTCTGCGGCGGTCGGCCACAGTGCGAAAAATACCCGCACAGTTGTGCGATCAGATTGAGTGCTCATAGAACCGCATTATTATCCTCATCTTCATCGGGGTCGAGTGCTGCGCCGCATTCAGGTAAAATACACGCCCAGCCAAACCAGAACACGCCCAGAGCACATCATGACCGCACGTTTGCGCGAGATACCCTATAACTACACTTCGTTTTCCGACCGCGAGATCGTGTTGCGGCTACTCGGCGGCGAGGCGTGGGACATTATCAACACGCTGCGCGAAGAACGCCGCACCGGGCGTTCCGCGCAAATGCTGTACGAAGTATTGGGCGATATCTGGGTGGTGGCGCGCAACCCGTATCTGCAGGATGACCTGCTGGGCAATCGAAAACGGCGCGAGGCGCTGGTCGGTGCGCTGCACCACCGCCTGAATGCAATCGATGAACGCCGCCAGGACAATGAAATTGTCAAACGCCTGCTGGAATTAACCCGGTCGGCGGTCGATCAGTTCGCCAATGAGTTCGAGCAAACCCTGGAATTACGCAAACGCTGCCTGCGTGTTCTGAGCCGCATCACGCGCCGCGACAACATCCAGTTCGATGGCTTGGCACGCGTCTCTCACGTCACGGACGCGACCGACTGGCGCGTGGAATATCCGTTTGTGGTGCTGCATCCCGATACCGAAGACGAGATCGCCGCGCTAGTGCGCGCCTGCATCTCACTCAAGCTGACCATCATTCCGCGCGGCGGCGGCACCGGCTATACCGGAGGAGCAATCCCGCTGGATAAATTCTCGGCGGTGATCAACACCGAAAAACTCGAATCCCTGTCTGCGATCGAACATATGGTGCTGCCTGGGCTGAGCGAGCCGTATGCCACGATTCAGTGCGGCGCGGGTGTGGTGACGCGGCGCGTGATGGAGGCCGCAGACAACAATAACCTAGTGTTCGCGGTGGACCCGACTTCGGCGGACGCCTCGTGCATCGGTGGCAACGTGTCGATGAATGCGGGCGGCAAGAAGGCCGTGCTGTGGGGCACCGCGCTGGACAATCTGGTGTCATGGCGCATGGTCACCCCTGATGGGTTGTGGATGAATGTCGAGCGGCTGGATCACAACCTGGGAAAAATCCACGATGCGGCGCACGCGACTTTCCGCATCAGCCGTTACGAGGCAGATGGCAAGACTGTGCATGGCGCACCGGAAATTCTGACAATTCCCGGCAGCGCATTCCGCAAAGCCGGCCTCGGCAAGGACGTCACCGATAAATTTTTGTCCGGTTTGCCCGGCATCCAGAAGGAGGGCTGCGACGGCATCATCACTTCGGCGCGCTTCATCCTGCACCGCGCGCACAAACACACGCGCACCGTGTGCCTGGAATTTTTCGGCCAGGTACGCGAAGCCGTACCCGCGATAGTCGAAATCACCTCACTATTTAACAATCGCAGCGCCCCGCATTCCGCAGTTTTCTTGGCAGGGCTGGAGCATCTCGATGAGCGCTACCTCAAGGCCGTGGGTTACGCGACCAAGTCCAGGCGCGGCACGCGGCCGAAGATGGTGCTGGTTGCCGATGTGGTGGGCGACGACGAGAACGCAGTAGCACAAGCTGCTTCCGAGATCGTGCGCCTCGCCAACCTGCGCCACGGCGAGGGTTTCATCGCGGTGTCCGCCGAGGCGCGCAAGAAGTTCTGGCTGGATCGCGCGCGCACCGCCGCGATCGCCAAACACACCAACGCGTTCAAGATCAACGAAGACGTGGTGATTCCGTTAGAGCGCATGGGCGATTATTGCGACGGCATCGAGCGCATCAACATCGAGCTGTCGCTACGCAACAAACTCAAGCTGCTCGGCGCGCTGGATGAATTCTTTGCCGGTGAACTGCCGCTGTATTATCAGGACGACAGGCAGCTTGGCGCTACCGAACTGCTGGGTAATCGCGCGCAGGAAGCCCGCCAACTGTTGACTGCGGTGCGCACGCGCTGGCAGTGGCTGCTGGATAATCTGGACAAACCAAGTTCTGAGTTGGAAGTCGTAAGTCCTGAGCAACCCACAACTAACAACTTACGTCTTACGTCTTACGTCTCAACGGTGTTCCACGCGCTGCAAGACCACACGCTGCGCGCCTCGTGGAAGCTCGAGCTGCGCGAATCATTGCGCCACATCTTCAGCGGCAGCACGTATCAGCCGATCCTCGATCAGTGCAATACGATTCATCAACAGGCGCTGAAAAGCCGCGTGTTCGTCGCGCTGCACATGCATGCCGGCGACGGCAACGTGCATACCAACATTCCGGTGAACTCGGACGACTACGCGATGCTGCAACAGGCCAATGGCGCGGTGGCGCGCATCATGCAATTGGCGAAGGATTTGGGCGGTGTGATCTCCGGCGAGCACGGCATCGGCATCACCAAATTCGATTTTCTCGAAGCCGATGAAATCGCCGCGTTCACCGCTTACAAGCTGCGGGTCGATCCGGAAGGCCGCTTCAACAAGGGCAAGCTGCTCGCAGGCTCCAATCTGGAACGCGCCTATACACCGAGCTTTAACCTGATGGAGCTGGAAAGCCTGATCCTGGAGAAAAGCGAGCTGGGAGAAATTTCCGATTCGATCAAGGACTGCCTGCGCTGCGGCAAGTGCAAGCCGGTGTGCAGCACGCATGTGCCGCGCGCCAATCTGCTGTATTCGCCGCGCAACAAGATTCTCGCCACTTCATTGCTGATCGAAGCGTTCCTGTATGAGGAGCAGACACGGCGAGGCATTTCGATCGCTCACTTCGACGAATTTTCGGACGTTGCCGACCACTGCACGATATGCCACAAGTGTCTGAATCCCTGTCCGGTGGACATCGACTTCGGCGATGTGTCGATCGCGATGCGCAATTTCCTGCGCAAACAGGGCAAGAAAAAATTCAATCCGGTCACCGCGACCTCGATGCTGTTCCTCAACGCCACCGACCCGACCACGATCAAGCTGGTGCGCAAGGTGATGATAGAGTGGGGCTACAAGGCGCAGCGCATCGGTTACCAATTGGCCAAGCGCTTCGGCTTGCTGAAGGGCCAGATCACGCGACCGCCTGCCACGGTAGGCGGCGCGCCGCTCAAATCGCAGGTGATCCACTTCATCAACAAACCGATGCCGGGCAATCTGCCCAAGAAGACCTCGCGTGCGCTGCTGGACATCGAAGACAGCAGCGTCGTGCCTATCATTCGCAACCCGCATAAAGCCAGCGAGGATTCAGAAGCGGTGTTCTATTTCCCGGGTTGCGGCTCGGAGCGCTTGTTCGGTCAGGTGGGTCTGGCCACGCAGGCGATGCTGTATGAAATCGGCGCGATCACGGTGCTGCCGCCGGGCTATCTGTGCTGCGGCTATCCGCAGACTTCGTCCGGACAGGAAGACCGTGGCAGCAAGATCACGATGGACAACCGCGTGCTGTTCCATCGCGTCGCGAATACGCTGAACTATCTCGACATCAAGACGGTGATCGTGTCGTGCGGCACCTGCATGGATCAGTTGCAAAAATACCAGTTCGAAAAAATATTTCCCAGCTGCCGGCTGCTCGACATCCACGAATATTTATTGGAGAAGAATGTCAAACTGGAAGGCGCAACGGGCACGCGCTACATGTATCACGACCCGTGCCATTCGCCGATGAAAACCTATCAGCCGCAACAAGTGGTGAATACTTTGATGGGTACGGATGTGCCGCTGAATGAACGTTGCTGCGGCGAATCCGGCACGTTCGGCGTGGCGCTGCCTCACATCGCGACGCAGGTACGTTTCCGCAAGGAAGAGGAAATGCGCCGTGGTGCGGACGCATTGCGTGCCGACGGTTTCCAGGGCGAAATAAAAATCCTGACAGCTTGCCCGTCATGCCAGCAGGGCTTGTCGCGCTACAACGACGATTCCGGCACGACAGCAGATTACATCGTCGTGGAGATGGCCAAACATTTGCTGGGCCCCAATTGGCTGCAAGACTATGTGGCAAAAGCAAACAGTGGCGGGATAGAGCGTGTACTGCTGTAGGATTTGAGAGTAACCTACAGTAGGTTTCAGCTCGTCATGCCTATGGAGGAAACCAAAAGTGGTGTTCTGTTTTTTCTCGATCCTGTATCCTCGCACGTCAATTCTGGCGGATAGCCCATGCTGACTTTACCGCTCGAGCCGACCGATGACCGCGCCAATCCTATTTTCAAGGATGCGGAAAGTTGTGCGCAATGGCTGAAGCAACTGCAACTGACCAACCTGCAAATGGCGCACAGCCTGCTGCTCACCCAGATCAACGAACTCACCCGTTTCCCTATGCGCGGGCTGGAGCGCTTGAACACGCTGGAGTTGCTGCGTGATACGGTCCATTACGTGCAAAATGATTATGCCAAAAAACTCATCGCCAAGCCGCTGCCACTGAATGAAAACGAACTGATTATTTTCTTTGCGATCGTGCAGCTTTGGCGGGCTATGGCACTCGGTTATCAACGCTGCTTGCAAGCTTGCATGGCCGGTGACAATCAACTCGGCAAGCAGGGCGCGTTTCTGTGTCAACGCTGCCTGCTGTATACCGGATTGGCAATTTACGAGCATTTGCGCACCGGTTATGAATTCGATGGAAAATTATGGCAACAGCTGCACGGGTTGTATGCTTTTGCCGAAGAACAGGGCCTGCAACACAAGGAAATCCACGATTCATTGAATGGCAACCAGATGCCCAGCAGTTGCCATGACATCTATGTAAAAATCCTGCTGACTTGTTATGCGCGTCCCGCAGAACTCACCCGTTCACAATTGCTGCTACTGGATATTTGGTTGACCGAATGGAGCAATACGGTTTCCATCGAGCGCAGTTATACCGCCAGCCGGGGCGATGCTCAGCCTCTCGCGCTGGATCTTGCCAGCACCCACGGACTGCAACCGGTTAAATTGGTCACGCCTAGCGACAGCATGCGCTATTTGGCAATGGTGCCGCTCTCCAAATTGCTGCGCGTCAAAAACATTCTGCTGCAACAAGGCAAAACCCCGCAACAGCTGGAACTGGGTGGCCCGGACAATAAATCCGCCAACAAGCATGATTGCATCGAGCTGCTCACTTTTTCGCATCAGTGCTGGTGCGAGGACAACATCACACGTTTTGGTGTGCGAAATCCGGGCTCGCAACACGCACAGCTTTGCTACAAGCCGGAAAGTATTTACGCTCATCTGTCCGGCAAAGCGTTCAAACAAGCCGGGCAATCTGCTGTCGCAAGCGGTATGGCGCAGAAACAAATCGAAGCCTTTGGCCGTGTGCTGCAGGATTCATCCAGCAATACACGGATCGATATGGAATTCCCGCTGGAAACTTGGCATCTCGACAACGAAAGTATCCTAGGCGCTCAACTCACTCGCGTTGATGCGCAAGGCGGTCGGCTAAGCCCCAATCAGCTGGTTGGCTTGCGCCTCGGCGATGTTGAGACTTTCATGCTGGGGACAATGACATGGACAACCGTGATGCGCACCGGACAGTTACGCATCGGTGTGCGTTATCTGCCGGGAACTGTCGATGCAATCAACTTGCGCATGTCCGATGCGAGCATGGAAACATTGGGTAAAGTTGCCCCCGGATTTTTATTGCATGCCGTCCCCGCACTGAAGACTCCTCCCAGCCTGATCATTCTGCGCAACTGGTTTGAGTCGGGACGCGTGGTAGAAATCACACATCAGAACGCGGAAAAACAGAAGGTGAAATTAGGCTTTAGCGTCGAGCATGGAATTGACTACGAGCGCGTCAGCTTTACGCTCGTGTAGGGAACCTCTAAAAACCCACATTTCATCCCAACTGATGGAACTGCTATCCATTCCACTAAGTTGCTAAAAAACGGCAACCAAGTGGCTGGTTATGCTGTGTTGTGTAAAAAATTTCTTGCTTACATATCGAATATATGTGGCGCGGTGAAATTTTTTTACTCGCTTTGCATTTGGGCGAACTCTGAATTTTTAGAGGCTCCCTGTAGTACCCGCTTGATCGGGAACACCAGCGAGAAGGTGCTGCCCTTTTTTTCTTCGCTCAATATTTCAAGTTTGGCCTGATGACGCATCGCGATGTGCTTGACGATCGCAAGACCCAGGCCGGTTCCCCCCGTTTCGCGCGAGCGGCTGCGATCCACACGGTAGAAGCGTTCCGTGAGGCGAGGAATGTGTTGTGCGGCGATGCCGATTCCGCTGTCTTGCACCAGGAACACCAGCTGGCCGCCACGTTCGAACCAGCGCAATAAGATTTCGCCGCCCTCCGGCGTATAACGGACCGCGTTGCTGAGCAGATTGCCGAACGCACTGCGCAACTCATCACGATTGCCGAGCAGGTTGGATTTGCTTGCGATCTCCATGCGCAGCGGGTGGTGTGCGCCGCTCAGCAATTCTCCATCCTGATAAACCTCATTGAGCAACTCGTTCATATCCACGGCTTCTTCGTGCATCGGACTTTGCTCGTTTTCCAGTCGCGACAGGGTCAATAAATCCGACACCAGACTGTCCATGCGCCGCGTTTGCTCGGCCATCAGTTGCAAAGCGCGCCGCGCGCTGTCCTGACTGAGGTCGGGCATGTCCTGCAGATTTTCGACGAAGCCGCTCACCACCGTCAGCGGTGTGCGTAATTCGTGCGACACATTGGCGACGAAATCGCGGCGCATAGCTTCGATGCGCTTGAATTGGGTGATGTCGCGACTGATCAGTAATCGCTTGTTGCCGCCGTATGGTATGAGCTTGATGGATAACACCATGTCGTCATGGCGCGCCGGTATCATGATCAGCGGGTCATTGAAGTTCGACTCCAGAAGGTACTCGACAAATTCCGGCTGGCGCACCAGATAAGTGATGTCCTGCATGATGTCGTGTTCCGCATCTAGGTAAAAATGTTGCTGGGCAAGCGGGTTGAACCACTCGAGGCGATTCACCTCATTGAGAATGGCCACCCCTTCCGGCAATGCGGCGGTGGCTTGCTCCATGTGCCGCAGCTCATCGGCCAGTTCCTGCTTGGTCTGGTTATGTCGCTTGACCATTCTGTATAACTGGGAAAATGCCTCTTCCCATATACCCCCGGCCTCGGGTATGGTTTCGATGCGCGCATCGCTCAACCATCGCTCGAGCCTGAACAATTGCCACGCGCGGTGCGCCATCACCATCAGCAACATGGCGACCATGAACAATAGCGCGGGAATGGGCGAGAATAGCCCCCACAACAACAGCGCGATCAGCGCGCTGAACATCACGGGCAGGCTTACGCGAAACCAAAAATCTTGCAATGTAATTTCCTTGACGAAGCGCTGATAAAACGATCAGTTAATCGAAAAACGATAACCGCTGCCGCGCACGGTTTGAATCAGGTGATCCATTTCGACCGGTTCCAGTGCGGCGCGCAGACGGCGAATATGCACATCCACGGTGCGCTCCTCGACGAACACTTGCGTGCCCCAGACCTGATCGAGCAACTGCGTGCGACTATACACGCGTTCGGGATGCGTCATAAAAAAATGCAACAGGCGAAACTCGGTCGGCCCCAGTTCTATACCTTCGCCTTTTGCGCTCACGCGATGCGAGGTCGACGACAGCTCCAACCCGCCCGCAGCCACCATCTCATCAGGCATCGCCGGGATATGGCGGCGCAATACCGCGCGTATTCGCGCCATCAACTCACGCGGCGAGAACGGCTTGGTGATGTAATCATCCGCACCGGATTCCAGCCCCAATATTTTGTCGCGCTCTTCGCCGCGTGCGGTCAGCATGATAATCGGAATGTCTTTTGTTCGTGCATCGGCGCGAAACTGTTTTGCCAGGATTACGCCGCTGGTATTGGGCAACATCCAGTCCAGCAGAATCAGATCTGGCGAATTGCTGCGTATTTGCTGCCACGCGCTGTCAGCGTCTTCGGCGCGAAACGCCTGAAAACCGGCCTGCATCACATTAAACACCAGCAACTCCTGGATCGCAGGTTCATCCTCCACAATCAAAATCTTCGCGCTCATCATTTTCCTTGAATTCTCATCGGAGGTTGCAAGGGTATGAAGAATTTATGACAAACGTGTGACACGGGTCAGGCTTTCGAGTGGTTTGTGCGCGTCAGATCAGGCAGCCAGGAGCCGATCAGCATGCCAGCTACACTGAACAGCAACCCTACCAATTGCGGCGGCCAGATCGTGCCGGTATAGAACTTCTCCATCGTCAGCCATGAGATCAAACCCAGCGCGATCGACAGCAGTGCGCCCTGATTATTGGCGCGCTTCCAGTACAGCCCGAACGCAAGCGGCACGAACGCGGCAACCAGCGTGACCTTATAGGCGTTCTCCACCATCTTGAAGATACTCTCATTGGACTGTAGCGCGAAAGCCAGCACGATTGCGCCGAAGGTCAGCACGATGATGCGCATCGTGCGCAGCATCTGCTGGTCGCTCATATGTTTGAGTGCGAAGTGCTTCAGGATGTTTTCGGTGAACATCACCGAAGGTGCCAGCAACGTCGCCGAGGCCGTGCTCATGATTGCCGAGAGCAGCGCACCGAAGAAGAACACCTGAGCGATCAGTGGCGTGTGAAACAGAATCAGATTGGGCAGCACCATCTGCGAGTCGCTCTCGATCAATGCGCCGAACACCTCGGGGTCGATCAGAGTCGCTGAATAAGCCAAGAACATCGGCACGAAGGCAAAACCGAAATACAGCACGCCGCCCAGCACCGTGCCGCGTACTGCGGTCTTTTCGTTCTTCGCCGAGGTCATGCGCTGGAACACGTCCTGCTGCGGGATGGAGCCCAGCATCATCGTGAGGCCTGCGCCGATGAACGGTATCCACACCTCATAGCCGCCTTGCGGAAACAGTTGCAGCTTGCCGGCCGCCTGCGCATGGCTGATCACACGACCAGCGCCGCCCGCATCGTCGCCCACCAGAGTTGCGATCAATATCATCGCAGACATGATCACGGTCATTTGCACAAAATCGAGCAGCGCCACCGACCACATCCCGCCGAACATCGTGTAGCCCAGCACGATGGCTGTGCCGATGACCATGCCGGTTGATTGATCGATCACCCCGCCGCTGACCAGATTGAACACCAGTCCCAATGCGGTCACCTGCGCCGACACCCAGCCCAGATAGGAAATCATGATGCAGATGGTCATGATCAATTCCACGGTGCGGTTATAGCGGGCCCGGTAATAGTCGCCGATCGTCAGGATGTTCATCCGATACAGCAGCGGCGCGAAGAACAGGCCGGCGATGATCAGGCACATGCTGGCGCCGAATGGGTCGGCCACCACGCCGCCCAGCCCTTCCTTGACGAAGGTCGCGGAGATGCCCAGCACTGTCTCGGCACCGAACCAGGT
This sequence comes from Gallionella sp., assembly GCA_017880865.1. GTDB lineage: Bacteria > Pseudomonadota > Gammaproteobacteria > Burkholderiales > Gallionellaceae > Gallionella. The sequence continues at coordinate 46,873 of JADGRL010000021.1, forward strand.
GGCAAACACCGTCGCCGTGACGATGGGTAAGGGCAGGTTGCGCCCCGCCACGACGAAGTCGCGCGAGTTGTGTACGCGCGTCGAGGCATACAGGCCGACACCCACGGAAAACAGCAAATATAGAACGACGAACCAGATCAGCATGTCAGGCACTCACCGAAAATAATTGCGCGGATTTTAGCAGCGATACGCATTTTACAGACAACAAAAAAGCCACCGCAGAGGTGGCTTTTTTGTCAGGTCAAAAGCGCGCTTACAGTTCTTTGGCGTGACTAGCCAAATACTTCGCTACGCCTGCGGTGGACGCGTTCATGCCCGCCTTGCCCTTGCTCCAGCCGGCCGGGCAGACTTCGCCGTGTTCTTCGGTGAATTGCAGCGCATCGACCATGCGCAGCATTTCGTCGATGTTGCGGCCCAGCGGCAGATCGTTCACCACTTGATGGCGAACCATGCCAGCCTTGTCGATCAGGAACGAACCGCGATAAGCCACGCCGCCTGCCGCTTCCACATCGTAAGCCTTGCAGATTTCATGCTTGATGTCGGCCACCAGCGGGTAGCGCACCTGGCCGATGCCGCCGTTGTTGATCGGCGTGTTTTTCCAGGCGAAATGGGAAAATTGTGAATCGATCGATACGCCGATGATTTCCACCTTGCGCTTCGCAAATTCATCCAACCGGTGATCGAACGCGATCAGCTCGGAGGGGCACACGAAGGTGAAGTCCAGCGGATAGAAGAACACCACGGCATATTTCCCGGCGATGTGTTTTTTCAGATTAAAAGTTTCATTGAAATCGTTGTTGCCCATCACGGCAACTGCGGTGAAATCGGGTGCGGCTTTGCCGACGAGTACAGCCATGTTCATCTCCTTATTGTTGGTTATGTTGGGTCGTGCAATTTAGACGCTTGCCAGCACCGCGTCAACCTTCAGATGGTTGTGGGTTTTGAATTCGCAGGGCTGCTCGCGGCGAGGTTACTTATTCAATTCTTAATCATTCGATTTGAAGAAGATGCATTTTTGGACAGGGTGAGCCGGTGAATCTTCTATTCGCAAGGTGAGAATCGACCCAATTAATAAGCATTTTGCTCATACGATAGCAATATAAGCTAATTCAGTTTGACATCGAAGTCGCACATTGGCATAATTACTGGCTGTGTTTGGAGGGGTGGCCGAGTGGTTAAAGGCAGCAGACTGTAAATCTGCCCTCTTATGAGTACGAAGGTTCGAACCCTTCCCCCTCCACCAAATATGCTATTAGTTTTGTTTTAAATGCTTGTGGGTGGTTAATTGGTTGGGCTGGCGTTGTGGTAATGCTGTTTCAATTCATTGTGTTGTAGGGAAAAGCCTGCGGGTGTAGCTCAATGGTAGAGCAGAAGTTTTCCAAACTTACGACGAGGGTTCGATTCCCTTCACCCGCTCCAGTTTGTATTTTTGCCCATGTGGCTCAGTGGTAGAGCACTCCCTTGGTAAGGGAGAGGTCGCGAGTCCGATTCTCGCCATGGGCACCAAAGTTTTAATGTGCGCCAGGAATTTAGTGCAATGTTTTGTGCTTGTATTAAGATGTTAGGGTTTTGTTTTTATTATTAACGTTTGACATTGATGAGGAAAAATCATGGCAAAGAGCAAATTTGAACGCACCAAACCGCACGTCAACGTAGGCACGATCGGTCACGTGGATCATGGTAAGACTACCCTGACCGCGGCGATCACGACCGTGTTGTCCAAGAAATTTGGCGGCGAAGCCAAGGCTT
>JADGRL010000078.1 GCA_017880865.1 Gallionella sp.
ATGGTGTATCTGCGGGCCGTGCATGCGCTGACGCAAATCGCGGATGCGGGCAAACAGTTCGGGGGCTTCGGCCTCTGTCAGGGCACGGCCCTGCGGACGGGGAAAGCGGGTGAACAGCATTTGTACTGAAGATTTGATCATCACCCAGGCCGGGATCAGCAGCAGTACCGCAAGCTTGCCGAGCTTGAGCAAGAGTATGGCCGCTTTGCCACCGGAAAGCACCACCGCCGCGACCAAGAGTGCCGCCGGCAAAATTGCAAACAGCATCACGATGCCTAGCACCGCAAAACCCAGTAGCACCACCCCCAGCGCGGTCAGCAGATAGCGGCGCGGTGATTGTTGTGCCGCAGCCACAAGACGGCTGATGAGCGATTCAAAACGGTCGTCATTCATTGCACTACCCCCGGTAAATAATACGATCTGGAAGAAACAGCACGTGCATCATAATGCAGAAAACTAAACGGCTCAGCTTCAAATTATTTTTTACTTCCGTGTATAACGCCCTCTGTTACTTAACCCCCACGCCCAGCCAAGCATCCGAAGTCAGCTCGGTCGGTAGTTCGGGCAATCTTTCTTTCAGGTGGTCGAGTGCCTGGATCCCCTTCTCGTGCCACACCTCATCAATCATGCTCTTCTTCAGCATCTGCAGCGGGGCGCTGCCCTTGACCATGTTGGTCCAGAACTCAGGGATGGTGGTGACGGGAAACGGTTTGTTGATGCGGTGTATCTCGACGTTGCGGAATCCGGCCTCAATCATTTCCTGCCTGAACACCTCGGGGTTCTCCATCCTTTGGAGGAAAGACTCGACTGACTGCTTGCAGCTGCGGTCATTCTCGGCCTTCCGGTTTTTGACGCCACTGCTTGTTGGCTGTCCATCCTTCACTTGCAGCGGGGATGGAGTCATATTTTGGAATATATGGTTTGATGTCCAAGAGTGGCGTTTAGTCCAGCATATCGACTCCTTCGACGATGAGATTATTGCCATCTCTTCGAATGAGCTTGACGATTAACATCCCAATTCCGTTTGGTCTGCACGGATGCCTTGAGGCATAGATGCCGTGAGGGGTGTCGTCTAAGAAGGTGGAACGGATTAGGTTGATCGCATCGGCTCGATCAAACAAATACAGCAGATAGACGGATGTACACTATTGGCCTTCGAATTCATTTATTGCGAACACCAACCTACTTTTTGAAGCGCCCAAAAGCATGATGTAAAGTTTCACGGAGCCACCTTTCCGAACCTCTGAAGAAAATGATTGAACCATAGGGTTCTGAATGGGAAGCCAATACTTCTTTCCACCGGATTCAATCTCAACTTCGTGATCGAAGAGAGACTCATATTCTTTGGGCTGACCTAGAGTTTTAACCCAGTGGCGAATCAAATCTTTAGTCGTAGTCACTGCCTTGCGTTGCTGACCAGTGTAGGTGCCAATTACAGTGTATTTGAAATTTCCGGCCTCAATTACGAAATCATCTTTCGAATAATCCCGGTGCTCGGCAATTGCGTCGCTCAAAGATGTCTGCCTATACGCTGTGAAATTGAAATCTCCGGCATAAGCGCTAGTGAGAGCAAATGTTGTAGCTAATATAAATAGTAAGTGTCTGATCATATCCGTCTAACGAAGCTGTAGAAAAAGTATCATCGGTGCATCGTGCCGTGAATCAAATGGAAGATCAAGTCGAAGTTCCGGTATTGGCACCGAGCTGCATATCGATCATTATGTTTGCCTTCTCGGAAGCGGCCATCCGAACTTCGTGTTCAGGTCAAATACTCAGATCCGATATTAACGGACTGTGGCGGTTCGCTGAAATGGCTGTCTGCTCAGCCTGCTGGATTGTCCGCTTCCTGCCTTTTAAAGCTATCACTTTCGACCCATAGTATCGGCTGTTAATCGGCCAGCTTGACATAGAAATCACCCTTCTGGATGGTGTGATCGAAGATGGTGGGGTTGGAAGTCAGTCCCGTCACGGAAAGTTTGCTGAAGTAGCGGGAAAGCGTGTCGCTGGTCAGCAGTTCGCGCGTAATGTTATCGAGCCAGAGACTTTGACCGAGATCATTCAATTGTTGTGTGACTTTCATTTCTACTCCTGTTTCACATCGACGGCTCATTAGCCACCCATCGCCCGCAGGCGCGCCCGCAACGATGCGATCTCGTCCAGCAATTCCAGCGCAAGGGCCGCCCCGGCGAGATCAATGCCCAAGTCGCGCTGCAAGCGCAATGCCTTGCGGGCGCGGTGCAGGCTGGCACCGACGAATATCCAGCTCGCCGGTTCGCGGCCCTGAGGTTCCAGCACGCCGACATCCACCAGCTCGATGATCCGTTCTGCATCAATGGCGCAGGCGCGGCACAGGTCGGACAGCGTCAGCTGGGTTTGTTCTTCCAGTATGCAGATTGAAATTTGTTGATTGCCATTTCCCATTTCTCACACTCCCATTCTGGCGCGTGGATTGAATTTCAATTCCTGCGACATTTTTCGGTAAAAGTCCCTGGCTGCTTCGTTATCGGCTGGCGGCAGCGCGATGGACAAAATCACATAGCAATCGCCGGGCGGATCGCCCGGTATACCGCGTCCTTTCAGCCGCATCTTGCGCCCGGACACCGGGCCTTCGGGTATTTTGAGTTCCACGATGCCGCCCAGCGTCGGCACCTTCACAGTCGCGCCCAATGCCGCCTCCCACGGCGCCACAGGCAAATCGAGATAGAGGTCGCGGCCATCGACCCGGTAAAGCGGGTGCGCACGGAATTCGACCTCAAGATACAGATCACCAGCCTTGCCTTCCCCGTCACCGGCACTGCCCTGACCGCTAAGGCGGATATGCTGACCTTCGCGGATACCTTTGGGAATGGTTACATTGAGCACGCGATCTTTGGTGATGACATGGCCTTGCGCGTCCATTCCTGGAACCCGCAGCGTGATGGTGCGGGTTCCACCTTGATAAGTGTCTTCCAGGTCGATGAGTACCTTGGCGTGGTGATCTTCGCCTTTTTCATGGAAAGTTGCTCCACCGCCAGCGCGGAAATTCCGCCCGAACAGGGACGCGAAGAAATCGCTGTAGTCCGCCGCATCGCCGCCGCTGAATTCAAAGCCCGTGTTCCAGTCTGGTGGCGGGCGAAACTCCTGCCCGCCTTTAAAGCTGGCACCAAGCTGATCGTAAGCGGCGCGCTTCTCCGCATCCTTGAGCACCTCATAAGCCTCGCCCAGTTCCTTGAAGCGCGCTTCTGCGTCGGCCTCCTTGCTGACATCGGGATGATATTTGCGAGCCAACTTGCGGTAGGTGCGCTTGATTTCGTCCTGAGTCGCGTCTCGCGCGACCCCCATGATCTTGTAGTAGTCCTTGAATTCCATATGCTCAGGTACCCTGCAAAGAACTGCGTTATGCTCGCCCGCCATTCAGGCAAAGAATAATTCCGACCGAGAATCTGTTGTATCAGCGCACTGTGACCGGGCTGTAAAACAGCGTTAGTTGTCGGTGCACACCGGGATAGCAACTTTTCAAAATATCCGGTGCGGTGAAAAAATACTCGCTCGATACCGCAAAAAATTCTGCTGGGCTGGTGGCGGCATATGGATTGATGCAGGCCGATTTTCCTGTCGCCACTTGCAGGCACAGCGCATCGTAAGCCCCGCTAAAATCCTCGCCCCACCTTATGCGACTCATCCCGCGACGCAATGGCGGCAAACCGTTTGTTACTCCGTTGAGGCCGTCCAGCTTGTGCGCAAACTCGTGCAACACCACATTGCGGCCTAGCTGGGGATGATAGGTGTCACGCTCAACGTCGTCCCAGGACAAAATCACCGGGCCGCGTAACCATGCCTCACCGCTTAATACATTTGCGTCGCTATGCACCAGTCCAATGGCATCCACACGCTCATGGTTAATCCGGAACGCACCGGGGTAAAGGACGACTTCGACCCAATTATCAAAGCAATCAATATCCAGATTCAAAATCAGCAAACAGGCTTGGGCAGCTACCGCCACGCGCATAGCCAACGTCACATTCAGACCCTGCACTCCGTTGATCGATTTGCTATGCAGGAACCACGTCGTCAGTTCGCGCAGATGCGCCATTTGCACTGCGTCCAGTCCCCGTAGCACAACAATCTTTCGCGTCAACCTGTGCCAGACATGATGGGGTATTGGATTGCGCCGTAGTATTCGGCGCATATTCCAGCGCTGTAGCGTATTGCCTAGTGAATTCAATTTTGTATTTAAGCTGCCAATTGCGTTGTCATATAGCCCAAAAGCGAATGACGATTTATTTCCACATTACACCACAGCCATCCTTTGCGGCGGCAGTCAGTAAATTGATTAAAGGCAGCGCCCGATGCGCCGTGCTCACCGATGGCTCCTCAGTATCCTTGTCCACAGGTGGGGGCGGAGATTTTCCTGCTTCGACAGCGGAGGTTAAGCGGCGCAGCGCTTCGGGAACATCTTCCGCACGAATGGCGCTGGGCACGGTTACGCTGTGCCCCATCATTTTCAGCATGGCAATTGCGACAACGCCGAACATCGTGATGTCGGCATAAGCTTTGGTTGTAAATGTCACCAGCATGGTGGCCTCCTGATTTGTAACTGCTTGTACAATTTGCGGACTCCAGAGATGCGCCAACCAACAGCAACAGACAATTGCAAAATGATCAGCGAAGTCACAACTGACAAATTATCTCTTTTTTGTGGTTGTGTGTATGTGCGATAGCGCACGCTGACATATGCAGAATTTCGATTTTCCCAGAAGCGGAAGTTCAACGTTGAGTTGAGGGGCGGCGCGCTTTTGCGCCGTTCCACTCGAACGGCAGGATGAACGGCGTTAGCGAGCAGCTCGCGACCTCGACCTCTTCATTCTTTCGGGTGCCATCCTACTTCACTTTCGCATCGGCAAGAGATACCTGGCGAAACCGAAAATAGCATCCCGTTGATCATCGGAACCGCCATTTCGGTGTAATTAATACTTCTTTCAGTTCTGCGTGCACAATTCTTACAATTACTTTAGCGATATCCTCGCAACTAGCACACTGTTGTCGGTCGCGAGCGACCGCATTACGGCTGCCTATTTCACA
>JADGRL010000004.1 GCA_017880865.1 Gallionella sp.
TGCTCGCGCAGGATCGCGATACGGGGGCGGGTCAGCACCGCTCGCCCTTCGACCAGCTCGTGTCGAACGGGGGCTGGTGCCTCATTCGGGTCGTAGGTCAGCTTCACATGCAGTCCGAGATCGGCGGCATCCAGCAGACGGTCGTATTCAGCTTGCGCGCAGGCCGGATTGTCGCGCAGCTTCTGGATCTGATACGTGGTCTGAGACCAGATGCGTTGCAGGTTCACGCCGCTCTCGCTGAACAGTGTTTCACCGTGGCGCAAAATTTCGATCATGCCGGTCTCGTTCAACGTGGCGATCTTCTGCACGCTTTTGAGCCCGGCGTCATGGGCCAATTGCAGCACATGCTCCACATCGCGGTTGCGCACCTGTATCACCGCGCCCAGCTCCTCATTGAACAACGCGCGCAGCGTGTCGCCGTGCAGATCGTCGAGCTGGATATTCAGACCGATATGCGAGGCGAAGGCCATCTCGCACAAAGTCACAAACACGCCGCCATCGGAGCGGTCGTGATAGCTCAACAGTTTGCTTTCGCCATTCAGGCGCTGCACCAGCTCGAAAAATGATTTGAGCACGGCGGCATCGTCCACATCAGGCGCGACATCGCCGACCTGCTTGTACACCTGCGCCAAGGCCGAACCCCCCATGCGATTCTTGCCCTGCCCTAGATCGATCAGCAGCAGCGTCGTATCCAGGTCGGCGACCAAAAGCGGCGTCAGCGTGCGACGCGCATCGGGACAGGGCGCGAACGCGGTCACGATCAGCGACAGCGGCGCGGTGACGGATTTAGCTTCGCCATCTTCCTGCCAGACTGTACGCATCGACATCGAATCCTTGCCGACCGGGATGCCGATGCCGAGTTGCGGGCAAAGCTCCATGCCGACTGCGCGCACCGTGTCGAATAGCGCGGCGTCTTCGCCGTGGTGTCCGGCCGCCGCCATCCAGTTCGCCGACAGCTTGATGTCGCCGATTTTTTCGATGCGCGCCGCCGCGATGTTGGTCAGCGCCTCGCCCACCGCCATGCGTCCCGAGGCCGGTGCGTTTACCAGCGCCAGCGGAGTACGCTCGCCAAGCGCGTACGCCTCGGCGCGATTCGTGTTGAAGCCCATTAGCGTGACCGCGACATCCGCCACCGGCACTTGCCAGGGACCGACCATCTGGTCGCGTGCGGTCATGCCGCCGACGGTGCGGTCGCCGATGCTGATCAAAAAAGTCTTGTTCGCGACGCTGGGCAAACGCAGCACGCGCTCTATCGATTCGCGCAAATCAAGCGTGCTGGAATCAAACGAAGTCAGGCGCGGTATTTCACGCACCACATTGCGCGTCATCTTCGGCGGCTTGCCGAGCAACACCGACAGCGACATGTTCACCGGATCGTTGTCAAACTCGGTGTCATGCACGATCAGCTGATCGTTTTCTGTCGCGACACCGACCACCGCGAACGGGCAGCGCTCGCGCTCGCAGAACGCGCGAAATTCTTCGAGGCGTTCTGGTGCGATCGCCAGCACATAACGCTCCTGCGATTCGTTGCACCAGATCTGCTTCGGCGACATGCCGGTCTCGTCCAGCGGAATCTTGCGCAGCTCGAAAGCAGCACCGCGTCCGCCGCCATGCACCAGCTCCGGCAGCGCGTTCGACATGCCGCCCGCGCCGACATCGTGTATCGAGAGAATCGGATTATTCGCGCCCATCTGCCAGCATCGGTCGATCACTTCCTGCACGCGGCGCTGCATCTCGGGGTTGCCGCGCTGCACCGAATCGAAATCGAGATTCTCGGCGTTGCTGCCGGTATCCATGCTGGACGCAGTGCTCCCGCCCAGCCCGATCAGCATGCCGGGGCCGCCCAGATGCACCACCAAGGCACCTACCGGCAGCTCGTGTTTGTGCGTATGAATTGCTGCAATATTGCCGACGCCGCCAGCCAGCATGATGGGCTTGTGATAGCCGCGCATCTCGCCGCTAACGTTTTCTTCAAAGGTGCGGAAATAGCCGGTCAGATTCGGGCGACCGAATTCGTTGTTGAATGCCGCTCCACCCAAAGGCCCGTCCAGCATGATCTGCAGTGCGGTGACGATGCGTGAAGGTTTGCCGTACTGCGCGTGGGTGGAACCGGAAGTTCCGGGCAACCCTCGGCGTCCCTTTGTGTAAATTCCGTCCACCCTCAGGCTGGGAACGGATTGACTGGCTTTGCCTCGCAGAGGTTCTTGCACCCTGAGGAGGTGATCCGGAGATTGCGCTTCCCACGGTTGTTCGAATCCAGGAATATTCAGATTGGATACCGAGAAACCCGTCAGCCCAGCCTTAGGCCTGGAGCCGGTGCCGGTCGCGCCCTCGTCGCGAATCTCGCCGCCGGAACCGGTGGCAGCCCCAGCAAACGGCGCAATCGCGGTGGGATGATTGTGCGTCTCAACTTTCATCAGCGTATGCATCAGCTCCTCGCTGAACGCGTAAGCCCCGTCGGCGCGCGGATAGAAGCGCTCGATGCGCGCGCCCTCGATCACCGACGAGTTATCGGAATAGGCCACCACAGTGCCCTCCGGGCTGACCTTGTGCGTGTTGCGAATCATGCCGAACAGCGACATGTCCTGCACATCGCCGTCGATCACCCAGTCGGCATTGAATATCTTGTGGCGACAGTGTTCGGAATTAGCCTGCGCGAACATCATCAGCTCGACATCGGTCGGGTTACGTTTGAGCTTCTGGAAATTTTCGACCAGATATTCGATCTCATCGCCCGACAGCGCCAGCCCCATCTCGCGATTGGCCAGTGACAGTGCCTTGCTGCCGCCCTTGAGCACATCGACAGTGGCGAGCGGTTGCGGCGCGCCATGCATGAAGATGCTTTCTGCTGCGCCGTCCAAAGTATTTAAGACCGACTCGGTCATCCGGTCATGCAGCAACGGCAACACCGCCGCCAACTCGGTCTTGCTCAATACTTTTCCGTTTTGATTCGAGAGGTAATAAACCACGCCACGCTCGATGCGCTGCACACCTGTCAGGCCGCAATGCTGCGCGATGTCGGTGGCTTTGGTGGACCACGGCGAAATCGTGCCTAGGCGCGGCACAACCAGAACACGCTGCACGAGGGTGGAACCGGCCTGACCGGGTTCACCCGCAGACTTGTCCAGACCGAGCACCTTGTCCAGCAACATGGCTTGCGCGCCGGACAATTTTTCGCCCTTTAATTCGCTGAAAAAGCAGTGACGCGTATCCGCGATGGCGACATCGGGTGCGACTGCATGCAGCGCAGCACGGAGTTTTTCGAGACGGAAAGCGGATAAGGCGGAGGTGCCGACAGAGGATCGAAACATGACGATGACCGTAGGATGAAATTCGGGGCGCGATTATACTATGCGCCACCCCTATGAACGATTCTTGAGAAATGAGCGAACGCATCCCCGCCATAAGTACCAAGCAGGCCATCGCCAACTTCCCGAAGCGCCCGCGCGACAGCCATAAAGGCCTGTTCGGCACGGTCGCGGTGATCGGCGGTGCGAACGGCATGATAGGCGCAGCGCTGATGGCGGCGCGCGCCGCGCTCAAGCTGGGCGCCGGATGCGTGCATGTCGGCCTGCTGGCAGACAACGCGCCCGGCGTGGATTTTCTGCAACCGGAACTGATGCTGCACAGCGCATCGGAGGCAATGCAACTGAAAGGTGTAAATGTGCTGGCGGTCGGCTGCGGCATGGGGCACGACACGGCCGCGCAAAAATTTCTTCACGACGCGCTGGCGAGTCCGTCCGCGCTGGTGCTGGATGCAGACGCGCTGAACCTGCTCGCCGACGATGCCAACTTGCAGGGCGACCTGCGCGCGCGCCTGCACCCTACCGTGCTCACGCCCCACCCCGGCGAGGCCGCGCGTTTACTGGCTTGCAGCATAACAGAGGTACAGGCGGATCGCGTCGCAGCCGTGCGGCAACTGGCGCAGAAATTCGGTTGCAGCGTGGTGCTGAAAGGCGCGGACAGTTTATGCGCGACCCGCGACGGCCGGCTGTTCGTGAACAACACCGGCAACCCCGGCATGAGCGCTGCGGGTATGGGCGATGTGCTGACCGGCATGATCGCCGCGTTCATCGCACAAGGGCTGACGGCGGACGATGCCATGTTGCTGGCGGTGCATCTGCACGGTGCGGCGGGCGATGCGCTGGCCGAACAGCAGGCCCGCATCGGCATGACCGCGACGGAGGTCACCGAGTGGGCGCGCTGGCTGCTGAATCAGTGGGCATCCCAATCGTAGGGGCGCGATGAATCGCGCCCCTACCGAATTAATCGACTTTTGAAATAGAACTGGAATAAATGATGGCAACACCCATAGACATCAGCGAAGAAGCTGGCGTGCGCTCCCTGCTGTTCGGTTCCGAATGGGTACAAGGCGCGATGCGCATCGCGCGCCCGTGGAATCTGGAACTGGAATACACCCGCGAGATGATGGTCTCATTATTATTGCGCGAGGATGCGCGCTGGCCGCGCAAGGTGCTGCTCATAGGTTTGGGCGCGGCCTCGCTGCTCAAATTTCTGTACCGCAATCGTCCGCTCGCGCATATCACCGTCGTGGAGATCGAGCCTGATGTGGTCGCCGCCGCACGGCAATTCTTCAAGCTGCCGGAAGACACCAAGCGCGTCAACATGGTGATCGGCGATGGAGCGGAATATGTGCTGAACGGCATCAAGGAATTCGACCTGATCATGGTGGACGGTTTCGACGAGAACGCCCACACCGGCGCGTTGGAAACGCTGCCGTTCTATCAGGCATGCCGCTCGCGCCTGAGCCATGACGGGATCCTGGTCGTGAATCTGCTGACCCGCAGCCGCAGCTTCGATGCGACCGTGACACATATCGCCAAGGCGTTCGATAACCGCGCTCTGGTTCTTCCTTCATGCGAAAGCGGTAATGCGATTGCGTTTGCTGCGGCAGGCGATCCGATCGAGCTGTCTTTCGATGATCTGAAAGAAAGCGCGCTGGAATTAAAAGAAGCGACCGGCTTGAATCTGTTGCCCACATTGACACGGCTGGCGCAAGCCAAAACCTGTTTGAACAACACGCTGATTTTGTGATCTGCAGCTTGGCACCGCAAGAAATAAAAAAGGGCGGGTTTTAAAAACCCGCCCTTGCATCCAATCCAATGAAAATCAGTCCTTTTTGCGCAATGACATTCTGCTCATCAAGCCATCTTTCATGATGAACTGGTGCTTGAGCGCACCGAGCATATGCACCACCACCAGCACGATCAATGCCGTCACCATCATCTCGTGAACTTCATGGGCAAACACGCCGTGAAATTTCCTGGGTAATAAAGTCGCATCGCCCGCCAGCAACGCCGCGCCCACCTTGCTGGTGAGTATGATCGCAAGCCCGCTCGCCGGCAGCAAGAACAGCACGGTATAAAGCAGGTAATGAACACCCGTCGCCACTTTGTCCATCGGCGACTGGCCCACTGGCGCAGGTATCCCATCCTTGCTGCGAAAATAAAAACGCAGCAGCGTAAACAACAAAACCGTGCCGCCTACCAGCGAATGCACGATATATCCAGCCAAGGTCGCACGACCGTCGTCGGTCGCCTCGGCCAGGGTATCGCCCAAAAACCAGGCGGCAACCAACAAGGCCAGAGTCAGCCAATGAACGATCACGATGCGTTTAGTATATTGAGTCACAAATTTCTCCTAAAATTTTCACGGGAATGATGGGATAGCCCTATTCCGAACAAGTTCCATTGCTGATCACTTTGAGCCGGACAATTTACCCGAAATGCGCCTGAGGTGCAGCGCTTTTTCAGTTCTACAAAACTCGCCCTTTAGTTCTGCGATTTACTCTTTAACCGCTATCGCTGTATGCTCTGCGCATCGAAAGACGCGGGATCGACCGGCATGAGCACCATCAACGACGATCAGTTAGTCACAGGATTAAGCGCGGCCCAGGCGCAACAACGCCTCGCCGCGTCCGGGTACAACGAGCTGAACCCGCCTAAACCACGCCGCGTATGGCACATCGCAGCCGACGTATTGAAGGAACCGATGTTCCTGTTGCTGATCGCGGCAGGCGGCATTTACCTGTTGCTCGGCGATGTCGGGGACGCGCTGATGCTGTTGTTTTTCGTGGTGCTCATCATCATCCTGACGGTGTTTCAGCAGCACAAGAGCGAACGGGTACTGGAGGCACTGCGCGACCTGTCCAGCCCGCGCGCTTTGGTGTTGCGTGATGGGCGGCAGCAGCGCATCGCCGGGCGTGAGGTGGTGCCGGGCGACTTGCTGCTGCTCAAAGAAGGGGATCGTGTCGCCGCCGATGCCGTGCTGCTCAGTTGCAACGATCTGTTTGCAGACGAGTCCATGCTGACCGGCGAGTCGGTTCCAGTGCTTAAAATCGCGGGCAGCCCGGACTCGGCATCATGTCAGCCGGGCGGCGATGACCAGCCGTTCGTATACGCGGGAACGGTGCTGGTACAAGGCAGCGGCATAGGGCAGGTTTCTGCGACCGGCAAATCCAGCGCGATCGGACAAATCGGCAAATCGCTGGAGAGCACACAATCGGGCGATTCGCCACTGCGCATCCAGACCGGCCATCTGGTGCGCCGTCTGGCCATCATCGCCATCACGCTCTGCCTGTCGCTGGTGTTAATCTACGGCTTCACGCGCGGTCATTGGCTCGATGCGCTGCTGGCGGGAATCAGCCTTGCGATGTCGGCCCTCCCGGAAGAGTTTCCGGTGATCCTGTCGGTGTTCATGGCGCTCGGTGCGTGGCGCATCTCGAAGCGCAATGTGCTGACGCGCAGGCTGGATGCGATCGAGACGCTGGGTGCCACCACCGTGCTATGCACCGACAAGACCGGCACGCTGACCGAAAATCGCATGGTGATCCGAAAGCTGTATAGCGGCGCCCAGATGCTGGGCATAGATAGCATGCTGCAAGTGGATGCCCAAAGTGAACTGCCCGAACCGTGGCACGAGCTGCTGGAATTCGGCATTCTGGCCAGCGAGCGCACCCCGTTCGACCCGATGGAGCGCGCCTTGCATGAACTGGGCGACCGCACGCTGAGCGGCAGCGAGCACCTGCATGATGATTGGGAGTTGGTACACGAATACAGCCTGTCGCCTGAGCTGCTGGCGATGTCGCATGTCTGGCAAGGCGATGGTCAGAAACAACATTGGGTCGCGGCCAAGGGCGCGCCGGAGGCCATCATCGACCTGTGCCATTTACCCGATGCGGAAGCCCGCGCCATCGAACAAGTCGCCGCCGAGATGGCCGATCAGGGCTTGCGCGTACTGGGCGTGGCGCGCGCCAAATTGAATCCCGGACCCGAACAGCGCTGGCCGGCGCAGCAGCACGATATCGAATTTTCTTTCGTCGGCTTGCTCGGCCTGCAGGATCCGCTGCGTGCCGATGTGATGGATGCCATCGCTCAATGCCACGCGGCTGGCATCCGGGTCGTGATGATTACCGGCGACCATGCGCGCACCGCACAGGCCATCGCGCGCGAACTGGGCTTGCCTGTTGCAGGCCTGCTGACCGGCAGCGAACTGGATGCCATGTCGGATGAAGCACTGCGTTCCGAATTGCGCGACATACACGTATTTGCGCGCATCGTGCCGCAACAGAAACTGCGCCTGGTGGAAGCCTTCAAGGCCAACGGCGAGATCGTCGCTATGACCGGTGACGGCGTGAACGATGCGCCCGCGCTCAAGGCCGCACACATCGGCGTGGCGATGGGCAAACGCGGCACCGACGTGGCGCGCGAAGCTGCTGGACTGGTGCTGTTGAACGATGACTTCGCCTCGCTGGTCGCGACCATACGTCTGGGGCGGCGCATCTACGACAACCTGCGCAAGGCGATGAGCTACGCGCTGGCCGTGCATATTCCGATCGTCGGCATGGCGATGCTGCCGGTGCTGATCGGCCAACCACTGTTGCTGATGCCTGCGCACATCATGTTTCTGGAGCTGATTATCGGCCCCGCCTGTTCGATTTTTTTTGAGGCCGAACCGGAAGAAAAAAACCTGATGCAGCGTCCCCCCCGACAAGCGAACGAAGCGCTATTCGGCGGCATGCTGTTGACCAACAGCCTGCTGCAAGGCTTGCTGGCTTTTGCAGTTGCCGCCGCGATTTATGCCTGGGCATTGTGGCAAGCATGGGACGATAACACCGTGCGCGCGCTGGTGTTCACGGCCATGGTGGCGGGCAATATCGCGCTGGTATTCAGCAACCGCTCACTGGACGCATCTTGGCAAGGCGCGTGGTCGCGGGAAAATCCGGTGCTGTGGTGGATCGTGCTGGGCGGCAGTGCCGGGCTGGCACTGGTGCTGGGTGTGCCGGTGCTGCGCAACCTGTTCCATTTTTCCGGAAACGTACCGCATATTTTTGGCGTGGGCGCGCTGGCCGCCGGCGGCGTACTGCTGCTCAGCGCGGCGGCAAAACGCATCGTGGAAGCGCACAAACGCACGGCTTGAGTTCTTAGCTCGACTGAAATCTGGTTTACCGCCTGTCGGCCCATTTACCGTTCGTCTGTTGCAAGGTCATCAAAGGGTGGGCACAATGCGTTAATGGCGGTGCGGCAAGTTTATAGATGAGCCCACCGCATGACTACAACCATTCCTCAATTAACCCAAAGGAGTTTTTCATGATCAAGATGAGCCATATTGTTACCGCCTTGCTGCTTGCTTCCGTTGCTGTTGCCCACGCAGAAACGACCAATCAGCCAGCAGCCCAGGGTGCCGCCAGCGTCGACAAAAACCTGAGCAAGAATCCCGACAACAAGGGACTGCAAAACGCGGCTGAGAAGACGAAAGAGAATGAGGCGAAGAACGCTGCAAAGCATGACGACACGGATAAAAAAGACGCAGATAAAAAATCCGACGAAGCCAAGCACAAAAAGGACAAGGACGACAAGAAGGATAAGGACGGGAAAAAAGAACACATGGAAAAGCATGACCATGATAAGGCGGAGCATCACGAAAAAGCAGAGCGCCCTGCCAAAGTCGAACGTCCAGGCAAATAATCATCGTTTTTGCACCTGCCCGGCGGCCTACCCGCCGGTTTTTTATTTTTGAAGGAACACCCTCATGAAAAAACTACTTGCCGTGCTGGTCATGCTTGCCATCGCTATCCCGGCACTTGCCGAAGACCAATTTAGCCTGGGCACCGGGTTCGATTTGAGTACGGGTAAATACGGCAATAAGGCTTCGACCGACATTCTGTACATCCCCGTTACCGGCAAATACGAATCCAACAAACTGACCCTGAAGCTCACCGTGCCTTACCTCAGCATCACCGGCCCCGGCGGTGTGATCCGTGGAATAGGGCGGATGGGCCAGCCCCGCACGGCCAGAACGACAAATTCAGGTCTGGGCGACATCACCACGTCGGCAGGCTACGAAATTTATTCTGGCAATGCCCTTGCGTTTGATCTCGTCGGCAACGTCAAGTTTGGTACGGCCGATGTCAACAAGGGATTGGGGACCGGGCAGAACGATTATTCGACTCAAGTCGATGGCTATTACACACTCGACAAGACGACGCTTTTTGCCACGGCGGGCTACAAAATTTATGGTGCGCCTGCCGGCGTCACCCTAAGCAACGCTCCGTATGGCACGATAGGCGCCAGCCAGAAGTTGAGCAGCAAAACCAGTGCGGGCGTGATGCTGGATGCGGCAAAAAGTCCCAGCGCTACCGGTTCAGACCAACTGGAAGCGACGGTCTATGTCTCGCAGAAAGTCGCCTCCAACCTCAAAGTGCAGGCGAATGCTTTAAAAGGCTTCGCCAACGGCAGCCCCGATTTCGGCTGCGGCGTCATGATTACTGGTTATTTCTGAGCCCGTAGATTTCTGAAGTCGTCTTGCATATGGCACGACAACTTCATCGCATAAGAACAAACTCGGGCGCATACTGTTCAGCAGGCTTTAAAAAATTTACTGGCTACCAGATCAACTCCAGCCGACATGGTCCAGTCGCATCCTGATTACGCTGAATGTCTTTTTATGGCACTGAACGGCATGGCATTCACCCGAGTGGAAGAAGTCATTAAACCGCGTGCCGCGCCAACGCCCACGCCACATGCTCGCGCACCAGTTCGGACGGATGCCCGGTTCGGGAATGCAATGCCGCGACGACCTCGGGACTGCTGGGTGCATTGCCCAATCCAACCGCAATGTTGCGCAGCCATTGCTCATGGCCGATGCGATAGATGGCGCTGCCCGCAAGCCGGGTTTTGAACCCGGCTTCATCCCACGCGAACAATTCGACCAGCGATACATCGTCCAGCCCGTGCCGTACCGCGAAGTCCGGCTCGACCGTAGTCTGCGCAAAACTATTCCACGGGCACACCAGCTGGCAGTCGTCGCAGCCGTAGATGCGGTTGCCGATCATCGCGCGCAACTCAACCGGGATGCTGCCCTTGAGTTCGATCGTGAGATAGGAAATACAGCGGCGCGCATCCAGCCGATACGGAGCAATGATCGCCTGGGTCGGACACACCTCGATGCAACGTGTGCAGGTTCCGCAGTGTTCCGGTTGCGGCGCATCGATCGGCAGCTGCAGGTTCAGGTAAATTTCGCCCAGAAAAAACCAGGAGCCGTGTTCGCGCGATAGCAGCAAGGTGTGTTTGCCGCGCCAGCCCAGCCCGGCTTTGCGCGCCAGTTCCACTTCCATCACCGGCGCGCTGTCGGTGAATACGCGTGCGTTGAATTCGGCGCCCTCGAATTCCGCCATATCAAATTGGGCTACCGCATCACGAATTTTATCGGCCAGTTCCGCCAGGCGATTGCGCAGCACTTTGTGATAATCGCGCCCCAAGGCGTAGCGCGAAATGAATGCGCGTCCGGGCTCTGCCAACACTTGCCCGCTGTCGCGTGTTTGAGGCGGCAAATAGTTCATGCGCAGCGAAATCACGCGCAACGTGCCGGGCACCAGCTCTGCCGGACGGCTGCGCTTGGTGCCGTGTTTTGCCATATAATCCATCCCGCCGTGCAGGCCTTGTGACAGCCATTCCAGCAGACCGCTTTCCGCTGCAGCAAGATCGGTGTCGCTGATGCCCACGGCCTGAAAGCCGAGTTCATGCGCCCACATCCGTATCCGGGCGGCAAGCGCGGCGTAATTTTGTGGAGTGATTTTCATAGGGGAGGTTTCCCGTTTTGCATAGCCACGATGATAGCCGAATCAGTCTGAATCTAGCCGATGAAAACGCGACCCTTGCGCTGGCGCAACGTCTGGCGGTGCGCCTCAAACCCGGCATGGTGATTTATCTGCACGGCGATCTGGGGGCGGGCAAAACCACGCTGGTGCGCGGTGTGCTCAATGCGCTGGGTTATACCGGACGCGTAAAAAGTCCCACCTATACGCTGGTTGAGCCTTACAATACCGCCGGGCTTGAAATTCGCCATTTCGATCTGTATCGCCTGCACGATGAGGAAGAATGGGAAGCGGCCGGATTTCGCGATGAGTTCGATGGGCAAAATATATTTTTCATCGAATGGCCGGAAAATGCATTGGGGTTGATCCCGCAAGCCGATGTTGAAATTGCGTTTGAAATCTTGCCGCATGGGCGCAACGTCGAAATCAGAAGCTACACACCAACAGGACGAGAATGCTTAAAGCAGTTTTAAAACTCGTTACATTAGCGTGGTTTCTCTGGATACCACAGGGGCACGCCGCCGCTGTCGCCGTCAGTTCGGCGCGCGTCTGGCCCGCTCAAGACTACACGCGACTGACACTCGAATCCAAAAAATCCCTGCGCAACAACATGTTCACCGTGAGCAATCCGGATCGTCTGGTAATCGACCTGGAGGAAGTCGAACTCGGCGGCGCACTCAACAATCTGACCAAACTGATCGGCAATAACGACCCTTACATCAAAAGTGTGCGCGTGGGGCGTTTCAAACCCGGCGTGGTGCGTCTGGTGCTGGATTTGAAATCCGAGGTCAGGCCGCAACTCTTCGTCCTCAAGCCGGTCGCAGAATACGGCTATCGTCTGGTGCTGGACGTGTATCCCGCCCATCCAGCCGACCCGCTGATGGCTTTGCTCGAACCTGCAAAAGTCGGCACTCCGGAAACCGCAGTCACGACCGGGCAGGCCGCAGAACAAACTATTGCCGCAGAAAAAATAGATGCGGACGAAAAGCAAAAACTCGCACAGAGTTTGAATGCCGCTCCGCAAATTAATATCGAAACGGACTCGAGTATCGACAACGGCAATCAGCCACCTCTCGTTGCCACACCCCATTTATCCGAATTGCGCGCGCGCACGCTGATCATCGCAATCGATGCCGGACACGGCGGCGAAGATCCCGGTGCGCGCGGCAGATATGGCTCACGCGAAAAAAATGTCACGCTGGCGATCGCACGCAAGGTGAAAGCATTGATTGATGGCACACCGAATATGCGCGGCGTATTGATTCGCGATGGCGATTACTTTATCCCGCTGATTGGACGCGTCACCAAAGCGCGCAAGCTGAATGCCGATTTATTCATCTCCATCCACGCGGATGCCTTCATCAAAGCCAAGGCGCGCGGCTCGTCGGTGTTCGCGCTCTCGGAACACGGCGCGACCAGCACCGCCGCACGCTGGTTGGCAAAAAAGGAAAATGAAGCGGATTTGATCGGCGGCGTGAACCTCGCGGTGAAGGACCCCTATCTGGCGCGCACCCTGCTCGACCTGTCACAGACCGCCACCATCACCGACAGCATGAAGCTCGCCAAACATGTGCTGAGCGAACTGGGCGGCATCAACGACCTGCATCGCGGGCGTGTCGAACAAGCCGGATTCGCCGTGCTGAAATCACCGGACATCCCGTCAATATTGGTTGAAACCGCATTCATCAGCAACCCCAGCGAAGAACGCCGCTTGAACGACAAGGCATATCAGATGAAACTCGCCAATGCGATTATGGGTGGCATCAAACGCTATTTCGCGCAGAATCCGGCATTGTCAAAACCAAAATTTGCGCAGGTCAATTAGTGATAAAGGGCGTTACCCGGATCCAGATTGCGCCCCATCTCTGTTGCCTTTTCCCAGGCCATTCCATCCTCCAACGACTTCAGATGCTGTGCCACAGCTTGAAAAGCTGCGCTGTCCTCGCGCGCAAAATAAATACGCAACAACCTCACGTAAGCCTGCTGATTTCTCGGATTGATCTTGATGGCGGCTCTCAATGCCTCCTCAGCGAGTTTGTCGTGTCCAAAGCGCAGATAAATGTCGGCCTCTTCAAGCATCTCATATTCAGGCGGCAGAACGGACTGGGATTTCTGTTCATCATTGACGGAAGTTTTAACGGCTTGCTCATCCACTGTCAAAACCGTTTTAGCAATCGCCGACGGCAGAACCAATTCGGGGTCGTGCACGTCGCTTAAATGCTGAAAAGAGCCGCGCTTCCACTGCCGCGCAGTCTTTGCATACCGGCGATACCAGACGAGACCCGTCACGGCAAGCAACAACGTCAAGCCTAGCTCAAATGCCGGTTTGGTCCAGCTCATCTTCAGCCACTCGACCCGACCATGCGCATCCTTGTTCGCATCTGGCGCACCCATCATGGGCTTGAGCTGCTCATTGCCCAGCGTGCTGTTAACCTGATGTACACCGCTGACCCCAGGCAAGCTGCCAGCCGTCGAACTCGCAAGCACCCCGGAAGTAGCAACACTTGAATAGAACGGGTTAGTCGACATGCCCAACTGGCTTTGCTGCGCCTGGATCATCTGCTCCATTTCGGCAATCTGTGCGTTCAATGCACTGAGCCGTTTTCCTTTTTCGGCTGGCCCTTGTTGTGGGGCATCGCTCGTGTTTGTCGGGCTGCCTGGCTGGGTTGAAGCATTTCCGGGATTGGAGAGCGACATCGAAAGTGACAAGGAAAGCCTGTCGGATGACTTGATTTGATTTTTTACGATCACGCTACGCACAACCGGTTTTTTGATTTTTTTGTGCTTGGTCTTTTTCCGCTTGGGTGCGGCGACGCTATCAGGATATTCCCGCTCAGCATCTGCTTGGGCAGACTGCGACGAAATTCCTGTTTGCTCGGCTGATGCAAGCGCAATCTGCGCATTGACCATAAGCAGAACGGCCACGGTTAACATCCCTAACCGCGTTACATTCCCTGCCAGGTGTATTGCCTCTATTCTCATCAACGACCGTCGTCTTTCTGTTGAGGTTAAACGCGACTATTCTAGCCACATTTATTGTGGTGAACTTCTCAGGCAGGGAATACGCCGGTCGATAGATAGCGGTCGCCGCGATCACACACGATGAACGCGATCACCGCATGCTCGACTTGCTGTGAGACTCGCAGCGCAACGCTCAACGCGCCGCCGGAAGAAATGCCGCAAAAAATGCCTTCCTCGCGCGCCATGCGGCGGGTCATTTCCTCGGCATCCCGCTGGTTTACATATTCCAGCCTGTCTACATTCTTGCCGTCGTAGATCTTCGGCAAATAGGCCTGCGGCCATTTGCGTATACCGGGAATCTGCGCGCCCTCTTCCGGCTGCACACCAATAATTTCAACATTGGGATTCTGTTCCTTGAAGAACCTCGAGCAACCCATCAGTGTACCGGTGGTGCCCATGCTGCTGATGAAATGCGTGAGCTTGCCATTCGTATCGCGCCAGATCTCCGGCGCGGTCCCTTCGTAATGCGCCAACGGATTATCGGGATTGGCGAACTGGTCGAGAATGATGCCTCGGCCCTGGTCGCGCAGCTTTTCCGCCGTGTCACGCGCCAGCTCCATGCTGCCCTCTTTGGCCGTCAGCACCAGTTCCGCGCCGAACGCGCGCATGGTCTGACGCCGCTCCATGCTCTGATTTTCCGGCATCACCAATATCATGCGATAGCCGCGCATCGCCGCCGCCATCGCCAGCGCGATACCGGTGTTGCCACTGGTCGCCTCGATCAGCGTATCGCCCGGTTTGATCTCGCCGCGCTGCTCGGCCCGCGTAATCATGAACAGCGCGGGTCTATCCTTCACCGAACCGGCAGGATTATTGCCTTCCAGCTTGGCCAGCAGCACATTGCTAGTGTCGCCCGGAATGCGCTTAAGTCGCACCAGAGGCGTGTTACCGACGAAATTCTCTAGGGAGGGGTACATCACACAACCTCAATCTTTCCGAAAGATGCAATGATAACTGCGACGGCAAAAAACTGCATATGGTTATGTGACTTTTAGCACAGACAATTGTGAAAATTTTGCCTATCTTGCATGCCTTCACAAATCAAACCACAACCCAGAAATGAAATCTAATAAACTGGCTTCTATCGCCCTGATGCTCTGGGTTATTACTATTGGCGTATTTGCATGGTTTTTCATTCGTGGAAACACGGCTGCCGGCACTGATGGCCGAACCGCAATCGTGCTGCAAACAGGCGAACGCGACTTGGTCTTGTCCGAAATGCGCGGCCTGTTATCGGCGATACAAGGGGTTTTGGAGGGTGCGAATCAAGGCGACATGCAGCACATCATCAAGGCGTCACGTGCTGCGGGCATGGCTGGTGCGGCTGATGTAAACCCGGCACTGATGGCAAAGCTGCCGATGGAATTCAAATCGCTGGGCATGAGTGTTCACCATGACATGGATGAAATGGCCAAAGCCGCCGAAGGTGGGGTGACGGCACCGGAGATATTGAAGATGGCCGCAAATACATTAACGAAGTGCGTTGCTTGCCATTCGGCTTGGCAACTTAAAGCGAAAAATTAAACTGTGTGGTATCCGGCCCAAGGGCGAATACCACATTCACGAAACTATTGTATTGACGCTGCCGTGATCGTGATCCGCCCACAAGCACTGTTCTAACCCGCCACTTTGAGCATCTGCTCCACATACTTCGCCACGCCCTGCTCCACGCTCAGAAACGCTTCGGCATAACAGCTACCACGCAGCGCGCCGATGTCGGCTTGGGTGTAGCTTTGATACTTGCCGCGCAGTTGATCCGGGAATGGGATATAGCTGATCAATCCTTGTTTTTGTAACTCGGCCAAGCTTAACGCGGATTTTCCCTCTGCAATGCGCAGGGTATTGATGGTCGCCACGGCCACATCGTTGAAACTCTGAGCTTGTCCAGTGCCCAGATTGAAGATGCCGGATTTGTCCGGATGGTCCAGAAAATACATGTTCACCTTGACTACGTCTTCGATCGAGACGAAGTCGCGCAATTGTCCGCCATTGGCGTAACCGTCGCAGCCTTCGAACAATTTCACTTTGCCCTCATTGCGATACTGGTTGAAGAAATGCCAAGCAACCGAGGCCATGCGTCCCTTGTGTGCTTCGCGCGAACCGTACACATTGAAGTAACGCAGCCCGACGATCTGCGCAGTGCGCTTTTGCCAGCGGCGACGCACAATCTGGTCGAACAAAAATTTTGAATAGGCATATATGTTCAACGGCGACTCGAACTCGCGACTCTCCTTGAACACGCCACCACCACCGTACACCGAGGCTGACGAGGCATACAAGAACGGCACTTCTTCATCCTGGCAGTAGTTCAGCAACTCCAGCGTGTATTGGTAGTTGTTCTCCATCATGTAGCGGCCGTCGGTCTCCATCGTGTCCGAACATGCGCCTTGATGAAACATCGCAGCGACCAACCCGTCGAAGTAACCCTCCTGCAATTTTTCCAGGAAATCCTCTTTATCGAGATAATCGGCGATGTCGCAATCCACCAGATTCTTGAACTTGTCGGCGTTCTTGAGATTGTCCACCGCGATGATGTTGTGCTCGCCGCGCTCATTGAGTGCTTTGACCAAGTTGGAACCGATAAATCCGGCTGCGCCGGTGACGATGTAATACATGGTTTCTCCTTTACAAGTATCGTGGATTGCGAATTGAGGATCGAGGATCGAGGATCGAGGATCGAGCTAAAAATAGTGGCACTGTTCTTTCTCGATCCTCAATCCCCGCTCCTCAATCCTAGCTCTTCATGTCCTGAATAATTTCATCGCGGCTGACCACCGCCGTCCCCAGCTTGCCCACCACGATACCCGCTGCACGATTGGCGATACGCATGGCGTCGGGCAAGGCAGCGCCGCTCGCCAACATCACCGCCAGCGTCGCGATCACGGTATCGCCCGCACCGCTGACATCGAACACTTCGCGACTATGGGTCGGTTCGTGATGAACTTCGTTAGCGCGAAACAGGCTCATGCCGTCTTCGCTACGCGTGACCAGCAGCGCGTCGAGTTTCAATTCGGTGCGCAATTTCTCGGCTTTCGTGCTGAGCTCGGCTTCGGTTTTCCAGCTGCCCGCCACTTCGCGAAACTCGCTGCGATTCGGCGTCAGCAAAGTAGCTCCACGATAACGCGCGTAATCATCGCCCTTGGGATCGACCAACACCGGTATGTTTGCAGCGCGCGCCAGCCGGATCATTTCGGCGATATGCGTCAACCCCCCCTTACCGTAGTCGGACAGGATCACGACATCTGCCAGCGGCAACTGCACGCGAAAATCTTCCAGTGCGGCATGCAGCACCTCATGACTGGGCGGCGTTTCAAAATCGATGCGCAACAACTGCTGGTGGCGCGCAATGGCGCGCAACTTGATGATCGTTGAAATGGTGTTGTCGCGATGCAGCAATGCGTTGAGGTTACCGTGCTCATTGAGCAGCTTTTCCAGGCAGGCGCCCGCCTCGTCGTTTCCGACCACCGACAGCAAGGTCGCATGCGCACCCAGGGCTGCGATGTTGCGCGCCACGTTGGCAGCACCTCCTGGGCGCTCTTCGACGCGCTCGACTTTGAGCACGGGTACCGGGGCTTCCGGCGAGATGCGATTGACATCGCCAAACCAGTAGCGATCCAGCATCACATCGCCGACCACCAATACTTTTGCGCCATCAAATGACGGCAGGGAAAATGAGGACAAAGTACTCATGCCATTCCTTTTATCTGTTGTGAAATTTCGTGCAACGCCCGCAGCGGATCCGACGCTTGAGTGATCGGGCGACCGATCACCAGATAGCTAGCACCCGCTTGCAGTGCGGCAAGCGGCGTCATCACCCGCGACTGGTCGTCCGGGTGCCCGGCCAAAAGTTTTCCGGCGAGGCTTGCTTGTGCAGGCCGGATGCCCGGAGTCACCAAACAAAAGTTATTGCCACAATGTGATCGCAACAAGGCCGCTTCCTGTGCGGAACAGACCACCCCATCCAGCCCGCTGTCGCGCGCCAGCACAGCCAGACGCAGCACCATCTCGGCAGGTGTGGCGTTGATGCCAAGCTCGGACAAATCTTCCTGCGCCATACTGGTGAGCACAGTCACAGCAATCAGCTTCGGACGCTGTGTACTGCCAACCATCGCATCAACAGCCGCTTCCATCATCCGGCGTCCGCCCAGCGCATGCACATTCACCATCCAAACTCCCAAACTGGCTGCGGCTTTGCAGGCCTGCGCGGTGGTGTTGGGGATGTCGTGGAATTTCAAGTCGAGAAAAACCTCGAATCCGCGCTGCATCAGTTGTTCCAGCAAGGCCGGGCCGGTGGCTGTGAAGAGTTCCTTGCCTACTTTCAACCGGCACAACGATGGCTCCAGTCTGTCGGCCAGAGCCAGCGCGGGCCGAGCTTCCGGATAATCCAGCGCGATGATGATTTTCGGGTCGCTCACAACGGCATTCCGGTTTCTTCGCCACGACGCGGCGAGTAGCTGCCCCAAGCCAGACAGGCCGGACAGTGCCAGTAGAACTGGCGCGCCTTGAAGCCGCAATGGTCACAATGATATGTGGCCAGATTGCGCGTACGTTTGTGGACTAAATTTTTCACCAGTTCGATATCGGCGCGCATGCCCGCTGGCACTTCCAGCAGTCTTGCTTCGAGCAATTTATCCAGGCCCAGCAAGGTCGGGTTTCGCTCCAACTCATCGCGCACCAGTTGGTAAGCTGCTGCGTGACCCTCGTTTTTCAGCACACCATCGAACACCACATTCATCAAGTCCAGCGAATGATATTTGCTCAAGTATTCGCGCAACAAGGCAATGCCGTCTACTTCACGATTCAGGCTGCGATAGGCATTCAACAGACGTTCCGCAACCAGCGGCAGATATTGTGCATCCTGCGCTTCGATGCTTTTCCAGACGTGGATCGCGTCATCAAACTTGCCATAGGCTACGAGCCAATCACCCAACATCATGCTGGCACGCACCGCGTTAGGATCATCCTGCAACGCCTGCTGCAAATGGGTACGTGCCGCGACCGGATTGTCCTTCGCAATTTCTTCACTCGCCAGTTCGCAATAGAAAAAAGCGGCCTGCTTGCCGTATGACTGTCCGGTTACCGCCGTCAACCGTCTAGCCACCGCAATCGCCTTGAGCCAGTCATGTTCTTTTTGAAACAACTCCAGCAGAAACTCCAGAGACTGTTTGGCATATGGGGTACTTTCCAATTCGCTGAACAGACTCTCGGCGCGATCCAGAATTCCGGCTTTCAGATAATCCTGAGCCAGCTCGAAGATCGCGTGCTGGCGTTTATCATCGTCAAGATCGGCTCTGTCCACCAGATTGTGATGCATACGCAAAGCACGATCCACCTCGCCGCGACGCCGGAACAGACTGCCCAGCGCGAAGTGCAGCTCGACCGTTTGCGGATCGACTTTCACCACTTCAATGAAAGCTTCAATGGCCTTATCCTGTTGCTCATTGAGCAAGAAGTTCAGCCCCTGAAAGTACGAATGCGGCAGCACATTCGATTGTGAGAGCAAATCTTTAATGTCGATGCGTGCGGCCAGCCATCCCATCCCAAAGAACAGCGGGAATATCAGCAGCATCCAGAGTTGAAATTCCATAACTTGAGCTATTTATCCGGAAAAAATCAGTTTAATAAATTGAGGATTTGAGGTTTGTACCGGTTGTTTTTATCCGGGTTGTTGCGTATCGTCGATTCCGGAAAGTTTATCCTTGACCCGGACATCACGCTTCAGAGCCGCGATTTCACGGCTTTGCTTGAGCACATTGGCAAACATCGCGAGTACGCCGACGGCAGCGCCTGCGACAAAAAATATCAGCAGCACAATCACCAAAGATGACTGCCACTCGTAGCCGAAAAAGTAACGCAATGTGATCGGCTGATCGTTTTTGACTGCAAAGCCCAGCAGCACGATGAACATCACTGCCCGTAAAATCCAATTGAGATAACGCATGGCACACCCCGATTAAAATCATCGCAACGATAGCATAAAAAATGGCGGCTATACCTTGCGATATGCCGCCACTTGAACTGCTTCAAACCAAAATCAAGTCTTGTGTTCGCAGACCCGTTCCCTGAGTTCCTTGCCCGCCTTGAAATGCGGCACATACTTGGCCGGCACTTTCACCTTGTCGCCGGTCTTGGGATTGCGCCCCTGACGCGGTGGCCGGTAATTCAGGCCAAAGCTGCCGAAGCCGCGAATCTCGACACGTCCACCGCGCGACAGCGTGGCGGACAAGGCATCCAGAATCACTTTAACGGCAAGCTCGGCATCCTTGGCCAGCAGTTGCGGATGCAGCTCGGCCAATTTTGCAATCAAGTCAGAACGAATCATAACGAACCTCGTACTTAAGCTTCAGTCTTGTTGCCGCTCATCTTGGCCTTCAGCAATGCGCCCAGATTGGTTGTGCCGGCATTGGCATTGCTTTCAGACGAGAGTTTCTGCATCGCTGCGGAATCCTCGGTCTTGTTCAGCGCCTTGATCGACAGGTTGATGCCGCGATTTTTGCGATCCACGTTGATGATGACAGCGGTCACGCTATCGCCTTCCTTGAGGTGGTTGCGTATATCTTCGACGCGGTCCGCAGACACTTCGGATGCCTTCAGATAAGCCTCAACATCGCCGTCCAATGCAATCGTCGCACCCTTGGCATCCAGTGACTTCACCTTACCGGTGACCACTGCGCCTTTTTCATGACTGGAAGCAAAACCACCGAATGGGTCGCCTTCCATCTGTTTGATACCCAGAGAGATGCGCTCGCGTTCAACGTCGATCGCCAATACCAAGGCTTCAACTTCATCGCCCTTCTTGTAGTTGCGTACTGCTTCTTCGCCAGGCTGACTCCATGACAGGTCGGACAAATGCACCAGACCGTCGATGCCGCCATCCAGACCGATGAACACGCCGAAGTCAGTGATGGACTTGATCTGGCCCTTCACTTTGTCGCCCTTCTTGTGGTTGATTTCAAAATCATCCCAAGGATTGGACTGGCACTGCTTCATGCCCAAAGAGATACGGCGACGCGCTTCGTCGATTTCCAGGATCATCACTTCGACTTCATCGCCCAAGCTCACTACCTTGGAAGGATGAACGTTCTTGTTGGTCCAATCCATTTCGGATACGTGAACCAGACCTTCGATGCCCTGCTCGATTTCCACGAATGAACCGTAGTCGGTCAGGTTAGTCACCTTACCGAACATGCGTGTGCCTTGTGGGTAACGACGTGCCAGACCATTCCAAGGATCATCGCCCATCTGCTTGATGCCCAGCGATACGCGATTCTTCTCTTGATCGAATTTCAGGATCTTGGCTTCGATTTCGTCGCCGACGGTCAACACTTCGGAAGGATGCTTCACGCGACGCCATGCCAGGTCGGTGATGTGCAACAGGCCGTCGATGCCGCCCAGGTCAACGAACGCGCCGTAGTCGGTGATGTTCTTGACCACGCCCTTGACGATCGCGCCTTCCTTGAGATTTTCCATGATCGCTTCACGGTCTGCACCCACGCTCGCTTCGAGCACGGCGCGACGGGAAACCACCACGTTATTGCGCTTGCGATCCAGCTTGATGACCTTCAATTCCATGGTCTTGTTTTCGTAAGGCGTCGTATCCTTGACCGGACGGATGTCCACCAGCGAACCCGGCAAGAATGCGCGGATGCCGTTGACCATCGCGGTCAGACCGCCCTTGACCTTGCCGCTGACAAAACCTTCGACAATGGTGCCTTCTTCCATCGCGATTTCCAGCTCGTGCCATGCGGCCAAACGCTTGGCTTTTTCGCGCGACAGCTTGGTTTCACCATAGCCGTTTTCCAGCGATTCAATCGCGACGGTGACAAAATCGCCCGCCTTGATTTCCAGTTCGCCCTTGGCGTTATAGAATTCCTCGATTGCTATTAAACTTTCGGACTTCAGTCCGGCATTCACAACCACCATATTGTGGTCTACTCGCACGACTTGCGCGGTGATCAATTCGCCTGCGCGCATTTCTTTGCGCGTCAAACTGTCTTCAAACATTGCTGCAAAACTATCGGGGTTTAATACTGCTGCTGCGGTTGCGGTTGCGTTCATCGGATATACCCAAGATTAAAACCGTTTGCACGGCGGTTAGTTAAATTTCCCGTTGACGGAGAGTCAAACGGGGCCTAGCTTTTGGAACATTTCGCCGAGTAGCTTGCCAGCACTTCCCCAACTGCCTGCTCGATGTTCAGAGCCGTGGTATCCAGCAGACTTGCACCCGGTGCCTGTTGCAGCGGAGATGCGCTACGCTGAGTATCTCTCTCGTCGCGCGTGCGTATATCCAGCAAAAGGTCGGTCATATTAGCACCGATTCCTTTTTCCATCAACTGCTTATACCTGCGCTCGGCCCGCACCTCGGCACTGGCGGTCAAAAATATTTTCAACGCCGCGTCCGGAAACACCACCGAAGCCATATCGCGCCCATCCGCCACCAGGCCCGGGACCTGGCGAAAAGCATGCTGCTTGTCCAGCAGGGCCGCGCGCACCAAAAGCAGCGCCGCCACTTTGGACGCGTCAGATGCACATTGTTCGCCGCGCAACTCCTCGCCAACCAAAGCACCATCCAGCCAGATTTTCTCCCCCTCGAAACGGATCTCCATGCGTTCAGCCAAGGCCGCTAGGCTAGTCTCATCGGTCAGCGCTATGCCGTCGCGTCGTGCCGCTACCGCCAGCAGGCGATACAGCGCGCCGCTGTCGAGATAGTGATAACCCAGTTTGGCGGCAACGCGTTGCGCCACTGTGCCCTTGCCCGATGCCGAAGGCCCGTCGATCGCGATCACTGGCACGGCTTGCGTCACTTTGGCAAATTCTGAGAAATAATCCGGGAAGGTTTTGGCGACACAGCCTGGGTCGTTGATGCGCACGCCCGTACCGCCGAACGCGGCCAGCGAAAAACACATCGCCATGCGGTGATCGTCGTAGGTATCAATCGTCGCATGCTTGATTTGTGCGGGCGGTGTGATGCGGATGTAATCCGCGCCTTCTTCCACCGTCGCGCCAACCTTGCGCAATTCGGTCGCCATCGCCTTGATGCGGTCGGTTTCCTTGACGCGCCAACTGGCGATGTTGCGCAGCGTGGTCGTGCCCTCGGCGTACAACGCGACCACCGCCAGCGTCATCGCCGCATCGGGAAAGCGATTGCAATCGAGGTCGACGGCTTTTAGCTTGCCGTTCGAAGGGGAGCTCGCCTTTATAGAGTTGGAGCCCCACTCAATATTGACGCCCATTTTTTTTTGTAACGCAATAGCAAAAAGTACATCTGGCTGCACGCTATTCCAACCAACGCCTTCCACGCATACTGCTGAATCTTTCCCGATTGCGCCCGCAGCGAGGAAATATGAGGCGGACGAGGCATCGCCTTCAACGAAAATTTCCTTCGTCGACACATAGTGACTGCCAGCATTTACAGTAAATCTATGCCAGCCTTCACGCTCCACGACAACACCAAACTTCAACATCATTGCTATCGTAATTCCAATGTACGGCTGGGAAATTAGTTCGCCCACCACCTCGACCTTCATTGTGCGATTTAGCAATGGCAAGGCCATCAACAAGCCGGTCAGGAATTGGCTCGATACATCGCCGCGCACCTGCACAATATCGCCAGCCAACTTGGCTGG
Organism: Gallionella sp.; assembly: GCA_017880865.1. Taxonomy (GTDB): domain Bacteria; phylum Pseudomonadota; class Gammaproteobacteria; order Burkholderiales; family Gallionellaceae; genus Gallionella. The sequence goes on from JADGRL010000004.1 coordinate 23,764, forward strand.
AGAAATCTGCAACGGCGGAAAACCTTCGTTACCCAGATAGCGGATGTCGGCACCTAGTTGACGCAACGCATCGACCAGATCGCCGATAGGGCGCTCGTGCATGCGCGGCACGCCGGACAGTTCATAATGCCCACCAGCCAAGGCCAGTGCCGCCGTGAGCGGACGGAATGCCGTGCCCGCGTTGCCGAGAAACAGCTTGGCTTCCTTCACCCGAAAATTCCCGCCACAGCCCGTGATGCGATAGGCGTTGTCGCCTAATGAATCGACTTTCACGTCCAATGTGTGCAAAGCATCGAGCATGCGCTCGGTGTCGTCGGAATGCAGCAGGTCGCGCACTGTTGTTTCGCCTTCGGCCAGTGCAGCCAGCAGCAACACGCGATTGGAGATACTTTTCGAGCCGGGCAGACGCACCGAACCATGTGCGGACATTAAAGGAGGGAGATCAATAAAATTTACGGCTGTCATTGCGATCGAATTGGGTAGCTAATTTGCAAAGGCGCGATGATACCGCAAAGCGAATGACTAGCGACAGGCTCAGCCCGACTTATGTCTGGTATGTCATGCCATTGTCACACTCCCCCCATAAAATCTGCGCCATCCCGATACCAACAGGAGATTTTTGAATGCGTCGAGGACACAACACGGGAAATGACATTGCTTCGCTGGTCATCCCTTTGGAACCCATCGCACCCGAGGTCACTCTGGAAGAAGTGGCCAACATGTTTCTGTACCCGGACAATGCCAATGTGCTGTCGCTGCCGGTCGTAGACAATGGTCGCCCGGTCGGCGTGATCAGCCGTTACCGCTTTTTGGACATTTACCTCAAGCCTTATGGCCGCGAGTTGCATGGCAAGCGTCCCATCAGTGCCTACATGAGCAATGCTCCGCTGCTGGTGGCGCATGACCAGCCGCTGGCGGAAGCCGCGCAGCATGTCGCGGAACACATGCGGTTCCCGCTGACCGAAGATTTCATCATCACCGAACATGGCATTTATGTTGGTGTGGGTTTTGTGGTGGATCTGCTCAAGGCAATAGAAGTGCAGATGCGCGCAAATTCCGACGAGTTGAATCAGGCCTATTCTCGGCTCAAGTCTTCGCAGCTCGCGCTGGTGCAATCAGAAAAAATGGCCTCGCTGGGACAAATGGTGGCGGGGATCGCGCACGAAATCAACACGCCATTGGGTTATGTGCAGAACAATGTCGCCATGGGACAGGAACTATTCGCGCAGGTGCAGGCGATGATTGCGGGCTACGAGGCGCTGGTGGACGGTCTGCTGAACCCTCAGGCTGATGAAGCACAAATAACGACGCTCATGCAGCAGGTCGCCACCATGCGCGCCGACATCAACGCCCATGCAATGCTCGGCGAGATGCAGGGGTTGATGACCGATTCGCTGTATGGCATCGGCCAGATTTCCGAACTGGTGCTCAACCTGAAGAATTTCTCGCGCATGGATGCCGCGATGACAGATACCGTGAACCTGAACGACTGCATCGAGAGCGCGCTCAACATCGGCCGCAATGTGCTCAAGAGCAAGGTCGAGCTGATCAAGGAACTGGGCGAACTACCCAAGATCACCTGCGCCCCGTCGCAGCTCAATCAGGTGTTTCTCAACCTGTTCACCAATGCCGCCCAGGCGATGGAGACGAGTGGCCGCCTGCTCATCAAGACCTGGCATGTAGACGGCATGGTGTATGCCAGTGTGGCCGATACGGGACTAGGCATCCAGCCTGAAAATCTATCGCGCATCTTCGATCCCTTTTTTACCACCAAGCCGGTGGGCGAAGGCACCGGGCTGGGGCTGGCCATCAGCCAACAAATTATCCAGCAGCACGGCGGCGAAATTCGCGTGGAATCAAGCGTGGGTGCAGGCACCTGTTTCTACATCCGGCTGCCAGCCCGTTCTGCTGCTGGCGCTCCACGGGACGGCACGACTTTACAAACGCCGCCCACCGTGCTGCGTACGGCCTGATTTCTATCAACACCAAATTACTGTCAACTAAAGGAGACATCATGAACAAACCTACCCTGCTGCTGATTGACGATGAAGAACGCATTTTGCGCTCGTTGCGCATGCTGTTTTTCACCGGTTACAACGTGCACATGACCACCGACCCTCACGAAGCCATCCGCATCCTGCGCGACGAGAAAGTGCATGTGATCGTGAGCGACCAGCGCATGCCGATTATGCAAGGTTCCGAATTGCTGCGCATCGCCCGCGAGACCTCGCCATCCACGATGCGCATCCTGCTCACTGGCTACTCGGACATAAAGGCGTCCATCGCCAGCGTCAATGAAGGCGAGGTGTTTCGCTACCTGCTCAAGCCGTGGAACGCCGAAGAAGTAAAACAGACCGTCGCCCAAGCCGCCGCTATCGCCGAGGCCAGCTTCGCCCTGCAGCAATCGCACGTTGAAATAGTCGCCAGCGCGCCCGAGAAGAAGCCGCGCGTGCTAATCATGGATGACGATGAGTCCACGGCGCAAGCGGTGCAAGAAGTATTGCATGATCGTTGTGAGATCATCTGGGCATCCAATGCGCAGCATGCCATGGAGGAACTGGCAAAGCAGGATATTTCCGTCGTGATATCCGACTTGATGCTGGGCGACACCAACGTGAGCTACATACTCAAGACCATCAAGCAGATCAACCCGCAGACGCAATGCATCGTGGTCACCTCATTCGACGACACTTCGCGCCTGATTGATCTCATCAACCAAGCGCAGATAGCCCGCTATTTGTCCAAACCCATACACAAGAGCATGCTGGCGCGCGATCTGGAATACCTGCTCAAACGTTTTTATGCGTTGAGTAATTTACCCGCGCTGCAAAAAAGCCAGAGCGTGGCACCGATCAACGACCCGCAGGAAAAGCTGTTATCCCTGAATTTTATGGGTCTGCTAAACCGCCTGCGCAATGTCACTCCATAGAATAAAGCGGCATGGTTGCCGGTCTACCACCGGCAACCATGCACCCAACTCTAGCTAATCCAACCCATACAACGAGTCTTTAATGCAGCAACAAGGATTGCTGGACGGACACCGCGCATACCGACATCAGCGTGCTGGGCAGCAAACCCAGCACCAATACGCCCAGACCATTCACGCTGATCAACAGCGTGGTGTCGTGTGTAAAGGTAATCGGCGCATGACTTTCCGGCGCGTCGAAATACATCAGCTTGACGATGCGCAGGTAATAGAACGCGCCGATCAGCGAGAGCATTACCGCCACGACCGCCAGCCAGATGTGTCCCGTTTGCACGACGGCATTGAGCACAGAGAATTTTGCGTAAAAACCCACGGTAGGCGGCACGCCGGCCATCGAGAACATCAGCAACATCATCAGGAAAGCGAGCCACGGACTGCGCTGGTTGAGACCTTTGAAGTCGTTGAGGGTGTCGGCCTCGAAGCCCGCTCTGGACAACAGCATGATCATGCCGAACGCACCCAGCGACATCATCACATAAATCACCGCGTAGAACATCGATGAGCCGTAGCCCTCGATGTTGCCGCTGATAAAGCCCAGCAACAAGAAGCCCATGTGCGCGATGGTCGAATAGGCGAACATGCGCTTGAGATTGGTTTGCGCAATCGCGGTGATGTTGCCGAGCGCCATCGAACCGATGGAGAGAATGATCAGCATGCCCGACCAGTGTTGCACCTGCGGTTGCAAACCTTCAACCAGAATTCTTGCTACGAAAGCAAAGGCGGCGAGTTTCGGAGCGGAACCGATCAGCATGGTCATCGCGGTCGGTGCACCGTGATACACGTCCGGCACCCACATATGAAACGGCACCGCGCCCAGCTTGAAGGCCAGACCTGAAACCACGAACACCAGGCCGAACACCAGCAAGGTTTTATTCGCATGGCCAGAATGGATAGAGCTTGACACCGCGCCTAGTTCCAGCGATCCGGTCGCGCCATACAGCATGGACATGCCGTACAGCAGCAGTCCGGAAGCTAACGCGCCAAGGATGAAATATTTCATCGCTGCTTCGGTGGCGATGGCGGAATCGCGTTGCAAGGCGACCATCGCATACAGACTCAGGGAGAGCAATTCCAGACCGAGATACAGCGTCAGAAAATGGTTGGCGGAAATCATCACCATCATGCCGAGTGTGGCGAACAGGGTCAGCACCATGAATTCACCGGTGAACAGACCTCTCACGGTGAGATACTGCCTTGAATACACCAGCATCATCGAAACGGCGATGTAGGTCAGCAGCTTCAACACATCGGACATCAAATCATCCACGAACATGTTGTGAAAGACATACGCCACGCCGTTTTCATGCGTGCCCACGGTGATCAGCGCACAGGCCATCAAGGTGAGTTGCGCCAGCAGGTAAGTGACCATCCGGCCGCTTTGCTTGATCAGCTGATCCGCAATCAGAATCACACACGTCATGATCAGCAGGAATATCTCCGCGCTGGCTGGCATCAAATTAGTCATCAAGTCCATATTCATCTCAAATCAGTCGTTAATTATTAGCTGGTAGCAAAACCCGTTTGGGTGCTCGCTACGAGCTACAGGATGTCCTCTGTATCTGTTTACAACGGCAGCTTGGAACGTGCGGCGTGCACCAGCAAATCATTCACCGACACATGCATGATTTCGCTCAACGGTAGCGGGTACAGCCCCATGCCCAGCACGGTAAGCGCCAAGATCGCAAAAATTATTGTTTCGCGCAGCGAAAGATCCGTCAGCTTCGCGACATGCGGGTTGGCCACTGCGCCGAAAATCACGCGCTTGTACATCCACAGCGTGTAGGCCGCACCAAAGATCAACGTGGATGCAGCGGCGAAGGCATACCAGAAATTCGCTTTCACCGCGCCCAGGATCACCAGGAATTCTCCTACGAATGCGCTGGTGCCGGGCAAGCCGCTGTTGGCCATCGCGAACAGCATGAAGAATGCGGCGAACACCGGCATCGTGTTGGCCACGCCGCCGTAATCGGCGATGTTGCGTGTATGCATCCGGTCATACAGCACGCCGATACACAGGAACAGCGCGCCGGCCACGAAGCCGTGCGATACCATTTGCAGCAACGCGCCTTCCATGCCGTAGCTGTTAAAGATGAATAAGCCCAGCGTGACAAAGCCCATGTGCGAGATCGACGAATACGCCACCAGCTTTTTCATGTCGGTCTGGGCCAATGCCACCAACCCGATGTACACCACCGCGATCAGCGACAGCGCGATCATCACGCCGGCCAGATGATGGCTGGCATCGGGTGCGATAGGTATCGAGAAACGCAGGAAGCCGTAAGCACCTACTTTGAGCATGATCGCCGCCAGAATCACCGAGCCGCCGGTGGGCGCTTCGACGTGCGCATCCGGCAACCAGGTATGTACCGGGAACATCGGCACCTTGACCGCGAAGGCAAAAAAGAATGCGATGAAAATCAGGATCTGCGCGGTCATCGGGATCGCGACCTGATGGAAATCGAGTATCTCGAAGCTGCCGCCGGACTGGTTATACAGATAGATCAACGCCACTAGCATCAGCAGTGAGCCTAACAAGGTGTAGAGGAAAAACTTGACCGCCGCATACACGCGGTTCGGGCCGCCCCACACGCCGATGATCAGGAACATCGGGATCAGCATGGTTTCCCAGAATACGTAGAACAGCACCGCATCCAGCGCGGCAAACACGCCAATCATGACGCCGGACATGATCAAAAAAGAGGCCATGTATTGCGCGACGCGCTTCTCGATCACCTGCCATCCGGCCAGCACCACGATCGGGGTGAAGAAAGCGGTCAGCAAAATGAACAGCACCGAGATACCATCAATCCCCAGGTGATAGTGAATATTGAAGCGTGCGATCCAGTTGTGCGTCTCGACGAACTGCATCTGGGAGGTGTCGCGCACAAAACCGGTATACAGAGGAATCGTCACCAGAAAGCTCAGTACCGAACCGACGAGGGCCAGGATGCGCGCCAGCGGTGCGTTTTTGTCGTCGCCAGTGGCTAACACCAGAATGCCGAAAATGATCGGCAACCAGATCGCGACGCTAATTACGGGTAATCCAAAAATCATGCTGTTATTCCTTCATTGTATCGCTGCTATCACGCGGTTCAAACCACACATCACTCAAACCAGTTTCGCACCGTCAGCAGCACGAACACACCGATGATCATTGAAAATGCATAGTGATAAATATAGCCGGACTGAAGACGCCGGAGCACGCCGGAGAACAGGCCCACCAGCTTCGCAGTACCGTTCACCATCACGCCGTCGATCAGCTTCACATCGCCGAATTTCCACAGGAAGCGGCTAGCCCCGCGCGCGCCGCCGGCAAAGAACCAGTCGTTGAAACGATCGAAGTAATATTTGTTATCCAGTACGGTATAGATGAACATGAAGCGCTTTTGAATCGCGGCGGGAATATCCGGGCGCTTCATATAGAAGAACCACGCGCTGACCACCCCGGCCAGCGCCAGGATGAAAGGCTTGGCAACAAACGAATGCAACGCCATCTGCATCGCCCCTTGGAATTCTTCACGCATTTCAGCGATAGCCTCATAATGCTCATGGCTGATGTAAATCGCGTCACGGAAATAGTCACCGTACAACATCGGTTCTATCGTTACGAACCCGATCAGCACAGAAGGGATTGCCAGCAACACCAACGGCAGCCACACCACCCACGGTGTCTCGTGCGGTTTCTGTCCCGGTGCCAGACCATGGTGATGATCCGCAGACACTTCCTCATCCGCGTGGTCGCCCTGATGGTTATGATGTCCTTTGCCGAAACGCTCTTCGCCGTGGAACACAAGGAAGTACATGCGGAACGAATAAAACGCGGTGACGAACACGCCAGCCAGTACCGCATAATAGGCGAAGCCAGCACCTGGCAAATGCGAATATTCCACCGCTTCGATGATGCTGTCCTTGGAATAAAAACCGGAGAAGAACGGCGTGCCGATCAACGCCAGCGAACCGATCAGCGACGTGATCCAGGTAATCGGCATGTATTTCTTCAGACCGCCCATGTTGCGGATGTCCTGATCGTGGTGCATCGCGATGATCACCGAACCTGCGGCCAGGAACAGCAGCGCCTTGAAGAACGCGTGGGTCATCAGGTGGAAGATCGCCACCGAATAAGCGGAAGCGCCCAGCGCGACGGTCATGTAGCCCAGTTGCGACAGCGTGGAATAGGCGATCACGCGCTTGATGTCGTTCTGGATGATGCCGAGAAAACCCATGAACAGCGCGGTGATCGCGCCGATGATCATCACGAATGACAAGGCGGTATCGGACAACTCGAACATCGGCGACATGCGCGCAACCATGAAAATACCGGCGGTGACCATCGTCGCGGCGTGAATCAGCGCGGAGATCGGGGTCGGGCCTTCCATCGAATCGGGCAGCCAGACATGCAACGGGAACTGCGCCGATTTGCCCATCGCGCCGATGAACAACAGTATGCATATCGCGGTCAACAAACCGACCGACATGCCAGGGATCGGGGCCAGGTCTTGGGCATGACTGGCCGCATTGGCGAACACGGCGGCATAATCCAGCGTGCCGAACACCTGCAACACCAGTGCGATGCCAAGCAGGAAGCCGAAGTCGCCGACGCGATTCACCAGAAAGGCTTTCAGGTTGGCGTAAATCGCGGTTGGCCGGTCAAACCAGAAGCCGATCAGCAAATAGGATACCAGTCCCACCGCTTCCCAGCCGAAGAACAGCTGCATGAAGTTGTTGGCCATCACCAGCATCAGCATCGAGAAGGTGAACAGCGAGATGTAGCTGAAGAAACGCTGATAACCGGGGTCTTCCACCATGTAACCGATGGTGTAGATATGCACCATCAGCGACACGAAGGTAACCACCAGCATCATCGTCACGGTCAGCCTGTCAATCAAAAAGCCCACATGAAAGCTGGTATCGCCCGAGGTTAACCAGGTATAGACCGAGCCGTTGAACATATGGCCTGCCAGCACATCATCGAAAATCGCCAACGAGGCCAGGAACGAAACGGCGACCAGCGCGATCGTGATGCGATGCGACCAGGTGCGTCCCAGCCACTTGCCGAACAAACCGGCTGCAATCGCGCCGACCAATGGCGCCAGCGGAACCAACAGATAAAGACCTTGCATATTCATCCGCATCAACCTTTCAAACTGTCCAGATCGTCGACATTGATGGTGTTCAGATTACGGAACAGCACCACCAGAATCGCCAGCCCGATGGCCGCTTCGGCTGCGGCCACGGTCAGGATGAAGAACACGAAAACCTGTCCGGCGGTATCGTTCAGATAATGCGAAAACGCGACGAAGTTGGTATTCACCGCCAGCAGCATCATTTCGATCGCCATCAGCAGCACGATCAGATTCTTGCGATTCAAAAAAATACCGACCACGCTGATGGCGAATAGCACGGCGCTCAGTACCAGATAATGCGACAGTGTTATCACTCTTTTCACTCCCTTGTTTGTAGGTGTCGTAGGTCGGACTTTAACCAGCGACTTGGCTACCGTTTTTTGGCGGCCTAGTCGAATGGCTATGCAAAGCCAGCCCGACATATCCGCTAAGTCGGGTTTAAACCCGACCTACTTTTCGCCCTGCATCTTCACGATACGCAAGCGATCCTTTTTCTTGACCGCGACCTGCTCGGAGACCACCTGCGATTTGGCATCTTTGCGTCGACGCATGGTCAGCGCGATCGCGGCCACCATCGCCACCAGCAGGATCACCGCGGCAATCTCGAACGGATACACATAGTCGGTATAGATCAGCCGCCCCAGTTCCTTGGTGTTGCTGTAATCAGCGGCATGTTTGATGGCGACACGGCCGGCTGATGTCTCACGCGAGCCCAGTACCCAGATCATCTCGAACGCCATCAATCCGGCCAGGGCCGCGCCGAACGGCAGCCAGCGCCAGAATCCTTCGCGCAGCCTCACCAGATTGATGTCCAGCATCATCACGACGAACAGGAACAACACCATCACCGCGCCGACATACACCAGCACCAGCGTGATCGCGAGGAATTCCGCCTCGAGCATCATCCAGATGCCGGCGGAGCTGATGAACGCCAGCACCAGATACAGCACCGCATGCACCGGATTGTGCGCGGTGATCACGCGCAATGACGCAAACACGATCAACGCTGCGAACATATAAAACACGATGGTTTCAAAATTGCTGGTTACAAAATCCATTAACTTATCCTCTATCCGGCTTATCGGTACTTCGCATCCGCCGCGCGGTCACGGGCAATCTGCTCTTCATATTTGTCGCCTATCGCCAGCAACATCGGCTTGGTGTAATACAAGTCGCCGCGCTTCTCGCCGTGATATTCAAACACGCGCGTTTCGACAATCGCATCCACCGGACAGGATTCTTCGCAGAAGCCGCAGAAGATGCACTTGGTCAAATCGATGTCATATTGCGTGGTGCGCCTTGTGCCGTCCCCACGCTCGGCCACTTCGATCTTGATCGCCAGCGCCGGACAGACCGCCTCGCAGAGCTTGCAGCCGATGCAGCGTTCTTCGCCGTTGGCATAACGGCGTTGCGCGTGCAGGCCGCGAAAGCGAAAGCTCTGCGGAGTCTTTTCTTCCGGGAACTGCACGGTGATCTTGCGCGCGAAAAAATACCGCCCAGTCAGCGCCATGCCTTTGACCAGCTCATAGAGCAGGAAGGTCTTTAAGAAATTTTTAATTTTTTCCATGTCTTATATCTGTCCTTGGGTATCTTTGAGCGCGATGAATCGTGCCCCTACCACAACCAATACGGGGTTTGCATCCATACCGCAATCACCACCACCCAGATGATGGTCAGCGGAATAAATACTTTCCAGCCCAGACGCATCAGTTGGTCATAACGGTAACGCGGGAAAGTCGCGCGGAACCACAGGAACAGGAACAGAATGAATGAGACCTTGCCCAGTAGCCAGATGAAGCTGTCCGGCAGGAACGGCAACGGTGACAGCCATCCGCCCAGAAACATGATCGAGGTCAGGAAGGCGATCAGAATCATGTTGGCGTATTCGGCCAGGAAAAACAGCGCGAACGTCATGCCGGAATATTCGACGTGAAAACCCGCGACGATCTCGGATTCACCTTCGGCCATATCGAACGGCGCGCGGTTGGTTTCCGCCACGCCCGAGATCAGATACACCAGAAACATCGGGAACAGCGGGATCACATACCAGTTCAACATACCGAATTGGCCATGCTGACCATGCACGATGTCGCTCATGTTCATGCTTTGCGAGACCATCAGCACGCACACCAGCGCGAAGCCCATCGCGATCTCATACGACACAATCTGCGCCGCCGAGCGCACCGCACCGATGAACGCGTATTTGGAGTTGGATGCCCAGCCGGAAATGATGATGCCATATACACCCAGCGAGGTCATCGCCAGAATGTACAACAATCCTGCGTTGACATTGGCCAACGCCATCCCGTCACTGAACGGCACGACAGCCCATGCCGCCAGCGCGGGAGCCAGGGCCATGATGGGTGCGAGGATGAACAGGAATTTGCTCGATCCGGTCGGGATGATAATTTCCTTCATCAGCAATTTTAAACCGTCGGCGATCGGTTGCAGCAAGCCGAATGGGCCGACACGGTTCGGGCCGATGCGGATTTGCATGTAAGCGATGACCCAGCGTTCAACCAGCGTCAGGTAAGCGACCGTCAGCATGATAGGCACCACGATGGCCAGTATCTTCGCTACTGTCCAGAGCGGCAACCAGAAGGGGCCGAACAGGTCCAGGCCCGCGTGTTCCAGAGTTTGCAGCAGTTCCATCATGCTCGCTCCACCGTAATTGCGCCGAACATCGCGCCCAGTTCCATCGTGGCAGGATGACCCGCCGCGATGCGCGCAGTTGACATCGGCAACCGGTCATTCGCCTGCACGACGAAGCCCATGCTCCCGCTGCCTTGACTGACCTTGACGGCGTCGCCGGATTCCACACCCAGTTTTTGCAACTCGCTGCTATGCATTTCCACACAAGGTGTCGCCGCATCGTGCGTCTTTTGCAACGTGGTTGCGCGACGCACCAGCGCATCGGCAAAGTAGATCGGCACATCGCTGACGCGCTGCATGCCCTGGTTGCCGCCGCCCATGACGGCTTGCAGTGCAACACCGGCTATATGATTATTCAATCGGTCAGCCACGCCTGTCGCCACGTCTGTCTGAGGTAGCACTTCATCGCGCACCGCTTCGCTGGTGTCGTAATCAAAGCCGGACACATCCAGCAGATTGCCCAATACACGCAAAACTTTCCAGGCCGGGCGCGCTTCACCCAATGGCTTGACCGCGCCCCTGAAGCTTTGCACGCGGCCTTCAGTGTTCACAAAGGTACCGGACGTTTCGGTGAACGGCGCGATCGGCAGCAGCACATCGGCGTAATAAGTCGCGTGATGTTTGTAGGCAGACAAGGCCACGACCATATCGGCAGCATGCATCGCGCTCAACGCCTGTTGCGGATTTTGCATGTCCAGCTCAGGCTCGACATTCAGCAGGATGTAAGCCTTGCGCGGTGATGCCAGCATTTGCGCGGCATTCATGCCTTGCGTGCCGGGAACTGCTCCGGCCAGATAACCGCCGACACTGTTCGCCGCCTCACCCAAAAAGCCGAACTTCGCAGCGCACAGCGTTGCGATCTGTTCGGCCAGCAAAGCGATTTGCGCGGCTTGTGGATGTTGTTGCGCAAAATTGCCCAGCAACACCGCGACCCGTTCGCCGCTCGCCAGACTAACGGCTATTGCGCGCGATTGTGCGGATGGCTGCACCGCATCAATTGCCTTCTGCACTTCACTAGGAAGAACGACAGATTTTGCTGCGGCGAGTGCTTTCAGAATTTGTGCCAGATTATTCAACAACTCGCTTGGCACGACGATGGACTTGTTCGTCACCGGCATCAGCAGGTCATCATCACTTGAATGAACGATGTTGGCTTGAGCGCCCTTCTTGACTGCCTGTCTTACGCGTTGCGCCAGCAGCGGATGGTCTTTGCGCAAAAAGCTGCCGACGATCAGAAAACGGTCACGGGTATTGATCTCATTGATGGGCATACCCAGCCATGGTGCACAGGATTGTTTGCCGTCCGCACTGAAGTCGGACTGGCGCAATCGAAAATCGATATTATCGCTGCCGATGCCGCGCATCAGTTTTTGCAGCAAATAAAGCTCTTCCAGCGTGCTGTGCGGTGTCGCCAGCGCGGCGATCTGCTCTGCTCCGGCGGCATTGGCCACCTGGCGCAAACCATTCGCCACATATTCGAGCGCGGCTTGCCATTCGACTTCGATCCACTTGCCGTCTTGTTTGAGCATCGGGCGGGTCAGACGCTCAGGCACATTCAGGCCTTCGTAGCTAAAGCGGTCTTTATCGGAAATCCAGCATTCGTTGATGGCTTCGTTTTCAATCGGCACGACGCGCAGCACCTTGTTGTCTTTCACCTGTATCGCAAGATTGGAACCCAGACCATCGTGCGGGCTGACTGAACGACGACGCGACAATTCCCAGTTGCGTGCGGTGTAACGGAACGGCTTGCTGGTCAGCGCGCCGACCGGACACAAATCGATCATGTTGCCGGACAACTCGGAATCCACCGAGCTGTTCACAAAGCTCATGATCTCGGCATGCTCGCCACGGAACGCCATGCCCAGTTCCATCACCCCGGCGATTTCCTGTCCGAAACGCACACAGCGCGTGCATTGGATGCAGCGGCTCATCTCTTCGGTGGAGATCAGCGGGCCGATGTCCTTGTGCATCACGCTGCGCTTTTCCTCGTGGTAACGCGATGCGCCACCACCATAACCCACGGCCAAATCCTGCAACTGGCATTCGCCACCCTGATCGCAAATCGGGCAATCGAGCGGATGGTTGATCAGCAGAAATTCCATCACGCCTTTTTGCGCCTTGACCGCCATCTCCGAATGAGTGCGTACCTTCATGCCTTCGGCAGCTGGTGTCGCGCAGGCTGGCAGCGGCTTGGGCGCCTTCTCCACTTCCACCAGACACATACGACAATTGGCCGCGATGGAAAGTTTTTTGTGGTAGCAAAAATGCGGGATGTAGACACCGGCCTGGTGCGCCGCGTCCATCACCGTGGAACCGCGCGCGGTCTGAACCGACTTGCCATCAATTTCAATGTTAATCATTGCTCACCTAATCCGTCAGCTTCACACCAAGCAGCGCTTGTGTTCGATGTGATATTCAAATTCGTCGCGAAAATGCCTGAGCATGCCCTGCACCGGCCACACCGCGGCTTCACCTAATGCGCATATCGTGCGCCCGGCGATGTTGTCGCCGATACTCAACAGCAAATCCAGATCTTCGGGGCGGCCCTCGCCGTGCTCGATGCGATGCACGATGCGATACAGCCAACCAGTGCCTTCGCGGCACGGCGTGCACTGCCCGCAGGACTCCTCAAAATAAAAATACGACAGCCGCTCCAGCGCACGCACCATGCAGGTCGTCTCATCCATCACGATCACCGCACCGCTGCCCAGACCGGAACCGGCCTTCTGAATGGAATCGTAATCCATCGTCAGTCCCATCATAATCTCGGCGGGCAACACCGGCATCGACGAACCGCCCGGGATCACCGCCTTGAGCGTGTGTCCGTGGCGCACCCCGCCGGCCATTTCCAGCAACTTGGCAAAGGGTGTGCCCATCGGCACCTCAAAATTGCCGGGATTGTTCACATGACCGGACACGGAAAATAACTTTGTGCCGCCGTTGTTGGGCTTACCTAATTCCAGAAATTTTTGACCGCCGTGATTGATGATGTACGGAATGCTGGCAAAAGTTTCGGTGTTGTTGATCGTGGTCGGCTTGCCATACAGACCGAAGCTCGCCGGGAACGGCGGCTTGTAACGCGGCTGGCCTTTTTTGCCTTCGATGGATTCGAGCAATGCGGTTTCTTCGCCGCAGATATACGCGCCATAACCCAGATGATTGTGCAGATCAAAACTAAAATCCGTGCCCAGGATGTTGTCGCCAAGATACCCCGCAGCACGCGCCAGCTCGCAGGCTTCTTCCATGCGCTCGTAGGCTTCGAATATTTCACCGTGCACATAGTTATAGCCGGTCTTAACGCCCATCGTGTAAGCGGCGATCGCCATGCCTTCGATCAGCAGATGCGGGTTATAGCGCAGGATGTCCCAGTCTTTACAGGTACCCGGCTCGCCTTCGTCGGTGTTGCAAACGATATATTTATCGCCAGTGTAGTTCTTCGGCATGAAGCTCCACTTCAGGCCAGTTGGGAAACCCGCGCCTCCACGCCCGCGCAATGCCGATGACTTGACCTCGGCGATTATCACATCGGGCGACATCTTTGTGGTCAGCACCTTACGCAGCGCCTGATAACCGCCGACCTTGAGATAGTTCTCCAGCGTCCAGGGCTGGTCGAAATCCATCGTGGTGAGAATGACCGGGCCCTTCATGCCAGTGTCTTTCATAATTGGTCCAGTTCCGCCAAAATTTGATCAATCTTTGCAGGTGTCATGCGTGCACAGATTTTTTTGTTGTTCAATGTGAACAGCGGCGCATCCTTGCACGCGCCCATGCATTCGCCCTCGCGCAAGCCATACTTGCCGTCCGCAGTCACCTCATTAAAACCGATGCCCAGCTTGTCTTGCAGATAATCCACGACCTCTCCAGCCCCGCCCAGCGTGCAGGAAAGATTGGTGCACACCGTGATGGTGTTTCGGCCCATCGGCTTGAGGTTATACATATGGTAGAAGGTCGCGACTTCAAACACCGCCATCTGCGCCATGCCCAGATAGATAGCGATATCCGCCATATCATCGGTGGCAATCCAGCCTTTTTCATCTTGCACGAAACGCAATGCGGCCATCACCGCAGACTGCCGCTGATCCGCCGGATACTTCTTCAGCTCACGGTCGATCTTGACTTGTATTTGTTCAGTTAACATTAACGGTCTACCTCACCAAAAACGATGTCCTGGGTGCCGATGATGGTCACCACGTCCGCAATCATATGACCGCGCGCCATTTCGTCCAGCGCGGCCATGTGGGCGAAGCCCGGCGCGCGTATCTTCAAACGATAGGGTTTGTTCGCACCGTCAGAAATCAGGTAAATGCCGAACTCCCCCTTGGGATGTTCGACGGCCGCGTAAGCCTCTCCGGCCGGCACATGCATCCCTTCAGTGAACAGCTTGAAGTGATGGATCAACTCTTCCATGTTTTCTTTCATGGCTTCGCGCCGAGGCGGCGCAAATTTATGGTCGCTGGTCATCACGGGTCCCGGGTTGGCGCGCAACCAGGTGATGCACTGCCCGATGATACGGTTGGACTGCCTCATCTCTTCGACGCGCACCAGATAACGATCATATGAATCGCCGGTCTTGCCAACCGGAATATCGAAATCCAGGCGGTCATAAACTTCATAGGGCTGCTTCTTGCGCAGATCCCACTCGATGCCCGAGCCACGCAGCATCGGTCCGCTAAAACCCAGCGCCAGCGCGCGTTCCGGCGTGACGATGCCGATATTGACGGTACGCTGTTTCCAGATGCGGTTATCCGTCAGCAGGGTCTCGTATTCATCCACACACTTGGGGAAGCGGCGGGTGAAGTCTTCGAGGAAATCGAGCAACGAACCCTGACGGTTTTCGTTGAGTCTTTTTACCGCTGCGGCGTTATGAATTTTGGAAGCCTGATATTGCGGCATGCTGTCCGGCAGATCGCGATACACGCCACCCGGACGATAGTAGGATGCATGCAGCCGCGCACCGGATGCGGCTTCGTACGCATCCATCAAGTCTTCGCGCTCGCGGAAGCAATACAGGAATACGGTCATCGCACCGATGTCCAGCCCGTGCGCGCCCAACCACAGCAAATGGTTCAGCACACGGGTGATCTCATCGAACATCACGCGGATATATTGCGCACGCAATGGCACATCGATACCGGCCAATTTCTCGATCGCCATCACATAAGCATGTTCGTTGCTCATCATCGAGACGTAATCCAGCCTGTCCATGTAGGGCAAGGCTTGAAGGAAGGTTTTGTGCTCGGCCAGTTTTTCGGTAGCGCGATGCAGCAATCCGATATGCGGGTCGGCGCGCTCGATCACCTCGCCATCCAATTCCAGCACCAGACGCAACACCCCGTGCGCGGACGGATGCTGCGGGCCAAAATTCATGGTGTAGTTTTTAATTTCAGCCATGTTTACGCTCCATGTTACTGGCGTAATTTTCTTCACGCACGATGCGCGGTGTCACTTCGCGCGGCTCGATCGAGACCGGCTGGTACACCACACGCTGCTGCTCGGGGTCGTAGCGCATTTCCACGTGACCTGACAGAGGGAAGTCCTTGCGGAACGGATTACCGACAAAACCATAATCGGTGAGCAGGCGGCGCAGATCGGGATGCCCGGTGAACACGATGCCATACAGATCGAAGGCTTCGCGTTCATACCAGTTGGCGGCTGGCCAAATTTCGATCACCGATGCCAGTACCGGAAAATCATCTTCCTCGGCAAACACGCGCACCCGCAAGCGCTGGTTATGCGTAATCGACAAAAGATGGTAGACCACCGCAAAGCGGAGCGGGAAAGTTGCAGGCACGTCTTCCGATTTCAGATAGGCGCCCCCCTCGCAGATATCGCTGCCGTAAGTGGAGTAATCCACACCGCACAGATCGACCATTTGCTCGAAACGAAAATCCGCATCATCGCGCAACAGGGTCATCACCTGCAGCACATCGGTGGCGCGTATCGCCACGGTCAGTTCACACAGATTGACAACCGAGCTCACCAAACGCTTGCCGAACTGGCCGACAAGCTTGTCTTGCAGCGCGAATAATTTATTGTCTTGTAAATTGCACAAATCAGCCGTCATGTTCACCCGCGCGCAATCGTGTTGGTACGTTTGATTTTATTCTGCAACTGAATGATGCCGAACAGCAAAGCCTCAGCCGTCGGAGGGCAACCGGGCACATACACATCCACCGGCACGATGCGATCACAGCCTCGCACCACCGAATAGGAATAGTGGTAGTAGCCGCCGCCATTCGCGCAGGAACCCATCGAAATCACCCAGCGCGGCTCGGCCATCTGGTCGTAGACCTTGCGCAAGGCCGGAGCCATTTTATTGCACAGTGTGCCGGCCACGATCATCACATCCGATTGACGCGGGCTGGGACGAAACACGATACCGAAGCGGTCCAGATCGTAACGCGCCGCACCCGCGTGCATCATTTCCACCGCGCAACAGGCCAACCCGAAGGTCATCGGCCACAGCGAACCAGTACGCGTGTAATTGATGATGGTGTCGAGCGTCGTGGTGACGACACCTTTTTCCAGAATACCTTCTATTCCCATTCCAGAGCCCCTTTCATCCATTCGTAGATAAAGCCGACCACCAGAATGGCCAGAAAGATCATCATCGAAACGAAACCAAAAGTGCCGATTTCCTTGAGCACGATCGCCCAGGGAAACATGAACGCGATTTCGAGATCGAACAGAATAAACAGGATGGCCACGAGGTAATAGCGCACATCAAATTTCATGCGCGCATCTTCGAAGGCCTCAAAACCGCACTCGTAAGGAGAGAGTTTTTTGCTGTCAGGCCGATTGGGCGAGACCAGCTTACCCAATATCACAGGCACCACGCCCATCGCGATACCGACACATATGAACAACAGCACCGGGAAATAATTTTCCAACATTGGGCTACGCCCCCTCTGTTTATGGTTAGTGAGTTAACCCAGAATTACTTTTGAATCGCATTGCTTGTTGAACCGATTATCTGGCCAACACGCGCATGCATCTACTTCAATCTTGGTGCGGATGGGGAGACTCGAACTCCCACGCCCTTGCGGGCACAAGCACCTCAAGCTTGCGTGTCTACCAATTCCACCACAACCGCAATACCGCTATAAATCTATTTTGGAATGTCCTTGGACTTCGAGTCGTCGACCGGGCTAGTCGGCTTGGTCTCTGCCGGACTTGCCGCTGGCGCGACGGGAGCCGCTTGAGTGGCCGCCGGATTCACTTTATCCATCAAACCCTGCTGCTGCGCGGGATGAGAATAAAGGTAAGTCAGCGACAAGCTGGTAATAAAGAACAGCGTCGCGGCGACTGCCGTACTGCGACTGAGGAAATTTGCGGAACCGCTGGAACCGAACAGACTGCCTGCCGAACCCGTGCCAAACGCTGCGCCCATATCGGCACCTTTACCGTGTTGCATCAACACCAAGCCGATCAACACCACCGCTGTCACAACGTGCACTACCCAAACTAATGTTTCCACTTACGACCCCTCACACACTACGCCAATGACAAAATTACCAATGACAAAATTAAATTTGACCCGCGCGACAAATTGCCAAAAACTCGTCCGCCACCAAGGATGCGCCGCCGATCAGGCCACCATCAATATCCGGCATCGCAAACAACTCTGCTGCGTTATTCGCCTTCACACTGCCGCCGTAGAGTATACACAACCCGGACGCGATTTGACTATCGCCAGATGCGACACGCTGCCGGATAAACGCATGAACCGCCTGCGCCTGCGCAGAACTTGCCGTTTTTCCGGTGCCGATTGCCCATACCGGTTCGTAAGCCACCACCGCGTTGCGCAATGCCTGCACACCACCCAACCTAATCAGCGCATCCAACTGTCCGGCAACCACTTCTTCGGTTATACCGCTCTCGCGCTGCTCCAGCGATTCTCCAACACACAGGATAGGTGTTAACCCAGCCCGTTGTGCGGCCAAAAATTTCTCGGCCACCAGTTCGCTGCTCTCGCCATAATAAGCGCGACGCTCCGAGTGCCCGACGATCACATAACCACAACCAAAATCGCACAACATCGCGGCCGACACTTCACCGGTATAGGCGCCTTTGTCCAACTGATGCACATCCTGCGCGCCCCACTTCACCTGACTACCGGACAGCTTTTGCTGCGCCTGGGCCAAATAAGGGAACGGCACACAAACCACACAATCGACACCGGGCATCGCGGCTATCCCGCTACGCACCGCATCCAGCAACTGGGCGTTCTGAGCCAGTGCACCCTGCATCTTCCAGTTTCCGGTAACCAATTTGCGACGCATCGTCATCAATCCGCTAAGCATCAAAGCGCGCAATCGTAACCGCGAACCGTCGAATGGTCAATGAAACAAACAGAACATCGCAGGAGCGCCCTTAATACATGGGGAGCTAGAACGGATCGGCGAAAATATCGCGCATGGAAGCGCCCGCAAAGAAAGTTTTCTGCTTGGCCGCATTGACCATGTCCGGATTGCCGCATAAGAAAACACGCCAGCCGGAAAGATCCGGATGATCAGCCAGCGCCACGTCCAGCACCATCCCTGACGCATAGCCCGCCCGAGCTTCAATCTCACCCTCGCCTGAGCCTTCGGATACGCAGGGAACATAACTGAAATTGCGATGCGCCAGCGCAAGCTTCTTCAATTCCTCGACCAGATAAAATCCGTCCGGGTTATAGCTGCCATGGTAGAGACTGAGCTTGCCTTGATGGCCGTTCAACAGCGCGTCGCGGATGATGCCATACAACGGCGCGAGTCCCGATCCGGTCGCAATCAGCAGAATATTCTGTTCCGGTTTGCCCTCAACGTAAAAACAATCGCCGGAAGCTTCTGAAATCGTGATGGTGTCCCCGGCCTTCATGTTCGCAAAAACCCAGCCGCTCACCAGTCCGCCCGGCACCTTCCGCACATGCAATACAAGTTCTTTGTCGAGCGCGGGAACACTCGCCAATGAATAGCAGCGCGCCGTGGTTTCGTCCTTGAACAAATTGATGAACTGCCCGGCCTTATATTCCAGAGGGCGGGAAGGTTCTAGCCGGATGCCGAGAATATCGGCGTTGAGATATTCGACACGGGTGACCGTGGCCTCAAGCTTGCCTAACCCCGCCTCGGGCATAACAACCTCGATATCTTGTTCAGGAAAACAGGAACAAGCTAAAAAATAATTCTGGGCCGCGAGGGTCGGCTTCAACCCCGCGCGGGCTTTTTCAGGCACCTCGCCCTTGACCGCGCGCATCAGACAGGTCTGACAAACACCGGAGCGGCAAGAAGAAGGAACAGCAACACCTCGGGCAGTCAAACAGTCGAGTACGGAGTTTTTCCCGCACTCATATGACTGCCCGCCATAAATAACTTTAGGCATAGGTGTTTAGGCTTATTTGCCCAGAACGTCGTTTCGGGTACTTTCGGCGATTGCAGCAGCTTGTGCAATCAAATGGCCGGGGACTTTGAGTTCCGTCAGCGTGGCGCCGAGGTTCTCCATCACCGCGTCAAAATGGCTATCGTTAAGACCCTGGGCCACGAGATGCGCATGACCTCTTCTCATATCCGCGCCGGTATAGTTGTGCGGTCCGCCAAAGGCCATCGTCAGAAAAGCTTTTTGCTTGGCGGCCTGCTTGTTCATATCCACGCCCTCGAAGAAACGCTTGATACGATCATCCTGCAGCACCTTGCGATAAAAAATGTCCACTGCGGCATTAACAGCACCTTCCCCACCAATTTCGGTATACAGACTCATTTTTATTTCTCCAGGTTATTTTGATCTGACTGCCAGAATGTTCCGGCAATTGTATAAATGCCTCATTAGGATGTATATTCGAGCCGCTCTAGACATGAGCAACATTAATATATATCCTGAATGCATCTTATTGTCCGTCCACAACCCTGTCAAGTGTCATGTTTGAACAGGGCGAAAACTATGTCGACGAGCATCAGGCAATACGAAAAATGGCGAACCTGCGCAGCCTACATAGATCAGATGTGCATCTGGTCTGGCTTCCCGGCGCGGCCATCACCCCGTTGTAGTTTTCAATAATCCGCTCACCCGGAAAGGTACGAAATGCGTTTAACCCTGTACACCGATTATTCGCTGCGCGTCCTGCTTTATCTTGCCGACAAGGAAGGTGAAATCGTGACGATCAGTGAACTGGCCGACTTTTTCAAGATTTCGCGTAACCATCTGGTCAAAGTGGTACACAATCTGGGACTCAAAGACTACATCCTGACCACACGGGGGCGGCACGGCGGACTCAAACTCGCCCGTCCGGCGAAAGAAATTCTGATCGGCGCGGTGGTGCGCGCGACTGAACCCGATTTCGATTTGCTCGAATGCTTCAATCCTAAAACGGATCATTGCGTGATCACCCGCTCCTGCTCGCTGAAATCCGTGATATTCAACGCGCAAGCCGCCTTCCTGGGTGAACTCGACAAATATACGCTGGCCGACATGGCCAACGCACCCAAGAAAGCCTTGCCCTCATTCAAATCCATCCCGATCGTGCACAGCTAAGAAACGCCGATTAAACAAACCGTTCCCGGACCCTTCGGATTATGGCCGGGAAAAATGTTATTGAAGGGGTAGCGGCCTATCAGACTTAAGGGCGCAGCTGTTTCATTCAAGCCAGACAGGCCGCCAGCATTTTCCTGACTGCAATCGGATCGCGCTCTGTGCGCAATGTCCGGTACAGTGTTTCCGCTTCCGGGTAGCCAGCGCGCAACATTCCCAGCCATTGCTTGAGCCGCCCCGGCGCGTGCCTCGGGTCCATCCGGGCACATAACAGGTCGTAGTAATCGATCACCCAGGGCAGCAGTTCCGGCCAGTGCATGGCCTCCTCCCCGGTTTTGATGCGCCGCATCAGGTCCGGGCGGACGATGGCGCCGCGCCCGATCATCACGTCGGTGCAGCCGCTGATCTGGCGAATTTTTTCACTATCCTTGGGGGTCCACACCTCACCGTTGGCCACCACCGGCAGCTTCACGGCTTCGCGGATATGGGCGAGCCATTCCCAGCGCGCAGGAGGGCGGTAGCGGTCGGACCGAGTGCGTGCATGAACGGTGAGTTCATTGGCGCCGCCCGCTTCGATGGCTCGGGCGCAATCGAGCGTCAGCGAGGTATCTTCAAGGCCCAGACGCATCTTGGCGGTGACGGGAATGTGTTTCGGCACGGCGCGGCGCGCAGCAGTCACGATGGCGTGGATTTGCTCCGGGAACTGCAGCAGGACAGCGCCGCCGCCGTGACGATTCACCGTGGGTGCGGGGCAGCCGAAGTTGAGGTCGATGCCCGGTGCACCCAGGGAAGCGGCGAATGCGGCATTTTCTGCGAGGCAGACCGGGTCGCTCCCCAGCAACTGCACGCGCACCGGCACCCCGGCGCGCGTACATCCGCCGCTGACCAGCTCAGGCACGGTGCGCAGCAGCTTTTTCTCAGTGAGCAGATGGTTGGTGACCCGCACAAATTCGGCCACGCACAGGTCGATGCCGCCCAGACGCGTCAATATGTCGCGCAGGCTATGATCGGCCAAGCCCTCCATCGGGGCGAGAATCAGGCGCATGGGTATCTGGACGGTTGCGGGGCGTTTATTTTAGAAAAAATACACATAAGTTCAGACTCGATTTATCTTTATTCTGTTGATGGAGGTGCCCCGAACGGAGTGCCTCCTGATTCATCATCGCCAAATCAGAATGCGTACCCCAACCCAAGTCTAACCGTGGTGTAATTTGTCTTGCTGTCCGGCTCCCAGGTGACGAGGCCGCCAGCTAAGGGATACAGCGCGCTGATGCCATACTTGAAGCTCTTATAATCGACACCGACGTTGCCGTGGAAGGTTTTGGTAAATGCATAATCGGCGCAGGCGCCCACCTTGTACCGGCTGGAGTTGCCGAGTCGGCCCGTGAATCCAGCAGGGCCTTCGACCACAATATTTGATCCGAATGTACGCCCGAACACGGCATTGATTGAAACTACCAGTTTGGCGACAGGCGAATACTGGCCCAGCGCACCGATCCCATAATAATGGTGAGTGTAGGTCTCACCATAATTGATCAACCTGTCCCATTTATGATGGCCGAGCTCGGCGTAGGGTGTCAGCATCAACTCGTCGTTAACTACGAAACCTCTTCCGTAACGGGCGCTGTAATTATCCAGTATCGCACCGGAAGGTTGAACGACCGAACCATACACTCCGCCTTCCTGAAGGGAGCCTACATATTTCGTGTTGCCGGAGGAATGGTCGTATTCGGCTTCGAAATAATCGTTTCCGAGCCACCAATCCTTCATCGCGGATAAGGACAGCGCCGCACCCGGCACCCAGCCCGTCGCCGTGTCTATCGTTCCGGTCGTCGTGCCCAGAATTCCATTGCCCGTTTCCGTGTAATCGACATACGTCGCAATGATCTGGCTGCCGATCTGGTTATTGGATGCCATGATGTCGGATGTGCCCGCAAACGCTGTTGCAGAGCACATCAAGCAGCCCATCAGCAAAGCGACTTTATGCAACATAAAATCCTCTCTAATTCACGGGATCCAGATTCGTCGCACATCATATGACAGAAACGGGCGCAGCGTGCCTTGCACCTCATTTTCTTGCGCCGAATCCCAAGGAGGCAAAGTGAGCTATTTCAGCCTACTGATTTTTTGTAGAAGGCCTGCCACGACGCCCATGCATCCAATCAACCTGGATGTCGCAGCAGTGCTCGGAACACGCCTGCGAAGCTAGGCGGCCTGTACCGGAATCTGTTCGCGTTGCGCGATGATGCGGTTGTGCTCGTCCACATAGACGAGCTGCGGGTGGAATTTTTGCAGCTCCAATTCGGAATACATCGCGTAAGTGGCGATGATGATGATGTCTCCCGGATCGGCCTTGTGCGCCGCCGCGCCATTCACGGAGATCACGCCGGAACCGCGTTGGGCGCGGATGGCGTAGGTGGTGAAACGCTCGCCATTGGTGACATTGTAAATATCGATCTGCTGATATTCTTTGATGTCGGCGGCATCCAGCAAATCGTCGTCGATCGCGCAGGAACCCTCGTAATGCAACTCGGAGTGCGTGACATGCACCCGGTGCAACTTGGCTTTAAGCATGATTCTTTGCATTAGGACACCTCTTATTTCAGTGGGCGCGGATTATATAACACCCGGCCCAATAATTAATCAACCAGACTAACTTCAATGTTATCCAGCAAACGGGTATTGCCCAACCTGGCTGCCGCCAAAACCACCAACTCGCGCGGCACCAGACCGCCTTGCACCGGGCTTGCCGCTTGCAAATCGGACCGGTTGCGCACCGCCACATAATCCACAGCCCAGCCTCTCGCGGACAGAGCTTCGACCGCCTGTTGCTGCAAACGTTCAATGTCGCGCTCGCCTTGCAGCAGTGCCCGTCGCATCCCTTGCAGCGTCTGATACAGGAAAATCGCCTCGCCCCGCTCTGGCACGCTCAAATACTGGTTGCGCGAACTCAGCGCCAGACCGTCCACGGCTCTCACCGTCTCGCCGCCGACAATGCGGGTTGGCAGATTCAGTTGCGCGACCATGCTACGAATGATGTGCAGTTGTTGGTAGTCCTTTTTGCCGAACAGCGCGACCTGCGGCTGCACGATGTTCAGCAGCTTCAGCACCACCGTCGCCATGCCGCGAAAATGTCCGGGCCGGGACGCGCCGCACAGCTCGTTGGCGATCGGCGGCGGCTCGATAAACACGGTTTGCTGCACGGGATACATCTCGTTAATCGAAGGAACGAATACCACATCCGCCAGCCCTTGCAGCTTGGCGCAATCCGACTCCAGCGTGCGCGGATACTTGTCGAAATCCTCGCTCGGCCCGAATTGCAGCGGATTCACAAAAATGCTCGTCACGACACAACTGCCATGCTCGCGTGCGGTGCGCATCAAATTGAGATGGCCTTCATGCAAATTGCCCATCGTCGGGACGAAGGCGATGGCGTTTACGTCAACCAGTCTTGTGCGCAGCTCGGCGATGGTAGCGATGACTTGCATCAAAAGCTGTGTTCCTGCGCAGGAAAGCTACCCGCCTTCACTTCGGCGACATAGTTCGCCACCGCCGCCGCGATACTGGACGCGCCCTGCATGTAGTTCTTCACGAAGCGCGCCTTCTTGCCGGGAAATGCATCCAGCATATCGTGCAACACCAGCACCTGACCGGAACACGCTGCACCCGCGCCGATGCCGACCGTGGGAATGGTGAGCTGCGCGGTGATTTCCGCTGCCAGTGCAGCAGGCACGGCTTCCAGCACCAGCATGCCCGCGCCAGCCAGTTCAAGCGCCAGCGCATCCTGCAATAATTGTTGCGCGGCGGCGGATTCTTTACCCTGCACGCGATAACCGCCCAACTGATGCACCGACTGCGGGGTCAGCCCGATGTGTCCGCACACAGGGATGCCGCGAGAGGTTAAGAAGCGCACCGTTTCGACCATAGCCGCACCGCCTTCTAGCTTGACCATCTGCGCGCCCGCCGCCATCAGCTGCGCGGCATGTTCAAACGTTTTTTCCGGGCTGATCTGGAACGTGCCGAACGGCATATCGCTGATGATAAAAGCCTGTTTCGAGCCCCGTGCCACACAGGCGGTGTGGTAAACCATGTCGGTAAGCGTAACCGGCAGCGTGGTTTCGTGTCCCTGCAACACCATGCCGAGCGAATCGCCGACCAGCAGCGCGTCGACACCTTGGGCTTCGAGTAGCGCGGCGAAGCTCGCGTCATAACAGGTCAGCACGGCAATTTTCTCGCCCTTGCCGCGCATGGCTTTCAGTGCAGTCAGTGTGGTACGCATCAGCTCCCCCTGCTAAAAAATTCGCGCGGCCCGCGCATTTCCTCGATGCGGCTCAGCAGCAATTTGAAATCTTCATCGCCATCCACGAAGTTCAGATGCTCGCTGTTCACCATCAGCACCGGAGCCGCGTCGTAATGATAGAAGAAATCGCTGTAGCTTTGTGACAGACGCAACAAATAACTTTCGCTGATGCCGAATTCATAAGGCTGTGCGCGGCGCTGCACGCGCTCTGCCAGAATATCCGGCGCGGCCTGCAAATAAATCACCAGGTCCGGCACGGGCGCCTGCAATTGCAGCGAGCTGTAAATTTGCTGATAGAGCGCGAACTCTTCTTCATTCAGATTGAGCCGCGCAAACAGCGGGTCCTTGTCGAACAGATAATCCGACACGGTGCTCTCGCGAAATAAATCCATTTGCGCCAGATCACGCACTTCGTTGCTGCGCTGGAACAGGAAGAACAATTGAGTCGCCAGCGCATAGCGCGGCGGGTCCTGATAAAACTTGGCGAGAAAGGGATTTTCGTCGGGCTTTTCCAGCAGCGTCCCGGCACCGATGTGTTGCGAGAGCCGATGCACGAGGCTGGTCTTGCCGACGCCGATCGGTCCTTCCACGACGATGTAGCGATACTTATCAAGCAGCATTGAGCATCCTCTCCAATACCTGACCCTGACATCCTGCAAGCGCCAGCTCGGCCCGACCTACTCCGGGTATGCTGATATCCGGCGCGATTTCCAGCAGCGGCTGCAACACGAACGCACGCAAGTGCATCTGCGGATGCGGGATGGTCAGGCCATGCTCGTGCAGTTGCACATCGTCATACAGCAGCACGTCCAGATCCAGCGTGCGCGGCGCGTTGCGATAGGTACGCTCGCGACCGTGCTGATGCTCGATGTGTAACAACGCTTGCAGAAAGGCATGCGGCATCAAGGTTGTTTCGATTTTCGCCACCGCATTCACGAAATCCGGCTGGCTTGGTAAATCGGTCTGACCCGGATAGCCTATCGGCGCGCTGCGATACAGCGAAGAGCGAGCAACCAGACTCGTATCCGGCAGCTGATCAATGTCGGCAAATGCACGTCGCAATTGGCCGAGCGGATCTTCCAGATTGCTGCCCAGCCCGATAAAGGCGGTGTGTCGCGTCACTCGTATGCCCGGCCCGTATCCTGTCGGCCAGTATGCTCGTCCGCCGAGTGTTCACCCGATGACTCGCCCACTGACCCAGTGGCCGACTCGCTGGCTGGTTTTTTCTTGCGCGGCTTCCGGCGGCGTTTCTTGTCTCCCGCACCTTCAGGCTGCAACATTTCCACACGGCGCTCTTCGCTGGCATCTTGAAACTCGTCCCACCACAATCCCAGCTCGTCATCCACTTCGCCGCTGGCGCAACGCAACAACAGGAAATCGAATCCGGCACGAAAGCGCGGTTGCTCCAGCAAACGGTACGGACGTTGTCCGGCGCGCTGATCAAAGCGTTGTTGCAACAACCAGATTTCTTTCATCACCGCATCCTGGCGGTGCGGGATAGCCAGCTGCGCTTTTTGTCTGGCCAGCACTTCATCCATCGCCTCGTGCATCGCGCCTATCGGACGCCCGCCTTGCTGCACGCGCAAATTCCACGCCGCCAACACCTCATGCCACAACAGCGCGGCGAACAAAAACGCGGGAGAAACCGTCTTGTCCTGGCTGAGACGCTCGTCGGTATTGCGCAACGCCAGCATGATGAATTTTTCGCCCATCGGCTGTTCCCAGATCACATCCAGCAGCGGCAGCAAGCCGTGATGCAGATTCATCCGGCGCAACTGCTGGATGCACTCCAGCGAATGCCCTGACAACAGCATTTTCAACACCTCGTCGAGCATGCGCGCCTTCGGCACGTTGTCGAGCAAATTCTTCATTTTGGCGATCGGTGCTGCGGTCGCCGCATCCAGCTCGATGCCCAGCTTGGCGGACAAGCGCACCGCGCGCAGCATGCGCACCGGGTCTTCGCGGTAACGCACTAGCGGGTCGCCGATGATGCGCAACAGACCATTGCGCGTATCGGCATAGCCGCGGTGATAATCAAAAATCTCCTGGGTGGACGGATCATAGAACAGCGCATTTGCGGTGAAATCGCGCCGCGCCGCATCCTGCTCCTGATCGCCGAATTCATTGTCGCGCAGCAAACGGCCATGCTCGTCGGTCTGCGCATCTTCGGCCTCGATCATGCGGCGGAAAGTAGACACCTCGACCACCTCCTCACCGAACATCACATGCACCAGCCGAAAGCGCCGACCGATGATGCGCGCGCGGCGAAACACGCGGCGCACATCTTCCGGTGTGGCATCGGTCGCGATGTCGAAATCCTTAGGTGTGCGCTCCAGCAACAAATCGCGCACCGCACCGCCCACCACATAGGCCTGATAGCCTGCGGCTTGCAAGCCGTCGGTGACTTTCAGCGCGCCGTAGCTGATCTGCTCGCGCGCCACGCCATGCAATTTGAACGGGATCACCTGAGCATTTCCCACCGTTTTGGTTTTGGCAGGTTTACGGAATACGCGCTTGAAAAATTTTTTGATCATGCAGTGTTTAGGCAATTGAACGCGACAAGATCGCGCAAGGAGCGCGGATTATACAGCCCCAAAGAAAAACGCGCCTTGCGGCGCGTTTTTAACGAAGCGATTAACGCCCGTCGACTGCGCTCAGGACAGGCTTAGGCCTTGAGACAGGAGCTCATGAACTTCTTGCGCTCGTCACCCTTGAGTGCTTTGGTCTTGGCGTCTGCATTGCAAGTCTTCATCTTATCTTGTTGCTTGACCGGAGCGGCAGCGCTGGCGACAGGCTTGGCATCGGTCTTCGCGGGAGCCGCAGCAGACTTCAACACGTAATCCTTTTTCAGGCATTTGCTCATGAACGCCTTGCGCTCATCGCCCTTCATGCCTTTGGCTTCTACGTTACAGCCCTTCATTTTTTCCTGTTGCGCGCCCGCGAAAGCCGGAGCCGAAACAGCGAATGTAAAACCCAAACATGCCAATGCGATCAGTTTTTTCATGGAATTCTCCTTGGTTTAAATCGTTGATTTTGTTCCCCATGCGGCGGAAGCGCGCGCATTATAGCGAAAGCTAGGCATTCAATCAGCAACATTTATCGGCTATCTCTTCCAGCCCGCACACCCTTAAGCCAGCGCTCGTACAACCGAGTCGCCACGCTGTTCAAGCGCGACAGTTCGTCCGTCATGCTCCGCTGTATCTCAATCGTCGATTGCACCGCCGGACTGGCGCTGCTGGTCTTTACTTCATCGGCGCCCACCTCACACCAAATCGCGATCATCTCAACGGTCATCTCGATGTGGCATTGCAGCGCAAGATGACGGCCTATGGCGTAGGCTTGATTAATGCAATAGGCGCTGGACAGCAGGTGCGTCGCCCCTTGCGGCAAACTGAAGGTTTCGCCGTGCCAGTGAAACGCCTGAAAGTTTTTAATATCGCCAAACCAGCTGCGCGCGATGTCGTTGTTTGAAACCTGCACCTCGCCCCAGCCGATTTCCTTGACCGGATTGCGCATCACGACACCGCCCAAGGCCTTGGAGATCAGTTGTCCGCCGAGGCAATGCCCCAACAGCGGAATGTCTAGCGCGACGGCATCTCGGATCAATGTCTCAACTTTCGGTATCCACGGCAGATCGTCGTTGACGCTCATCGGCCCACCCATGAACACCAGTCCTGAGTAGGCCGTTGCGCTGGGCGGCACGACATCGCCAGCATCGATTGCGATCAGTTGCCACGGGATACCGCGCTCGTCGAGAAATTCGGCGAAATATCCGGGGCCTTCGGTTGAAGCATGGCGGAATATCGCGACAGGTTTCATGTCATGTAGGGGCGTATGCCATAACCAGCGACTTAGTTGGTGTTTTTTGCCAACCTAGTCGAATGGCTAGTTGTTTCATCAATACGCCCCTACAATGTTTTGTCCCGCTCGATCAGCGCATAGGCCGAATGGTTATGTATCGACTCGAAGTTCTCAGACTCGACGATATAGGTATCGATGCGCTCATCGGCATCCAGCACCGCCGCCACGTCGCGCACCATGTCTTCGACGAATTTCGGGTTGTCGTAGGCGCGTTCGGTGACGAATTTTTCGTCGGGGCGTTTGAGCAAACCGTACAGCTCGCATGAGGCCTGCTCTTCGGCGATGCGCACCACGTCTTCGATCCAGACAAAACGGTTGGTGCGCAGCGTGAGCGTGACATGCGAACGCTGGTTATGCGCACCGCGCTCGGAAATCTTTTTCGAGCACGGGCACAGACTGGTAACCGGCACCAGCACCTTCATCGTGACGCGCGGTTTGCCGTGTACCGTTTCGCCGATCAGCGTGACATCGTAATCGAGCAGGCTTTGCACACCCGACACCGGCGCGGTCTTGTTCACAAAATACGGGAAGCTCATTTCGAGGTAGCCGGACTGCGCTTCCAGACGCGTCACCATTTCGCGCAGAATGCTCTCGAAGGATTCCACGGAAATCTCGCGCTCGTGCTCGTTGAGTATCTCGACGAAGCGCGACATGTGCGTGCCCTTGAAATTGTGCGGCAGGTGCACGTACATGTTGAATGTGGCGACCGTGTGCTGCACGCCGACGCTCTTGTCCTTCACCTTGATCGGATGGCGGATGCCTTTGATGCCGACGCGATCGATCGCCAGATGGCGGGTATCGGCGGAACTTTGCACGTCGGCAATAGCGGGTACATTCATGGCAAGCTTTCTATCGGGTTGCGATTATGCGAGATTATAACCAATCCCGACCAATTTACTAGGTTGGATAATTTTTAATGCTGGCAATCAGGCCTTTGGCATCCAGACCGCAATCCGCCAGCATCTGCCCGTGTTCGCCCTGCTCGATGAATCGGTCCGGCAAGCCGAGTTGCAGCAGCGGAATAACGATGCCGTGCTGTTGCAAACATTCCGCCACCGCGCTGCCCGCACCGCCTTGTATTGTGTTCTCTTCCACGGTCACCAGCAGCTCATGTTCGCGCGCCAGACGAAGCACCAATTCGGCATCCAGCGGTTTGACGAAACGCATGTTCGCCACCGTCGCATCAAGTTGTTCTGCCGCAGCCAGCGCAGGCGCCAGCATGGTACCGAATGCCAGTATCGCCACTCGACGACCCTCACGGCGCAACTCGCCACGACCGACAGGCAGAGCACTCATTTCGTTTTTGATCGCCACGCCCGGCCCGGTGCCGCGGGGATAACGCACCGCGCTCGGCGTGTTCAACAGCATGGCGGTATATAACATTTGACGGCATTCGTTCTCGTCAGCGGGAGCCATCACCGTCATGTTCGGGATGCAGCGCAAGAATGACAGATCGAAACTGCCCGCATGGGTCGCGCCATCCGCGCCGACCAGCCCGCCGCGATCGATCGCCAAAATCACAGGCAGGTTCTGGATCGCGATGTCGTGTATGAGTTGATCGTAAGCGCGCTGCAAGAAGGTCGAATAGATCGCCACCACCGGCTTGTAACCATCGCAGGCTAATCCAGCGGCGAATGTCAGAGCGTGCTGTTCGGCGATGCCGACATCGAAATAACGTGCAGGAAAACGCCCGGAAAATTCCGCCATGCCCGAGCCTTCGCACATCGCCGGGGTAATGCCCACCAAACGTTCATCCTGTGCCGCCATGTCGCACAGCCACTGTCCGAACACTTCGGTATATGTTGGATTCGCAGTCAGCCCTTCGACGTGGTTAGGGACAGGCTTGGCGGTGATACCCTGAATGCGGTCGAACTTGCCCACGCCGTGATACAGCAGACAATCCTGTTCGGCCAGCGCGTAGCCACGGCCCTTTTGCGTGACGATGTGCAGAAATTGCGGGCCTTCGAGTTGGCGGATGTTGCTCAAGGTATCCAGCAATACGTCCAGGTCATGACCGTCGATCGGTCCGATATAGTTGAAACCGAATTCCTCGAACAGGGTACTCGGTGTCACCATGCCTTTGACGTGTTCTTCGGCGCGCTTGGCGAATTCCAGCACCGGCGGCATACCCTTCAACACCTTTTCGCTGCCGCGCCGCACCGCCGCATAAAATCGACCCGACATCAGACGGGCCAGATAATTGTTCAGCGCGCCTACGGGGCGCGAAATCGACATATCGTTGTCGTTGAGTATCACCAGCAGATTCGCATCCATCGCACCGGCGTTGTTCAGCGCCTCGAACGCCATACCGCCGGTCAGCGCGCCATCGCCGATGATCGCCACAGAACGGCGCTCGGAGCCTTGCAGTTTTGCCGCCACCGCCATGCCCAGTGCCGCCGAAATCGAGGTGCTGGAATGCCCGGTGCCGAAGGTGTCATACGGGCTTTCTTCGCGCTTCGGGAAACCGGCGATGCCGCCCGCCATGCGCAAATGGCTCATCGCCTCGCGCCGTCCGGTCAGAATTTTGTGCGTATAGGTCTGATGGCCCACATCCCAGACCAGCTTGTCTTCCGGCGTATCGAAAATGGTGTGCAGCGCGATGGTCAACTCGACCGTGCCCAGATTGGAGGATAAATGCCCGCCGGTATGGCTGACCGATTCGACCAGAAATTCGCGCAACTCACTCGCCAATTGCGGCAACTGCTCGCGCTCCAACGCACGCAGCTCGCCGGGGGTGTTGATGGTATCAAGTAAGGTGTACATCAAAACTTTCGCAATACGATGAAGTCGGCAAGTTCACGCAAACGCTGTGCGGAATCGCCGAATTCAGCCAGTGTTTCCAATGCTTCCCTGTGCAGGCGACTAGCCATGTTTCGAGCCTCATTTATTCCCAGCAGGCTGACGTAAGTCGGCTTGTCGTTGTCGGCATCCTTGCCCGCCGTCTTGCCCAGCGTGGCGGTATCCGCCTCGCAGTCCAGCACATCGTCCACCACCTGAAACGCCAGTCCGATCAGCTTGCCGAAACGATCAAGCTGGGCTAATTGCGCAGGCGAGACAGAACCGCATTGCGCGCCCAGCATCACCGCCGCACGGATCAACGCGCCGGTCTTGTGGATGTGCATGAATTCCAGTTCAGGGAGTGTGAGCGACTTGCCCACGCTGGAAAGATCGATCGCCTGCCCGCCCGCCATGCCGCGCGATCCTGTGGCCACCGCCAGCAGCTTGATCATTTCCAGCTGGCTGGCCGCGTCAGCGCTCAAACGATGTTCCGCGAGCAGCTGAAATGCCAGCGTTTGCAGGCTGTCGCCGACCAGCAACGCGGTCGCATCATCATATTGCACATGGCAGGTCGGTTTGCCACGGCGCAACACATCGTCATCCATGCACGGCATGTCGTCATGCACCAGCGAATAGGCGTGGATCAGTTCGACCGCTGCCGCCGCGATATTGACACGCTTGACATCCGCACCCACCAGCTCGCCTGCGGCAAACGCCAGCAACGGTCGCACGCGTTTGCCGCCGTCCAGCACCGCGTAGCGCATCGCCTCATGCAAGCGCTGCGGGGCGACTTCAGCACGCGGCAACAGCTCGCGCAACACGCCCTCGAAGCGCACCTGATGGGCCGCGATCCAGCCTTGAAAATCAGAGGCCATCTTAATTTTGCCCAGCGTCATTATTCGTTGAGAAATCTTTCAGCACGCCGTCTTCCAGCACGCGCACCTGCTGCTGCGCGTCTTCAAGACGGGTGCGGCAGAACGACAACAGCTCCGCGCCGCGTTTATAAGCCGCCAGCGAATCTTCCAGCGACAAATTGCCCGCCTCCATATCGGCGACGATTTGCTCAAGCTCGGCCATGGACGATTCGAAGCCCGGCGTTTTTTGCGATTTACCAGCCATAAAAAACCTCTATTTGTGGATACCGCTATAAATACAAACTCAAATCATGATGAAACCACGGGTGGGACTGAGCGATACCGTGTCGTGACGGGGTTTTGATTTAGCGAGCTACCCTTGAGAAAGACCGGCATTTTACCCAACGCACTCCGACTGAGCCAATTTTTGTTGCCCCCCCCATTAATTTCGGGGACAATCCCTAACTTACGTCGCATCAGAATATAGAATATTAAGGCATGTCCGATATCGCCCTCATCAATCAACTCACCCCGGCTCAGGTTCAACCGCCGCTAGACTGGTACTTTAACCCCAAGGCGCTGGAAGCAGAGCAGCGCCTGCTATTCGAGCAAGGGCCGAATTACGTCGGGCATGAGCTGATGGTTCCCAATCTGGGCGACTATCAGGTGTTGGCCGGCGAGGCACAGATGCTGGTGCGCAATCCGAACGGCGTGGAGCTGCTCAGCAACATCTGCCGCCACCGTCAGGCCACGATGCTGCAAGGGCGCGGCAACGCGCAACACATCGTCTGCCCGCTGCATCGCTGGACTTATGAAACCAACGGGAAGCTGCTCGGCGCGCCGCACTTCCCCGAAAATCCCTGCCTGCATCTGAACAAATCGCCGCTGCAAAACTGGAACGGCCTGCTGTTCTCGGGCAAGCGCGACATCGCAAAAGACCTAGCCCGAGTCGGCGTGATGCAGGAAATCGACTTCTCCGGCTACATGCTCGATCGCGTGCAAGTGGACGAATACGCGTTCAACTGGAAGACCTTCATCGAGGTGTATCTGGAAGACTACCATGTCGTGCCGTTCCATCCGGGCCTAGGCAACTTCGTCGATTGCGACGATCTGAAATGGGAATTCGGCGAACAGTACAGCGTGCAGACCGTCGGCATCCGTAACGGCTTGCGCAAGACCGGCAGCGATGTGTACGGCAAATGGCAGGAACAAGTGTTGCGCTATCACGGCGGCAAGCTGCCCAAATACGGCGCGATCTGGCTGACCTATTACCCCAACATCATGGTCGAGTGGTATCCGGGCACGCTGGTCGTCAGCACCCTGGTGCCGCGCGGCGTGGATGCCTGCACCAACATCGTCGAGTTTTATTACCTCGAAGACATCGTTCTGTTCGAGCGCGAATATGTCGAAGCCGAACAGAAAGCCTATAACGAAACCGCCGTCGAGGACGACATCATTTGTCTCAGGATGCATCAGGGACGAAAATCGCTGTACCAGCGCGGCATCGAAGAACACGGCCCCTACCAGTCGCCCACCGAAGACGGCATGCTGCACTTTCACGAGTACCTGCGCCGCAATCTGAGTTCTCATCTCTAAACCATTCCGCATGGGCGCGTTGTGGATGCTGGTCGCCAGTTTGCTGTTCGCCTGCATGGGGGTGTTCGTCAAACTCGGCGCAGCGTATTTCTCTCATATTGAGCTGGTGTTCTACCGCTCGTTCTTCGGCTTGGTGCTGGTCTTTCTGATCATGCGTTCACAGTGCGTCGGCGTGGCCACACACTATTGGCGCGCCCACCTGTGGCGCGGCATTTCCGGCTCGCTCGCGCTGGCGCTGTTCTTCTACTGCATCACCGTACTGCCACTCGCCACCGCCGTCACGCTCAACTACACCGCGCCGCTGTTTCTCACGCTGCTGACGATACTGGTGTTCAAGGATAAATTTCATCTGCCGCTGACCCTCGCGATCGCGCTCGGATTCGGCGGCGTGGTACTGCTGCTGCACCCGACGTTGCAACGCGATCAACTGCTGCCCGGCCTGCTCGGCCTGATCTCCGGCTTGCTCGCCGCAGTCGCCTATCTCAACGTCAAACAACTCGGCGTCATCGGCGAACCGGAAACGCGTACCGTATTTTATTTCAGCCTGATCGCCACGATCGGCAGCGGCGTGTGGATGCTGTTCGGCACGACGCATACCATCACCCCACAAGGCGCAGCTATCCTGTTAGGTCTGGGCGGCACCGGCACCTTGGCGCAACTCGCGATGACCCGCGCCTATCGCATCGGAAACACGCTGGTGGTCGGCAGTCTGGCGTACAGCACTATCATATTCGCCAGCCTGTTCGGCATGATGCTGTGGCATGAAATATTGCCGCTGACCAGTTGGCTGGGCATGGCTCTCATCATCGCGGGTGGTGTGTTAAGCTTACGCCTGACACCCAAACACCCGTCTCAAAAACCATAAGCGAGCAGAAAAATGATCACCATCGAACAAACCGAAAACCTCGTCAACATCGCCGTGCTGGGCGAATTCACGATCGCCGACTTCAAGACGTTTGAAGAGCAGTCCTTATACAAACTGAAATTCCCCGGCGAACTGAACCTGCTGCTCGACCTGCGCGCGATGGTCAGCTACACCGTGGACGTGGCCTGGGAAGACATCAAATTCTTCAAGCGCGAACACGACCACGACTTCAGCAAAATCGCCATCGTCACCGACAACCAGTGGATCACCTGGGCAGCTTGGCTGTCGCGCACCTTCATCAATGCCGACATGCGCGTGTTTGCCGATTACAAAGAAGCGCAGGCCTGGGTTCAAGGTTAAAAAAATCAGGCGGGCACGCTTCAGGGTGGCTACCTTACGTTAGAGAGCAAACATAATGCTCATGGAATTTGCTCGGAATATTAGCAATGGCGCTCATCTCTACTGGCATCGCCGTATTTCCACATACCCTATTCGTTGGCTCGTGCTTCTTTTTGCGTTTTGTGTCGTGGAGGTACTTTTGGTCGCTGTCGTTAGCGGTGAGTTTGCGCTTGCGTGGTTTGCGATTGGGGTAAGTTTTTTGGTCGGTGACATCACCACTCTAATCAAAATAGCGAGGTGTCGTAATTGCGGGTTTGTCGTTGTGCCTGCTCCAACGTATCGTAAAGCGTGCCCGTCGTGCGGTCACATAATGCAACCATGAGCGCAGGGCTCTCTACCCCCGCGGTCAAGCTAGACTGCGCTGATAAAGCCCAGCGCAGCCCCTTCACGTTAGACCACAGTACGAAACCTATGCCATGTCGATAAACTGGAAAACACGCTCACCTTTTTTTGGGCTCATACTCATACTGATACTGCAATTGGCATTTTCTGTAAGTTGTTTCTATTTTCATTACAAGTTTCAAGCCATCGCCACTAATCGAGCCGCAGCAAACGAAAGGCTAGAAACGAAGTTTCACGACATCAATTGTGATCGTATCAATAAGGAAGCCGTCATCGAAGTGATAAAGGGTTCTGTTACAGATGCAGAAAGCATTTCAGAGCTTTTTTTATATTGCGGTATTTTTATTGGTTGGACAGCTGGCTTTGCTTTGTTATCGCTTCTCAGTCTAAGAAAGAAATATGTTGCGAATAGTCCAGTCTAACCCTGCGCTCAAGCGGGACTGCGCAAGAGCGCGCAGCTTAGCTCGTTAGAGTTACGGGACTATTTGAGGCGCTATCAAAATGAAAAAACTTCTGTGGTTTAACGCAATTGTGACGGTGTTTTTTCTCCTCACCTCGCTAGGTATCTACGGATGGTGGAATTTTACCGCCTCACGACCACTCCTAAAACAGCTTCCGCAAGTCACAATCGAGAACGCCAAAACGATGACGGATTTGGATCATTTGCGAAAATTAAATCTTCTATTGATCGACAAAAGTCGAATAGAGGTCGCTGGAATAAACGATGTTATAGAGAAATCTGTGAAAGCAAATGAAAGCCTTGCGCAAATGGTATTCATTCTTTTCCTAGTGAACAGCGTTTGGCTGTATCGGTTGCTGCATGCTCAGCCCCTTAATAAATCCGGCGATGATAGCTCTAACGCTTAAACGGAACTGGATACGCAGCCCCTCAATTTAAACACCCCCCCCTGAGAAACATAAAATGACCCCAATACTTATTTTCGCCTTCGTTTCAGTCTTTTTTGTGTTTGTTTCCAGGAAGACGCTGCTCCGCCTTCAGTCGCACGGCTTCTACCGGTTCTTTGCGTGGGAGTGTATCGCGGCGCTGGTCTTGCTCAATTTTCCGCATTGGGTAAAAAATCCGTTCTCCCTGCTCCAGATCATTTCATGGCTGCTTATCGCCGCTTCCGTCTTTCTGGTGGTTCATGGCGTGCGCCTGCTTCAGATGATCGGCAAACCCGATCAGAACCGATCTGATACCGAGTTGCTGGAATTTGAAAAAACCACTCAGCTGGTTACGGTGGGCGCCTACAAATACATCCGCCATCCGCTCTATGCTTCACTGCTGTTTCTCGCGTGGGGTGCTTTTCTTAAAGACCCCTCATGGATCGGCCTGCTGCTGGCCTCTATCGCTTCGTTTTTCCTGCTCCTGACCGCCAAGAGCGACGAATCCGAATGTCTGCGGCATTTCGGGAGCACGTATCAAACCTATATGCAGGGAACCAAAAAGTTTATTCCTTTCATCTTTTAAAAGAACCCGATGGGCCAGCATTGCCCATTACTCCAAAATTTCTCCGCAAAACAAAAAACCCGCTCTCGCGGGTTTTTCTTTGTACAACTAAGCCAGCCTGAATTACTTCAGCTTGGTTTCCTTGTACATGACATGCTTGCGTGCCTTAGGATCGTATTTCTTCATTTCAAGCTTTTCAGGCGTGGTGCGCTTGTTTTTGGTCGTGGTGTAGAAATGACCAGTGCCGGCACTGGATTCAAGTTTGATTTTTTCGCGAGCCATTTTTTATCTCCTTAAACGTTTACGCCACGGGCGCGTACTTCAACCAGCACCGCGTCGATACCATTCTTGTCGATGGTGCGCAGCGCTGCATTAGTCAAGCGCAAGCTGACCCAGCGGTTTTCGCTCTCGACCCAGAAGCGGCGACGTTGCAGATTCGGCAAGAAACGACGCTTGGTTTTATTGTTTGCGTGGGAAATATTGTTTCCCGACATCGGGCCTTTGCCCGTCACTTGACATACACGTGCCATAGCTCTACTCCAACCAATTTCAAAAGAGCGCGGATTCTACCTAATGAATCGGGAATGATCAACCTGAATTTTCAGCAAGGGTGACGTGACTCCCTGTAATCAATCTGCAACACAGCCTTAACCCAACTGAAACATCCGGGAATTATGCTGCCGCGCATCCCACTCACAGGATATTTACGATGAAAACGCTTCAGGACATACTACAGCAGCGCAACCTCTCTGCACTCTTCCAGCCGATCATGGACATTTCCAGCGGCACGTTTCTGGGCTTTGAGGGGCTGATACGCGGCCCGGCCAATAATCCGCTGCATTCGCCCATCAACCTGTTCGGCGCAGCCAAACAACAAGGGCTTTCACTGGAAGTTGAAATGTTGTGCAGACAGATTGTGCTGGAGTCCTTTGCCGCCCAAAATTTGCCCGGACATCTGTTCCTGAATGTCAGCCCGGAAGCGTTGACGCACCCCAGCTTTAAAAACGGACAGACTCTGTCCTACCTTGAAAATCTCGGCATCGACCCGAAACGGGTCATCATCGAAATCACCGAGAATCAGCCCACCTTCGATTTTGCGGGGATGCGCAATGCACTGCTGCACTACCGCAGCATGGGCTTCCAGATTGCAATCGACGATCTGGGCGAAGGCTTTTCGAGTTTGCGCTTGTGGTCTGAATTGCGTCCCGAATTTGTAAAGATAGACATGCATTTCGTGCAGGGCGTCAATTCCGACCCGCTCAAACAACAATTTCTGCGATCGATTCAAAGCATCGCGCTGAGCTCCGGCACACAAGTAATCGCGGAAGGCATCGAGTCGGCTGCCGAATTCAAATTCATCCGCGATATCGGGATCGCCTGCGGTCAGGGTTATTTCATTGCACGCCCCAATCACGTTCCGCCATTGAACGCATCCGCCGAAGTCGGGTGTCTGATCAACACGAACCACCCCGCAGAGCAACCCTATAGCAATGTCCGCAGCGTCACGGTCGAAACTATCTTGCGTTATGTTGAGCCCGTCCAGCCGGAAACCGAGATTGAAAAAATATTCGCCCAGTTTACCGAAGATAAAAACTTGCGCGCCCTGCCTGTCGTTAAAAATGGACGTCCGGTCGGATTGATCAACCGTTATGAGTTCGTGGACAACCTGGCCCAGCCATACCGCCGCGAACTGCTCTGCAAAAAACCTTGCTCGGACATGATGAATGCGCTGCCCTTGCTGGTGGAGAAATCGACGCCTATCCATGAATTGAGCGGGTTTTTGAGTGAATCAGAAATCCGGCATTTTACCGACGGCTTCATCATCACCGAGCAAGGCCGCTACATCGGGATCGGCTCGGGACAAGACCTGCTGCGCGAAATCACCAAGGCGCAGATCGAA
Source organism: Gallionella sp. (assembly GCA_017880865.1). Classification (GTDB taxonomy): domain Bacteria; phylum Pseudomonadota; class Gammaproteobacteria; order Burkholderiales; family Gallionellaceae; genus Gallionella. Next base: position 63,373 of record JADGRL010000004.1, read on the forward strand.
ACCGCGCGCTATGCCAACCCGCTGACCTTATTGCCCGGCAATGTCCCGATCAATGAGCACATCGAGCATTTGCTTCAATCCGAAAAATCATTCTCCGTCTGTTATGGTGACCTCGATAACTTCAAGCCCTTCAACGATGTGTGCGGCTATCGCAAAGGTGACGAGTTGATCCAATTCACCGGCAAGCTGCTCGGCACTTTCTGCGACCCGGTGCACGATTTTATCGGCCATATCGGCGGTGACGATTTCATTATGGTTCTGCAAAGCCCGGATTGGGAGCAACGTTGCAATCAGGCACTGTCCGCTTTTGCGCGCACCTCAACGGCACTGTTCGACAAAGATCACCGCTCGGTCGGCGGTTATCTGAGCGGCGATAGACAAGGTCGCACCGTTCATCATCCGCTGCCCACGCTCTCGATCGGCGTAATCCGGGTTAACCCGGAATTTTTCAGTTCGCACCATGAGGTGGCCGAAGCCGCCACGTCCGCAAAAAAAATGGCCAAGGAAAAACTCGGCAATAGTCTGTTCATCGAACGGCGTCGTCTGCACCCACACCAGATGGTAGAAAATCAACTCGATACTTTGGAGGTTCATTATGGATAAGCATACGCAGCATTTGCCCGTCAGCCTGTTCCGGGGCAGCCGCCTCGCCCTGCACTTTTGTTATGGGATGCTGCTGGCCGTCATTTACCCGCATCTGAATCAAGCCCGTCGACGTCGCGCGATGAAGGCCTGGAGCCGGCAACTGCTGAGCATCCTCAACATCGGCATCCAGATCGAGGGTCCGCAACCTTCGCGCAGCGACGGCGGATGCCTGATCGTCGCGAACCATGTCTCGTGGCTGGATGTTTTAGTGCTGAATGCCATTTACCCTTCGCGTTTCATAGCCCAATCCGAGGTACGCAGTTGGCCCGTCATCGGCTGGCTATGCCGTCGTGTTGGCACGGTATTCATTGAGCGTGCGATGCATCAGGATGCCGCATCGGTCAATCGGCATGTGGGCGCACTGCTCAAACAAGACGTTTGCGTGGGACTTTTTCCGGAAGGCACCACGACAAACGGCAAACAGGTCGGACACTTTCATTCGGCATTTTTCCAGCCCGCGATCGACGCGGGGGTCAGAGTTTGCCCGATTGCACTGCGCTACCAGGATAAAAATAGAGGGCCGAGCACCACGGCGGTTTTAACTGGTGACATGACGCTTGCTCAATCCATCTGGAAAATCCTGCGCTGCCCGCGTCTCAACGCATTGGTGGTGTTCACCCCCGCACTGCCAACCGCCAACGAGAACCGCCGCGTGTTGGCACGCGCCGCACAGGAATCCATCGCGCAAGGACTGAAAAATATTGGCTACACCCGGCAAGCCGTCACGCAACAGCCCGTATCCGCCTTTTCGCAAACCGTGCTTACATCACAGTCGGCTTATGCATTGCTTGTCGATCCGCTATTCAATCAGCACCCCAAGTAAAATTTAACAGTTCTTTCATATTCCCTTCATCTGGCTGCAACAAGACTCTCGTAACCTGCATGCATCTTCAACATCAAGGAGCATGAAATGCACGGACTTAGCCTTAAAACACAAGCCACCGACCTATCCTATTTAACCACCTCTTTAGCGCGTGACGGTGATGAGATTCTTGAAGTGCAGCGCCTGCGCTACCAGGTGTGCTCTGAGGAAATGGGCGCACATCTATCCAACGCAGAAGAAAGTTTGTACTGTGATGCACAGGACAACTATTGCGAACATTTATTGATGCGTGAAAGTGACGACAATAATGTAGTGGGCACTTACCGCATACTCTCTCCCGGCAGGGCAAAAAAATTCGGCGGCTACTTTTCGCAAACCGAATTTGATTTATCGCGCTTGCAGTCTCTGAGCGACCGGATGGTGGAAATCGGGCGCGCCTGTGTGCAATTGGATTATCGCGACACCGAAAGCATCAATTTTCTGTGGGGCGGCTTGGCCCAATACATGCAAGAAAACAACCACGAATATCTGATCGGCTGCGAGAGCATCAGCATGGCGGATGGCGGCCATGAAGCGGCCAGCCTCTATCGCAAGCTGTGCCGGATCTATTCCGCCCCGATTGAATACACCGTGTACCCGCATCGCCCGCTGCCGCTGTACGCGCTGAATCAATATCTCGATGTGCCGATTCCGCCGCTGCTCAAGGGCTATCTGCGGATGGGCGCTTACCTCTGCGGAGAACCATCCTTTGATCCCGAATTCAATACCGCCAATTTTTTGATCCTGCTGCCGATGTCGCGCATGGGCAGCCGCTACGCCAGACGTTTTGTTAAATAGCGGACACTTGCCCAGACACACATTTTCGCTTTTTAACAAATCTGTCATATTCCGTTCATCAATTCTTAACACGCGCTGGTTAATCTGCGCGGGTCGCACAAGGCGGCTTTATTAATAAAGACTAAGGAGTCATCATAATGATGCAAAAGAAAGTAATCGTTGTCGCACTGACTGCAGCTATCGCGTTGCCTGTATCGGCTTTGGCCGACAATGCGAACTTCACATTCTATGGCACAGTTGACGTGTCTCACGACACAGTCAGAACCGGCAACGGTACTACTGCCGCTGTTACAACTGCTAGCCCTACCGGCAAAGCCGCTGTCGCCGGTGTGACCAAGCAAGTCGTATCGAGCAACGTGTCCAAATTCGGTTTCAAGGGTTCTGAAGATCTGGGTGGCGGTCTGGCCGCGATCTGGCAGGTTGAGCAACAAATCAACATCGACAACTCGTCAAACTCCTGCGCTGCGACAACTATACCTGCTGTTGCTGCTGGTGCAGCAGCGCCCGCTGTTACAGTTCCCGCTTGTACCGCCAACAACGGTATTTTCGCTACCCGCAATACGTTTGGTGGCTTGAAGAGCGACAGTTTGGGTACCGTGCTGATGGGTCGCCACGACACTCCGTACAAACTCGCTACACGCAAACTGGATGTGTTTGCTGACAACATCGGCGACAACCGTGCGTTATTGGGTAACAAGAGCGCTGCTGGCTTCGAACTCCGCGCAACCGATGTATTGGCTTACATCAGCCCGGCATTCGCTGGTGTGACTGTAGCTGTTGCGACAGTCAATCTGACTGAATCCAATACCAATAATACTCAGAAGAATAACGGCGCGCTGAGCATGGCGGTAATGTATGACGCTGCTCCGTTCTACGCTTCTGTGGCGCATGAGTCGCACAAGCTGGAAACCACGTTATCTGGTGCAAATGAATCCGCTAACCGCTTCGGCTTCGGCTTCACCCAGGACATGTTCACAGTGGGTTTGGTATATGAGAAGACCACCGACAACCTCGGCAACGGCGCACTGCAAACCAACCTGTACGGTCACACTGCATTCTATGTGGGCGGCAAGGTCAAAGTCGGCAACGGCGCTGTGAAACTGGCCTACGGCAAGGCTGGTCAATTGGCTAATACGACTGTTGCGACTACTGTTGCGACTACGCCTACAGATACTGGTGCAAGCCAGATTTCTGTCGGTTACGACCACAACATGAGCAAGCGTACCACGCTGTATGCCCTGTATACCAAGATAACCAACGGCCAAGGCATCAACTACGGCTTCTCGCAGAACTCCGGTGCGTCCAGCACCACTTCTGGCTACGGTACAACGCCTTCCGCGCTGTCCCTCGGTTTGAAGCATTCGTTCTAAATGAAATAACCAGCCACTTACCCACTGTATTTTGGTGGGTTAGTGGAATGGCTATGTAATAAAAAGCGGGGCTCTTCGGAGTCCCGTTTTTTATTGCACTGGTGTCGGGGCGCGATGAATCGAGCCCCTACCTAATTATTTACTTTGCTTGCCAAGCTCATACCAACCCTGCGTGGCATTGGCGATTTTCACCACCAGCAACATCACCGGTACTTCGACCAGCACGCCGACCACGGTGGCTAATGCCGCACCCGATTGAAAGCCGAACAGGCTGATCGCGGTGGCCACCGCCAGTTCGAAGAAGTTGCTCGCGCCGATTAAGGCGGACGGTGCGGCGATGCAATGCGCCACACCCAGACGACGATTTAACCAGTACGCCAACCCGGAGTTGAACAATACCTGGATCAGAATCGGCACGGCCAGCATCGCGATCACCAGCGGTTGCGCGACGATGGCATTACCCTGCAAAGCGAACAGCAACACCAGAGTCAGCAACAGCGCGCCCATCGATAACGGTGCGATGCGCTCCATTGCCTGTTTAAAAACTACCTCGCCCTTCGCCAGCAAGCGTCGGCGCAATAATTGCGCGAACATGACCGGGATCACAATGTAAAAAATCACCGAGACGAGTAGCGTATCCCACGGCACGGCGATGCTGGCGATGCCGAGCAATAAACCCACCAGCGGCGCGAAGGCGAAAATCATGATCGTATCGTTGAGTGCGACTTGCGACAGCGTGAAATACGGGTCGCCCTTCACCAGATTACTCCACACGAACACCATCGCGGTACAGGGCGCGGCGGCCAGCAAAATCAGACCTGCTATATAACTGTCGAGCTGATCCTGCGGCAGATAGTCGGCGAATACATGACGTATGAACAGCCAGCTGAGGAAGGCCATCGAGAAAGGCTTGACGCCCCAGTTGATGAACAGCGTGACAGCGATACCGCGGCTATGCGCCCGGACCTGATGCAGCGCGCCGAAGTCTATTTTCAGCAGCATCGGAATAATCATCACCCACACCAGTACACCGACCGGAATGTTGATTCGGGCAATTTCCAGACCGGCGATGACTTGGAACACACCCGGGAAGAATTGCCCGAGCAGCACGCCTGCGATGATGCACAGCCCGACCCAGACGGTCAGGTAACGCTCGAATAAATTCATCTCGACTCCTTCAATGTGTGCGTTGAGGTTTCATGGTTTGGTTACCCGATCACCACAAGTTGTGATCGGCTGAGTAACGGCTGGAGTGGTTACACAACAAGAGCTGGCACGAACTTTCGTTTCCGGCGTTGCAGGGCCGAGATAGCGTTCAGCAAGATTCAGCATGGCGTGCGCAGGAGTATCTTTGACTTTCTGAGCAAGATCGACGGCGTAACGCATATCCGAATTGCTGACACCGAGTTTTCGCGCCTGATCGTAATGGTATTTGAGACAAGGCTCGCAATTGCTGGCGATGGCCGCACCGATGGCAACCAATTCTGCAACTTGCTCGGTAAAAATCGAAGCGTCAGATGAATCCAATATTTTTGTTTTCTTCATCGCAAATTCTTCAGTCTTGGATGCGACCGATTTCGGCGAGTTTTTCTTTCAGTGTGAGCTTGTCCAATTTTTCGATAGGCAAACTCAGGAACAACTGGATACGACGCGCCAGTTGCTCGGCGGCTTTCTTGAACGCAGCGCGCCGCGCTTCATCGCCATCGACATGCGCCGGATCGGGGATGCCCCAGTGCGCTGTGGCCGGATGTCCCAGCCACAGCGGGCAGGCTTCGCCAGCCGCGTTATCGCACACGGTGAAAATAAAATCGAATTGTGGCGCACCGGGTGCAGCGAACTCGTCCCAGCTTTTGCTGCGCAACCCTTCAGTGCTGTGCCCCTGCTCCTTTAACCATTCCAGCGCGCCCGGATTGACTCGCCCGGCGGGCTTGCTGCCTGCGCTGTAGGCCTTGAACCGGCCTTTGCCCAGACTGTTGAACAGCACTTCGCCCAGGATGCTGCGCGCGGAATTGCCGGTACACAACACCAGCACGTTGTATTTTTTGTCTTGCAAGATTAACTCCTTAAAAAAGTAACAATTATTTGTTGTTCGGATTGCAGGCCTCAGGATTCCCGCCGCAGCAGTTTTCTGTCAGGTACGCCAGCATGTCATTCATCACCGTGAAATTCGCGGCGTAGTAGACAAAACGCCCGTCCTGCCTGCCCTCAATCAGCCCAGCATGATCCAGTGTTTTAAAATGGAACGACATCGTTGCCGGAGATACTTTCAGCCTCTCGGCCACCTGCCCTGCCGCCATGCCCTCCGGCCCACGCTCCACCAGCAAGCGATAAATCGCCAAGCGTGTGGGTTGGGCCAGTGCTGACAATGCTTTTACTACTTGTGCCGATTTCATCATTTTATATTTCCATTATTAAACAAACATCAAAATGATGATGTGTGATTAAAACACCAAAATTGTGGTCAGGCAAGATGATCCCAACAAACAATACAAGGGATGAATTTAACTCCGGATAGACAGCACTCCGGAACACAGTAATAATTGTAATAATCCTGTAACGCAAACACCCTAACATGCGCTCCGCAACAAGGCACTGTTGGTTTAATGGGCAACCGGCCGCAAGCTACAAATTCACCCCAATGGAGATATTATGAATAGCAAACTGAAGCAACTCATCATCGGCATCACTGCTGCCACAGCGGTCGCTTATGCCGGCGCAAGTCTGGCAACTGGCATCACTGGCGCGGGCGCCACTTTCCCTTACCCGGTCTATGCCAAATGGGCTGAAGCTTACAAAGCTCAAAGCGGTGTTGAGATGAATTACCAGTCCATCGGTTCCGGCGGCGGCATCAAACAGATCCAGGCCAAGACCGTGGATTTCGGCGCAACTGATGCCCCATTGAATCCAAATGAATTAGCACTCGGTGGCTTGGCTCAATTCCCAACCGTAGTCGGCGGCGTGGTACCGGTCATTAACATCGCTGGCGTCACTCCCGGACAATTGAAGCTGGACAGTAAAGTGCTGGCCGATATCTACTTGGGCAAGATCACCAAGTGGAATGATCCGCGCATCGTTGCAGACAACGCGGGTGTCACTTTGCCGGATGAGGCCATCACCGTGGTGCATCGCGCCGATGGTTCCGGCACCACCTTCATCTTCACCACTTACCTGTCGCAAGTCAGCTTGGACTGGAAACGTAGCGTGGGCGGTGACAAAGCCGTAGCTTGGCCGGTCGGTTTCGGCGGCAAGGGCAACGAAGGCGTCGCGTCCTATGTGCAACGCCTCAAGAATTCCATCGGTTATGTGGAATACGCTTACGCGCTGCAGAACAAGATGACATACACCCAGCTGAAGAACCGCGAGGGTCTGTTCGTTCAGCCTGATAGCAGCACATTCAAGGCTGCCGCCGCGAACGCGAAGTGGGACAAGGACAACGGCTTCTACGAAATCCTGACCAACGAGCCGGGCAAGGATAGCTGGCCTATCACTGGCGCCACCTTCATCCTGGTCCACAAGTCTCCGGAAAAAGTGGAGAGCGCCAAGGAAGTATTGAAGTTCTTCGATTGGGCCTACACCAACGGCGACAAACTGGCATCTGATCTGGACTATGTACCGTTGCCTGCCAACGTCGTGACAATGATACGCGACGCATGGAAAGCACAAATCAAGGACGCCGCAAACAAGGCTATCTGGAAATAAGCTCACGGGTGTGGCTGACACAGCACGCCCTTAAGTTATAATCGCGGGGGCTGATGCCCCCGTTGTTTTATCCCCATTATTTTTCTGGCTAAAAAGTACCCGACCATGCCGATGTTTTCAAACGAAGCGCGCCATAAACAACAAGCAGTGTTCGACTTGCTATTTCGCAATCTGACGCGTGTCTCCGCATTTGGAGTGTTGGCATTATTGGCCGCGATCATCGCATCTCTCGTGGTGGGCAGCATGCCCGCCATCCATGCATTTGGCTTTGGTTTTTTGACCAGTTCCGATTGGGACCCGGTCAACGATAAATTCGGCGCGCTGATTCCGATCATCGGCACGCTCATCACCTCTGGCATCGCGTTGATCATCGCGATTCCGGTCAGCTTCGGCATCGCAATTTTTCTGACCGAGCTCTCGCCGCGCATTTTGCGCCGCCCGCTCGGCATCGCGGTCGAATTACTGGCGGGTATCCCCAGCATCATTTATGGCATGTGGGGGCTGTTCGTATTCGCGCCGCTGTTCGGCGACTACGTTGAACCGTGGCTCAACAAACATGTCGGGACCATGCCCTACCTCGGCCCGTTCTTCTCCGGCCCGCCGATGGGTATCGGCATGCTGACCGCCGGCATCATTCTCGCCATCATGGTCATCCCGTTCATCGCCTCGGTGATGCGCGATGTGTTTGATGTGGTGCCCACCCTGCTCAAAGAATCCGCATACGGTCTGGGCGCGACCACATGGGAAGTGATGTGGAACGTCGTGTTGCCCTATACCAAAGTGGGTGTGGCAGGCGGCATCATGCTGGGGCTCGGGCGCGCACTGGGCGAAACCATGGCCATCACCTTCGTGATCGGCAATGCCCACGAGTTGAGCCAGTCGCTGTTAATGCCGGGCAATAGCATTTCCTCCGCATTGGCCAACGAATTCACCGAAGCGGTCGGCGATCTGTACACCTCCTCGCTGATCGAACTCGGCCTGATCCTGTTTTTCATTACCTTTGTGGTGCTGTCCATCGCGCGCTACATGCTCTACAAGCTGGGGCAACGCGAAGGACAGGCTGCATGAACGCCATGCTGAATCTATACGCACGCCGCCGCGTCATCAACGCGGTGGGACTCTCCATCTCGGTGCTGGCCATGCTGTTCGGATTATTCTGGCTATGCTGGATATTATGGACGCTGTTGGACCACGGACTGTCCGCACTCACCCCGGTGGTGTTCGCGCAAATGACGCCTCCGCCAGGTAGCGCGGGTGGCCTGCTCAACGCGATTGCGGGCAGCCTGATGATGACGCTGGTCGGTACGCTGATCGGCACACCCATCGGAATATTGGCGGGCACCTATCTGGCTGAATTCGGCCAGCGCGGCTGGATGGCGCCGATCACCCGCTTCATCAACGACGTGCTGCTGTCCGCCCCCTCCATCGTGATCGGCCTGTTCGTGTATGAAGTGTATGTGGTCAAGGTCAAACATTTTTCCGGCTGGGCAGGCGCGCTGGCCTTATCCATACTGGTGATTCCGATCGTGATTCGCACCACCGAAAACATGCTGCGCCTGGTTCCCAGCACGCTGCGTGAAGCCGCTGCGGCACTCGGCGCACCTCAGTGGAAGGTCATCAACTTCGTCACGCTGCGTGCCGCTCGTGCGGGCATCATCACCGGTGTATTGCTGGCCGTGGCGCGCATCAGCGGCGAAACCGCGCCGCTGTTATTCACCGCGCTCAACAACCAGTTCTGGAGCAGCAACATGAATCAGCCTATGGCCAATCTGCCTGTGGTGATTTTCCAGTTCGCGATGAGCCCTTACGCAGACTGGCAAAACCTGGCCTGGGCGGGTGCGCTGCTGATTACCGTCAGCGTGCTGACGCTCAATGTCCTGGCGCGCGTGCTGTTCCGTCAAAGCGCAACTACCCATTAACATCTGGTCACTAACAAGGCTAACCCATGAACATCGAAACCATCGCCAATCCGAAGATCATCATCAAGGACCTGAACTTTTATTACGGGAATTACCGCGCGCTCAAAGATATCAACTTGAGCATCGCGGAAAAAATGGTGACCGCCTTCATCGGCCCATCCGGCTGCGGCAAGTCAACGCTGCTGCGCACCTTCAACCGCATGTATCAGCTCTATCCCCAACAAAAAGCTACCGGGGAGATCATGCTGGATGGCGCGAATATCCTCGACAGCAAGCAGGATCTGAACATGCTGCGCGCCAAGATCGGCATGGTGTTCCAGAAACCCACGCCGTTCCCGATGTCCATCTATGACAACATCGCATTCGGCGTAAAGTTATACGAGAATCTTAATAAGCATGACATGGAAGCACGCGTGGAATGGGCGTTAAAGAAGGCCGCGCTGTGGGGCGAGGTAAAAGACAAACTAAAACAAAGCGGCACTGGGTTATCCGGCGGACAGCAACAACGCCTGTGCATCGCCCGTGCGATTGCGGTCAAGCCGCAGGTGCTGCTTCTGGACGAACCGACCTCCGCACTCGACCCAATTTCAACCGCGCACATCGAAAAATTGATCGACGAGTTGAAGGAAGACTTCACGATCGTGATCGTCACACACAACATGCAACAGGCCGCGCGCATCTCCGATTACACCGCCTACATGTATCTGGGCGACCTGATCGAACTGGGTGAGACCAGCACCGTATTCACCAACCCCAAGCGCAAGGAAACGGAGGATTACATAACAGGTCGCTTCGGTTAATTTGCCCGCACCTATCAACAAAAAAGCCCGAAACAAGCCGGGCTTTTTTAATTCTGCAACTCAGCGTCGTGGATCGCTCAAGCGGATTGATTGCTTTTGCGATGGCGAATGAATTCGCTTACCGCAGGCAGCAACGAAATCACGATGATGCCGACGATGATCAGCGTGAGATTATTTTTCACCACCGGGATATTGCCGAACAAAAAGCCCGCTACGGTCAGGCTGCTGATCCACGCCACACTGCCCAGCGCGCTGAACAGCACGAACAACCGGTAGCGCATCAGCCCGATACCAGCGACAAACGGCGCGAAGGTGCGGATGATGGGCAGAAAGCGCGCAAGCATGACGGTCTTGCCGCCGTGTTTTTCGTAGAAAGCGTGAGTCTTGGCCAGATGCTCGGGCCTGATGAGTTTTGCGTTGGCGCGATTAATCAGGCGCAGCCCAATCAATCTGCCCACCCAGTAGTTGGTGTTGTCGCCGCAGAAGGCCGCCAGCACCAGCAGCGGAACCAGCCACTCAAGTTGTAGCGCCTCCATCCCGCACAGCGCACCCGCCACAAACAGCAGCGAATCGCCTGGCAGGAAAGGCGCGATCACAAGGCCTGTTTCAGCAAAGATGATCAGAAACAGAATGGCATACACCCACACGCCGTATTGCTGGGTCAGTGCCAGCAGGTGCGCGTCCAGATGCAGGATGATGTCTAAAAATGCGGCGAGTAAATCCACGGCTTAGGGCAACACTTCTTCGGTTTCGGTCTTTTCCGGCTTGATGAAATCTTCGCGCGACACACCGAACATCATCAGCAGCGGGCTGGCAACCAGCACTGAAGAATAAATACTGAACAGGATACCGATGGTCAGCGCCATCGCGAAATAGTGCAGCGTCTCACCGCCCAGGAACAGCATCGCGCCGACCATCATCTGTGTGCAGCCGTGCGTGATGATGGTGCGCGACATGGTGCGTGTAATGGCGTTGTCGATGATCTCATGCACTTCGGCCTTGCGCATCGTGCGGAAGTTTTCACGTATACGATCGAACACCACCACCGATTCATTCACCGAATAACCCAGCACCGCCAGCACCGCCGCCAGCACGGACAGCGAGAATTCCCATTGGAAAAATGCGAAGAAGCCGAGAATGATCACCACGTCATGCAGGTTGGCGATGATCGCGGCCAGCCCGAATTTCCACTCGAAGCGCAACCACAGATAACCGACTATCCCTAAGCTGACCAGCAGCAGCGCCAACTCGCCGTTGTCGATCAAATCGCGGCCGACCTGGGAGCCGACGAATTCCACGCGGCGTTTTTCCACAGTGGCATCCTGCTTGCGTAGCCCGTCTATCACCTGCTCGCTCAATTTCGCCCCGGCGATATTCTGCTTGAATGGCACCTGGATCAGCACGTCATAACTGGATCCGAAATTCTGCACCTGAGCATCCGGCAAACTCATTTCGGCTAACTGCGCGCGTATTTTGGGAAGATCGGCAGACTGCGCGTAATGCACTTCGATCACCGTGCCACCCGTGAAATCCACCCCGAAATTCAGTCCCTTGGTGGTGATAAAAAATACCGCGAACAAAAACGTCACCAGCGAAATCGCGGTGGTATAGCGTCCATAACTCATGAACGGAACGTCGTGCTTGATCCTGAAAAATTCCATTATATTTTCCTTAGCCTATCGCCACTTTGGTGAGCCGCGTCTTGCGGCCGTAAATCAAATTCACTAACGCGCGCGAAATCAGCACCGCGCTGAACATCGAAGTCATGATGCCTAGACACAGCACTACCGCGAACCCTTTGATCGGACCCGAACCAAACATGAACAATGCAATTCCGGCGATGAAGGTGGTCACGTTGGAGTCGAGGATGGTGCCGAACGCGCGGTCATACCCGGCATGAATCGCGGCCTGCGGCGTGACGCCATTGCGCAGCTCTTCGCGGATACGCTCGTTGATCAGCACGTTCGCGTCGATCGCCATGCCCAGCGTCAGCGCAATACCTGCCATACCCGGCAGCGTGAGCGTGGCTTGTATCATCGACATCATCGCCACCAGCAACAGCAAATTCGCGGCCAGCGCCAGCACCGAGATCGTGCCGAACATCAGGTAATAGGCCATCATGAACAGAGCGACCATGATGAAACCGATCTTCGTGGAATTGAAGCCGCGCGTGATATTTTCTGCGCCCAGGCTGGGGCCGACGGTACGCTCTTCGATGATTTCCATCGGCGCCGCCAGCGCTCCGGCGCGCAGCAGCAGCGCAGTGTCTTGCGCTTCCATCGTATTCATGCTGCCGGTGATCTGCACGCGCCCGCCGCCGATCTCCTCGCGTATGACCGGTGCCGTGACGATTTCGCCATGGCCCTTTTCAAACAGAATGATCGCCATGCGTTTGCCGACATTCTCGCGCGTCGCGTCCTTGAACTGACGCGCACCCACGCCGTCCAGGTTGATATGCACCGCAGCTTCATTGGTGCGGGTATCGAAGCCGGGCTGTGCGTCGTTGATGCGTTCGCCGGTGAGTATCACCTGCTTCTTCACCAATAACATTTTCCCTTCGCGATCCTTGAACATCTCGGAGCCGAACGGCGCGGCAGCACCCGGGGTTACTTGATGAGCCTCATCCACCATGCGAACTTCCAGCGTCGCGGTACGTCCCAGAATATCCTTGGCGCGCGCCGTATCCTGCACGCCGGGCAGTTGCACCACCACACGATCCGCGCCCTGCTGCTGGATCACCGGCTCGGCCACGCCGAGTTCGTTCACACGGTTGCGCAACGTGACCAGATTTTGCTGCACCGCAGAATCCTGAATGCGATGTTCGGCTTCCGGCTTGAGTGTGACGAGCAGGTTGTATTCGCTGCCTTCATTCTTGTCGTTCAATATGTAGTCGGAAAAACGCTGCTTGATTTCGGCTTCGCCCTTGCTGCGTGCCTCGGCATCGCGGAACTTCACCAACAACACCCGACCTTCGCGACTCACGCCGGAATAAGCGATATTCTGTTCGCGCAGCGCGCTACGTATATCGCCGGTGGCCGCTTCCTGCGCCTTGGTCAGCGCAGCCTCCATGTCCACTTGCAACAGAAAATGCACCCCGCCGCGCAAGTCCAGACCGAGATACATCGGCAACGCATTGAGCCCGGTCAGCCACTGCGGCGAGCGCGGCAGCAGATTGAGCGCGACCACATAATCTTCGCCGAGCTGGGCGATCAGTATGTCCTTGGCCTTCAATTGGCTGTCGGTATCGGCAAAACGTGCCTTGACACTATTACCATCCAGCATAACCAGTTCCGAATTAAGGTTGGCTGCCTTCAGAACATTTCCGACACGTTCCAGCAATGCGGCATCCGCCTTTAAGCTGGTGCGCAACGGCGACACCTGCACAGCAGGCGACTCACCGAAATAATTCGGCAACGCGTAAATCAACCCGGCCAGCAACGCGGCCAGAATCAGCAGATATTTCCACAACGGATATTGGTTCATGACAGCCTCTTAATGACTAGGGTTCGTGCCGACCGGGGACACGCGGAAATCCGATTACCAGGAAATCCAGTTACTTGATTGCCTTGATCGTGCCTTTAGGCAACACGCTTTGAATCGCGCTCTTTTGCACCGTCACTTCGAGGTTCTGAGCGATTTCCACGCCGAGATATTGCTCGTAAACCTTGCTGACCGTACCGACTTCACCGCCGACCGTCACGACTTCATCACCGCGTTGCAGGGCGGCGATCATGGCTTTCTGCTCTTTAGCGCGCTTGGTCTGCGGGCGCAATATTAAAAAGTAAAACACGGCGACCAATGCGATCAGCGGCAGAAAATTCATAATTCCGTTGTCCGGCGCGGCGGCAGCCGCTTCTGCGTAAGCATTACTGATAAACATATTCTTCTCCACGATAAATCAAAAGGCGCGCATTCTACCATGAAGCAGCAGCTGCTCACTCATCACCAGGCACTTCTTCTGCGCACAACTCATCAACTCTCCTGCCTGAACCGGTAATTGAATTAAAATACGGCGACATCGCCCGTCGCAGACCAAACATCAACCTTTTACCTCTTGACCCACATGAACCTCATCATCCAAGCCACACACACCATCGCCGCGACGCAGCTCGACCACCTTGCCGGGCTGTCACAGAGCAGCAAATGCGAGCAGATCGACGAGCGCGCCTATCGATTGACCGATGCGCTGGTGCATCCCGGGATCGCGCCTTACTGCCTGGCAAACCAACTCGATTACGGCTTCGTGCCGCGCAATCGTTCGTTGAAAGATATCGGGTTGGTGGTGATGGACATGGATTCCACGCTGATCACGATCGAGTGCATCGACGAGATCGCTGATATGCAGGGACTCAAACCGCAGGTATCGGCAATCACCGAGGCTGCGATGCGCGGCGAAATGGACTTTGCCGAAAGCCTGCGCCGCCGCGTCGCTTTATTGGAAGGGCTGGACGAACACGCGCTGCAACGGGTGTATGACGAGCGCCTGCAACTCTCCCCCGGTGCCGACATCATGCTCGAAGCGCTGCAATCGCGCGGCATCAAGACGCTGCTGGTATCCGGCGGCTTCCTGTTTTTTACCGAACGGCTAAAACCCAGATTAAAATTGGATTACACCCATGCCAACACGCTGGAGATCAAGAACGGGAAACTCACCGGCAAGGTGCTGGGCCAGATACTCGACGCGCAAGGCAAGGCCGACTGGCTGGTGAAGATACGCGACGAGCTAAAACTCAAACCCGATCAGGTCATCGCGATGGGCGACGGTGCGAACGATTTGAAAATGATGGCGCAGGCGGGCATCAGCATCGCGTACCACGCCAAGCCAGTGGTGCGCGAACAGGCCAGTTATGCACTGAATTTTGTCGGGCTGGATGGACTGGTGAATTTGCTGGCTGATTAGCAAAATATGTGGTGGTACGATTACGCATTGCACTTACACTTATTTAGAGGGTTACCATGAAAGACAATATACGTGAGATTCTTAAACAAATAAGCACCCTCGAAGCCGAACTGAACACGGCCATCGAAGCACAGGAAAGTCATGTGCGCTACCAAATCGAAGGCAAGCGCGTGGTGTTCGACCACGCCGTCAAGGAAGCTCATCTCAAGCTCAAGCCAAAGATGAATTTTTTAATGTGGTTTTTTACCGTGCGCCCGCAAAATTTTCTCACCATGCCGGCCATCTACGGCATGCTTGTTCCGCTGGCCTTGCTCGATCTGTGCATCAGCCTCTATCAGCTGACCTGCTTTCCCATTTACGGCATTACTCGGGTTAAGCGCGCTAAATATATAGTTATGGATCGTCAATATCTGGCTTATCTGAATTTCATCGAAAAAGTGGACTGTGCGTACTGCTCGTATGCTGTCGGAATGATCGGTTACGCGAGCGAAATTCTTGCTCGCACCGAGCAATATTTCTGTCCGATCAAACACGCTCACAAAATGCTCAATTCGCATGCGCGCTATGCGCATTTTCTGAGCTACGGCGAGGCTGACGGTTTCCATGACAAGCTCGAAAAATTCCGCAGCGAACTTAGCGGTGACGCGGATCAACCAAGCAAGCCGAAAAGTGGCGGCTCACCAATAGAAAACGGTGCGGGCAAGTAGTTCTTAGAATACTGTTATATAAAATTTTTTAGGGAACGACCGTCATGACGCAAGAAATCAGCACCGAAGTATTGTTGGAAAAATACGCTGAACCCGGCGAGACCTCCGTTGAAGATGTGCGCCGTCGTGTGGCACGCGGCCTGGCACTGGCCGAAAAACCGGATCAACGCGCTTACTGGGAAGAGGCTTTTTTTCTGGCTCAGGAAAACGGATTTGTGCCCGCCGGTCGCATCAACTCGGCGGCAGGATTAAAGAATCAGGCGACGCTGATCAACTGCTTCGTGCAGCCGGTGGGCGATTCCATCTCCGGTATCAGCGACGGTAAACCGGGGATATACGATGCCTTGCAGCAAGCCGCCGAAACCATGCGGCGCGGCGGCGGAGTCGGCTATGATTTTTCCGAGATTCGTCCCGAGGGCGCGCAGGTCAGAGGCACGAATTCGCGCGCCAGCGGCCCGATCTCCTACATGCGTGTGTTCGACCGCTCCTGTGAGACAGTCGAATCGGCCGGTGCGCGGCGCGGTGCGCAAATGGGCGTGTTGCGCTGTGATCATCCCGACATCGAAAAATTCATTCACGCCAAGGATCAAGGCGATCTGCGCAACTTCAATATTTCTGTCGGCGTGACCGATGCGTTGATGCACGCCGTAGAGAACAATCAGGAATTCGAGTTGGTACATGCCGCTGAGCCCGCTGAAGCGCTCAAGTTGCAAGGTGCGACACGCCGCAATGATGGCAAGTGGGTGTATCGCAAAGTGCAGGCTGCAGAGCTATGGAAGCAGATCATCGCGAGCACCTACGATCATGCCGAGCCGGGCGTACTGTTCATCGACCTGATGAACCGCGACAACAACCTCAGCTACATCGAAGTGATCGCGGCGACCAACCCCTGCGCCGAGCAACCGCTGCCGCCTTATGGCTGCTGCTGTCTGGGTTCGATCAATCTGACGCGCATGGTGAAAAATCCATTTACAGCGCACGCGGGTTTTGACTACGAACCCTTCAAGCAAACGGTACGCGTCGCGGTGCGCATGCTGGACAATGTGCTGGACGTCACCGCATGGCCGCTGCCCGAACAGCAACTGGAGGCGCAGAACAAACGGCGCATCGGACTGGGCTATACCGGGCTGGGCGACGCGCTGGTGATGCTAGGTTTGCGCTACGATACCGATGCGGCGCGCGCCTTCGCCGCAGACATCACGCGCATCATGCGCGACGAGGCCTATCTCGCATCATGTGATTTGGCCATCGAGCGCGGGGCGTTCCCGCTGCTGGATGCGGAACAATATCTGGCCGCACCGCGCTTCGCCTCGCGCCTGCCGGATGAGATCAAAAATAAAATCCGATCACACGGCCTGCGCAACAGTCACCTGCTGTCGATCGCGCCCACCGGAACCATTTCGCTGGCGTTCGCCGACAATGCATCCAACGGCATCGAGCCGCCGTTCTCGTGGTTTTATACGCGCAAGAAACGCATGGCAGAGGGCGGCACCAAAGATTATTCGGTTGAGGACCATGCCTGGCGGGTATACAAAAGCATGGGCAGCGATATGGACAAGCTGCCACCCGCGTTCGTCACCGCATTGGAAATATCGGCGATCGATCACATGAAAATGGTGGCTGCCGTCGCACCGTTCATCGACACTTCGATCAGCAAGACCGTCAACGTGCCCGCCGACTACCCTTACGAGGATTTCAAAGACCTTTACACCGAGGCGTGGAAAGCCGGACTGAAGGGCTTGGCGACCTATCGACCCAACAGCGTGCTGGGCTCGGTGTTGTCGGTCACGCCAGCAATTGCTTCAGAAAAAACAGAGGAACAGCCGCAGGATTTCGTTTTCGATCAGGACAGACGCATCGTGCTCGAAGCCACCCCCAAACCGGCGCTTGCCTCATTGCGCTGGCCGGGCCGCCCTGCACTTGCCGCAGGTAGTGAAGGTTGGGTATCGCAAGTGGTGAAACATCCGCTCGGCAGTTTCGTCGCGTTCGTATCGCACACTTCCAACGGTCACAATCATCCGTTCGAAGTCTGGGTGAATGGCTCGGAGCAGCCGCGCGGGCTCGGTGCGCTGGCGAAATCGCTGTCGATGGATATGCGCACGCGCGATCCGGTGTGGGTGCGCATGAAGCTGGAAATGCTGATGAAGACCGCCGGTGACGACGCCTTCGACATGCCGATGCCGCCTGACGGTGAGATAAAACGCATGCCCAGTCTGGTGGCGGCGTTCGCGCATTTACTGAAATACCGCATAGAACAATTGGGCGCGCTGGAAGTGAGCGAGGGGGTGACCACACCGATGATGGACGCGCTGTTCGCCAGGAAGGAGCCGAAGACCGGCACCGACGGCACGATGAGCTGGACGGTGGATATTTCCAATGCCGGCAGCGGCGACGACTTCGTGCTGGGCTTAAAAGAACTGGTGCTGCCGGACGGGCAACGCCGCCCCTATTCGATGTGGCTGTCCGGCGTGTATCCGCGCGCGCTCGACGGACTGTGCAAGGTATTGAGTCTGGATATGCGTGTGATCGACCCGGCCTGGATAGGCATGAAATTGCGCAAGCTGCTCAATTTCGGCGAACCGCTGGGCGACTTCATGGCGCGCGTGCCAGGCAGCGTCAAGATGGAAAGCTACCCATCGACGGTCTCCTATGTCGCCAAGCTGATCATCCACCGCTACGCGATGCTCGGCATCCTCGACGAGCACGGCTATCCTGTTCAACAAATGGGCGTGCTGGAAATTCCCGAAACGCAACTAAAATTCACCGGCATCAGACTGATTGCAGGCAAGGTCTGCAAAGAATGCGGTAACGCCACGCTGATCAAAAAAGATGGTTGTGAATTTTGCACCAGTTGCGGCGCAATCGGAGCGTGTGGATAATCCTTGTCCCCAATGAATAGGGATTATTAATTGTGGGTGCCTTGCTGGCATTGCGCGCAGCAGGAAAGAAAATTGACCGATTGTCGATCGATTTTAACGCAGGCCAGCTGACCCTGGGTTTGCTCGAAGGCGAGTCAAAAAATCCATGAATAATATTGTTGAAGCCATCCTGAAATATAACGCAGGTCGCGAGCCGAAACGGGTTGCATTAAAGTATCGGGCAATGAGGCAGGATGCTTTTGCCTTCATGCGCGGGACATGCCATTTGTTCTATCAAGACTGGCCCGTTGCCGATACACGCCTGAACGATGCGCCATTGGCATGGATTTGTGGCGATTTGCATCTGGAGAACTTCGGCTGTTACAAGGCGGACAACCGGCTGGTCTATTTCGATTTGAATGATTTCGATGAGGCGGCTCTGGCTCCGGCCACTTGGGAATTGGCACGCTGGCTGACCAGTATCATCGTGGCGGCCAAGTCATTGCAATTATCCAGAGGCGATGCCATCCATCTTTGCGAGGTCGGGCTGGGCAGCTACGCGGCAGCCCTGGTTGCGGGCAAGTCCCGGTGGCTGGAACGTGAGACCGCCAGCGGAATGATCAAGGAGTTGCTCAACCCGCTGAAATTGCGCAACCGTAAAACTTTTCTGGACAGCCGAACCAAACTGCGCAAGGGAAAGCGCGCCATAAAAACAGACGGGAAGCGCGCCCTCGAATTAACACCACCTGAAAAAGACGCGGTCATGGCGTTTGCCAAAGAATATGCACGGCAACAGCCCGATCCAAAATTCTTCCGTCCGCTCGATGCCGCAAAACGTATCGCGGGCACCGGCAGCCTCGGGGTCGCACGCTATGTCATTTTGGTCGAAGGCCATGGCAGTCCTGATTTAAACTACCTGCTCGACCTCAAGGAAGCGATACCGGGTTCTTTGCGACCTTACCTGAAGCATGAGCAGCCGCTTTGGGAAAGCGATGCCCACCGGATCGTCAATGTGCAACATTGGGCACAAGCAATCGCCCCTGCATTTCTGTCGGCCGTCACTTTTCAGGATCGCCCGTTCGTCTTCAAGGGGCTGCAACCCACGCAGGACAGGCTGGCGCTCAATGGTTGGAACGGCAAACTCAAACGCCTAGAGCAAGTGATACGCAGCATGGGTGAAGTCGCGGCCTGGAGCCATCTGCGCAGCGGCGGACGATCCGGTTCTGCCGTGACGGATGAGTGGATCGCTTTCGGCGAAAGTCGCGACTGGCAGACGCCCTTGCTGAAATACGCAACGGCCTATGCTTCCCATGTTGCGTCCGACTGGAAAAAATATTGCAGGGAATATGACCGCTCAGGTAGTGACTGGGGTGCAACATTGCTCTCAAGGATTTGAGAGGTCGACCTCATCAGTCGCCTGTCTGCAATGCTTTCACGGCAATTTGAAATTGGCCTGCAATCGTGTCAACTGCGGCGCGCAGCTTCTCCGGCCCCAGTTCATCCGCTGGCGCTGTGAATGGATGGTGCAGCAGCACCGACTCGGAAAATTCGCGCACAGTTTTGTAGTGACTGTCTGCATCGTGCAGCAATGGCTTTGGATTGACCGCCTGAAAATACAGTACCCCGCCGCGCAATGCGATCGCCAATAAGTAAGCGCTCTCTCCCCGAGAAAAAACCTTGGGGTCGCGCACTTCAAAATACTGGGTGTGAAGATCGCCCTGAGGCGGATGCGCTTGGGTAAACTGCTTGGCGATTTGTTCGATGAATGTTTGCGCACGGTTGAGTTGCGGCGCGAGGGTGATATGGTATTGCCCGGGGCGCTGGATGATGACCGGATTCTCCAGCACCACAGGCTTAGCCCGGCGTATTGTCAGAACCACCAAAGTAATGATGGTAATGAGCAGCAGTGATTCACCCATATTCATTTCCTAAAAAAGTTCGGGGGGCTTGCGCCCCCCGAAGAATCAACTCAATATCAGCCTCGCTGCAAACCTCGGCTATCCGCACTTTCCATCCACTTCTTGATGCGGTTGGCATCGCCGACGCGGGTACGTTTCCCCCATGAATCGAGCAGCACGATGATGACCGGACGCTGTTTGATCGTCGCCTCCATCACCAGACACAGTCCCGCCTCGTGGATGTAGCCGGTCTTGCTCACACCGATATTCCACGAGGCATTCCTGACCAGCGGATTGGTGTTGCTAAAACGCATCGTGCGCCCTTTTAAACCTTCCACCGAATGTGATGTGCTGGTGGTGTATTGATGGATCAGGGCATAGTGGCGCGCGGCGGCAACCATCTTGACCAGATCCTGCGCGGTGGAAACGTTGTCGCTATCCAAGCCGGTCGGGTCGAAAAACTTGGTGTTCTCCATTCCCAACACGCGCGCCTTGGCATTCATCGCCGCCACCACGGCCTCCGGGCCACCCGGATAACTTCTCGCCAAGGCCAATGCGGCGCGGTTCTCCGAGGCCATCAACGCCAGCTTGAGCATTTCGCTGCGGGTGAGCGTCATGCCCACACGCAATCGCGAGCGCGCACGTCTGATTTTATTCAGATCGTCCTCAACAACGCTCACGGCTTCGTCCATCGGCAACTGCGCATCCAGCATGACCATCGCGGTCATCAGCTTGGTAATGGAGGCGATCGGCACAACCGTTTTGGTATTCTTGTTGTACAGCGGAAGCTGGGTCTCTTCATCGAAAATCAGCGCGATATGGGATTGCACCTTCAGCTGCGAAACCCTGTGCGCTTTTTGATGGTTGCCAGTCTCGGCGTGTGCTGCCTGTAATGCCAACGCAAGTGCGACTAACGCCAGCGTCCAGAATCTCATTTTCATTATTTTCACTGCCCTGCAACGACTAAACACCGCGAAGCATACCCTAAAACCAATATAAATCAATCGGCAGGCTGCGTCTGCTCTTCCTGCTTCTGAAGATTCCACATTTGCGCATACAGCTTGTTCAGCGCCAGCAATTCTTTATGCGTGCCGCGCTCGACGATCTGCCCCTTGTCCATCACCAGTATCTGATCGGCATCCACCACAGTGGACAAACGATGCGCGATCACCAGCGTGGTGCGGTTTTGCGCGATCGTGCGCAGTTCGGCCTGGATCGCTTTTTCCGATTTTGAATCGAGCGCAGAAGTCGCCTCGTCGAAAATCAATATCGCCGGATTCTTCAGAATCGCGCGCGCAATCGCGACGCGCTGCTTCTCGCCGCCGGACAGTTTCAAACCGCGCTCGCCCACCATGCTGTCGTAACCTTGCGGCAGTGATTCGATGAAATCATGAATGTGCGCGGCCTGGGCTGCGGCGATGATTTCGTCGCGCGACGCCTCGGGACGGCCATAAGCGATGTTGTAATAAATCGTATCGTTGAACAGCACGGTGTCTTGAGGCACGATGCCGATCGCCGCGCGCAGGCTGCTTTGCGTCACCGAGCGTATATCCTGACCATTGATGGAAATGCGCCCCTGATGCACATCATAGAAACGGAACAGCAGGCGCGACAGCGTGGACTTGCCCGCGCCGCTAGAGCCCACCACCGCCACCTTGTGTCCGGCCGGAATCGCAAAACTCACGCCGAACAGAATCTGCCGGTCGGGCGCATAGGAAAAACTGACCTGCTCGAATTGCACCGCCGCGCTGCCCACTTGCAAGATGGTCGCATCCGGCGCGTCGGCGATTTCTCTGTCCTCATGCAGCAGGCCGAACATCTTCTCCATGTCCGCCAGCGCGTGGCGGATTTCGCGATACACGAAGCCCAGGAAATGCAGCGGCATGTACAACTGGATCATGAACACGTTTACCAGCACCAGATCCCCGACGGTCATTTTGCCCTTGGCCACCTCGTCGGCGGCGAGCAGCATCAGCGCGGTGATGCCGATCGCGATAATGATGCTCTGCACTGAATTCAACCAGGCCAGTGAAGTCTGATTGCGCACCGCAGCGGTTTCCCAGTGTTCCATGTTGTGATCGTAGCGGCGCGCCTCGTATTGCTCGTTGCCAAAATACTTCACCGTCTCGTAATTGAGCAGGCTGTCGATCGCGCGCGTGTTGGCCTTGGAATCCAGATCGTTCATCGTGCGCCGCACCACCATGCGCCACTCGGTGATGAACAGCGTGAAGGCGATGTAAATCACCAGCGTGATGAACGTGATGATCGCGAACCACACGTTGTATTTTTTGAGCAGAATCGCCGCGACCAGACCGATTTCCAGCAGCGTCGGCAAGATGTTGAACAGCGTGAAGTTCAGCAAGAAACCGATCCCGCGCGTGCCGCGCTCGATGTCGCGCGACACCCCGCCGGTCTGCCTGTCCAGATGAAAGCGCAAGCTCAGGCTGTGCAGATGCTCGAACACCTGCAGCGCCACGCGCCTTATCGCGCGTTGCGTCACATTGGCAAACACCGCATCGCGCAATTCGCCAAACAGCGTGCTAAACAGGCGCAGCAACCCGTAACCTATGATCAGGAATACCGGCACCACCAGCACCGCATGGCTCTTGTCCATCGCGTCGATGATTTCCTTGAGCACCAAGGGTACGGACACATTGGCGAGCTTGGAAAAAACCAGCAAACTCATCGCAACGATCACGCGCCATTTGAATTCCAGCAGATACGGAATCAGGGAGCGCAGGGTCTGCCAATCGGCGCGGTTGGCAGCATTTGCCGGTTGAATCGGGGATGGGCGCATAGCGGGATGACGGAAATGACAGTTGCGGATTATAGCGCGTGCGCTAACCTGCCACCTGGCAACCGTATTTTGTAATCAATGGTGCAAACGGCTCAGATCGATCGGCCATAGCCCAACAGGCCGATCAACAGGCGAACGATCCCGTAGCTGATGTGTGCGACCAGTTTGCCTATCCAGTTGCCCGACACGCCATAGCCATCCCCGACACGAACCGCATCGTCGGCAATCGCGGCAAGCAGGCTTGCGCGCAACTCTCCGGCAAACCCGGCATCCCTCACCTCCAGATTGGCTTCTCTGGCCAGCAGCAAACTGAACGGGTCGATGTTGGATGAGCCAACCGTCGCCCACAGTCCATCCACCACCGCCACTTTGGCGTGCAAAAAACTGGCCTGATATTCGTAGATCTCGATTCCTGCGGCCAATAATTGATCGTAGAGTGCATGCGTCGCATAGTGCTGCAGGCGATATTCAACCCGGCCTTGCAACAGCAGCACCACACGAATGCCGCGCTGTGCGGCTTGTATCAAGGCCTGCCGAAAAGCGCGTCCGGGTAAAAAATATGCGTTGGCAATGATGATTTCTCGTTGCGCCTCGGCAATCGCCTTCAGGTACGCGCCTTCAATATCACGACGATGACGCAAATTGTCGCGCAATAACAAAGAGATTTCCGGTGTGGCAGCAGGCTTCGCCCGCTCCAGAACGAAGTGCCGGATTTCCTTGCCGCGCTGGCGAAAGTTGGCCCATGTCACCACCCCCCACAAATGCCGCATCGTCGCGTGTATTTCACCCACCGCCACACCTTGTACCCGCACCGCATAATCGAGACGGGGAAAACTGAAACTCTCGCGGCTTGAAACATCGTTGATGATATTGATGCCCGCGACAAAAGCCACCTCGCCATCCATCACCGCCAGCTTGCGGTGCAAACGAAGCAAGCGACGCATCCGGCTGCGGCGCAACGTGAATGGGGAGATTTCGCGCCTGAACCATTGCACTTCGACCTTGGCCGCGAGCAATTCATCCAGCCAGGACAGAGGCAATTCTGCCGAGCCATAACCATCGAGCAACACGCGCACCACCACCCCGCGCCCAGCTGCGCGGCACAATGCATCGGAGACCATGCGGCCGGTCTCGTCGGCTGCGAGAATATAGGTTTCCAGATAAATAGAATGCTGTGCGGCGTCGATATCCGCGCACAATTGCGGGAAATACGCCACGCCGTTTTGCAGCAGCATCAACTGGTTTTCGGCCACCTGAAAAACGCGTGTCATAGGCTACTCAGTTGCGCGGAAAGTGCGGCATGATCCGACAGGCGCTGCCAGGCACCCCCAGTATGCACGCTGCTGTGCAGCACGTTAAATCCACGCACGTAAATGCGATCCAGACGCAGCATAGGCAGCCGGGATGGAAAACTGCGCGCCGGTTTGCCGCGATGCAGATGGAACACATCGTGGATATTTAATTCGCTGGCCAAAGTCTTGCTCAACTGATTGCGCCAATCGTTGAAATCACCCGCGATGATCAGCGGCGCATCAGGCGGAATCTCATTGCGCACATACTCAATCAATGCACCGGTTTGCTCACGGCGGCCCTTGGCAAACAACCCAAAATGCGCGCACAGGCAATGCACGCCCTGCAGTCCCTTTTCGTTCTGCTGGTCAGGTAAATCGATCTCGCAGTGCAACAGCCCGCGACTCTCGAATCTGTGCGCGGAAACATCCGTGTTCAAGGATTGCAAGATCGGAAAACGGCTCAGAATCGCGTTGCCATGATGCCCCGCCTCATACACCGAATTTTTGCCATACACAGAATGCGGCCAGACTTCCGCCGCGATGAATTCGTGCTGCGCACCTTCTGGGTAATTGAGATATCGCTCGCCGTGATGCGTGTGCTCGCCCTGCACCTCTTGCAGGAACACGATGTCGGCATTCAGCTCGCGCAGTCGCTCACGCAACTCGTGTAGTACCACACGGCGATTGAAATAGGAAAGGCCTTTATGAATATTATAGGTAGCGATTTTCAGGGTAGTCATGGTGTGCATTCTACCCACAATAATTGCCGGGGGTAGCACCCGTAAGGGTACGGAACACGACAGCTAGTCACCACACCTCATTGTGCAATGCTACGAAGCCACAAGCATTGCAAACCATTCAACTACCAATATGTCCGGGAAGCGTTTATGCGACATTATGCAATTGCCAAACGCTCCACCCGTGGCACTAGCCCTCAAGGTATGGTTCAGAGTACCGTAAAGCTCACGGTACTGGTCGTGCCTGCCACTGCTTTATTGGCATCTTGCACCGAGAAGACAAGGTTTGCTGTTGCATAAGTAGCGGTCGGTGTTCCTGTCACAGCGCCCGTGCTGGCGTTAAAGTTCAAGCCTGCTGGTAATGTGCCGGTGTAGCTGTAGGTATAAGGAATTGCGCTACCACTGGGCGTTAAGGGTGAAAAGCTGACCATAGCCACTCCAACGGTCAGATTCTGTGCGGTGGTGGTCGCTGTGGCGCTAATCGCACCGCCACCCGCACCACCTTCGCTACCCTCACCACCGCCACAAGCTGCAACAGTAATGCCGAAAAGTATGACCAACAGAAATTTAAGCATCTTCATCATTATCTGAACTCCATAGAATGGTTGTGTAATCGTAATTCTATATCGGCTCGGTTTATGCATCGAAAAATTGCGATGCATAACGAAATGCGCAGAATAAAAACTAAAAACAGATTTTTTCCTGAACCAAAGTCGAATATAAAGACTCGATCAGGGTTTTATCGTATGTCTGATTTTGAACACTCTAGCGCTAGCACATCAGATCCGTTTTGTGAATTTTCACCGCACTGAAATTCACGTCTCGCAATACGCCCCTAAAAAGTCGAAGTTGGAGCATTGCGAACAGAATAAGTTCAGGTCACCCGAAAGCTGCACGTCGCCTCGATCAGTTGAAAACAAACGAAGGTTTATGTGAAAACACGCCGCGCAGCGGTTTGCAGCGTCAAGACCACCCGCAAGGGCGAGTGTCTTGCTGCATACTCCTTACGGGTGCTACCCCGGCGGGGTTACGCGTTCCCTATCCCGCGCGTCGGCAGATTGATCTGTTTCGCAAATACCAGCATGCGTTCTATCGGCAGCACCGCGCGCTGAATGATCGCCGGATCAACGTATATCTCATTGCGCCCCGCTTCCAACACTTCTGCCAGATTGAGCAGGCCGTTCATCGCCATCCATGGGCAGTGGCTGCAACTGGTGCAGTTTGCACCGGCGCCAGCCGTCGGAGCTTCGAGGAAGAGCTTGTCCGGGCACAGCGTGCGCATCTTGTGCAGGATGCCGTTGTCGGTAGCGACGATGAATTCTTTCACGTCAGAGTTCTGCGCGGCCTTGATCAGTTGCGTGGTGGAGCCGACCACGTCCGCCAACTTGACCACCGCGCGCGGCGACTCGGGGTGCACCAGCACGAGTGCGCCGGGATGCTTTGCTTTCAGTTCGATTAATTCTTTGGACTTGTATTCGTCGTGCACGATACACGAGCCTTGCCATAGCAGCATGTCCGCACCGGTCTGTTCCTGCACGTAGCCGCCCAGATGTCGATCCGGCGCCCAGAGTATTTTCTTGCCCTGCTCCATCAGATGTTTGACCACCGGTAGCGCGATCGAGCTGGTCACCATCCAGTCTGCGCGCGCCTTGACCGCCGCGCTGGTGTTGGCATACACGACCACGGTGCGGTCGGGATGCGCATCGCAGAACGCGGCGAATTCGTCGGCCGGGCAACCCAGATCTAGCGAGCATTCGGCCTCCAGATCGGGCATCAGCACGCGTTTTTCCGGATTCAGAATTTTCGCGGTCTCGCCCATGAAGCGCACACCGGCGACGACGATGGTCTTGGCCGGATGCTGGTGGCCGAAGTTCGCCATGTCCAACGAATCGGAAACGATTCCGCCGGTGGCTTCCGCGAGATCCTGCAAATCTGGATGCACGTAATAGTGCGCCACCAGCACCGCGTCCTGTTCACGCAACATGCGCTTGATACGCGCGATCAGCTCCGGCTTTTCGGCTTTACTAGGTTCATGCGGAGCCTTCGCCCACGCCTTTTCCGTACTGCAACTGGTTTGCGCAGCATCGGGGTGATCGTAGGCAATGTGGACACGATTCTCGTTCATTGGTGTTTCCTCGGTACGCGCGAACTCGTCTGTAAACGCTGGGGCAATTCTAGAATCGCCGCGCAATTGCTCGGTGAAAAAACTTTTTCGGCGGCATCTTGCCACGCCAGCCACTGATAGTTCAGATGCTCACGCGGCGCAAGTTGGATGGGTACAACACCGGGGAGTTCCAGACCGAACACATGCTCGGTGTTGTGGGTGATGCCAGGAGGGTAGCGGTGCCGCCAGTGCGGATAAATCTCGTAGACGTTTTGCGCCTGCCAGTCGGTCAGCTCATATTGCCCTGCATCCAGCCCGGTCTCCTCGAACACTTCGCGTAACGCGGTCTCGGTCAGCGTTTCACCGGCTTCACGACTGCCGGTGACCGATTGCCAATAGCCCGGATGATCGGCGCGTTCCAGCAACAGCACCTTCATGTCTTGAGCCCGTCCTGAGCATGTCGAAGGAGTGTAAATCACCACCAGCACCGAGACCGGCTGTTTATTGCCTGACATTTGCTAAACGTAGAATATCCAGAAAGCTTTCTTGTGCTGCCGCCAATACACCACCGTATCTGCAAAAATATCCAGCGCGATTTCCCGGTCGTTGGCGGAAAGGCCGAGCGTGTCGCTGACATTGCGCAACAGCAGCACATAGCCGCCAGATTGATGCCACGACAAGTCGCACAGCGCGTCGGCCAAGGCATCCCAGTTTGCGCCGAATTCCGGCGGAAATTGGGCCGCGACTGCCAGCGCATTGAGCAAGTTCTGCTTGCCTTTGATGCCTTTGAGATCGGTATCGAACAGCGCAAAACCGGCTGCCTCAGCCGCGCTGCGCAAGGTTTCCACGCTGCATCCCAGCGTATAGCTGCCCGCTGCGTCCCTGTTGCCCAGTTGTTGTGCCAGTGCGTCCATGGCTACTCCTGAATTCGTTTGAAGGTTTTGTAATGATCGGAGGTGTAATAATACTCGCGGGGCTCGCCGCTGATAATACGGCGCGCGCCGCGATTACGCGAACCGGGTGTTTTCACGGTGTACTCGTGATAATAGCCGCGCTGGTGTTTTGGCAACACCCGCTCGAAATTACCGAACACCACGCCATCACGCGGGTAGGCGAACGGCCCGCCCTGTTTGATGGCGCGCAGTGTGTCGCGCGCCTCTGGCGGTAATGCAGCGACGCCGATTGCCGCCAGATCGGCATGCGCATTTTGCGCGGCGTGGTGCGAGTGCGCCTGTGCTGGCAACCATGACATCGCCAGCAATACGAACAGCCCCGCGCGTAGTAACTTTTTCAGCATCATTAGCCCTTGGAAACTTCAGCACTAACTTCAGCTGTTGTTTGCACCTGCTGGCGCAACCGGATATGCAAATCGCGCAACTGGCGCTCGTCCACCGCGCTCGGTGCCTGGGTCAACAGGCATTGCGCGCGCTGGGTCTTGGGGAAGGCGATCACATCACGTATAGACTCGGAGCCTGTCATCATTGCGACGATGCGATCCAAGCCGAACGCCAGTCCACCGTGCGGTGGCGCGCCGTATTGCAGCGCGTCGAGCAGGAAACCGAACTTGAGCTGCGCTTCTTCCGCGCCGATGTTGAGCGCGCGGAATACCTGCGATTGCACCGCCTCCTGATGGATACGCACCGAGCCGCCGCCAACTTCAGAGCCGTTCAAGGCGAGGTCGTAAGCCTTGGCCAGACACTTGCCCGGATCGCTTTCCAGCAACGCGATGTGTTCGTCTTTGGGCATGGTGAAAGGGTGATGGCAGGCGTTCCAGCGTTTGCCTTCCTCGTCGTATTCGAACATCGGGAAATCCACTACCCACAGCGGTTCCCATGCATTGCCGTTGACATAGCCTTTCTCGTGGCCGATCTTGGTGCGCAACGCGCCCATCGCATCGTTGACGATTTTTTCCTTGTCCGCGCCGAAGAAAATGATGTCGCCGTTTTGCGCGCCAGTGCGCTCGATGATCGTCTTCAGTGCGGCTTCGTGAATATTCTTCACGATCGGCGACTGCAAGCCGGTCTCGTTGAGTTGCTTGATGTCATTGACCTTGATGTAAGCCAGGCCCTTAGCGCCGTAGATACCGACGAACTTGGTGTACTCGTCGATCTCGCCGCGCGTGAATGCGCCGCCGTTCGGCACGCGCAACGCCGCCACGCGACCGGTTTCAGAATTCGCCACGCCCGCAAACACCTTGAATGCGACATCCTTGACCGCGTCGGTCACTTCGGTCAGTTCCAGCGTGACGCGCAGATCCGGCTTGTCCGAACCATAGCGCGCCATCGCCTCACCGTAGCTTATGCGCGGAAACGGATTGGGCAATTCCACATCCATCGTTTCCTTGAAGACAGTGCGTATCATCTCTTCGGTCAGCGCGGTGATTTGCGCCTCGTTCAGGAACGAAGTCTCGATATCCACCTGGGTGAATTCGGGCTGGCGGTCGGCGCGCAAATCCTCGTCACGAAAACATTTAGTGATCTGGTAATAGCGGTCGAAGCCCGCCACCATCAGCAATTGCTTGAACAGCTGCGGCGATTGCGGCAGCGCGAAAAACTCGCCCGGATGCACACGAGACGGGACCAGATAATCGCGCGCGCCTTCCGGCGTGGACTTGGTCAGCATCGGCGTTTCGATGTCGATAAAGCCGCGACTGTCGAGGAAACGGCGGAACGCCATCGCGACCTTGTAACGCAGCATCATGTTTTTCTGCATTTGCGGACGGCGCAGATCGATCACACGATGGGTCAAGCGCACGGTTTCGGACAGATTCTCGTCATCCAGCTGGAACGGCGGAGTCAGCGCGGCGTTCAGCACCTCGATCTCCTGGCACACAATTTCGATTTCGCCGCTGGTGATATTGGCATTGGTCGCACCATCAGGGCGGCGGCGCACCAAACCTGTGATGCGCAGCACGTATTCGTTGCGCACCTGTTCGGCGATCTTGAACATCGCCAGTTGATCCGGATTACAGACCACTTGAGCCAAGCCTTCGCGATCGCGCAGGTCGATGAAAATCACCCCGCCGTGGTCGCGGCGGCGATGCGCCCAGCCGCACAGGCTGACGGTTTGATCGAGTTGGTCGGTGTTAAGCAGTCCACAATAATGAGTTCGCATGGTTCAGTTTCTAAGAAAATACTAAGGTTAGTTTGATTGAGAATTGGGGGTATAGGCGCGATGCTTACCGGTTTCTGAGGAAGCGGCCACACCCATCGAAACGATGGAACGCAACGCCACATCCACCGTCATATCCAGCTCTATAATGTCGGCGCGGCGCACGAAGAAATAAAATCCGTTCACAGGACTGGGCGTGGTGGGAATAAACACCGCGACGTATTCCTCGTCGAACATATCGATCACCTCACCCGGCACACTGGTCTGAAACGCCAGCGACCAAGCCTCGGGATGAGGATAGCGCACCAGCAACACCTTGCGAAAGGATTTGCCGTTGCCCGACAACAAGGTATCGCTGACCTGTTTGACGCCCTTGAAAATACTGCCCACGAAGGGCACGTGCAGCATCGCCTTTTCCCATTGCACCCACAGGCGCTGGCCGAATACGTTGCGCATCAGCAAACCGGTCAGCAATACCACCGCAAAGGTCAGGATGATGCCCAAGCCGGGAATGTGGATGCCCAACACGCGGTCGGGATGCCAGTATTCCGGCAACAACAACAGCGTTCTATCCATCGTGGCGATGGTCAGATTCAGCACCCACAGCGTAATGCCGAGCGGAACCCAGACCAGCAGGCCGGTGATGAGATATTTTTTCATGGCTTAAGCGTTACCGCTCGCCACAGGACAGGAACCCGCTGCGGCGCAAGGCGCACAAGCGGCTTCAGCCTTCGGCGCATTCTTTGACTGGGGGCCATTCTTGAAATCGGTCACGTAATAGCCGTTGCCCTTCAATTGAAAACCGGCGGCGGTCAATTGCTTGGAGAAAGTCTCTTTGCCGCATTCAGGGCAAGTGCTGAGCGGAGCATCGCTCATTTTCTGCATCACATCATTCTGGTGATCGCAACTGCTGCAACGATAAGCATAAATAGGCATCGCATCTCCCTATCGGTAATTTTCAAAGGCGCGCATTATAGCAAAGGGGGTGAACAAACATAAGGAAATTGGCATATGCAATTGACGCAGCACTCAAATTATGCAGCTGCTTATTGTTGCGTTTCAAATTCAAGTTTGCGACAACCGAATGAAATGGCTGAGGTTTTTAATAATAATTCCATCAGTGGTTGTATCAGGCTCAAGACAGGTATAATGCGCCACCCTGCGCCAAACCAATCAGCGTAGCGGTCTCTATAATTCACTCCCGATCTTTTCGATCACTTATTCGTCAGCCTTGATTGGTGCAGCTCTTGTGAGCGGCAGGCCGTCGCAGGAGCCTAGCTTTGTCAAAAAATGAAATTACTTTCGCCAGCTTGAATCTGGCAGAACCCCTGATGCGCGCAATTGCCGACGCAGGTTACACGACACCCACCCCGGTGCAGGCGCAAGCGATCCCGCTGGTATTGGCCGGCGGCGATTTGCTGGCCGGCGCGCAAACCGGCACCGGCAAGACCGCAGGCTTCACGTTGCCGATCCTGCATCTGCTCACCGCTAAACCCGCCACGAATCCGCGCCCCGGTCGTCCGCGCTGCCTGATTCTGGTCCCGACGCGCGAACTCGCAGCTCAGGTTGAACAATCGGTGCAGACCTACGGC
The DNA here is from genome assembly GCA_017880865.1 of Gallionella sp. GTDB lineage: Bacteria > Pseudomonadota > Gammaproteobacteria > Burkholderiales > Gallionellaceae > Gallionella. The sequence continues at coordinate 95,462 of JADGRL010000004.1, forward strand.
AAATATCTCTCGCTGAAATCGATGGTGATGTTTGGCGGCGTGAACATCAATCCGCAGATGAAGGCCTTGCGCGGGCATGTGGATATCCTCGTGGCTACGCCGGGACGGCTGCTCGATCACGCTGGGCAAAAAACGCTGGATCTGTCCGGTGTCGAAATTCTGATACTGGACGAAGCCGACCGCATGCTGGACATGGGCTTCATTCGCGACATCAAAAAGATTCTCGCTCTGTTGCCCAAGCAGCGCCAGAACCTGTTATTTTCGGCGACCTTCTCCGACGAGATCAAAACGCTTTCCGACGGACTGCTGCACAACCCCGGCTTTGTCGAAGTGGCGCGCCGCAACACCACGTCGGAACTGGTGGAACAAAGCGTCCATATGGTGCCGCAAAAACTGAAGAGCCACTTGCTCTCGCACCTGATCAAACATAACGACTGGAAGCAAGTGCTGGTGTTCACCCGCACCAAACACGGCGCAAACCGGCTGACCGAAAAATTGATCGCGGACGGCATTCCCGCCGCCGCGATCCACGGCAACAAGAGCCAACCGGCGCGCACCAAAGCCTTGGCGCAATTTAAGGACGGCACATTGCCGGTGCTGGTCGCCACCGACATCGCCGCGCGCGGGCTGGACATCGACATGTTGCCGCATGTGGTGAATTTTGAATTGCCGAATGTGCCGGAAGATTACGTGCACCGCATCGGTCGTACCGGACGTGCGGGCAGCAGCGGCGCGGCCATCTCGCTGGTGGACAAAGAAGAATTATCGTATCTCAGAGACATTGAGCGACTGATCAAGCGCGAGATTCCGAAAGTGGCGATAGACAGCTTTGTACCTCCCACCAACATCGCCGAGGAAGCGCCGCGCGCGCCACGCCCGCCACAAGGACAAAGACGCAATAGCGGGCCACGCACCGCAGGCACCGGCAATCGCAACCAGCCGCCGCGTGAGGGTCAAGCGCGTGATGGTCAGGGTCCAAAGCCACGCCAACAACGCGAACCGCGCAATCCACAACAGCGGGAACAGCAACCGCGTACCGGATCGCAACCGAGAAATAGCCAAACCTCCGCCAAGCCGCGCCCACCACAGAAGCCCGCCGATCAACAGCATCTGTCCGAAGCCGCGCGTCATCAAGCCATGCCGCAACCGGCGCTGTTTTCGCCGAAGCCGGGTGTGCGTCGGGGCCGCTAATACTGGAGATTAAAAAACTTCAGCGCAGCGATTTGCTGCGCTGAAAACCAGTGAGTGTGCGGGGGCGAAAAATTGTTATTTTCGTCCCCGCCGCTGGCGTGTATAAACAGTCGCCTTGCCGTGCTCCGTCAAGGTGAGCTTGCCGCCGGCGAACTGATAAGGAATCGCATTCGAGCTGTATTTTCCGCTGAGCTGTATCATGCCGCCGTTGGAAATGGCATAGAAGTATCGCCTACCCTTGTAGTGGATGGTCCCGTTGTCCTTGAACGTGATGGCACCTTTCGTGCTGTACCAAGTGCCTCGTAACGATTGCTCCGCTTTAGTGACTGTGCTGTGAGATCGTTGTGCGGCGAAGCTGCCTCCGGATAGCCCCGTCAGCAAAAGCGCTGTCAGCAGCAAAAAACAGCGTGAAAAAGTCATGGTGGCCTCCCGAATTTAATAATGCGGCACACGTTAAAAGCCCCCGCATTGTTTGTCAACCCCATTGATCGCGCCCACTATAACCCTTACGAAGAATTTGCCCGATTCGGATCGGAAAGGTAAGTTGACTGTCTCCAAGCTCTACTGTGAGTCAGGCACTGCACCTTGTCAGTATCAATTATCGGGTGCGCTGAATAAATTGATGAGTGCGCAACGTTTCAACGACTGGTTCTAGGAAGGCAATCAGCACGATCGATGGGCAGGTCTGTGCTGCGGATTCAACCGGTCGATGAGGCGCGAAATTGTAACCTGAGGAAAGTCAGGCGCTAGATGATGTGGTCGGCGAGCTTGGAGGTTGTTTCCACCATTCGCAGTGTGTTGCAGAATAGGCAGACGCTCCGGCCTTTGCATGAGTATTCGCCAAGCACTTAAATTTTCATCATTATCAAAAGCATAAATTATTAATGAACGTGGAAAAGCCTAAGGCGAATTGAAGTTAATCAATCTTCTTCGATGTTATGTTTGCGTTTTATGGGGGGTGATCGACCTGATCACTGCGAGCCGATTGTTGTACCTCGACGGGCATGGGTAGCTGACGCGTTGCGGGTTGAGGTTCGGCGTCACTCTTGTGAACTCCTGGCGTAGCACCATTTGCGCCGCCCGCTTTATGAGCGCTAGCACAGGCAGGCAGCAGCAGTACTAACAACAAAACAGAATTCCTCATGCTACATCTCCCACAGCAAAAATTTAGTCTTCGTGATGACGGTGATTACCAGACTCTGCATCGCACATGAACACGATCAACAGCGTGTACACCGATTGCCTCCCCTTTAAATAAACACTGCGGCAATTGGTTTAACGACGTGCGAGTTTAGTTCCTAATCACGATTGTCGGCAATCGGAATCAGGCGAATTCAAGTTCGAAGTGCAACAGCTAATAGTTTGCGGATTCAACTCTGAAGTGCAACACACCATCGACATCACTGACCGTACTCACGCAGGTCTCTCCATTGCGTTAAATGGGGCGGCTCATTCCAACCCATATAATCATTCATTCAGACCTGCAAAGTGTTCGTTACCACACAGACCGGCGGCAACATTAAGTTCAGTCTTCAGTCGTTGCCGGAATAACCTGCCAACTTAAATGAAGGAGTATGAAAATGTACAAAGATCAAGTCACAGAAGTTTCAACTGACGCAGTTGATTTACCGCAAATCCGTTTTCCCGTCAAAGGAAGAAAAAATGCGGCTGAACTGGCTGGCGAACAGGACGATATCAAAAAGCTCACTAAGATTGTTGCAGATGCTTTTGGGGCGATTGCGAATGCAACGGGGCTTTCTGAAAAAGAGGTGCTCCACGTTATTGAAGATATCCATGTGGAGATGCTTAAGGATGTGCTTAAGGGTGGTATTCATATGGATGTGCTTAAGAAAGGCATTCAAGATGCTATCAAGGTAATTGCACTTGCAACCGATCTTGATACGCAGCAAATTTCCGAAATATTCACAGCGAAGAAGAATACCAACATTAATGACATCGTTAGTCGGCTTCATGACAAAAGCCAAACTAACAGATGGAAGTTTGGGGATTAAGCTCCAAAGTCAAAAAGTACCGAAGTCGAATTATTTTATGTTTCGACAAATGGTCAGGCAGCCATGAAGCTTGGAAATTTGGCTCTAAGGAAACGCAGATTAAATCGAAGTTATCATCAGCGATCCCCCGTGATTAAATTTCACGTGAATTTTTCACGGGTGCGATTTTGTTTTTCTGTATTCTGTTGTCGACATTCCTTTTTAGGCACTTCCTAGAGGGATTTTTCCCTCGTTTTACCTACTATGAGCACAGTTGAATTCATCGTAGTTCCGCTTTCGAAATGAATGTTGCATGGAGCAGTATTCTGCAAGGTGTACGTGCGTTAGCGAACGGAACGTTCTTGATATAGAGGAGGATACTCATTCCATCTGTAGATAGTGATCAGGTAGGTTTTTTGTGTGTATTCATCGCCCACATTACTAGAGCAGGTAGGTTAAACGACAGCTTGACTGGCTATTGAAATATTTCTGCAACACTATTGTATCAACATAAACTTATCAGTTTAGCGGAATATTTACCAAAGCAGCCTATGTGGATCAATATAAAAGGTGCATTACAAAATGAGAAAGAGTGAATGAAATGTCGTTAGTGATTGATATGCTGCGCACCTCAACAGTTACCGATGAGTTGAGTGATTCTGAAGTGCAAATTATTCATGGATTGTTTGATGTTCAAGAATACAAATCTGGCGAGGTCATAGTACAGCCGGAAGATGTGCAGTCAGACAGCCTGTATATTTTGGCGCATGGCGATATTGAAGTAAAGATCGAAAGTGGAGAAGGAGAATCCATCATCCATGTGCTTAAGCCTGGTGATCTTGCGGGTATGATTGCGTTTGTTGGTGG
>JADGRL010000079.1 GCA_017880865.1 Gallionella sp.
GATGCGCCGACGATTGCTGCCAGCGGCGTGCGCAAATCATGCGAGATCGCCGACAACAAGGTGTTGCGCAACTCTTCCGTTTCCATTTTTAACTGGGCGATATGTGCTTCCGCCGCCAGCCGAACCCGTTCCAGTGCCAGCGCGATCTGGCTGGTAAATGTTTCCAGCAGCCGCTGTTGCTCGGGCAGCGCTATCCGCGCCGGGTTAAGCGGCAACAAGGCCAGCACACCTATCATTCCGGTAGAGGCATTCAGCGGTATGTAAACCATATCACCTCCCGGCAGGGTATCCGTACCTTGCCCAGCCATCTGCCCGTGATCAAACACCCATTGCGCCACGCTCAGGTCACTGCCATGACAGGATTGCGGAGCGCCCTCACTCTCGGGATAAACGATGCGTCCCGTTGCATCGGGCAGCAATATAACGGCCTGTGCTTCAAATACCTCCGCCACATGCTTGACCGCGATGCCCAGCATATTTTCCTCGCCGCGTGTAGCGGCCAGTTCGCGGCTCATGGCATATAGCGAGGCGATCCGGCGTTCACGGTGACCTGCTATCTTTGCCTGATGACGGGTACTTGCCGTCATGCTGCTGATCACCAGTGCGACCAATAACATGACGGCGAAAGTGACCAGATATTGGCTATCCGAGACCGCAAAACTAAATCGCGGCGGCACAAAGAAGAAATCGAACGACACTACGCCCAAAAATGAACTCAGCACCGACGGACTGCGCCCGTAGCGCGCGGCGACCACCACTACACCCAACAGATAAACCATGATCAGGTTAGCCAGATCGAAGTGGTCATACATGAGCCATGCTATGGCAGTACAGATCGCCGTCGCCACAACTGCCCACAAGTGACCGATGCGCAAATTGAACAACGGTCGCGGCTTCTCGGCTGCAAGCCCCAGATATAAACGGCTGCGCGCAAAATAGGGATTCTCTAATGTCTGCGACAGGAAATTGGATTCCTTGCCTACAACATGAATGTCTATGTCGCTGGCCTGGCGGATGATAGTGTCATCCAGCGAGCCAAACAGCTTGCGTTTCCAGCCCGACAGTGACGGTTTGCCCAACACGATGCGGGTGACATTACGGGTGCGGGCATAGTTAATCACCTCTTCGGCCAGCTTGTAGCCACTCAACGTGACAGTCTCCGCACCCAACTCCTCCGCCAACTTGAGCGTACGTAAAATGCCATCACGCTGCTCCTTGGAAAGACGTTGCAGCTTCGCCGTCTCGACATACAACACGATCCACTCCGCCTTCAGCAATTGCGCCAGGCGATAGGCTGCGCGCACCAAACTCTCCGCAGTGGCGCCCGGCCCGATGCAGACCAGCATCCGCTCCTTAACCTGCCACACGTTTTGAATGGCATGATCTTCGCGGTAATCGTGCATCTGCGCATCCACTCGATCCGCCGTACGCCGCAACGCCAATTCGCGCAGTGCGATCAGGTTGCCTTTGCGGAAAAAGTTCTCTGCTGCGCGTTCCGCCTGTTGGGGCAGGTAGACCTTGCCTTCTTTCAGCCGCTGCAACAGTTCGTCCGGGGGAAGATCAATCAGCTCGATTTCATTCGCCCCCTCCAGCACCGCGTCGGGCACAGTCTCCCATACCGGGATGCCGGTGATTTGCGAGACCACATCGTTGAGACTTTCGATGTGCTGGACGTTGATCGTGGTATAGACGTCAATACCCGCATCCAGCAATTCTTCTACATCCTGCCAGCGCTTGGTGTGGCGCGAACCCGGCGCATTGGTATGGGCCAATTCGTCCACCAAGATCAGCGCCGGGTGGCGCTTGAGCCCGGCATCCAGATCGAATTCGCGCAATTGCGTATCACGGTAATCCACCAAGCGCGGCGGCAGGGCTTCCAAACCTTGCAGCAACTGCTCTGTCTCGGCACGCTTGTGCGTTTCCACATATCCGGCCACCACGTCCAACCCTTCCGCGCGCCGCTCACGCGCGGCAAGCAACATACCGAAGGTTTTCCCTACACCGGCGGAAGCGCCGAAGAATACTTTCAAGCGGCCACGACGGCGCTTGGCTTCGGCGCGCTGCACTCTTTCCAGCAGAGCATCTGGATCTGGACGGGTATCGGTCATCATGGGTTAAAGTTTACAACAAGTTGTAACTATCAAAATTTCATTACTCCGGCACATTTAGCAATCCGGCGTAATGGTTCTTTAGTTCATTAATTAGAACGTGCGACTGAGGGACACAGCCAGGATGCCGCCGCGCAGGTTTTTGTTGTCACCATTGGCGATTACGTGGTAGAGCGAGTTGTCTGTTGCATTGGTACTTGTATAAGCCAAACCGAAGTTGAAGCCGGCATAAGTTTTGTTCACGCCAAATTTGTAATCGGTATAGTTCAGCTTGCTGAAATTCTTGATTTTCTGATGTCCCGCATGACCGGTGACGCTTAAACCTTCTGATACTTCGAAGGTGTAATTTGCCTCGATGTATCCAGATCCCTTGGAATCCAGATTGCCCGTACTATCCGCTGTGGAACTGCCATCCGCCCACATAGTTGGAGTAAACCCATTAGAATTGATGCCGTACCAGTCGGTCAGCGTGGAAGTATATTTGACGTTCAGTCCCTTCCAGGTTGCGCCCACGAGAGCCTCTGTGGTGTCCCACTTTTTTGAGTTATTAGGCGTAATGTTGTATGCCTTGCCGCCGGGATAGACCACCTCCATCAGCCCGACGTTATAGCCGAGGTCGTCGCTCACCTTACCGTTATAGCCACCGTAGACATCCCACTCCATGCTGGCGTTGGTGTATTGGTTGCCGCTGATGTTGGATGCCCAGGTGCCCAGATACAGCCCGCTTGAATGGGCGTAATCAAAACCGCCTTGCAATGCCGGGGTACGGTAATTCTGTGAAATGCCGTTAAAAACGTAATCCGAGGTAAGGCCGACGTTTGACGTAAAGGTATGCTCGGATGCGGGAATGACGTGCACGCCTTCCTTGTGTTTAGTGAATTCTTCATCCTCTGCCATTGCCGCGCTTGGCACAGCCAAGGCAACCAGCATCAAAGAGTTCGACAGTTTGTTTTTCAACATTGCTCGTTCTTTCTATTTGAGTTAATAAAAAATGTGTTCGGCTAGATTTAGTGCGCTGCATCAAGTGCCAGATTGAGTTCCAATACATTTACCCGAGGTTCGCCCAGTATGCCGAACTGACGACCCTCAGTGTGCTCCGCCACCAACTTGCGCATAGTATCCGTGTTGAGATTGCGTAACCGTGCCACACGGGCAAGCTGGTATTCTGCTGCCGCAGGGCTGATGTGCGGATCAAGCCCGCTGCCGGATGCTGTCACAAGATCGACCGGAACCGGCTGATGATTGCCGGGATCGGCATCGCGCAGCGCCTTTACTCTGGCCTTGACCGCATCGGTCAACGACGGATTGGTCGGTCCCAAGTTCGATCCGCCGGAAGACGAGGCGTTATTGGGCATTGGGCTGGTCGCTGAGGGGCGACTCCAGAAATACTTGGGTTCGGAGAAAGACTGGCCGATCAGGCTGGAGCCAATCGGCTTGCCGTCTTTCATGATCAGGCTGCCGTTGGCCTGCCCCGGCATCAGGCTTTGGGCGATGCCCGTCACGACGAGCGGATAGGCGATTCCGGTTAGCAACGTCAGCACCAGAAAGCTGACAATAGCGGGACGAATTTCTTTCAACATGGCAATTCCTTTCCTTTATACCCAGCCAAAACCGACCAGTATCAGGTCGATCAGTTTGATCCCGACGAAGGGGACGATGATGCCGCCGATACCATAGATCAACAGGTTGTTGCGCAGCAGCGCAGCAGCTCCAATGGCACGGTATTTCACACCCTTCAGCGCCAGCGGAATCAGGGCGACGATGATCAGCGCATTGAAGATGACCGCCGACAGAATCGCACTTGCAGGCGTAGCAAGGTGCATCACGTTCAGTGCAGCCATCGACGGATAAGTAGTCACGAAGGCTGCCGGGATGATCGCGAAATACTTGGACACGTCGTTGGCAATACTGAATGTGGTCAAGGTGCCGCGCGTCATCAGCATCTGTTTGCCGGTTTCCACGATCTCGATCAGCTTGGTGGGATTGGAGTCCAAGTCCACCATGTTGCCAGCTTCCTTGGCCGCCTGTGTGCCGGTGTTCATCGCCACCGCGACATCGGCCTGCGCCAATGCCGGAGCATCATTGGTGCCGTCACCGGTCATCGCCACCAGCCGACCTTGTGCCTGATGTTCGCGTATCAGTTTCAGCTTGCCTTCCGGTGTTGCTTCGGCGAGGAAGTCATCCACTCCTGCTTCGGCTGCGATGGCGGCAGCGGTAAGCCGATTGTCACCTGTGATCATGATGGTCTTGATGCCCATGCGGCGCAGTTCGGCGAAGCGTTCCTTGATGCCGCCCTTGACGATGTCCTTGAGCTCGATCACGCCCAGAACTTTCACTCCATCCGTCACCACCAGCGGCGTGCTGCCGCGTCGTGCGACAGTGTCCACGATGGTGCTCACTTCTGGCGGAAAGTTTCCGCCGAGACTGAGAACATAATTGCGGATGGAATCCGCCGCACCTTTGCGGATTTGACGATCTCCCAAATTGACGCCGCTCATGCGCGTGTGTGCACTGAAGGGCACAAAGGTCGCGCCAAGCGCATGGATGTCGCGTTCGCGCAGGCCGAATTTTTCCTTGGCCAGCACGACGATGCTGCGCCCTTCCGGCGTTTCGTCGGCCAACGAGGCCAGTTGCGCCACGTCGGCCAACTCAGCTTCGGTCACACCGCTGGCATGCAGGAAGTTGCTGGCTTGGCGATTGCCCAGAGTAATCGTGCCAGTCTTGTCCAGCAGCAACACGTCCACATCGCCTGCGGCTTCCACGGCACGACCGGAAGTGGCGATCACATTCTTCTGCAACATGCGCCCCATGCCTGCCACGCCGATGGCAGAAAGAAGGCCCCCGATGGTGGTGGGAATCAGGCAAACCAGCAGC
>JADGRL010000022.1 GCA_017880865.1 Gallionella sp.
ATTTCTGGCGGATTTCACTGCTTTTCATGTTTTGCATCCATCGCTGATATCGTTGCAACAGGCGGCTCTCGAAGCATATTCTGGGCACACCGGACAAGGTGCGCATCATACCACGCGCGGCCCCGACAGCTATATATCGGACGGGAAGGAAAGCAGTTACCCGATGCACATATACGCCCTACGCAGACTAATCTTGGATGAATGATCCATCGTCACGGTAGAGGAACTGGATTTCTCCGCGCTGGAGCTGCAGGATTTTCTCCTCCGGCTCTGTAGTGCTTGATCTCATTAGTAATGGCCCGCAGGTGAAGGCGATAAGGTGACCAAGTTCTGCTTTATCTACTTCTCCACGCTCCCCAGACGCGGGCAGCCTCGATTGGATCGTCAATATTCCCTCTCGCTCGAGTTCGCTCCAAAAGGCCGGTCGATTTGTGAGCAACTTATTGCCATACGCAAGTCGGGCAGCCACTTCCCTCAGCTGAATCGCAGACATAGGGCCTGAGATGTGGGAGAGATACTCTCCAACCATAGGGCCAACAAAGCCGCAATCGTTCAACACACTGACGATTCCCACCGATCCGATTCGGACGAGTATCGTCGAGTAGTCAGACTGGCTGCCTAGATCGAACTCTTCCAGTTCTGGCTTCATCTCGAAGACGAACGTCGTTCCGGGAACGCTGTCGTCGATTTTCGCGCCGGAATGAGCAGCCCTCGCAACGGAATGAATGTGATGCAGACCTTCCCAATCGTAGATTTCCGAGATCTGTACTGACTCGTTGCGTGTATCAGGATCAACCCGCATCTCCCGATCCTTGAGGTGGAGCTTGATGAACAGAAGACATAGCCATTGATAGAGAAGGGTCGGCGAGTTCGCCCGTAAGTTCTCCACTGTCGCGTGGAAGTCTTCGACGAAGAGCTGGCTGATTGGTGTTTCAATATTTCGTCCGAGTAGACTATTGCACGACTTGCAGCATCGCAAAGTGTACCGTCCGTACATCAGCTGATGACCATTAGGGAGAGTGATTCTTCGCGAGTGCAAGCAGAACCGACGAAGCAACCAATCGGGAATGACATGCTCGTCATTAAACTGACAACCAGCTGCACTAATACCACATATGAAACATCGGCTCGTATCGGAAGCTAGTGCGACAAATGCTCGTCGACTGAAGTGCCTAATTTCTCCGGTCGGACCAGTGAGCGAACCTTCAGGATTGATCGCCATCGAATTTTCCAGCAGCCTAACGTAATTCAAGCGACATGGGGTTCGCCAAGTTGTGCAATAAATCGGGCATCGTCATTCCTCCACATCAGAAGTTTTCAGCACCTTGAATATCATATCGAACCCGAACCCGCGCGATTGCATGAAGCGCATCTGGCGGGCTTTTTCCTTGTCATCTTTTGGTGCTGTGCCGAATTTTCTTTGCCACACGTCGCGCGCCGCGTCCAGTTCGCTTTCTTTCAACGCCGGCAACGCCGCGCTGATCAACTCTTCGTCTATACCCCTCTGACGCAACTCGTGGGTGATGCGTTGAGTGCCGAAACGGCTGCGTTTGGCGTGGACGAATTGCGTGGCGGCGCGCGCATCGGATAGCCAGCCGCGCGCTACCAGGTCATCCAGCAACGCATCCAGATCGACAGGTTGAACCTGTTCAAAATCTATATCGGGTTGCGCATGCGGCAACAGCTTGGCGCGCAACTCGGCGCGACTGTATTCGCGGCGTGCCAGATATTGCAGGGCACGACCGCGCAGACTTAACTCAGGCTTTTTCCTCACCCGGGTTCCCGGCTATAACCAGCGACTTGGCGAGTGTTGTTTGATCGCCTAGTCGAATGGTTAGCGGGTTCCATCAAAAGTTATTCGGTGGCTTTCAGTTCAGCCTTGGCATCGGCTTTTGCAGCGGCTTTTGCGCTGGCCTTGTCCGCGGCTTTGGCAGTGGGCTTTACAACGGGGTCGAGCAGCGCGACGCCAACGGCTGCGCGTACCTTGTTTTCGATTTCCCGCGCGACTTCTGGATGCTCGCGCAGATATTCGCGCGCGTTGTCCTTGCCCTGGCCGATCTTGTCGCCCTTGTAGGCGTACCAGGCTCCGGCCTTTTCCACCAGCTTGTGCTGCACGCCCAGATCGATGATCTCGCCTTCGCGCGAGATACCTTCGCCGTACAGGATGTCGAACAACGCTTCGCGGAATGGCGGGGCGACCTTGTTCTTCACCACCTTGACGCGCGTCTCATTGCCGATCACTTCGTCGCCTTTTTTGATCGCGCCGATGCGGCGAATATCGAGACGAACCGAGGCGTAGAACTTCAGCGCATTGCCGCCGGTGGTGGTTTCCGGATTGCCGAACATCACGCCGATCTTCATCCGGATCTGGTTGATGAAGATGACCATCGTGTTGGAACGATTGATGTTGCCGGTCAGTTTGCGCAAGGCTTGCGACATCAGACGCGCGTGCAGACCCATTTGCGCATCGCCCATCTCGCCTTCGATTTCCGCCTTCGGTGTCAGCGCCGCAACGGAGTCGATTACGACAATATCCACAGAGCCGGAGCGCACCAGCATATCGACGATCTCCAATGCCTGTTCGCCGTTATCCGGCTGCGAGATCAGCAGGTCTTCGACCTTCACGCCGAGCTTCTGCGCGTATTGCGGATCAAGCGCGTGTTCCGCGTCGATGAAAGCCGCCGTTCCGCCCAGCTTTTGCATCTCGGCGATGACTTGCAGCGTGAGTGTGGTTTTGCCGGAGGATTCCGGACCGTAGATTTCAATCACGCGGCCGCGCGGCAAGCCACCGACGCCGAGCGCGATGTCCAGACCCAGCGAACCGGTGGACACGACTTCGATATCCTTGATCGCTTCGCCCTCGGCCAGGCGCATGATCGAACCCTTGCCAAACTGTTTTTCGATCTGGCTCAGCGCCGCTGCGAGTGCCTTGGATTTATTGTCGTCCATTTCGATTTCCTTTTTTGTAGTGATGCCGGATTGTGGCACATCAATTCGCATTTGTACAGAACGTTCGTTCTCTTGCGGCCATTAGGCCGTTTCGGTCAATGGATTCAACAAATTAATTATTCCCTGCAAGGCAATCTGCACCGCCTGAGCACGAATCTCGCTGCGGTTGCCGTTCAAAAGATACCGTTGCGCATGAGTCTCGCCGTTCTTTATTCCCCACGCAAACCACATCGTGCCGACCGGCTTGTCTGCCGTGCCGCCATCCGGCCCGGCGATGCCGCTGACGGCCAAGGCCACTTGCGCCGTGCTGTGTTGCAGCGCGCCCGCAACCATCTCGCGCACCGCCATCTCGGACACGGCGCCGTGTTGCCTGAGCGTCGTCTCGCGCACGCCCAGCATCTGCTGCTTGGACAGGTTGGAATAAGTGATGAAGCCGCGCTCGAACCAGGCCGAGCTGCCCGCCACGTCGGTGATCGCCTGTGCGACGCCGCCGCCGGTACAGGATTCTGCCGTCGCCAGCATCAAGCCGTGCGACTTGAGTGCGTCACCGGCTTGTGCGGCGAGAATATCCGACACTACTTCAGTCCGCGCGCCAGATCGTTCTGTATATCCACGACCGCTTCCAGCCCGACCGCGATGCGGATCAATCCGTCGCTGATGCCTGCCGCCGCGCGCGCTTCGGGTGTGATGCGCGCATGGGTGGTGCTGGCCGGATGGGTGATCGTGGTCTTGGTGTCGCCCAGATTCGCGGTGATGGACAGCAGCTGGGTATTGTCGATCACCTGCCATGCCGCAGCCTTGCCGCCCTTGACCTCGAACGACACGATGCCGCCGCCGGTCTTCTGTTGGCGCATAGCCAGTTTGTGTTGCGGATGGGACGGCAGACCCGGATAAAAAACCCGCGCCACATTCGGTTGAGCTTCAAGCCAAGTCGCCAGCTCCAGTGCATTGGCGCTGTGCGCATCCATGCGGATTTTCAGCGTTTCCAGACCCTTTAAAAACACCCAAGCATTGAACGCGCTCATCGTCGGACCGGTCGTACGCAAGAAACCGTACACGCCTTCCATATTCTTCTTGCTGCCCAGCACCGCGCCGCCCAACACGCGACCCTGACCGTCGATGTATTTGGTCGCGGAATGAATCACGATGTCCGCGCCCAATGTAAACGGCTGTTGCAGGATGGGCGTGCAAAAGCAGTTGTCCACCGCCAGCAGTGCGCCACAACTCTTGGCAATTTTGGAAATCGCCGCGATGTCGGAAATTTCGGTCAGTGGATTTGACGGCGTTTCCAGAAAAAATAATTTAGTGCTGGGGCGCACCGCCGCCTGCCATTGCGCGACATCGGTGGCCGAAACGTAAGTTGTCTCCACACCGAATTTCTTGATGACGTTGTTGAACAGATTCACGGTCGAACCGAACAGGCTGTGCGAAGCGATGATGTGATCGCCGCTCTTGAGCAAACCCATCACGCATGCGAGTATCGCCGCCATGCCCGATGCGGTGGCGACGCATTGCTCCGCGCCTTCCAGTGCGGCCAAGCGTTCCTCGAACATCGTGACGGTGGGGTTGGTGAAGCGCGAATAGATGTTGCCCGGCTGTTCGCCGATGAAGCGTGCGGCGGCCTGCGCGGCACTCTCGAACACGAAGCTTGAGGTTAAAAACATCGCCTCACTGTGTTCACCGAACTGGCTGCGCACCGTGCCGGCATGCACCGCCAGCGTTTCCGGTTGATATGTGGGTGCTGACATCTTGCCCTCCTCGCTCAAAATTATTTTTTAAATATTATTCGTCGTCATCCAGATCAAGCGCCAGCTGGCTTACCGCCAGGGTTTGATTGGCTTTGCCGTTGCTGCGCAGCGCCTCGATCCGGTTCAAGTAGTCGGCCGTGATATCGCCGGTGATGTAGTGCCCGTCGAAGCACGACGCATCGAAATTGCTGATCGCAGGGTTTGCTTTACTCACCGCCGCTTTGAGATCAGCCAAGTCCTGATAAATGATGCGGTCCGCGCCGATCTCGCGACAAATCTCTTCGTCGTTGCGTCCCGTAGCGATCAATTCCTGCGGGCTGGGCATGTCGATACCATACACGTTCGGGAAGCGCACCGGCGGTGCTGCCGAGGCGAAATAAACCTTGCGCGCACCGGCATCGCGCGCCATCTGCACGATCTCGCGGCTGGTGGTGCCGCGCACGATCGAGTCATCGACCAGCAACACGTTCTTGCCCTTGAATTCCATGCCGATTGCGTTCAGTTTCTGGCGCACCGATTTCTTGCGCATCGCCTGTCCCGGCATGATGAAGGTGCGTCCGATGTAGCGATTCTTCACAAAACCTTCGCGGAACGGCAGGTTGAGGTGATTCGCCAATTGCAGCGCGCTGGGGCGGCTCGAATCGGGGATCGGAATCACCACGTCGATGTCGATCTCGCTCCAGGTACGCTTGAGTTTTTCGGCCAGATATTCGCCCATATACAGGCGCGTCTCGTACACCGACACGCCATCGATCACCGAGTCGGGACGCGCGAGGTATACATATTCAAAGATGCACGGATTCAGGCTGGCTTTGTCGCTGCATTGCTGGCTGTGTAGCTTGCCGTTGAAATCGACGAACACCGCTTCACCGGGGCCGATGTCGCGCAGGAATTTAAAGCCCAGCGTATCGAGTGCGACGCTTTCCGAGGCGACCAGATATTCCGTGCCCAGTGCAGTTTCGTTCACGCCGATCACCAGAGGACGAATGCCATGAATATCGCGAAACGCAAGCAGACCGTAGCCCGCGATCATCGCCACCACCGCATAAGCACCGCGGCAACGCCGATGCACGCCGGACACCGCGGCAAAAATAGTTTTCGCATCGAGGCGGTACTGCTTTGATTTGGTCTGCAGCTCATGCGCCAGCACATTCAGCAGCACTTCAGAATCCGAATTGGTGTTGACGTGGCGCAAGTCTTCAGCGAACAACTGTTGTTTTAACTCATCCGCATTGGTCAGATTGCCGTTATGGCCGAGCACGACGCCGAACGGCGAATTTACATAGAACGGCTGCGCCTCGTTGTGATCGACCGCAGAACCGGCCGTCGGATAGCGCACGTGTGCAATACCCGCATTCCCCAGCAAGGATCGCATGTTGCGGGTGCGGAACACGTCGCGCACCAGCCCGTTGTCCTTGTGCAAATGAAAGGTATGTCCGTCCAGCGTCGCGATACCGGCCGCGTCCTGACCGCGATGCTGCAAGACTTGCAAGCCGTCATACAACAGCTGATTGACCGGTGAATGCGAGATAACTCCGAGTATGCCGCACATGATTTTCTATCCTAATAATTAACTACGAATTCGATAATTGATATGCTGCGCGACGCTGTCCGGCAGCCACGCCTTGGTCAGCAACGCAGCATCTTCCAGCGTCTTGCTGCTCAGCGCTTCGCGCCAGAACGGCTGTTCAAAAAAATTCGTCAGGCCAGCAATCCACACTAAAACCAACACCGCCAACACGCCGCGTATCAGTCCAAACAATCCGCCCAACACCCTGTCCGACCAGTCGGCGCCTGCCGCTTTCAGCAGCCCAGAGAGCAGCCTGACCAGCACACTCCACACAACCAGCACGGCGATGAACACCAGCGCATAAGCCACCGTGATACGCAACGTCTCTTGTTGCAGCGGAAACAAATGCGCCAAGTCGGCGGAGTACAACTTGCTCAACACAAACGCTATCGGCCACCCCAACAACGCCATCACTTCATGAAGCAGTCCGCGCCACAAACCGAGCAACAAGGAAAGCAGCAATATTCCGATTACAGCAAAATCTAATCCATTCATTTTTTACGGGTCATTTACTGCTGACGATGACCGGATGCAGCCCATGTTTTTCCAGCAAATGACCCGCCTTCTCCGCCTTGTCGTGATCAGAAAAAGGGCCGACGCGCACCCTGATCATGTCACCGGCTTTTTCGGTATAGGCCTTAAAGCCCCAGCTCTTCAGCTTTTTGAGTTCCTGCTTAGCGGTGTCCGAGTTTGCGTATGCCCCGACTTGCGCGACAAAACCTTCGGCACTGGCCGGCTTTTCCGCGCTCCTGGCCTCAGCGGGTTTATGCACCGGCGCCCTGCTCGGCACCGCCTTCACTTGCGGGCTGGGTGCGACAATCGGTCTGGCCACATCGGGTAGCTTTACAGGCGCGGCGATAGCGGGGACAACCGGCGTTGCGGGATTGGCCACGACTGCCGAACTGGCCGCGACAGCGGAAGCCGCCAACGGCAAGATCGCCGCGACTTCTGAAACCGCAGCACCGGGAACGAACTCGCCGACCTTGTCGGGAGCCGGAATGCGCAAGTCGATATCTTTTCCGGTAGGCTTGGGTTCGCTGTCCAGCACCATCGGCAATATCACCACCACCGCCAGCGTGAGCGCTGCCGCGCCGATCAAACGGCGGCGTGCCTTACGCCTGAGATTCAATTCATCGTCTGTCTGCTCTTTTGCCATGCTTTGGTAAACCTTAAATAATCTTCATGCAAAACGTGCGGGAGCCCGATTTATCGGGCGATGTATCGCGCAACAAGCGGCGCTCCTACGCTATGTAACGGACAACCCTTTTGCGGCCATCACTTCCGCCACCGTATGGAACGATCCGAACGCGGCGATTCTATCATTTTCGCCTGCCGCGTTATAGGCATAACTCACCGCGTCGGCGATGTGGTCAAAGGTCAGCACCTCGCCGCGCACGCCGCCCTGCCGCAGCGCCTGCGCCAGCTCCGCCGCCGTCGCGCCGCGCGGCACGGCGATCCCCGCCACCAGCCAGGTGTCGATATACGGGGCGAGCGCCGTCGCCACCCCCGCCATATCCTTGTCCTTGAGCATCGCGAACACCGCATAGGTATGCGGGCAGACCGGCAGACCGGCCAGATTCTGCGCCAGCGACTTCGCCGCATGAGGATTGTGCGCCACGTCCAGAATCAGCTGTGGTTTACCCGGCACAAACTGGAAGCGCCCGGCAAGTGTCACCTCAATCAGACCGCGCCGCACCGCCTCCATGCTCACTGGCAAGCGATCTTTCAGCACATCCAGCGCCGCCAGCACCGCGCTAGCATTGTGCAACTGGAACGCGCCGCGCAACGCCGGATACGGCAGCGCGTTGCGCGTGCCAACCTTGCTGCGGTAGTCCCATTGTCCCTGATGAGGCGTAAAGCCGAACTCGTTGCCGATATGCCAAAGTTGCGCGCCGATTTTTTCGGCGTGGTTGGTAACTGACAGTGGCACATCCGCATCCGCACAAATCGCCACACGGCCAGCTCGCATGATCCCGGCCTTTTCAAAGCCTATGGCCTCGCGCGTGTCGCCCAGATAATCGGTGTGGTCAATGTCCACGCTGGCGATCACCGAACAGTCGTTGTCGAACACGTTCACCGCATCCAGCCTGCCGCCTAAGCCCACTTCCAGAATCGCGACATCCACCTGGTGAGAAATGAAACACTGCATCGCCGCCAGCGTGCCGAACTCAAAATAAGTCAGCGGGATTTGTAGGTCTGCCTTGGCACATCGAGCTTGCTCGATGTGTTCAAACGACGCACACAACTCGGCATCGCTGACCGGCTGCTTGCCGATACGCACCCGCTCGTTGTAATGCAGCAGATGCGGTGAGGTGTAGCAGCCGACGCGGTATCCGGCAGCGTACAGCATGGATTCGAGCATCGCGCACACCGAGCCCTTGCCGTTGGTGCCGCCGACCACGATGATCGGGAAATTGGGTTGAAGATTCAGCCGCTGCTTGACCTGTTCCACGCGCTCCAGGCCGAGCGCGATGGTTTTGGGGTGCAGGGATTCGAGGTGGGTTAGCCAGTCGTGTAAATTCATTTTCCGGGCGAATCGCGGTATCGCGTGCTCGCTCATTCCTCGCCTACCATCAAGATATGTCTCGTCATTCGCTGCGCGGCTCCTTGCGCTTCATCCCGCAGAAGGAATTTACAGTTTTTTATGGTGCAACTTTGCCCACTCCAGAAGCCCACAAAACTGGCTTGAACGTAGCAGCATCATCTCCTGGCGACACACCAATGTCTTCGCGAATTGCAAGCAATAGCACAGCAAGTAACTTGTCATGCACCTCGTCTGAACGGCGCTGATTGGAAAGGCTTATCTCACTGCGATATTCGTTGAGAGCCGCAATAACGGGTTGAGGCGCAAAGAGCAAAAGGTTGTTTGTGGTTTTCGCGTACAACCTATGGCCCTCCGGTGTTGCATCACCTTCGACGATCCCGCTCATGCTTTCAACGAAGGCTTTGTAATACGCGAGCTTCTCTTTTCGCCATTCAGCCTCTCGCTCTCTGCGCTTCGCAGACCAGTACGTAAGGAATGCAACTGCAAGGCTTCCAAAGGCTCCAACGATTGCCGTGATGACAGTAGCGCTCATAACTGTAGCCTAATGTAGGCTAAGCCGCCTCAATCTCCGCCACCGCCGACTGCTTGGTCAACAGCGTGATCAGCGTCGCCAGTTGATTCTTCATCTCGCGTCGATCGATGATCATGTCTACCGCACCGTGATCGAGCAAAAATTCCGCGCGCTGAAAACCTTCAGGCAGCGTTTCGCGCACCGTCTGCTGGATCACGCGCGCACCGGCGAAGCCGATCAAGGCACCGGGTTCGGCGATCACCACGTCGCCCATGAACGCGAAACTGGCGGACACACCGCCCATCGTCGGGTCGGTCAGCACCGAGATGAACGGCAGCTTTTCTTGGCTCAATTGCGTCAACGCGGCGCAGGTCTTGGCCATTTGCATCAGCGACAACAAGCCTTCCTGCATACGCGCGCCGCCGCTGGCAGCGAAACAGACGAACGGGCATTTTTGTTCCAGTGCGACTTGCACGCCGCGCACGAAACGCTCGCCGACTACCGAGCCCATCGAGCCGCCCATGAAGCCGAATTCGAATGCGGCCACGACAACCGGCACCGCATGGATGCTGCCTTGCATTACCACCAGCGCGTCGTCTTCATCGGTGCTGAGTTTGGACGCGATCAGGCGATCAGAATATTTTCTGCTATCTTTAAATTTCAGGGTATCGATCGGCAATACTTCCGCGCCGATCTCGAAGCGTCCTTCGCCATCCAGCAGCAAATCCAAGCGGGTGCGCGCGGTGATGCGGTGATGGTGTTTGCACTTCGGGCAGACGCTCTGGTTTTTTTCCAGATCGGAGTGATACAACACCGCCTGACAGGACGGGCATTTGCTCCACAAACCCTCCGGCACATTTTTCTTTGCATCGCCGTCGCGGCGTTTGATTTTTGGCGGTAATAATTTTTGAAACCAGCTCATGTTGTTTTCTCCTATGACCTACTTTTGATCTATCGCCACGCGCAGTTCTTTCACCAGCTTGGCTACGTTGGCAACCACGTTTTGTTCTGTCGAATTTTCGATTTCCTGCACGATGCGGCTGCCCACCACCACGCCATCGCACAGCTTCGCCACAGCCTGCGCGGTCGCGGCATCGCGTATGCCGAAGCCCACGCCGATCGGCAGCTTGATGTGTTTGCGCAGCTGCGGAATTTTTTCCGCGATGGCAGATAAATCCAAATTTCCCGAGCCGGTCACGCCCTTGAGCGAAACATAATACACATAGCCGCGCGCCAGTTTGGCGACACGCGCCACGCGCGCGTCGTCCGTGGTCGGCGCCAGCAGAAAAATCGGGTCGATGCCATGAGCTTGCAGATGCTCGAATGCCTCATGGCTTTCTTCCGGCGGGAAGTCCACGGTCAGCACGCCATCCACGCCAACCTCGGCGCAACGTTTCGCGAAATTCTCCCAGCCCATCGCCTCGATCGGATTGCCGTAGCCCATCAGCACCACCGGGGTATTGTTGTCACGTTTGCGGAATTCGGCGACCAGGTCCAGCACGCCGCGCAGCGACATGCCCTGTTTGAGTGCTCGCTCGGATGCGCGCTGGATGACCGGGCCATCCGCCATCGGGTCGGAGAACGGCACGCCCAGTTCGAGCACGTCCGCACCCGATTCCACCAGCCCGTGCATCAACGGCACGGTGAGTTGCGGCGACGGGTCGCCTGCGGTGATGAACGGGATCAGCGCACGACGGTTGTGTTGCTTGAGCTTGTCGAAGGTGGTCTGGATGCGGCTCATAACGTGATGCCCTTCAATTTCGCCACCGTGTTCATATCCTTGTCGCCGCGACCGGACAGGTTCACCAGCAGGACTTTATCCTTAGCCATCGTCGGTGCAATCTTCATCGCATGCGCCAGCGCATGACTGGATTCCAGCGCGGGGATGATGCCCTCGAAACGACACAGCGCATCGAATGCGGCCAGCGCCTCGTCGTCGTTAATCGCGACATATTGCGCGCGCCCCTGATCCTTCAACAGGCAGTGCTCGGGGCCGACGCCAGGATAATCCAGACCGGCTGAGATCGAATGCGTCTCGATGATCTGGCCGTTCTCGTCCTGCATCAGGTACACCTTGTTGCCGTGCAGCACGCCGACTTTAGCATTCGCGGTCAGCGGTGCGGCATGTTGACCGCTACTGATGCCGTGACCACCCGCTTCCACGCCGATGATCTGCACGCTTTTTTCTTCGATGTAGGGATAGAACAGCCCAATCGCGTTGGACCCCCCGCCGACACAGGCGATCACCGCATCCGGTTGCCGACCGATCATCTCCGGCATCTGCACCTTTGCTTCGTTGCCGATCACACACTGAAAATCGCGCACCATCATCGGGTAAGGATGCGGGCCCGCCGCCGTGCCGAAGATGTAGAAGGTGCTCTCGACGTTGGTGACCCAGTCGCGTATCGCCTCGTTGCACGCGTCCTTGAGTGTCTTGGAACCGCTCGTAACCGGCACGACGGTCGCGCCGAGCAGCTTCATGCGGAACACATTGGGTGCCTGGCGCTGGATGTCTTCCGCGCCCATATACACCACGCACTCCATGCCGAACCGCGCCGCCACCGTCGCGGTCGCCACACCGTGCATGCCCGCGCCGGTCTCGGCGATCACGCGCTTCTTGCCCATGCGTTTGGCCAGCAAGGCTTGGCCAATCGCGTTGTTGATCTTGTGCGCGCCAGTGTGGTTGAGGTCTTCACGCTTGAGATAAATTTGCGCGCCGCCCAAGCTCTCGGACAGGCGCTTGGCGTGATAGATCGGGCTGGGACGCCCGACATAGTGTTTCAGTTCATAGGCGAATTCGGCCTTGAATTCCGGGTCGTTTTGATAGCGCAAATACTGCGTGCGCAATTCTTCCACGGCCGGGATCAGCGTCTCGGCCATGTAGATGCCGCCGAACTGGCCGAAATGGCCGGTGCTATCTGGATAATTGTAAGTCAATGCTCTTAACCTCGTTAATGAACGCGGCAATTTTCGCCGCATCCTTGATTCCTTTTGTCGCCTCCACACCGCTGGACACATCCACCGCATAAGGCCGCACTTGTTTGATCGCCGCCGCGACATTCTCCGGACCCAGGCCGCCGGACAATATCACCGGCAGCGGCAATTTTTGCGGTATCAATGTCCAGTCGAAGGTCGCTCCGGTACCCCCGGCAATACCTTCCACATGAGCATCCAGCAACAAACCTTGGGCAGAATGAAAACGCGCCGCGCATTGTAACAAATCCACCCCAGCTTTGACGCGGATTGCTTTGAGATAAGGCTGGTCGAATTGCGCGCAAAACTCGGGAGTTTCGTCGCCATGGAATTGCAATAAATCCAGCGGCACATGGCTTAACACCTCGCGCACTTGGGCTTCGGCGGGATTCACGAACAGCCCGACCACCGTCACGAACGGCGGCAGCGCGGCGGCCAATTGTTTAGCCTGCGCGAAGCTGACATGGCGCGGGCTCTTGTCATAGAACACCAGCCCGATCGCATCCGCCCCGCTGTGCGCGGCAGAGCGCGCGTCTTCCACGCGGGTGATGCCGCAAATCTTGACGCGCGTCACAACAGCCCTCCCAACCCAATCTCGCTTTCCATTTGCGGCAATCCCCACTTTGCTTCATATTTTATCCGGCGCAAGTATAAGCCATCCGGTGCGAAAGTCGGTGCGGCGAAGCTGCGCTCGCGACCGGCCAATACCTCGGCCAGCCAGGCCGGGGGATATTTACCCTTGCCGACATAGACCAGGCAACCGACAATGTTGCGCACCATGTGATGCAAAAAAGCACTGGCGCTCACATCGAATATCAGCATATCGCCCTGCCTGCGTATATCCAGCTGGTGGAGGTGCTTGACCGGCGATTTAGCCTGACATTGCGCCGCGCGAAACGCGCTGAAATCATGTTCGCCCAACAGATACTGCGCGGCCTCGCGCATCTTGTCCTCATCCAGCGGGGCATGAAACCAGCCCACCTTGCCCGCCTGAATCGCAGGACGTACGGCACGATTGATCAGCAGATAGCGGTAGCTGCGGCCATGCGCCGAAAAGCGCGCATGAAATTCATCCGGCACCGGATGCGCCCAGCGCACCGCAATGCTGTCCGGCAGCAACGCATTCACGCCGCGTACCCATGCGGTCAGCGGACGTTCGACCAACGTATCAAAATGGACCACTTGTTCGAGCGCATGTACGCCGGTGTCGGTACGTCCCGCCGCGATGACTGAAAGCTGTCCGTCTGTTATCTGGTCACCGGCAATCTGGTCGTTTGTATTCTGGCCACCGGCTATTTGTCTCAAGGCGCGCTGCAGTGTGTCCTGCACGGTCAGCCCTTCTGCCTGACTCTGCCAGCCGAAAAACGGCGAGCCGTCATACTCCACACCCAGCGCGATTCTCATCGCATCGCCCCGAATAACAGCAGTAGTGCTGCGCCCACCAACAAACCATCGCGTATACCAAAACGATACAGCGTCAGTTCCATTTGTTTGCTGGTCTCATGATGCGGTTCCAACAGACTGCGCAGGTTGTCTTGCCAGGTATGCGTATCACGCAACATCGCGACCTCGGCATAATGCAGCGTCAATGCCAGTCGCACCGCGACTCGTTCACGCGACACGCCGATCAACTGCAATGGGGCAAACAAGGTGTACAGACCGGCGATCAATTGCTGCCTATGCAACCGGTCCAGCAATATTGCCAATCCGGCGAGTGCGGCCAGCAACCGAGTGAGTTGCAGCACGCCATCGCCCAATCCTTCACGGCTCGGACTGAAAGGCACATCCAACAGTGGCTGTCCGGGCGTGGTGTAAGCGTAGATCAGCAATAGCGACAGCATGATCCAGCGGGTGCGGCGCAATAATTGCAAGAGCTTGTGTGTTGACAGCAACAGCGCGCAGAGCAACACACCCGCCGCCGCGACCAGCAGGATTTCAAGTGTCAGGAATTGCATGATCGCAACCGACAAACACCAGGTCAATATCTGCGCGGCAGGATGAAATTTCACACTGGTGCCTTATTCCAATAAAAAACGGCAGCCCAAACTTGAGCTGCCGCATTGACAAGAAGCATGATCAACCGAGCAGATCGAAAATAGCTTGCGCGGCTTCGCGTTGCCCGGCATCACCTTCGCGCATGACTTCCTCAAGGATTTCACGTGCGCCGCTGGCATCGCCCATTTCGTGATAGGCCTTGGCCAAATCGAGTTTGGTTGCAACTTCTTGCCAGCGATCATCCTTGTTTCCCGCTGTCGATCCGGCAGGTGCTGCGACATCGTCAAAGTTCAAACTGATGCCAGCCAAACCGGCTGAAGCAGATTGTGGCACTGGCGCAGATTTCGGGGCCATATTTTCAACCGGGAAATCCAGCGTAAACTCCATCCCGCCACCATCATCTACCGGCTTGCTTATTTTCGGCTGAGCCGTTGGCGGCTTGAATGAATGGCTGCCCGTCACATCGAAAACCAGATCATTCGACATTGGAGATGCGGCGGCGGTTGACTCACCTGCTGCACCCATCGAAGGATGGGTAGACGTGATATCAAAATCCATCCCGCCATCTTGGCTGGTAGCCGCAGACATCGAAGCTTGTGAGGATGTGACGTCAAAGTCCATTTCCGCGCTTTGCGCGGCAAGCCTGCCATCAGATGACAGAACCGAAGTTGTTTCTGCACCGCTCAAAAAGTCTTGTTCCGGCGACGGAGCCGCTTGGGCTGAGGGCGCTCCAAAATCAAAATCAAGAGCCGATGCTTGAGACTTCTGAACAGGTTCTGGTTCCGATGTGATATTGAAAGCCGGCATTTGCATGGTCGCGCTACCCATATCCTCAACCGGTCCGGAGCCGCCATACATAGGGTTGTTCGGTTCCAGCTTGCGACCCATCGCAACGGCTTGTTGCCAGGCATCTTCATCACCGGAATTCTGTAACAGGCGCGCAATGGTCGAGTAGGAGTTTGCATCCTTGCGATTAGCATAGATGCCCAGCAGCTTGAGGTGAATCAGGTGATTGTTCGGGGTGTTTTGCAGCGCTTCTTTAAGTATTTCCTCAGCCTGAACATCACGGCCAAAGTTAAGGAACAGATCGGCCTCACTGATCGGATCAACGTTATCCGATTGGGGAGCTGCCACAACTTGAGCCGAAGGCGAGCCGGTGAAATCGCCGGTCTCGGGAGAAGGAACAACCGGTGCGGCCATGCGACCGGTAGCCGAACCAGCATCCTCCTCGGTAAAATCGCTTACATCCTCATCAAATGATTTTTTTTTTCGGCGGTACAACATAAAACCCATGCCACCCAGAATCAGCAATGCAGCCGCGCCGCCAGCCAGATAAAGTGGCTCGTCCAGAATCTGATCCAGCAGGGATGGTTCCGGCTTGACCTGTTTTGGCTTGGGCTGTGCAACCGGTGTCGGCTTGACCGCAGACGCTGCTGTCACTTCGCTTGCAGCAGTTTTAGCCACGGCACTAGCGGGTTGCGCCAATTCGGCTGCAGCCGCTTTCAATTGGGCGAGGCGTTGCATATCCTGAAGATTATTTTCGAGCAGAGCGGTGCGTTCCTGCTCTTCCTTCAATGCCTTGCCCTTGGCAATCGCGTCTTCCTGCGCTGCATTTTTCTTATCCTGATCGGACATGGACTTGCCACCGGCTGTCCCGACCTGATCTCCAGGCGCTTCGCCCTTGGATAGTTTCAGCACCTCTTTGGCGGACTCTTTTGCCACCGGAGCCATATCGGCTATCGAACTGCTGATCTTGCCGGAAGCTACTTGTTGCGGTGTTTCTGACTGATTACTGACCGAGGCTGCACTTGCCAACTTTTGCCGGTAGGCATTCCAATCGGCTGCCTGAGCATGAATCTCTTTTACCGCCTCAGACTGTTGCACGTTCGTCAATTCTTGCTGACTAGGCAAATGCAAGATTTTACCGACCCTGATGCGATTCATGTTTCGGCCATCGAACTGGTCGGCATTGGCGCGATACAGTGCCACCAGCATCCGTTCCAGACTCACATCAGCCAATTTGGTTTGTGCCGCGATCTTGTACATCGTGTCGCCGCGTTGAACCACAAGCCACTCTTTATTCACTTTTTCCGCTTCAGCTTCAGCTTCGAGAGGAGCTTGTTCCGCAGGCTTGGTCGTCGCTTCTGTCGTCACAGCTGGCACGGACGATGCGGCTGCAAATTCATCAGTCACGCCTGGTACGCCCGACGCGCCCACTATAAGTGCGGTGGGCGTGGCTGCGGCTACCGGCGCGGCTGGCACTCCAGGCGTGACTGTGGTTTCTGCCGACACGGCCGATGCGGCAATTGCGGGTGGGGCAAGCGTGACTACGGCTACCGGCGCAGCTGGTGCCAAGGGTGTGACTACGGCTGCTGTCGGCACGGCTGGTACGCCCGACACGGCTGGCTCAGCCAATGCTGCGACTGCAGGTGCGACGGCCTGCACTACCGCCTGGGCAGGTTGTTCCAGCACATATCCCGGAGGGTCCAGCAGAAAAGTATATTCGCGAGACAGTTTGCCCGAAGACCAGCTCAACTCAACCAGAAGACTTACAAAGGGGTCGTTGACGGGTTGCGTGCTGCTTACCTTGATGTATGGCTGTCCGTCAGCGCGACTCTCAATTAAAAATTTAAACTTATTGCCATAGGGATATTCCACCCCGGCACTCTTATAGGCTTCGGGTGAGGCAAGGCGAGCGACCAGACTGTCCTTCTCGGTCTTGCTGATTGCCACTAACGCTATGTCGGCCTTTAGCGGTTGCCCCAAAGCAGACGCCACATTTATTCCGCCCATACCTACGGCGGAAACAGTAGCAGACAGCATCAAAGCAACAGTAACGCCGAGCAGTTTTAGTATAACCAGCGACTTGGCTGGCTTCTTTTGGCAGCCTAGTCGAATGGCTAATCGTTTCACCAGTGATTTTCGCACTCGATCACCCTCACCTTTTTTATTTTATAATACAAAATAACATCAAAGAGTTATAAGCACAAGCTCACAATATTCTTCGCATTATGTCTTAACTGAGATATTTCGCAATTAAAATTTCCGCGATCTGCACGCTATTCAGCGCCGCGCCCTTGCGCACATTGTCGCTGACCACCCACAAATTCAAGCCCATCGGGTGCGAGATATCATCACGGATGCGCCCGACATAGGTCGCATCGTTTCCCGCCGCGTCTATCGGTGTCGGGTAGCCGCCCGGTTCGCGCTTGTCCATCACGATCACGCCCGGCGCCTTTTCCAGCAAGGCACGCGCCTCGACGGCGGTGATCTTCTTGCGGGTTTCGATGTGTATTGCTTCTGAATGGCCGTAGAATACCGGCACGCGCACCGCAGTCGCGTTTACCAGAACGGAATCATCCTCCATGATCTTCTGGGTTTCCCACACCATTTTCATTTCTTCCTTGGTGTAGCCGTTTTCCATGAACACATCGATTTGCGGCAGCACGTTAAAGGCGATGCGCTTCGGATACACCTCAACTTCGACATCTTGCTGATTGAACAGCGCGCGGGTTTGTTCGGCGAGTTCGTCGATCGCTTCCTTGCCGGTGCCGGACACCGCCTGATAAGTCGCCACGTTGATACGCGCAATACCTACCGCGTCCTGGATCGGCTTGAGCGCCACCATCATCTGAATGGTCGAGCAATTCGGATTGGCGATGATGCCTCGATTCTTGTATTGCGCGATCGCGTGCGGATTCACTTCCGGGACCACCAGCGGGATATCGCGGTCGTAGCGAAAATGAGCGGTGTTGTCGATCACGACGCAACCGGCTGCAGCTGCGATCGGCGCATATTTTTCCGACACGCTGCCGCCCGCCGAGAACAAGCCGATCTGAGTCTTGGCAAAGTCGAAACCTTCCACATCCAGCACCGTGATTTCTTCGCCATGGAATGTCACCGTGGAACCTGCCGAGCGGCTTGAGGCCAGCGGGTAAAGATTGCGTACCGGAAATTTGCGCTGCTCCAGTATCGACAGCATCGCCTCACCCACCGCACCGGTCGCCCCTAATATACAAACGTCATATTGCTTGCTCATGCTTCTTCTCTCTAGAATAAATTTATAGTGCCGCGACGACCGCGTCGCCCATCGCCGCCGTGCCGATCTTCTGCATGCCCGCTTCGGCGATATCGCCGGTGCGCAGGCCCTGTTGCAATGTTTTGCGCACCGCCGTTTCGATGC
Source organism: Gallionella sp. (assembly GCA_017880865.1). GTDB lineage: Bacteria > Pseudomonadota > Gammaproteobacteria > Burkholderiales > Gallionellaceae > Gallionella. The sequence continues at coordinate 18,475 of JADGRL010000022.1, forward strand.
GTTGTGCGATGTCTTCGCGCAAAAAGGTGTAACGCATCATCATCGCCACCGACAGAATCGTCGCCAGCGGATTGGCGATGTTTTTGCCCGCGATGTCGGGTGCGGAACCGTGACACGGCTCATATAGGCCCTTGTTGTTCGCATCCAGCGAAGCCGATGGCAACATGCCGATGGAACCTGTCAGCATCGACGCCTCGTCCGACAAAATATCGCCGAAGATGTTGCCGGTCAGAATCACATCGAACTGTTTGGGTGCGCGCACCAGCTGCATCGCGGCATTGTCCACATACATGTGCGACAACTCGACCTGCGGGTATTCGCGGCTCACCTCGGTCACGATCTCGCGCCAGAACATGCTGGTGTCCAGCACGTTGGCCTTGTCAACCGAGCACATCTTTCCCTTACCATTCAAACCGGCTCTCTTCAGCGCGATCTGGAAACCGACATGCGCCACGCGGCGGATTTCCGACTCGCTGTAGTGCATCGTGTCGAAACCCTGGCGCTCGCCGTTATCCAGCGTGCGGATGCCGCGCGGTTGGCCGAAATAAATATCGCCGGTCAGTTCGCGCAAAATCATGATGTCCAGACCCGACACCAACTCCGGCTTCAGGCTGGATGCATTGACCAACTCGGGGTACACCATCGCGGGGCGCAGGTTGGCGAATAACCCCAGCCCCTTGCGTATGCGCAACAGGCCTTGCTCAGGGCGCAGTGGACGTGCCAGCGTATCGTATTGATAACCGCCCACTGCGCCGAGCAGCACCGCGTCAGCGGCAAGCGCCAGCTTTTCAGTCGCAGCAGGGAACGGATCGCCCGCCGCGTCATAACCTGCGCCACCGATGTGCGCGTATTCCAGCTCGATTTTCAGGCCGTCGCTGCGCAACGCTTCCAGCACACGTGCCGCTTGTGCGACGATCTCCGGGCCTATCCCGTCACCGGGCAATACTGCAATTTTCATTACCATTTCCAGTCCAAGTTACAAATTGATTTATGCGAACAACCAAGGCTGTGCAGCGCGATGCTTTGCCTCATGCGCTTTGATCTCATGGACATGCTGCAAGGTCAGCCCGATGTCGTCCAGGCCGTTCAACAGACAGTGCTTGCGGAACGACTCGACTTCGAATTTATACACTTTGCCATCCGGCGCGCTGATGGTCTGCTGCTCCAGATCAATCGCCAGCTTGTAGCCGACATTCGTCTCCACCGCCTTGAACAACGCGTCAACCTTGTCCACATCCAGACGGATCGGCAGCAAGCCGTTCTTGAAACAGTTATTGAAAAATATGTCGGCAAAGCTGGGCGCGATGATGGCGCGAAAACCGTAATCCTCCAGCGCCCAAGGTGCATGCTCGCGCGAACTGCCGCAGCCAAAATTCTCGCGTGCCAGCAGAATCTGCGCACCTTGATAACGCGACTGATTCAGCACGAAATCCGGATTGAGCGGACGCCCGAAATTATCCCTGCCCGGCTCACCGTGATCGAGATAGCGCCATTCATCGAACAGATTCGGGCCGAAACCGGAACGCTTGATCGATTTCAAAAACTGCTTCGGGATGATCGCGTCGGTATCCACGTTAGCCCTATCCAAGGGCATGACCACGCCATCGAACACAATAAATTTTTGCATTATGACTTGCCTGCCTTTTCCAATTTTTCGCCCGTTTTCTTGAGTCCACGACCCACCCACGCGCCGCCCTTCTTGATATGTGGAGCAGCCGCATCGCTGCCTTTCTTGATACCTTTAGCCGCCGCTTCGCCACCCTTGTTGATGCCCCGACCGGCAGCCTCCGAACCTTTCTTGATTCCCTTGCCGGCTCGATCAACGATGCTGTCATCCGCAAACGCCGTGCGGCCAGAAAAAAGGCCCAGCACCAGCAATGCCATCAATAAAGCCGCCATCTTTTTCATGTCCGCTCCACTTACAACTTGCTCACATCGACAAAATGTCCGGCGATCGCCGCCGCCGCAGCCATCTCTGGACTCACCAGATGCGTGCGTCCGCCCTGCCCCTGCCGCCCTTCGAAATTGCGGTTAGAGGTTGAGGCACAGCGCTCACCCGACGACAACCTGTCGTCATTCATCGCCAGACACATCGAGCAACCCGGCTCGCGCCATTCAAAACCCGCCGCGATAAAAATTTTATCCAGGCCTTCCTGTTCGGCCTGGCGCTTCACCAAGCCGGAACCGGGCACCACCATCGCCAGCTTCACGTTGGCCGCGATGTGCCGACCCTTCGCGATCGCTGCCGCCGCGCGCATATCCTCGATGCGCGCATTGGTGCAGGAACCGATAAACACCTTATCTATATTGATCTCGGTGATCGGCGTGTTCGCCACCAGGCCCATATACTGCAACGCGCGCGCGGCAGCATCACGCTTGACCGCATCACTCATGGTTGAAGGATCGGGCACGCGCCCGTCCACCGCCACCACCATTTCCGGCGAGGTGCCCCAGGTCACTTGCGGACGGATGCTTGCGGCATCGAGCTTAATTACCTGATCGAACCGCGCGCCGTCATCGCTGTGCAGCGTGTTCCAGTAAGCCACCGCCTTGTCCCACACTTCGCCTTGAGGCGCGAACGGGCGACCCTTGAGATAGTTGATCGTCGTGTCGTCCGCTGCGATCATGCCCGCGCGTGCGCCCGCTTCGATCGCCATGTTGCACACCGTCATGCGCCCTTCCATCGAAAGGCCGCGTATCGCGCTACCAGCGAACTCGATCGCATAGCCAGTGCCGCCCGCCGTGCCAATCTTGCCGATCACCGCCAGCGCGATGTCCTTGGCGGTCACGCCCTTGTGCAACGCGCCCTCCACCACTACCTGCATGGCTTTGGACTTTTTCATCAGCAAACATTGCGTCGCCATCACATGCTCGACCTCGGAGGTGCCGATACCGAACGCCAGCGCGGCGAACGCGCCGTGCGTGCTGGTATGCGAATCGCCGCACACCACCGTCATGCCCGGCAGAGTCGCGCCCTGCTCCGGCCCGATCACATGCACGATGCCTTGGCGCACATCGTTCATCTTGAATTCGTTAACGCCGAACTCGGCACAATTACTATCCAGCGTCTCAACCTGCAAACGCGCGATCGGATCACTGATGCCCTGCGCCCGCCCGGTGGTCGGCACGTTGTGATCGGCCACGGCCAGGATCGACGCTGTGCGCCACAGACGGCGCCCGGCCAGCTTCAGCCCCTCGAAGGCTTGCGGGCTGGTCACTTCATGCACCAGATGACGGTCGATATAAATCAGCGCGGTGCCGTCGGCTTCCTGCCGCACCACGTGAGCATTCCAGAGTTTGTCGTAAAGAGTTTGCGCTTTCATGTTATTTCGCTTGCCAGATACTCGTTTTTAGAGCGCGCAATTATGCCACAACAGGCGCAGCTTGGCATTAGCCTCTGCACCCAACCACGCCAAAACAGATCAACAATTTCTGCAAAATACCGAAGAATCCTTCGCCGTCGAAGAAGATTTACGCCCTTTAAACTCATCTTTCATTCGAGCACAACGCAGATTCAGCTTCGTGTTAGCATATTGCCATGCTGAAAAAGGATGCAAACTTGCGTCGAAATAACTTTGATGTAACCAACGCCGTCGACGTAACCGATCCCGTTTCGGTAGGTATCGTGGTGGAGAGCATTTTTCTCAACCTTTATCCGGGCGCTGCCGTCAGCACGCTGCGGAATGCGATGGTCCACATTGTCCAGCTTTATCGCGGCGAGCATCCCGGCTATGCAGCATGCGACACCGGCTACCATGATTTGCAACATATCATGGATGTAACACTGGCCAGTGCGCGCCTGATTGATGGCTACGAGCGCTCGCAAAAGGAGGGCTATGGACTGGGCGAAGAGCTATTCGTCTTTGGCATTTTGCTGGCGCTGTTTCATGACAGCGGATACCTGCGCAAACGCGGCATCGAAGATGACAGACATGGCGCGGAATTCACGCTGACTCATGTTTCGCGCGGCGCGGAATTAATCAAAAAATATATGCAGGATATCGGCTTAGGTAATCAGGCCGAAACAGCCGCGCAAGTGGTGCATTACACCGGCTATGAAGTGCCGGTAGACCGCATTCTGGTGCCCTCGCCTGTTTACCGGGTTATCGGCAATCTGGTGGCTTCGGCAGACATATTGGCGCAAATGGCGGATCGTTGTTATCTCGAAAAATGCCATGACCGGCTATACACCGAGTTCGTTCTGGGCGGCATTGCAACAAAACGCGATGCGCAAGGCAATGAGCAAGTCATTTTTTCTTCCCCGCAAGACCTGGTAATCAAAACCCCTGAATTCTACCGAGGCGCAAAAAAACGCATGGAAGAAACCTTAGAGGGAGCTTATCGCCACATTGAGAAACATTTTAACGGGCAAAACCCGTACCTTGAAGCGATTGAAAAAAACATCCTGTTTGCGGAACATGTGATTGCCCACAATGCCGACATCGGCATGTTGCAACGCACTCCGCCGCAGACCCCAGGTTCTGATCGAGCGTCGTCCCCCGCAACCGATGACCGGAAACAGCGGGTAGAAGACCGGCGAAGTAGAATCAAGGACAGAAGGCAAAATACCGCAAACCCCTATCCGGACCGGGATAATAGAAGACAAAAAACCGGTGACAGAAGGCGGGATAATTCATCAAAAAAATAAGTGGTCGACATCAGGACTAGAGAGTCGACACAAGCCGCTTGCCCGGCTGGCACCGCATAGTAATCCGCGCATATATCGCGTTTCCTAGAACCGATAGCCTACCAGAAAGTTGAGGCTATTCATCGTGCGGCGCATGGTCAGCGGGCTGTATTGGGCGCTGCCGGTGAGCCGCTTGAACGAGACGCCCGCGCCACTGAACCATTCCTTGCTGTAGCTGTGCGCCCAGTTGGCGGTCAAGGCGTAATCCTTGATGCCGGCGCTGGCGTTATAGGCGGTCAGCACGTTGCCGGATGCGGTAGCCTGGGCGGCCGTCACGCCGAAGTAGGTCTGGTTGTATTGGTTGTCGCCCCAGTTCAAATTGGCGCCGATGCGCAGGCGGTCGGCAGTTGAAAGGGGTATGCCGATCCCACCGCCCAGTTCCGCATGCGTGCCATGTGAACCGGCAGTCAGGCCGCCTGAGATGTACCAGGGTGAGAAACGTAAATTGAGGTATGCGCCGGTTTCAGCCGAATAACTGATGTCGCCCATACCGTTCAGGCGGGGATCAGCATTTTGCCTGCGGCCATGTCCCAGTGTCAGGCGCAATCCATACTCCATATTCTTGTCGTCAGAAAAATTATAGCCAATGCCGCGTAGCGGACTGATGAAGATTTTTCCATGGCCCGCTTCCAGCAGCGGCATCACGCGCAGGCTATTGCTCGATGCGCCTTCATAGCGCGGCGCATAACTGAGCCCCCCGCCAGCGGATACTCTCCAGACATCTGACCGGATGCCGGAATCCGGGGGCGGGCCAGAGGGAACGCTCCTTATCGGCAGGTCAGGAACTTGTTGGGTATCGATGCGCTGGGGATCGATGACTTGGCCTTGCGCGACAGGGACAGTCAGTGCGCCGACGGCTAGGAGTATGGCAGCCCGGAATATGCCACGAAATATAAAGGTTAGCTTCATGCAGCCTCTCAAGTTAATAAATCGGGTTCTTTGGCGGAAAGGAAAACCATAAATTCAATCCGCCCGAATATCTTGTGTCGTTTGCTGCGCACTCGCGATGCACTGTTTCCAGAGTATCAGCAGCAAGCCCAGCAACGCCACACCCGCGCTGCAAGAATATAGCACGCTCGCGCCATAGTGCTGCCAGATCGGGCCGCTCGCCAAGCCGCCCAGCATGCCGCCCGCGCCGTAGGTGAGACTGCCGAACAGCGCCTGGCCTTTAGACTGATGCCGACCCTGAAAGAACTCGTGCACCAGCCCCACCGAGGCGGCGTGATACGCGCCAAAGGTGGCGGCGTGCAGCACTTGGGCTATGAGCAGCAGCGACAGAAAATCCACGCCCCAGCCGATCAGCATGAAGCGCAGCACCGCAGCGCCGAAGCTGACCAGCAGGATTCGCGTGAAACCAAAGCGGCGCACCAGCCAGGGCATTACGAAGAACACGCCGATTTCGCAGATCACGCCGAGCGCCCACAAGCCCCCCACCGCGCTTTTCGCGTAGCCGTGTTCGACCAGGTAAATCGAGTAGAAAGTGTAATAAGGGCCGTGTGCGACAGACATCATAAAACACGCGCTGAACAACGCGATCACACGCGGCTGCATGATGATTTGTTTGACCGGCTGATGATCGGTGTGATGCGCCAGCACGGAAATTGCCGGAATCTGCCGGGCAAAAATCAGGATGCCGACCTCACACACCACCCCCGCCCACAGTAGCCAGACGATGGCGATATAGTCGAAGGCATACCCTAGGCCCACCACTGAGACGATGAAGCCGATCGAGCCCCACGAGCGTATGCGTCCGTAGCGCGCGCTGTGCTTGCCCAGATAAGTCAGCGTGGTTGCCTCCACCAGCGGCATCGAGGCGCTCCAGAAAAAACCCATCAGTGCCAGCACCAGAAACATGCCCCAGAAACTGGTGGTCGCGAACACCCCTAGGTAGCACACCGCGCTCAAGCTCGCGGCGATCTGCACCACCTGCAAGCGCTTGCCAGTATAGTCGGCCAGCCAGCCCCACAGATTCGGCGCAATCATGCGCATCACCGGCTGGATCGACATCAGGATCGCGATCTCGATCGCGCTGAAGCTTATGGACTTGAGGTACAAGCTCCAGTAGGGCGCAAACATCCCCACGAAGGCGTAATAAAAAAAATAGAATCCGGCGATGCGCCAGTAGTAATTTTTGCGGTCAGCAGGCATCAGGACAATTGCATGAACGTCTTGCCCGAGCTGGTCACGCCCAGCAATGTCTGGAACGACAAACCGTCCTTGATGCCCTCGACCAGCTGCGCGATGGCAGCAGGCTGGTCGCCCGCAGGCTCAAAAGGCTGGTGCAGGCGGTAAGGACCGTTGGGGGAGGTTTTGATGTTCATGGTGAACTTGGCATTGTACGGGCAAAGATTGAATTGCAAAACCTTACAAATTAAAGGATACTATCTACGCAGCAAAAGACGGTCAGAATCAATAAGTTTGGTGCTACCCCTTAAGTTTACGCCCGGCCAACTCTGGAAAACCGTGGCCTTATTTGTGCAGTATTTTGACAGGGAAAAGAACATGGCAATCGTATGGTCAAGTGACCTTAACACGGGAATTGATGTTATTGACGATCAGCATAAAAGCATTGTGGATTACATCAACCAGCTGGAATATGCCATTTCACAAGGGAACCGTGCCACGGTTGGGAATGTGCTGAACGATCTGGTGGACTACACCTTATCGCACTTTGCCTTCGAAGAAAGCCTGCAACAAGAAGCCGGGTATGCGTATGCAATACCCCACAAGGCCATACACGATATATTCGTCAAGCGCGTAGCGAAGTATCAAGCCGAGCACAAAGCAGGGGACGATGTCGCTGAACAAACTCACAGCATGCTCAGCACTTGGCTGGTGCACCATATCAAGCGGGACGATATGGCCTATGTGTCTGAGGTAAAAGCCAATATCGATCGCATAGTCAATGATAAGAAAGAAGGCGGCTGGCTTAGCCGTTCACTCGGAAAACTCTTCAAGTAAATATCCAGCATGGTATTCCGCACTGCGCGGATGGCCGCAGGCTGATCGCCCGCAAACTCAAAAAGCTGGTGCACAGGCGGCAGGGGCTGTGAGGAAAGGTTTTGATGTACATTTGGGCCGCGTATTGTATGGGCAAAGATTAGTTTTCCAAACGGTAAAGCGTCACTCAAAATACGCGCCTATTTGTCGATGCACCCACACCAAACATTTTTCGTGATGAAACAGCAATAACATGACCATCGAACTCAGCAAAGAAGCTCGCAAGGCTGCGGTCACATCCATCGAACGCTATTTCAGCGAGAACATGGAAGAGAAAATCGGAAACGTGACAGCGGACTCCCTGCTCCAATTCTTCCTCGAAGAAGTTGGGCCTAGCATATACAACCAGGCCGTAAGCGATGTTCAAGTACGACTGCAAAGTAGGATCATGGAACTGGATGTCGAGATTTACGAAGAAGAGTTCCGCTACTGGCATAAGCATCCGCGAAAACGCTAGGGGCTGCTATGCCGCGTAGCGGGATTCGGACTACGCGACCTCATGCTGCCGATTCAATACTTTCTCCGGTGCGGGTATAATTCGCGCCATTGTTCAAACAGCAAGGAAATATCTTGAAACTCTCGACTCGCGTACAAGCCATCAAACCCTCCCCTACTCTCGCTGTGACCGCGCGTGCGGCGAAACTCAAAGCGGAAGGTAAAGACATCATCGGGCTGGGCGCGGGCGAACCCGATTTCGATACGCCGCAGCACATCAAGGATGCGGCGATCGAAGCGATCAACAAGGGCTTCACCAAGTACACCGCAGTCGGCGGTACGCCATCACTTAAAGCCGCGGTGATCGCCAAGTTCAAGCGCGACAACGGGCTGGATTACACTGCGAAGCAGATATTGGTGTCATGCGGCGGCAAGCAGAGTTTTTTCAACCTGGCGCTGTCCGTGATCGACCCCGGCGATGAGGTGATCATTCCCGCGCCGTACTGGGTATCTTATCCCGACATCGTGATCATCGCGGAAGGTAAGCCTGTGATCGTGCAGGCCGGCATCGAACAGGGTTTCAAGATGACGCCCGCGCAGCTGGAAGCGGCAATCACGCCTAAAACCAAAATGGTCGTGATCAACAGCCCGAGCAACCCGTCCGGTGCGGTGTACACCCTGGCAGATTTGCAGGCGCTGGGCGCGGTGTTGCGCCGCCATCCAAACATCCTGATTTCCACTGACGACATGTACGAGCATATCGCGCTGACCGATGCGAAATTCGTCAACATCCTGAACGCCTGTCCCGACCTGTATCCGCGCACGATGGTGCTGAACGGTGTGTCGAAAGCCTACGCGATGACCGGATGGCGCATCGGCTATGCGGCGGGACCGGAGCACATCATCACCGCAATGGAAAACGTGCAATCGCAAAGCACCTCGAACCCGACCTCAATTTCGCAAGTCGCCGCAGAGGCCGCGCTGAACGGCGATCAGGGCTGCATCGCGCCTATGCTCAAAGCGTTCCGCGAGCGCCACGTGTTCGTCGTTAACGAGTTGAATCAGATTCCAGGGTTGAAGTGCATCATGGCGGGCGGCGCGTTCTATGCGTTCCCGGATGCGCGCGGTGCGATTGCCACGCTGCACAAGAAGGGCACCATTGGGGCGGCCACCGACATCGCGCTGTCCGAATATCTGCTGGTGGAAGCCGGCGTGGCGGTGGTGCCGGGCTCGGCATTCGGCTCTGAGGGCTATATCCGGTTGTCGTTCGCCACCTCGATGGAAAATCTCAAGAATGCGCTGGAGCGTATAGCGAAAGCGCTGTCATAAGGTTTCGGTGGAGGCTCTCGTGCCTGGAGGGTGAACCTTCTCCACGCAAGAGGGAGGCTGCGGTTGCCTCGCAGAGATTATCGCCCCCTGTAGGGGTAAAGCCACTAAAGTGGCAGTAACCACGCACAGGTTATTCCGGAACCAAAACCTCAGATAGGCCCTAGAACGTCTCGCCAAGTGCGGATAAACTAAGGCTCAAAGTGCAACGTGGGGCTGTCGATCGTACCGCCCATTTGCAGGTCGGCAGGCGCAGTCCCATCGTGCATCGACAAACTGACACTCATCTTTCCAGATAACTGTTGCCGTTCGACATCAAAGGTGGCCGTCGCATTCAACACACCCGCCGCGACTTTCACCTGACTAAAGTGATAAGCATTGCTGGCATATGAAATGACACCGCTGAGCCCATCGAAAGGCGTCCTGCCGCCCGGCAAGTTTACCTTGCTGCGCCTACGCGCAGTTTCAACGATGTCCATGCCGCTGATCATCCCGTTATTCGCCATGAAGCTGCCATCCAGCACCACGGAATCGGTCAAACCGGCTAAATCCATCGAGCTCATTTTGAAGCGTGCCGAGCCTTCGATATTTCCATCCAGCAAATGATTCAACTTCTGCATCGTGATCGTTTTTGCATTCAGCGCACCTTGTACGCGCCAGCCTGAACGCCAGATGATGCTGGCATTCCCTTGCAAAACACCCCCCAGAATACGGCCATTGAAATCACTGATCTGTAACTCTTCAGAGCTTAACTCACCTTTTGCATTCAGCTCATCAAACGTCCAATTTGGCAACAACGGTAACGCGCTGCCGCGCACCGTTATCGCGACTTGCAGCTTGTTTTCCGGAGTGGCATTAATAGCCATCGTGAATTTGCCGGCATTTGCGCGCAAATTGGCCTGGGTAAATTTGCCAACAGGGTTGAAATTCAACTCGCCTTCGACACCGGTCAATTGGGCGGCGTCCGCATCCAGCGTGCCTTGACTGATCACCATGCGACTGACCGGATATTGATCCTGATTGGCCAGCTGTTGCAACCATGCTACGGCCTTCTGCAACCCGGCACCGCTGATTTTTACATCTTGAAACTCGACACTACTGATCGGCTTCTTATCGTCGAACAAGCCGGTGATATCAAAATTTATTTGCGCCTCTTTGGCCTGAAATTGCTTCACATCGCCGATATATATCTCACCCAATTCCAAACGCGGCATGGGCAGAATACGTCCGGACAAATAGCCGATGTGCACCGGCTGATGCAATCTTTCGGACAGCAGTTGTTGGACCTTGGGCATGTAATCCCGCATCGGCAACACATAGGGGGCAACAAACAGCGCGCCGACCAGCAGCACCAGCAAGAACATCCCCAGCATGAACACAAACCCCATCAGCCGCCCCCATGCGAACGGCTTGTAATGGGCTCGTGCAATTGAGACTGGTTTTTCAACATGATGGGTATCGGCAACGGTCAATTCAGCCTGATGAGCGGCTCGCTCTGCGTTGGCCTTGGCAACTTCAAGCGCCCGTTGCTCAGCTTCAGCCCAAACCCGAGCTTGGGCATCGGCCTGTTGTTTGGCCAGCTGAGCTTCCGCAGCGATGCGCTGTTCGGCCGCAATACGCTGTTGCGCTCCTTGTTTAATTTGTTCCTGACTGGGCTTATTCTTGACCGGTTCACTCGCGACAGGCGGTGGTATTGATTGCCTGACAGGCTGCCGGTTATCTTGAGCTTGAATTGTTTTCACAGCCTCGCTGGGCTGTGGCGCGGCACTGGCTTTCTGTGCGGGCTGCTGGTCTTTATGCGGCTCGACCGGGTACAGCGGTTCATCAACATGGAATGAGTCAAAAGTAAATGTATCCAGCTTGGCCGCAGAGGCAGCTTTATTGGCCTGCTGCTGCGCAATTTCGACAGCCGGTACGACCACATCGACCAATTCATAGACCTGATGTTCGCGCCCATGCTTGTCTTTTAGCGAACCGCGATACTGAAACAGGTTGGCATATTCGTCGCTGAGACGCGACACAAAATCGTAATAAGAGCGGGAAATATAAATCTGGTCGGTGCCGGCAAAATCCATCACGCGTTGAGCGTCATTGATGCCATCGCCGACCATGTTGCTCTGACCGTTCATGTCCTTGACGATACTGATCGGTCCAAGATGAATACCGATGCGCACATTCAGCTCCGGATAATCCCTGTGCTGATTTGCCATCACCATCTTGCGGAACTGCATCGCCACTTCCAGCGCATCATCGGGATGCTGCATAAAGCCGATGGCCGCGCCATCGCCGGTATCCAGGATCATGCGCTCACCATCGCCCAGCTCTGTCAGGCAAGCCGACACCAACTGATTGAATTGTTTTTTAAGCTCGGTCTGTTTATTGACGGACTGCTTGGTATAACCGACCACATCAAAGAACAGTACCGTCGCGCTGGTAGAGCGTGCTACTACTTCGCCTCCAGGCTTCGATTTATTCGCTTCGCCCAGCGCCTTGGCTTGAACACCCTCTTGTGACCACTGACGCATCAATGCATCCACTTTCTGCTGCACCTTCAAGCTGGCTGCATCATCGGATTTTTTTTGGGTATGGCGCTCCACCTCAGCCTTCGTATTGGCCGCTTCCAGTTCGGCGCGCGCTTCTGCGGCCTCTTGCGCCGCATTCACCGGTACCGCTTCTGCGGCTTCCTTGGCATGGCGTTCCGTCAATTCACGTGCTTTGGCTTCGGCCGCGACTCTCTGCTTTGCAAGCTCGGCGGCTTCCCGTGCTTTGGCAGCCTCTTCCTCAGCTTTTATACGGGCATGCGCCTTGGCTTCAGCCTCAAGTCGCGCTCGGGCTTCCTGCTCCGCCCTTAGCTTGGCCGCTTCCAGTTCGATATGCATCTGCGCAGCTTTTTGTTCTGCTTTGATACGAGCAGCTTCGGCCTGTTGCCGCTCCCTGGCCGTAGCCTCAAGGCGCAGCTTGGTCTCTTGCTCGGCTTTTAACTTGGCGGACTCGAGATCCTCGTGCAGTTTTTTGGCTTCTTGCTCTGCCACCAAGCGCGCAGTTTCGGCTTGTTGCCGCTCCTTGGCCGCAGCCTCAAGGCGCAGCCTGGTCTCTTGCTCGGTTTTCAACTTAGCGGCTTCAAGCTCGCTATGAATTTTCTTGGCTTCTTGCTCAGCCTTTAACCGGGTGGTTTCAGCCTCTTCCCGGGCACGATGCGCCGTCTCTTCACGGATTCTGGCAGCCTCTTGCTCGGCTTTGAGCAGGATGGCTCGGGCTTCCTGCTGCGCCTTCATTTTTCCCGCTTCAATTTCCTGCCTGGATTTTTCTTCGGCCCCCGCCCTCAACTTCTCGGCCTTTTCCGCCTCGGCTGTCGGTGCTTCCGGTGGGGATGCTGTGAACGCGGACATAAAATCCAAATCGCCGCCATCCTCCACAGGTTGTGGTTTATGCGGGCTAGCCATTTTGGCGGGGACGACCATCTTGGGCGGCACGACCATCTTTGGAGCTTTACCAACCAAGACTTTATCTTGGATGAAGCCGCTCTTCTCCAGCTCCTGAAACATCTCGCCGAGACTGGCGCGCATGCTGGGCGCGGCGCGTTTGCTGATTTCGCCAAAAGTTGAGTGTCCGTCCACCATCAGCAAGGCGCGTTTAACGTCGCCGGGAAGTTGCGAAGTCCTGCTATGCATCTCATCTTCGCCGATGCTGGTTTTGACAAAAATTGTTTTATTGTCCATGGCGTATTCTAACTGAAAGCGCACCTGAATTTTAGCTGTAAAAAAAAATCCTTAACAGGGAATCCGGGGGCAAGTCACTGGTCTACCTTCGTAATTGCTAGTCGATTCATTCAAAAGCAGAGCAATTTTAATTTACCCTGCCGGACAAAACCAGACTGTACTTTCAGTTGCAGCGCTTGGGGCATCCGATGCTCATGAATCCGCCTTCAACATGCAGCGCAGATATATCGCATGAAATAATCCGCAAAAAGACTAATTGAGGTTGACCGGGCAATGCAAAATCACTATGATGCGCACCTCTTCATTCCCTGATAGCTCAGCCGGTAGAGCGACGGACTGTTAATCCGCAGGTCCCTGGTTCGAATCCAGGTCGGGGAGCCAAACAGATAAAGCCTTGCAGTGATGCGAGGCTTTTTTCTATTCTGCATGTGACAAAAAAACAACGCTCCCCCCTCTAACATTCCCAAATCGCGCGCTTCATTACACAGATCATTACACAGACTGAAACAAAAACGGCACCCGATCATTCAATCGGATGCCGTGATAATAAAGCTGTCAGACAGTTACGGCACGACTGAATCAATGACGATATTCAATCCCTTAACGCCGGGTTTGATGGCCCCCGTCAATCCTTGCAGGTCGCCTGGTTGCGCCATCGGAGTGCCAGACTTCGACACGCGGGCCACCACCACGACTTGTTCGAAACCGGACAGTTTCAATTGTGGCTGCATCGCCATGCTGTCGTCCAGTGTGAATTTCAGCGGCAAATCCTTTACCTGTTTGCGCAACACCGCCAGCGGCATCTTCGGGCCTTGTGCGGCACGCGCGAGGATGAACACGGTATCGTTCGGCGAAACTTTGCCTGCCAATGCCGGGCTCAAAGAAACGTTACCAGAAATGGCAGCCGTTGCGTTTGTTGATGCTTTTTCAGGGGCTTTTCCTGATGACAGTTGTGCCAACTTTTCCTTGCCGCCCGGCTGCTCGGCGAGCATCATTCTCGCCTGCTTGATGCCGCCTCGGTAAACCTGAATTTCAGAAGAGTCCGGTTCCAGTTGGTCGATCAGCGTTTGCCAGCGGCTTATAGCCGTGGCGTAGTCAGCCCGCTCCATGGCGGCGGAACCCGACAATGCGAGCGCAGTCGCGTTGTTTGCATCGAGTTCAAGCGCCTTGTTCAACAGCTTGGTGACCTCGACGTTTTGCAGAGTTTGGCCATTGGCCATCGCATAGACATCGGCATAATTCGCCCAGAGCTGAGCCTCGTTCGGCACCAGCACGACGAGGTGCTCATAGGCTTTGACCGCCTCTGGGAAGCGCTTCAGTTCGGTGTAGGAGCGTGCCAGTGTCCACCAGTCATTCGGGTTCTTGGCAAGCCGATTCACTTTCTTTTCCAGGCTTTGCAGCGCTTCTTCCGAATGGATGAGGCCGTCGGCATCCGCGACGATCACCTCTTGTGGCGACAGTGCATCGGGGTTGCCTACCGAAAGATAGAGCAGCACGCTGCATAACGGAAGCATCACGGCCAATACGATCGCCAGCACTTTAGCCGGATGGCGTGGCGGTCTTGCAGGCTGCTCGGTGGTTTTAACCTCTTCGATCAGGCGTGTTTGCAATTCGCTCCGGCCTTGCTCGTATGCGTCCGGAGTCAATAAGCCGTCGCGCAAATCGACTTCAAGCTCGGTGGCTTGGTCGCGCAGAATTCCCAGATTCGCGGCATCGCGCAACACATCGTTATTGGATGAAGCTTTACGCCACAACGGCAAGGCTACAAAAAGTGCTGCGACCAGCAATAATGCTGCGCAGATCGTCCAGAATAAAATCATGTTTATAAGTCTTTCGGTGGATTAAGCAAGGCTGCGGCACGCTGCGCTTCTTCGGCGGACAATTGATTTTCGGGGATTGTCTTTTTACGTTTGCGCAATTGAAATACCAAACCGGCCAAGCCGATCAGCAGCAACGCAAACGGACCATACCAGAGCAGCAAGGTATAGCTTTTCACCGGCGGGTCAAACAGCACGAAATCACCGTAACGGGAAACCAGATAGTCGATGATCTCCTGGTCGGTCAGACCCTTTTTCATTTGTTCGCGCACTTCGCGGCGCAGATCGTTGGCCAGCTCCGAGCGCGAGCTCGCCAACGACTCGTTCTGGCATACCAGACAACGCAGATTTTCCGCCAGGACGATCATGCGCTTTTCCAGCACGGGGTCTTCGGCCAGATCTTTTGCTTCACCGGCATAGGAATAAGTCGGCAACAGACAAAACAGCAGTATCAATAAATGTTTCATTTCGCTTGCAACTCCGCAACCAATGGAAGGATTGTTTCACGCAGGCTTTGATGCGTGACCGGGCCGATCTGCTTGTACCGAATCACGCCCTGTTTGTCGATGACATAGGTTTCCGGCACGCCGTACACACCGTAATCGATTCCGATGCGCCCCTCTGTGTCCGAGGCAATCATCGTGTACGGATCGCCGCCGTTGCGTAGCCACGCTTCGCCATCTTCGTTCTTATCCTTGTAATCCAGGCCATAGATCGGCACAATGTTCTGGCGTGACAATGCCATCAGAACAGGGTGCTCCTCCCGGCAGGAAACGCACCAGGATGCCCACACGTTAAGCAACCAGACCTTACCCTTCATGTCTTGTGAAGAGAATTGTTTGGCCGGGTTGTGCAACTGGGGCAGCGTGAATGCAGGCGCCAGTTTGTTGATCAACGGCGAGGGCACTTCGTGCGGATTCAATCCCAGCCCGACATACAGAAAACCTGCCAATACCGCGAACGCCACAAACGGCCAAAAGCGCATCATGATGATTGCCCCTCTGTTGCGATGACGCCACCTGCAGGCAAACTGCCTGCACTTATTGGGCTCGTTTTTTTGCTGTGAACGCGATAACGGCGATCGCTGATGGCCAGCACACCACCTAGAGCCATCAACAGACAGCCCGCCCAGATCCAATCCACAAACGGCTTGTAATAGACGCGCACCGCCCAGGCACCGCCCTCTTCGGCAATCGGCTCACCCATGGAAACATACAGGTCGCGAAACAGGCCGGTGTCGATCGCAGCTTCTGTCATCGGCATTCCGGACGCATTGTAGTGGCGCTTCTGCGGCAGCAATTCGGTTACCAGTTTGCCATCCCGTGTGACCGTGAAGTGTGCCTCCGTCGCCATATAGTTCGGACCAGGAACGGTACGCACGCCATCAAAACGGAACATGTAGCTTCCCGCATCCACCGTGTCGCCGACGTTCATACGCACATCACGCTCGGTTGCATAACCCTTCACCACGGTCACCCCGATGATGAACACCGCGATGCCCAAATGCGCCAGCTGCATACCGTAGTAGCTCAAACTCTGATTGCGCACGCGTTGCATGAAACTTCCCTGCCCACTCCATCGTTGCTGCAAGCTGACCACCAGCGAGGCGATGACCCAGAACGCCAGCAACAATCCGAATGCGATCAGCGGCGTCCAGTACTTGAACACGAAGGGCAACAGCACCGCGAGTATGACTGCCGAAGCGAATCCCCAGCGCAGGCGTTTGGCCAATTCAGTCACACTGGACTGTTTCCAGCGTGCCAATACCCCCAACCCCATCATCAATACCGCCAGCGCCATCAATGGAACGAACACCGCCTCGAAATAAGGTGGCCCGACAGAAAGTTTGCCCATGCCCAGCGCATCCATGAACAGCGGATACAGGGTGCCGATGAATACGGCGGCTGCCGCAACCGACAGCAGCACATTATTCAACAACAACATCGACTCGCGCGAGACCATGTCGAACTTGCCGCCCAGCCCGATCTTGGGTGCACGCCATGCGTACAACAACAACGACGAGCCGATCACGATCGCCAAGAATGCCAGAATAAAAATACCGCGCTTGGGATCGGTTGCAAACGAATGCACCGAAGTCAGCACACCGGAGCGCACCATGAATGTCCCCAGCAGGCTGAGGGAAAATGCGGCTATCGCCAGCAACACCGTCCAACTCTTGAACGCGCCACGCTTTTCCGTAACAGCCAGCGAATGAATCAGCGCCGTGCCCACCAGCCAAGGCATGAAGGATGCATTTTCCACCGGATCCCAGAACCACCAGCCGCCCCAACCGAGTTCATAGTAGGCCCACCAACTGCCCAGCATGACGCCCAAGGTCAGGAATACCCAGGCCACGGTGGTCCACGGACGCGACCAGCGCGCCCACGTAGCATCCAGCTTCCCGCCCAGCAATGCGGCAATCGCAAACGCGAACGCGACCGAGAATCCCACATAGCCCATATACAACATCGGCGGATGGATCACCAAGCCCGGATCTTGCAACAATGGATTCAACTCTTGCCCATCGGACGGAGCCGGAAACAAACGATCGAATGGATTCGAGGTGAACAGCATGAACAAGATGAAACCGACTGCGACCAGTCCCATCACGCCCAATACGCGCGCGACCATTTCTTCTGGCAGGTGTTTGCTGAACAGGGCGACGGCGGCGGTCCAGATCGACAATATGGTTACCCACAACAGCAGCGAACCTTCGTGCCCGCCCCAGATCGCGGCGAAGCGATATTGCAGGGGCAATTGCAAATTGGAGTGTTCCGCGACATACAGCACGGAAAAATCATTGTGCAAAAAAGCATAGGCAAGGGTTGCAAACGCCAGCGAGATAAATACGAATTGCCCGAACGCCAACGGGCGCGCAATGCTCATCCATACCGGATTGTTGCGGGCGGCACCGAGTATCGGCAATACGCCCAGGGTCATCGCCAAAAAAAGTGCGATGATTAAAGAAAAATGTCCAATTTCCGGAATCATGTCAGAAGGCCTTTCAAAAATTATTTTGTAACGGGTGGGCTGGCTGGCTTGGCGGCTGAATCGGCCGCATTCGCCGCTTGCGCTTTCTTCAAGGCATCAGCGGCTTCGGGCGGCATGTAATTCTCATCATGCTTGGCAAGCACCTCTTCGGCGCGCATCACACCATCCGCTTCCACCTTGCCCTGTGCGACCACGCCTTTGCCTTCTTTGAACAAATCCGGCAGGATGCCTTTGTAGACGACCGGAATGCTTTTATGCGTATCGGTAATCACAAAATTGACCGTCAAGCCGTCCTTGTCGCGCTTTACGCTGCCCTCTTCGACCAGACCGCCAATGCGGAAACTGCGCCCGCTGGGGACTTCGTTATTGAACACCTGGGTCGGGGTGAAGTACAAATTGACATTACCCCTCAGCGCATACAACACCAAGCCGACCGCCAAGCCCACTCCGGCGACGGCGACGGCGATGAACACAAATCTTTTATGGCGCGGTTTCATGCTGCATCCTCTTCTTTGGCATCTTCTCGGGTTTCATCTCTGGCATTGCGCATCAGGCGCACCTGTTGCAAGGTAATTTTTCTTTTGTGTATGACCATCGCGATCTCAATCGCAAAAATAATCAGCGCAAATGTATACGAACCGAACCATACATAGGTGAGCGGGTTTTCCCTCATCCAGATATCCAGGCTAATCATTGTTTCACCTCCGACAAGTCAGCAATCCCCGGCAATTGAGTAACCCAGGCCGTATTTCGTTCGCGCTCCAGAATGATGCTGCGCACCCGCGCCAACACAACCGCAATCGCATATAACCAGCAGGCTGCCAGCATCGTGAACATGGCCTGCTGCATCGCGATGTGCATGCTGGTGCCGCTGAACTTGATGGTCGAGCCCTGATGCAGGGTATTCCACCACGTTACCGAAAAATAAATGATCGGCACATTGACCGAACCGACTATGGCCAGCAATGCGGCGGCACGGTCGGCGCGGCGCGGATCTTCAATTGAGGCATGCAATGCGATGAAGCCCAGATACAGGAATAACAGGATGAGTTCGGAAGTCAGGCGCGCATCCCACAGCCACCACGCGCCCCACATCGGCTTTCCCCACAGTGCGCCGGTCCACAATGAAATCAGGGCGAACAGTGCGCCGGTCGGAGCGATCGCGCTGGCCATCATGGCCGACAAACGGGTATTGAAGATCAACCCCAATGCCGCGTAGCCTGCCATGATCAGATAAAGAAACATGGATAGAATGGAAGCCGGGACATGGATGAACATGATCCGGTAAAACTCGCCTTGCTGAGCATCCATCGGCGCGACAAAAAAGCCGATATACAAACCAATTGCAAACAGGATCGCGGCGAAAAATGCGAACCACGGAATCATCTTCCCGGCCAAGCCGTAAAAGGTGGTGGGTGCGGAATATTTGAACCAGTTGATTGCCAAATTATTACTCCATCGAAATACGCAACGTCTATTCCATCGAAATGCGCAAAGCCTGGGCGGTCACCCATGGGGTGAACACCAGAGCCAACACCAACAAAGCCCCCAACAAGGATAAATGGGACGCGATGCTTAATCCGCTTGATACAGCTTCAACTGCTCCAGTGCCAAAAATCAGCACCGGAATGCACAGCGGCAACACCAGCAGCGACAACAGCACGCCACCACCGCGTAATCCCAACGTCAATGCTGCACCGATCGCACCTACCATGCTAAGTATCGGCGTTCCCAACAGCAGGCCTATGATCAACACACCGATAGCCTGCGCTGACATATCGAACTGCAAACCCAACACCGGAGCCATCAGCACCAGCGGTAATCCGGATACCATCCAGTGCGCGGTCATCTTGCCCAGCACCAGTATGGACAAAGACTGTGGCGCCAGCATCATCTGCTCCAGCGTACCATCCAGATAATCGGCCGAGAATAATCGCCCCAGCGACAGCATCGAAGCCAGCAACGCCGCCACCCACAGCACACCCGCCGCCATCTTGCGCAACATGTCCGGTTCCGGGCCGACTCCCAATGGAAACAGGCTAGCCACCATCACGAAAAAAATCAGCGTGGTGAACACATCCGCACGGCGACGCATCGCCAACACCAGATCGCGCCTGATCACCAACACCAGCAAATCGAGCATCGTGAATTTCTTCATGACAGCGACAAAGTACGCATTTCCATCCCCGCCACATGCAAAGGCTGGTGCGTGGTAAAAATCACCATTCCCTGCTTCGCCAGATGTTCGGCGATCAATTCCTGCATCAACGCCACAGCTCCGACATCGAGCGCGGCCAAAGGTTCGTCGAGTATCCACAATGTGGCATCACTGACCAGCAAACGTGCCAGTGCTACGCGTCGACGCTGGCCTTGTGAAAGCACTTTGGTTGGCAACCTCTCGCGACCGCGCAAGCCCATACGGCGCAGAGCGGCCATCGCCTCTTTTTCTTCAAGCTCAATCCCCGAAAGACCGGCCGAAATGCGCAAGTTTTCCAGCGCGCTCAACTCATCTTTAATTGCATTCAAATGTCCGAGGTATAGCATCTCGGCATAGTATTCCTCATCCAGCTCGCGGATGCTCTCGCCGCGCCAGACAATCTCACCCTCATCCGGCATCAAAAAGCCGCACAAGGTACGCAACAAACTGGTTTTTCCGCTGCCGTTCACGCCTTGTACTTGCATGATCTGCCCGGGCAGTAGATTAAAACTCAACCCCGAAAACAAACGATGATCGCCGCGACTACAAGCAAGATTGCTGACTTCCAGCATGAAGGATGAACCTGAAATTTGACAACGCGGGATTATATACGATTGCATCCGGCAGTAACAATGCGAATGCCGGTACCGCGCAAAGACCCTCGACTGAGCATGACATTATCTTAGACCAGCTATTGGTTTTACAGAAGTTTCATCAGGGCAGTCCTGCGCGAACGCAGACAAGGCTAGTTTTCATCCTCGTATTGCTGGGAACCCTGCAAAGCTTATATTGAATCCGCTATGCGCTGACAAAGGTTATAATTATAAAATATTATGATTAATCTTTTGCAGAGGAACAACATGGGATTTCTGGCCAACAAACGCATTTTGATTACCGGCATGATCAGCACTCGCTCGATTGCTTACGGGGTCGCGCAAGCCATGCACCGCGAGGGAGCGGAACTCGCATTCACCTATCAGGGCGAGCGAGTACGTGATAGGGTTTTGGGTCTAGCCAAACAATTCAACAGCGAGCTAGTCTTTCAATGCGATGTCGGCAGCGATGACGACATCAACCAACTGTTCGTCGATCTGAACAAACACTGGGACGGCTTCGATGGTTTTGTGCATGCGATCGCATTTGCACCCCGCGAAGCATTGGACGGAGAGTTTCTGGATGGTTTCAGCCGCGAGGCTTTCCGTATCGCGCATGATATCAGCGCCTACAGCTTTCCGGCCATGGCCAAGGCCGCACTGCCCATGATGCAAGGCCGCAACGCCGCGCTGCTGACCATGAGTTATCTCGGTGCGGTGCGCACCATGCCGCACTACAACGTGATGGGCATGGCCAAGGCCAGCCTGGAAGCCAGTGTGCGTTATCTGGCGATGCAACTGGGCAAACAAGGAATACGCGCGAACGCGATTTCTGCCGGACCGATCAAGACGCTGGCTGCGGCCGGCATCGCCGATTTCAGCAAACTGCTAGGCTACAACGAGAAGCACGCGCCACTCAAACGTAACGTCACGATCGAAGAAGTCGGCAATGCCGCCGCATTCCTGTGCAGTGATCTGGCCAGCGGCATCACCGGTGAAATCACTTACGTGGACGGTGGATTCAACACCACGTCATTGGGCACTACCCAGGAATAATTCGCCAGGAAAAATAGAGTGTATCACCCAATAAAAAACGCCACTCGATAGTGGCGTTTTTTATTGGGTGATACAAAATCAAAATTTCACTGTTTTATTCTTTGGTCTCAATTTTTGACACTGCCTCAGGCAAAGTTACCCTGATCGTCGCCTGCCGCTTCGCATCAGTCAGATAAGCATGGGACATTTCTTCGCCAGTCAGTTGACGCAATTGCTGAACGTAACGTGCGCGTTTCGCGTCATCAATCGCCTCACCTTCTTTGACGGCATCAATACGAACCAGCACATAACCATCTTGAGCCGTTTCCGCACCGACAAACTGCGGCAACTTGGCTGCATTCGCCTGGAATATTTGCCGAACCAGTCCGGCATCCAGCGAGCCATGTTGCGCACGAGTAACGCTCTGGGCCGCACCCCAGCTCAATGTCGGTTTATTCCCACCCTGCAACTGCTCCAATGTCGACTTGCCCTGCTTTGCAGCCAGTTCCAGCGCCAGCTGACGCAATAATTTTTGGCGGATCATTTCCTGCACTTCGCTCAAGGCACGTACAGAGGCGGGCTTGTATTCCCGAATACGCGCTGCAACTAACGTATTCGCTGCCACTTCGATCGCAGCCGTGTTGCGCTTATTCTTCACGACTTCATCGTTAAAAATGGCCTGCAACATTTTTGCTGTCCACGGCTCTCCAGCAGCCGCTCCTTTGATCAACCATCCGCTCTGCTCAATCTTCGCACCAGCCAGATCGGCAGCCACCTTCAACGTATCGCTTTGCTCATAAACAGCATTGCTGAATTTCTCCGCCGTCTCGGCAAACTTGTCGGCAGCTTTTTGCTGGCGCAGTTTATTTGCAATACCTTCACGCGCCTCGTCAAACGGCAAAATCCTGGATGGCTTAACTGCAACCAACTGGATGATGTGATAACCGAAATCCGACTTCACCAGCCCGCTGATTTCACCGACTTTCAAAGCAAAAGTCGCGTCTTCGAACGGCTTGACCATTGCGCCTCGGCCAAAATATCCAAGATCGCCGCCTTTCGTGGCAGAGCCGGGATCTTGCGAATTTTTCTTGGCTAATTCGGCAAACTTGGCTGGGTTTTGCTTGGCTTGCTGCAGCAACAGTTCGGCACGAGCCTTGGCCGCATCCTGCTCGGCTTGCGACGCGGCAGCCCTCACGGAAATCAGGATATGCGCAGCACGGCGTTCCTCAGGCGTGCCAAAATCACTCAGATGATCATCGTAAAACTTGCGCACAACCTCATGGCTCACATCGACCTTTGCAAGAAGATCATCCACAGATAATTTCACATACTCTACTTTGGCCTGCTCTTGAACCTGGAACTCATTTGAGTTTTGTTCGTAATATTTCTTCAGTGCGGCATCGTCCACTTTCGCCTGTGTAATAAACGACTGAAATGAGATCGGTGACACACTGACCACCCGTTGCTGCTCGTTCAACCGAATAACGTTGTCCGCAACGCTGTTTGCTGCAAATCCATTTTGTGCATAAGCATCCTGCATTTGTTGCCCAAGCAATTCGTCGCGCACGCGCGCTTCAAACGTCATTGGCGCCATATTCTGATTTGCCAGCACAGCTTCATAACGTTTCTTATCAAACTTCCCGCCATCATGAAACGCATCGATTCCAGCAATAACCTGCGCCACTTGCTCATCCGGCACAGCCAACTTTGCGGCCTTGGCACGCTCGACCAGCAAACGCTGGGAGACAAGATTATCCAGCACCGCACGCTTCATCTCAGGAGTGTCGAACATCGCCACATCAAAGTTTGCGCCTAACTGCTGACGCATCCTGTCTTGTTGCTGGTGAAGCGCATTTTCAAGTTCTTGTTGAGTGACCTTAATGCCATTCACCGTAGCAACAACTTCTGCTGCATTTCCAGATTTGTCATATGAGCTCACTCCCCATAATGCAAATGGCAAAATAATTATTGCTAGGACAATCTGTACCAGCCGTTTTTTTTCATGTACAAAATCAAACATAGCGATGCCACCCAACTATTGATTTAAAGAAACAGAATGAAAAAAGGCGAACTTTCGTTCGCCTCAATTTGGCGGAGTGGACGGGACACTCCCCTAAAAAGGCTAAACCTATTGAAATAAAACAGGATTTTTTTCCGCCTCACTTAAAGTGTCACTAAAATAGTGTGACCCCAATGTGTGACACCTGAATTATATCTTATGTCTGTATTAGAATGAAAGCATCGATTCTTAATATTAAGGGTAAACGGAACATCCCGTTGCCCCTCATTCGAATACTTCAACCCGTGCCAGACTTCCTCCAACTACCTAATCTGCGAACTCTGTCGGTACAGGACAATCACGGCATCTACCAAGTAGAAGCCATCGGGACGATCACCCCGACTGCATGTCCCTACTGTAAGTCTGATTTTTACCGGCATGGCACAGAACGGCAGATGTACATTGATGCACCAGTCCGTGGCAATCGAGTCATGATTGAAATCGAGCGCAAGCGTTACCGCTGCAAGTCATGCGGCAAGACAATATATGAGCCTCTTCCGGACATTCACGAAAAACGACTAGCAACTGCACGACTAGTAAAATATGTCCAGGAAAGAGTCATAAAGCAAACATTCTCCTCCTTGGCTGTTGAGGTTGGCATGGACGAAAAATCAATTCGACACATTTTCGATGATCACATCAACTCCTTGTGCCAAAACGTACGTTTCGAAACTCCAGAAATACTTGGGATAGATGATGTCAAGTGCTCAGGCAGCTTCAGGTGCATTCTTACCAATATTGAAAAGCTTTCCGTTTTCGACTTATTGCCTTCATGTGACCAGGAGAAATTAAGCCAACATTTCAGCACGTTGGCAGACAAACACAATGTCAAAGTCATTACCATGGATCTGTCGAGAACCTTCAGGCAAGTTGCCCAAGAGCACTTTCCCGAACGAATCATCATCGCCGATAGATTCCACGTAACTAAAATGGCAAACGATGCGCTAGAAAAGGTGCGCAGGAAATTATGGAGACACCTCGACAAGGAAACCAAAACAGCTCTTAAGCACGACCGGCACAAACTGAAGAGTCGCAGAAAGACTCTGTCGCCGGAACACGCCATAAACCTAGAATCTGTTCTGTCATGCATGCCTGAAATAAAAGCAGCCTACGAAGCAAAGGAACAGTTTTTCGATTTGTATGAACATCCGTCTAGACAACACGCCGAGGTGGCAGCCGCAAACTGGCTGTCTGAGCTTGCCCCTTCAATACGCGGAGACTTCAAACCTTGCATTGCCGCCATTACTGGCTGGAATAGGGAGATTTTTAACTATTACGAATGCGAAGTAACGAACGCCTATACTGAGTCCGCCAATCGATTGATCAATGATATCGAACGGGCCGGTCGTGGTTACGACTTCGAAGTCATAAGGGCGAAGCTTCTATATAACGAAAAATCAAGAAGTAACACCCGACAGTCCATTCGTCGAAAGGTGCGCAAAGAAATCTCCACGCACAGCTTGATAGGGTCATTCACAAAACCCCAAAAAAGGTACGAAACCGTATTTAATGAACAAGCCGTCGAATTCGGACCCTACATACCTACATTGATTGAACTCATTAATGATGGGCAAATCGGATAGAGTGAATCGCAATTTCAACGCCCAATTCCGGATACCCGATTAAAAGGTTTTATTGAGGAACACTTTCAGCTACGCCGAAATGGACCCGAGAAGCGAAACTTTTTCGAGTAATATCACACCCGCTTTGATCAGATCGATCAACAGTTGATCGTCAATTTCAAGGTGTCCCTCATACTCCGCAAGATTTCGCTTGTTATGACAGTTCGCCAGAATGCGCCAGACTTCCGGACCGATGCCCAATGTATGTTCGAGCACTTGAAAAACAAGGTAGCGGTTTTCTGACCGGTAGCCATGCCAGCGCAGTGCGGCAAGAGCAAATGCGTGAGATGCGTTGTAAGCCAGATCGAATCTACTTTCGACTGACAACGTCTCGTTTCGAGCATCAATTAAACGCGCTCTACCCGAACGCACCAACCCATCAAATTCGGTTTGGCTGCCAGGCTCAACCTTCAACCCGTGAGCTTTAACGAGATTATTCAGCTTCTGTGAGGTCACGTTCTGATCCAATCAGGAATATCTTTGGTTGTGCCATTATACGTGTGAGAAAAGCGTTCCCATCTTTGATTTTCCGGCTTATGTCTTCATTAGAGTAAACGGATGGATTGATTTTTCTTCCTAACCGATCTTCGGCTGGAATCAGTGCTGAATACAACTCGGGGTAGGCGATACCATTTCCAGTCACCAAAACGTCAATGTCGCTCGCGGACGTGTCCGCTCCTTTCGCGACCGACCCATAAATGAAAGCAACAGTCACGTTGTTCGCGATTGGCATCAGTGCCTGACGTATTACATCGGCCATACCAAAGGTCTTCAGCACAATACCGCGCAATTCTTCAAAAATTGGAGCTTTACGGTTAGCCTGATAATGTTTTTGGTTGCCAATTTTGGTTACTGTAACCAATCCTGATTCAGTAAGCTTTGACAATTCACGCACCACCGCCCCCGTACCGGAGCCAGCCAGACGAAACATCTCGTTGGCATAAAAGCTGCGGTCAGGATTTCCATACAACACCCCCAGAACAGAGCGCTGCACCTTGGAAAATAAGGCATCGGATAGATTGGCTGTTTGCTGTTTCACGGCTCCATGATAATACCCATTATGGGAATAATCAATCCCAATATGGGTATGTTTGGCAGCCAATGGTCGCAATCGGGCAGCTCAGTTTCTTTCGCTCACGGGAATTTTCATTGCTATGAAGCCGACGTTCGCCAATCCTCACTATCGACACATAGCCGACCTTGGCGACTGTCCGCTATCTGGCAAACAATTTAGCGGGACTAATTCACCAATCAATAATCTCTTTCAACCTTGCTCACGCGAATCCGTGACTCGCCGTACCACACGGCTTCCATTTCCTGCACTTTCCTGTGTTCAGGGTGTGCCTTCCAGGCTCGTATAGCTTCCAGAGATTCCCAGTATGACACCGAAATGCCGATGTCCTGCCGTGCTGCCTCATAACCTAAAAAACCCGGCTGCTGACGGGCAAGCTCAAGAACACGTTTCGCTGCTTCCGCATATCCGTTGTCACCGTCGGTTCTGACGGAAGTGAAAATGACCGCGTAATACGGCGGTTTTGGAGTGTTTGCTATCTTGCTCATGTAATTTCCTTTGCTATATGGACGGCTCTCTCCTCATTCTGATGTCCAGCGATGAGTTCAGACATAGCTTTCATGCTGCATTGATACCCGACTGAAAACGAGAGAGGTAGGTCATAAGGTCAGCGGGAACACCCCCTCGACAGACCAGCGTAGGCCACACCTCAACAGGAGGTTCTTTCACCAGCACAGGAGCGAGAGTGACATCGTCAAAGTCGTCGTGCAGATAATGCCTGCCTCCGCAACGACGAGCATCACAGGATATGCGAATTCCAGGACCACACTCGCGCCAATGACAGATGCGACCAATGTAACGGCCATCTGGGTTTGCGAGAAATATATCGGCACCTTTATTCCTCGTTTGTGCGGCCCCCTTCAACTTTCGTGCGGCGGTCGCAAGACCCGAGAGGTCAGCAGCATCATCAACGGTGACGAGAACATCTGCATCTTTGGGATCCGCATTTTCTTTGGTAAGTGAGCCGACCAAGGCAATCCTTCTTACTCCGGGCATAGCCTTAGCCCGGTCAATAAACCGGAAGGCTTCGGCAATGAGGAATGCTCGAATATCTGATTCAGTCTGTTGCATCGCAATGGGCTCCGAAGCTACTCTTTATGACGCCCAACGTGGAGCTAAGGGGCTGCGCGAGGGTTTATTCGCGCAGTCCCGCTTGAGCGCAGGGTTAGAGAAAAGCACTGCCTGATAACTATGGCAACGCATACCAGTTTTTGCGAATACGTTTTGCGGTGGTGTGTTCATACACCAAACTTTCTGACGGGCTATCTGGCGCATAGATTAGAGCAATATCATGATTGTCGTGCGGCGAAAATAGCACTGTACGTTCTTTGGGGTTGGTTATGATTAAAACATCAATGAAGTCATCTGACATCTCTTTTGAAATAGAGCCATTTTCAAGCTCTACGGCAGCATAGGTTTGAGCTTCATCACCCCAAAATAATAGCCATCTCTCAGATGGTGAAAGAAGATAAAGGTATGCACCACTGGCTAAGGCAAGCAAGAGCAGGCCGAGCAGTGATTTGATGGATGCACTCTTAACGGTCATTGCTGTTCTCTAACGTAGAAGTAAGGGGCTGCGGCGCTGCAACCGAAAAATAACACAGAAGCATTTAGTTCCGCAGTCCCGCTTGACTGACGGGTTAGACCGAATGGCATGGCTCACAACTTAACTCCATCAACAGCGATAGCCTCAAAGCTTCCGATGCCTTCACGAAGTTTGCGAGCCTCTGAATACTCAGGAGAGTGATAGAACGCCTGCACATCGGATAGCTCTGGAAATTCTATGGCAACGATGCGACGAGAATCTGCTTGCCCTTCAAGCGTGACTGGGGAACCACCTCTCACTATGAATTTTCCACGGTACTTCTCGACGATTGGCGGAGCCGCAAGCTGATAAGCTTTGAGTTGCGCTGGATCGTCTACGGCTATTCTAATGAACATATATGCAGGCATTCGATTTCCCTTTTTCCTTGCTGGTGGTTGAGGTCTAACGTTAAATTGAGGGGCAGGCCGCTTCTGTCCCTCTCGAATGTGAGGTTAGACCTCATTGGCGAAAGAGCTCTATGATTTGTGGATAATCTGGCTTGTACCATGAAGACTCACGCTCCAAGATTGTTGCTGTCGATGGCGTTTCGTCATAATTCAGTGGGTCATTTTTCAGTGTCTGCGTGAGTCTTGCCCCAGCCGTAAACAACAGCGCTGCCCACTCTTCATTGATTTTTTTATTGTTGTGCGGCCACTTACTTGCCACGGTCAGAATCATTGAGCCGAAGGAACCTCCGTTCAACGGATCAGCTCCCGCATGGATAAGTTTTGTCCCCAGCGCTTGGCAATTGTGTACGAAGGCCGCATACATGGGATTCCACTCGGCACCGTGAAAATAATCACCATATTCAGGATCCTTCATATCCACTACGCGAGATAGTTGTGGGCAGGTCTTGCAGGCTTGATAGTCATCTTTCGAGCAGGTGCGATTCTGCGCAAGAGCCAGATTGGCATTGAGCGTAAGTGCAGCCAAAAGGAGAAGTCTGGGGATAGTCACGGTCGTCATGGTATGAGGTCTAACGTGGAGCTAAGGGGCTGCGCGCCTTTGCGCAGTCCCGCTTGAGCGTAGGGTTAGATGCGCTCTCGATTGATGCGATGGAATTGAATGCAGAATTAAAATCACTACCGTTTTTTACTTCCGCGATCAGGCGCT
>JADGRL010000052.1 GCA_017880865.1 Gallionella sp.
CCCCTCCACAGACAGCAGGGTGTGAGGTCTAGCAGACTAAGCTGCTAAAGCGTACTTTTCGTCGTTTGCGACTAGTTTTTTCCAGCTGATTTACGAGGTTGCGGGTCCTCGGTATGCCCTACGCTGCTTTGAAACCCACGTCGAAGCCATGTCGTCCCCGGTGTGTTTTGTTCTACTGCGGTGCGGATTGTAACAGAGTCTCAGAGGGTCATAAAGCTGAGAAGTTCCGTGGGCCGGTTGATGCTGCCGTGCGCGTTCCAGTTTTCGATAGACGCGTCAGCGCTGACGTAGCCGTAGTTGGCGATGATGCCGCGCATGCCGGCAGCGTTGGCGGCTTGCATGTCGCGCAGGTCGTCGCCCAGATACAGGCACTCATCGGGGGTGACGCCGATGATCTCGCAGGCCTTGAGCATCGGCTCGGGATGCGGCTTGGCGTGTTGGCAGGTGTCGCCGCTGATTAAACAGGAGGCGCGCTCCGCATAGCCCAACGCCTGCATCAGCGGCACGGTGTAGCGCTTGGGCTTGTTGGTGACGATGCCCCAGCGTATGGCGCGCTGTTCCAGTTCTGCGATCAGCTCGGCGGTATCGCCGAACAGTCTGGTATGCACGCAGATGTTTTTGGCGTAGTAGTCGAGAAAAATATCGCGCAGCGCATCGTAGTCGGGGTGTTCCGGCTCGATGTCGAAACCGGTCTTGAGCAGGCCGCGCGAACCGTGCGAGGCTTGCGGGCGCAGCACCTCTATTGGCAGCGGCGGCAGGTGGCGCGAGGCGCGGGCGTGATTGAGCGCGGCAGCCAGGTCGGGCGCGGTGTCGGCGAACGTGCCGTCGAGGTCGAACAGAACAGCTTTGATTTGAGGTGGCATGATTGTTACAGAGGTGAATCTGGCCGCTTTAGTTTTAAGTTTAATCAATACCATCAGGTTTCCAGCCTTTGGATACCTTCTCGGCCCAGATATTTTCGAACGTGTTGGCCTGTATTTGCCATAAGTTTTTGCACTCCAATTCGCGAATTGCGCGGCGAGGATTCGCGCAATCGGCTGGCAACTCTATGCGTTTTGACCAGGACTGCCATTCTTTATCTTTTGCCAGTCGCCACGTTTCAGCGTTTTTTCCCGCGATGTACCGCTTGATTGGTTCCTTGATCTGGTTGTATTCCTTCTCGATCATCGATGGCTTGTATCCTGCCACGATTGCAAAAATGAACATCGCAAACAGTACGGCGATAAATAAGAAAGTCCGCATAGCACCCCTTTTATTGTTTGGCTAATCACGCCGACAGGCGATCATGTAGTTCACGTCGGTATCTTTTCCTAGCGAATACACTTTGCTGAGCGGGTTGTAGCCGAGGCCGATCAGGTCGGTCAGGTTCAGCCCCGCATTGCGGCAGGACTGCGCAAGCTCCGAGGGCTTGATGAACTTGGCGTAGTCGTGCGTGCCGCGCGGCAGCAGGTTCAGCAGATATTCCGCGCCGATCACGGCAAGCAGGTAGGACTTGGGGTTGCGGTTGAGCGTGGAGAAGAATATCCAGCCGCCCGGCTTGACCAGCTTGGCGCAGGCCGTGATCACGCTTTGCGGGTCGGGCACGTGTTCGAGCATTTCCATGCAGGTGACTATGTCGAAGTGGCCGGGCAGCTCGGAGGCTAAGGCTTCGACTGCGATCTTGCGATAGTCGACTTGTTTGCCGCTTTCCAGTAGATGCAGTTTGGCGACTTGCAGCGCTTTGTCGGACAGGTCGATGCCGCTGACCTCGGCGCCCAGTCCGGCCATGCTCTCCGACAGGATGCCGCCGCCGCAGCCGACATCCAGCACGGTCTTGCCGGCAAGATTGGCGTGGCGGTTGATGTAGTCCAGGCGCAGCGGGTTGATGTCGTGCAGCGGCTTGAATTCGCTGGTCGGGTCCCACCACTTGTGGGCCAGTTGCGAGAATTTTTCCAGTTCGATCGGATCGGCGTTGGTCATGGCAGGTGTCTGGATGCTAAGACTGGCGACTTTACCAAAACTCGATGCTTTCGCCAAATAGTCCAACCCATCAAGCGGGTGGTCCAGGCTTGCATCGCTGTGCTAAAATGCGCCTTTTGTCATGCGTCAATTTAGCGCTGTCACTTGACGCTTCACTTGCTTAGGGTCAGATCAAATTCATGGAACATCAATTCGCTAAAGAAACACACCCCGTCAGCATCGAAGAGGAAATGCGCAAGTCTTATCTTGACTATGCGATGAGCGTGATTGTCGGACGCGCGCTGCCTGATGTGCGCGACGGTCTGAAGCCGGTGCACCGCCGCGTGCTGTTCGCGATGCATGAGTTGTCCAATGACTGGAACAAGGCCTACAAGAAATCGGCGCGTATCGTCGGTGACGTGATCGGTAAGTACCATCCGCACGGCGACACGGCGGTGTATGACACCATCGTGCGTATGGCGCAGGATTTTTCGCTGCGCTACCCGCTGGTGGACGGGCAGGGTAACTTCGGTTCGGTAGACGGCGACAACGCGGCGGCGATGCGTTATACCGAAATCCGGATGGCGAAAATCGCGCATGAGCTGCTGGCCGATCTGGACAAGGAAACGGTCGACTTCGGGCCGAACTACGACGGCTCCGAGCATGAGCCGCTGGTGTTCCCGTCACGCTTCCCCAACCTGCTGGTGAACGGCTCTTCCGGCATCGCGGTGGGCATGGCGACCAACATTCCGCCGCACAATTTGAACGAGGTGGTGGATGCCTGTCTCGCGCTGCTGAATGATCCCGAGCTGGATATCGAGCGCCTGATCGAATACGTGCCGGCGCCGGACTTCCCGACCGCCGGTTTCATCTATGGTCTGGCTGGTGTGAAGGAAGGCTACCGCACCGGTCGCGGCCGCGTGATCATGCGCGCGCGTACCCACTTTGAAGATATCGATAAGGTCGGTGGTCGTCAGGCCATCATCATCGACGAGCTGCCCTATCAGGTGAACAAGGCCAACCTGCTGATCAAGATCGGCGAGCTGGTGCGCGAGAAACGTCTGGAAGGTATTTCCGAAATCCGCGACGAATCGGACAAGTCCGGGATGCGCGCGGTGATCGAGCTAAAACGCGGCGAGAACGCCGATGTGATTCTCAACAAGCTGTACAAAGATACCCAGTTGCAGGACAGCTTCGGCATCAACATGGTCGCGATCGTCGACGGCCAGCCCAGGTTGCTCAACTTAAAGCAGGTGATCGACGCGTTCCTGCGCCATCGTCGCGAAGTCGTCACCCGCCGCAACATTTTCGAATTGCGCAAGGCGCGTGAACGCGGCCATATACTGGAAGGGCTGGCGGTGGCATTGTCCAATGTGGACGAGATCATCGCGCTGATCAAAGCCGCACCGACCCCGGCCGATGCCAAGCGCGAACTGATGGGGCGTGTCTGGCGCTCTTCGCTGGTTGAAGACATGCTGAGCCGCGTCAGCGACGCGTCGCGTCCCGAAGGTCTCGCTCCGCAGTATGGCCTGATCGGGCAGGGCGATGCGCGCGGCTATCATCTGTCTGATGTGCAAACCCAGGCTATCCTGGAATTGCGTTTGCAACGCCTGACTGGCCTGGAGCAGGACAAGATCGTTGGCGAATACCGCGAAGTGATGGACAAGATCGCCGACCTGCTCGATATTCTCGCGAAGCCTGAGCGCGTGACGCAAATTATCCATGATGAGTTGGTCGCGGTGAAAGCGCAGTTCGGCGACAAACGCCGCAGCGAGATCATCACGCACACGCAAGACATGAGCATGGAAGACCTGATTGCGCCGGAAGATGTCGTGGTCACGCTGTCGCATGGCGGCTACATGAAGTCGCAGCCGCTAGTCGAATATAAGGCGCAGAAACGCGGCGGTCGTGGCAAGCAGGCCACCGCGACCAAGGAAGACGATTTCATCGACAACCTGTTCATCGCCAACACCCACAATTACATTTTGTGCTTCTCCAATTTTGGCCGTGTGTATTGGCTCAAGGTTTATGAAGTGCCGCAAGGCAGCCGTATCGCGCGCGGTCGTCCGATCGTGAATCTGTTGCAATTGGAAACGGGCGAAAAGATCAATGCGATCCTGCCTGTGGTGGAATTCTCCGAAGACAAGTTTGTGTTCTTCGCGACCTCGCAAGGCACGGTTAAGAAAACGCCGCTGAATGATTTCTCCCGTCCGATGAAGCGCGGCATCATCGCGATCAATCTGGACGAGGGCGATCACCTGATCGGGGTTGCGCTCACCGACGGCAAGCATGATGTGATGCTGTTCTCGAACGGCGGCAAGGCCGTGCGCTTCGACGAGAACGATGTGCGCCCGACCGGGCGTGCTTCACGCGGCGTGCGCGGCATGAAGCTGGCACCGAAGCAGCAAGTGATCTCGTTGCTGGTGGCCGAGGACGAGCAGCAAAGCGTGTTGACCGCGACCGAAAACGGCTTCGGCAAACGCAGCCCGATTGTTGAATACACCCGCCACGGACGCGGCACTCAGGGCATGATCGCGATCAAGACTTCGGAGCGCAACGGCATGGTGGTCGCCGCGACCTTGGTGAATGTCGAGGACGAGATCATGCTGATCGGCACCAGCGGCGTGCTGATCCGCACCCGCGTCAAGGAGATTCGCGAGATGGGCCGTACCGCGCAAGGCGTCACGCTGATGAATGTTGAGAAGGGCGAGAAGCTGGCCGGCTTGAGCCGCATCGCCGAGCCGGATGAAGAAGAGCCGGAAGAAGATCAGGATCAGGAATAGCAGCGAGCAGGGACAAGAGGGAAGAGGAAGAGTAAAAATCAGAGTGGCAGGCCACACCGGTTTTGCTCTTCTCTCTTCTCACTTCCCTCTACACGAGATTGCATAGAGGAGAGAGCGGAATGACGATTTTTAACTTTAGCGCGGGTCCGGCAGTGTTGCCGAAGGAAGTGTTGCAGCAGGCGCAGGCGGAATTGCTCGACTGGCAAGGCTGCGGCATGTCGGTGATGGAAATGTCTCATCGCGGTCGCGAATACATGGGCATCCATGCGCAGGCCGAGGCCGACCTGCGCGAGCTGATGGGCATACCCGCCAACTATAAGGTGCTGTTCCTGCAAGGCGGCGGCCATCTGCAATTTTCGATGGTCCCGTTTAACTTGTTGCGCGGCAAGTCTTCCGCCGATTACGTGAACACCGGCGAGTGGTCGAAGAAGGCGATTGCCGAGGCAAAGAAATTCTGCAATGTGAACGTGGTGGCGGACAGCGCCGACAAGAATTTCACCTATGTTCCTGCATTCGATACCTGGAAGCTGGACCGTGATGCGGCCTACCTGCATTACACGCCGAACGAGACTATCGGCGGCGTGGAATTTGACTGGGTGCCCTCATTAGCTAATATGCCCGGCAACGTGCCGCTGGTGGCGGACATGTCATCCAGCATCCTGTCGCGCCCCATCGATGTGTCCAAGTTCGGCCTGATCTACGCCGGTGCGCAGAAGAACATCGGTCCCGCAGGCTTGACGCTGGTGATCGTGCGAGAAGATCTGGTGGGTCATGCAAATCCCGGTCTGCCGACGATGCTGGACTACAAGATCCATGCCGACAACGATTCGATGTACAACACGCCGCCCACTTTCTCGATCTATATGGCCGGGCTGGTGTTCCAGTGGCTGAAGAAGCATGGCGGTATCGCGGCGATGGAGCGCGCCAATATCGCCAAGGCCAATGTGCTGTATGCCGCGATCGATGCCAGCAACGGTTTCTACCATTGCCCGGTGAACAAGGCTGACCGCTCGCGGATGAATGTGCCGTTCACGCTCAAGGATGGTCTGGATGGCGATTTCCTCAAGCAGGCCGATGCGCGCGGCTTGCTGCAACTGAAAGGGCATCGTTCGGTGGGCGGCATGCGCGCATCGATCTACAACGCGATGCCATTGGCGGGCGTGCAGGCGCTGGTCGACTTCATGAACGAGTTCGCAAAAAAGAATGGCTAAGACCTTCCAGATTCTGACGCTGAACAAGATTTCCGCTCAGGGTCTGCAACGCCTGCCCGCCGCGCGTTACGTCGTCGGCACCGAGATCGCCGAGCCGGATGCGATTCTGGTGCGCTCGCAGCACATGCTGGACAGGCCTATTCCCGCCAGCGTGAAAGCCATCGCGCGCGCCGGAGCCGGCACCAACAACGTGCCGGTGCAAAAGATGAGTGAGCGCGGCGTGCCGGTGTTCAACGCGGCGGGTGCCAATGCCAACGCGGTGAAGGAGTTGGTGATCGCGGGTATGCTGATGGCGGCACGCAACATCGTGCCCGCGCTGCATTTCACCGCGAGCCTGCATGGCGATGATGCGACGCTGCACAAGCTGGTCGAGGATGGCAAGAAACACTATGCTGGAACCGAGCTGCGTGGGCGCACGCTGGGCGTCATCGGCCTGGGCGCAGTCGGCCGTCTGGTGGCCGATGCCGCGATTGGTCTGGGCATGAACGTGATCGGTTATGACCCGGGGATTACCGTGGAAGCTGCGTGGAGTCTGTCGTCACAAGTGAAGAGGGCAAACAGCGTGGAAGATCTGCTCACGCACAGCGACTTCGTCACACTGCATGTGCCGCTGCTGGATGCGACGCGCAATTTGATCGATGCACAGCGCGTGGCGCAGATGAAGGACGGCAGCGTGCTGCTGAATTTTTCGCGTGATGCGATCGTGGATAGCGATGCGGTGCTGGCGGGTTTGGCCTCCAAACATCTGCGCTGTTACGTGTGCGATTTTCCGGCGCAAAAATTGCAGGGGCAGGCCAAAGTGGTGGCCTTGCCGCATCTGGGCGCCTCCACCGAGGAGGCGGAAGACAACTGCGCGGTGATGGTGGTCGATCTGCTGCGCGAATATCTGGAGCACGGCAACATCACCAACACGGTGAACTTTCCCAATGTCATGATGCCGCGCGAATCGGCGTTTCGTCTGGCGATCGCCAATAGCAATGTGCCGAACATGCTGGGGCAGATTTCCACGACGCTGGCCGCTGCGGGCATCAATATTCACAACATGATGAACAAGTCGCGCGGCGAAATGGCCTATACGCTGGTGGATACCGACAGCGCGATTCCTGCAAAACTGATTGCGCAGATCGCCGCTATTTCGGGCGTGCTGATGGTGCGCGATTTACCTTTAGAAAAGACGGCATGAGCGAAAAATTAAAAAAGCTTCGCGAGCAGATCGATCATCTGGATGATGAGTTGTTGAAGCTCGTCAATCAGCGCGCCGCGCTGGCACAACAGATCGGCCATCTCAAAGATAATGGCGTGGTGCTGCGCCCGGAGCGCGAGGCTCAGGTGTTGCACCGCTTGCAAAACGCTAATTGCGGGCCGTTGAGCAATGCGGCGGTAGCCCAGTTGTTCACCGAAGTGATGTCGCAATGCCGCGCGCTGGAAGCCCCGCTGACGGTGGCCTATCTGGGTCCGCAAGGAACCTTTACCGAGGCCGCGGCACAAAAACGTTTCGGTAGCGCGATACAAGAGCAGTCGTGCGCGACCATCGACGAGGTGTTTCGTGCCGTGGCGAACGGCACGGCCCATTACGGCATGGTGCCTGTGGAGAATTCCACTGAAGGCGCGGTCGGACGCACGCTGGATTTGTTGATGCAAAGTCCGCTGCAAATATGCGGCGAAGTGATGTTGCCGATCCATCAGTGCCTGCTCGGGCAGCACCGTGAATTGAGCGCGATCAAGACTGTGTATTCGCACCCGCAATCGCTGGGTCAGTGCCAGGGCTGGCTGAATACCCATCTGTCCCATGCGGCGCGCATTCCGGTCGCCAGCAATGCCGAAGCTGCGCGGCTGGCTGCAGAAAATCCGCACAGCGCCGCGATTGCCGGCAACCAGGCTGCGGCATTGTTCGGATTGGAGCTGTTGGTGGAAAATATCGAGGACGATGCCAGCAATACCACGCGTTTTCTGGTGTTGGGCAATCAGCAAGTTGCCCCATCCGGCCATGACAAAACTTCGCTGGTGATGTCTGCCGCAAACCGCCCGGGGGCGGTGCATGATCTGCTGGTGCCGCTGGCCAAAAACGGTGTCAGCATGACCAAGTTGGAGT
Organism: Gallionella sp.; assembly: GCA_017880865.1. Classification (GTDB taxonomy): domain Bacteria; phylum Pseudomonadota; class Gammaproteobacteria; order Burkholderiales; family Gallionellaceae; genus Gallionella. The sequence goes on from JADGRL010000052.1 coordinate 8,025, forward strand.
CGCGCCCGGCCCGTTCAGGCTTGTGGGAATACATGTTCTATATGGACATCGAAGGCCATCAGGCCGACGTCAAAGTGGCTGCCGCATTGGCCGAGTTGAAACAGGTTGCGGCATTCGTAAAAATTTTAGGTTCATATCCGGTCGCCATCTAGGTGATCATTACTGCAAAGTTGTATCAAATTTCCTGACTCGTTGATTATGAATTATTCTGAACTGGCACCGGCCTACATCCGCGCCATCGCACCATACCAGCCCGGCAAGCCGATCTCCGAACTGGAGCGCGAGCTAGGGTTAACCGGCATCATCAAGCTGGCATCGAACGAGAACCCGTTGGGTTGCAGCCCGCACGCCGTGACCGCGATGCATGAAGCGATCAAGACCATTGCGCTGTACCCGGACGGCAACGGTTTCGAGTTGAAAGACGCATTGGCCAAGCGTTATCGCGTGGCTCACAACCAAGTCGTGCTGGGCAACGGTTCCAACGACATGCTGGAACTGACTGCGCGCGCTTTTCTTTCGCCCGGTGACAAGGCGGTCTATTCGGATCATGCCTTCGCGGTGTATCCGCTGGCAACGCAGGCGGTGGGGGCGACGGGCGTCAGCGTGCCCGCGATCAATTTCGGCCATGACCTGGAAGCGATGCGCAATGCCGCCGTGGAGCAAGGCGCGAAGCTGATTTTTATCGCCAACCCGAACAACCCGACCGGCACTTATTTGTCCGGTGATGCGCTACATAAATTTTTACGCGCACTGCCCGCCAATATTCTGGTGTTGCTCGACGAGGCGTACAACGAGTATCTGCCCGTAGAGTGCCGCTATGACAGCGTGAGCTGGCTGCGCGAATTCCCCAACCTGATCATCTCGCGCACTTTCTCCAAGGCCTATGGGCTGGCTGGGGCGCGCGTGGGTTATGCGCTGGCAAACGCGCAGGTGGCCGACATGGTGAACCGCGTGCGCCAACCGTTCAACGTCAACAGCGTGGCGCAGGCCGCCGCCGTGGCTGCATTGCAGGACGAGGATTTCGTCAGGCAGACCTTCGAGCTGAATCAGCGCGGCATGAAACAGATCACGCAGGGCTTGAGCAAGTTGGGGCTGGAATACATCCCCTCTTTTGGTAATTTTGTCAGTTTCAAAATCAAGGATGCGGCACGTATTTACCGGCGGTTATTGGAGTCGGGAGTGATCGTCAGGCCGATTGCCAGTTATGACATGCCGGAATATTTGCGCGTGAGCATCGGTCTGGAAACAGAGAATCAGAAATTTTTGTCTGCGTTGCAGCAGATACTTGGAGAATAGCTAATGATTATCGTAATGGGAAAAGATGTCACTGACGAGCAAATAGGCGCAGTGGTTAAGAGGCTGGAAACGGCGGGCTTGAAGGCCAACATCTCGCGCGGCATCGAGCGCACCGTGATCGGCGCGATCGGTGACGAAAGCCCGCTGACCGAGGAAATGTTCACGCCGCTGCCGGGCGTGGAGTCGGCGATGCATATCGCCAAACAATACAAGATCGTGTCGCGCGAATCGCATCGCGAGAATACCGTGATCGACATCGGCGGCATCCAGCTGGGCGGCAATCAGATTCAGATCATCGCAGGGCCCTGTTCGGTCGAGACTCAGGAGCAGATGGATCTGTCGGCCAGATTTGTGCATGAGGCGGGTTGCCGCCTGATGCGCGGCGGGGCGTTCAAGCCGCGCACCAGCCCTTATGCCTTTCAGGGCAAGGGCGTGGAGGGGCTGGAGATTTTCCGCAAGGCGGCCGATAAATACAAGCTGCCCATCGTCACTGAGTTGATGGACATCCGCATGCTGGACACGTTCATGGACCAGGAGGTGGACGTGATCCAGATCGGCACGCGCAACATGCAGAATTTCGATTTGCTCAAGGAAGTCGGGCGCATCAACAAGCCGGTGATTCTGAAGCGCGGCATGTCGGCGACCATCTCCGAATGGCTGATGGCTGCGGAATACATCGCGGCGGGCGGCAATCACAACATCATTTTCTGTGAACGCGGCATACGCACTTTCGAAACTTATTACCGCAACGTGCTGGACGTGACCGCGATTCCGGTGCTGAAAAAAGAAACCCATCTGCCGGTGATCGTCGATCCGTCGCATGCGGGCGGCAAGGCGTGGATGGTAGCGGCATTGTCGCAAGCGGCGATTGCTGCTGGCGCTGACGGTCTGCTGGTCGAGATGCACCCGAACCCCTGCGAAGCCTGGTGCGATGCCGATCAGGCATTGACGCCGCAAGAGCTGAAAGATTTGATGGGTACGCTGGGCGGTATCGCCCGCGCGATCGGTCGCACGCTGTAGGTGCGGGTTTGAAACCCGCACCTACAGGGGTATCCATGACTCAACCACAGTTCCAAAAGATCGTGATCTTCGGCGTCGGCCTGATCGGCGGCTCGTTCGCGCTGGCGTTGCGCCGTGCTGATGCAGTCGGCGAGGTGGTGGGTTTCGGGCGCAGCGCAATCAATCTGCAACAAGCGCTGAACCTTGGTATTGTCGATCGCATCGGGCAGGACATCGTCGCCGAAGTCGGTGATGCCGATCTGGTGTTGCTGGCGACACCGGTCGGACAGATGGCGGAGCTGATGGCGCGCATCGCACCCTATCTGGGTGCGCATACGCTGGTCACCGACGGCGGCAGCACCAAGAGCGACGTGGTGCGCGAGGCTTATGCGCATCTGGGCAGCAAGGTGGCGCAGTTCGTCCCCGCCCATCCGATCGCCGGAGCCGAATTGAGCGGGGCGGCGGCGGCGGGGTCAGAATTGTATCTGGGCAAAAAAGTCGTCTTGACCCCGCTGCCGGAAAACTCACCTGATGCCGTCGCGCGCGTGCGCCAGGCGTGGAAACTATGCGGCGCCGTGGTCAGCGAGTTGACGCCGCAGCAGCACGATGAAGTATTCGCGGCTGTCAGCCACTTGCCGCACCTGCTGTCGTTTGCGCTGGTGCACGATCTGTCGCTGCGCGACAACCGCGAGTTGCTGCTGTCGTTCGCCGCCAGCGGATTTCGCGACTTCACCCGGATAGCCGCGAGTTCGCCGGAAATGTGGCGTGACATCTGTCTGGCGAATCGCGAAGCGTTGTTAAAAGAATTGCAAAGCTACATCGCGGAATTGAATCAGATGAGCGCGGCAATCGCGGCGGGGGATGCGGCACAACTCGAACAGACTTTTCGCACCGCGCGCGAGTTACGCGCCGGTTGGACAGAACAATAAAGGCAATGATGACGCGTATATCAAACAAACAAATCTGGTGGCTACTGATCGCCGTTGCGGTGATCTGGTTCGCCAATCTCGAATACCGCAAGTTGATCAAGCCCGACGAAGGGCGCTATGCCGAGATCCCGCGCGAGATGGTAGTCAGCGGTGACTGGACCACACCGCGTCTGAACGACCTCAAATATTTCGAGAAGCCGCCGCTGCAATACTGGGCGACCGCCACCGCTTACACGCTGTTCGGCGAGCATCAATGGACTTCGCGCCTGTGGACTGCGCTGACTGGCTTTGCCGGCATTCTGCTGGTGTGGTTCGCCGGGTTGCGCTTGTTCGGACGCGAGTCGGCAATCTATGCGGCGATATTGCTGGGCAGCAGCATGCTGTACTCGATGATGGCGCACATCAATACGCTGGACATGGGAGTCACGTTTTTCATCACGCTGGGCATCTTCGGTTTGTTGCTCGGACAAGCCGAGACGGTCACAACGAAATGCCGTAACTGGATGTTGCTGGCCTGGGCCGGTCTTGCTCTGGCCGTATTGAGCAAAGGCTTGATGGGGCTGGTGTTACCGGGTGCAGCATTGTTCATCTACATGGTCGTGCAGCGCGATTTTTCCGTGCTCAAGCGCATGCACTGGTTGCCGGGCCTTGCTGTGTTTCTGCTGATTACCGCGCCGTGGTTCTATCTGGTGATGAAAGCCAATCCGGAATTCTTCCAGAAATTTTTCATTTACGAGCACTACACGCGCTTCACCACAAAAGATCTGGGGCGCTATCAGCCTTGGTATTTCTTCATCCCGATCCTGCTGGCCGGCATGTTGCCGTGGACGGTGCTGATGTTTGACACGCTGTTGCGCACCTGGCGTGGTGGCGCACGTGCGGTCAAGGTCTTTAGCCCGGAGCGTTTTCTGCTGATCTGGGCGGTGTTCATCTATGTGTTCTTTTCGGTATCCGGTTCCAAGCTGCCTTCCTATCTGCTGCCGATGTTCCCGGCGCTGGCGCTGCTGATGGGCAAACAACTGGCAACCATGAGTTCGAACAGATTGTTCTGGCTGATCGCCCCGATGTTGCCGCTGACTTTGCTGGGACTGGGTTTTGCGCCTTTTACCGCCCGGCTGGCGGACACGCCGCTGCAAGTGCAGGGATACGGTGAGTATGCCGACTGGCTGGTGGCAGCAGCGCTGATCTGGACGATGGGCGTGATCGCCGCGCTGGTTTTGTTGCGTCGCCCGTTTTTTGGTACGGCGCATAAGTTGGTGGCGGTCATCGTGCTGGCGTTAAGTTCGCTGCTGGCCGGACAGCTCATCACATCCGGCTACAACACGGTAGCGAAGGAGCGCTCCGCATATTTTATTGCCGAAGCGATACGCCCCCAAGTCAAGTCGGACGAACCCTTCTATTCGGTGGCCATGTACGAGCAGACCTTGCCGTTTTATCTGAAGCACACCTTCACGCTGGTCGCCTATCAGGATGAGATGGCTTTCGGTATTGTGCAGGAACCGCAGCGCTGGATAGCTGACATCGCCAGCTTCGCGAAGGTGTGGCAGTTGCAACCGGCGGCGCTGGCGATCATGCCGGTGAGTTATTATCCGCAACTCAAGCAATCAAATTTGGACATGAAAATAATTTACGAAGATCCTCAATACATCGTGGTGAGCAAACCATGAATTTGATCAGCTTCGGCCTGATTTTTACCGGCGTGATGCTCAACGCCGCAGCACAGATACTGATGAAGGCGGGCACCAACAGCATCGGCTATTTCGAGTTCAGCATGGAGAACATCCTGCCGATCGGTCTGAAACTGGCGACCGAGTGGCACATCTTCGTCGCGCTGTGTTGTTATGCGCTGAGCGTGGTGATCTGGATACTTGCATTGTCGCGCGTGCCTGTCAGCATCGCTTTCCCGATGCTGTCGATGGCTTATGTGGTGAATGCCATTGCTGCCTGGTATTTGCTGGGTGAGGCATTCAATCCGACCAAGCTGGTTGGCATGGGTGTGATTATTTTGGGTGTCATTATTATTTCGCGGGCTTAAAATTAACACGGTTTATCAAACCGTTCGTGGTGAGGTATCGAACCACTTTATAAATGCCCCTTCGATACATCAGGGCGAACGGTTGTAGAAATTTTTTACGGATATATATTAATGAATACTTTCCTACCTTTTTCAAAACCAACCATAGACGAAGCGACCATCGCTTCGGTCGCGGATACGCTGCGTTCGGGCTGGATCACCAGCGGCCCGAAGGTTGCGGAATTCGAGAAGCAACTCTCCGAATATTTTGGCGGACGCCCGGTGCGCACCTTCAACTCCGGCACCTGCACGATGGAGATCGCGTTGCGCATTGCCGGCATCGGGCCGGGCGACGAAGTCATCACGACGCCGATCTCCTGGGTGGCCACCGCGAACGTGATCCTCGAAGTGGGTGCCACGCCGGTGTTCGCCGACATTGATCCGGTCACGCGCAACATCGATCTTGACCGTGTCGAAGCTGCGATCACGCCGCGCACCCGGGCGATCATCCCGGTGTATCTGGCGGGCCGTCCGCTGGACATGGACAGGCTGTATGCGATCGCGACCAAGCACAAGCTGCGCGTGATTGAGGATGCCGCGCAGGCGATCGGCTCGACCTGGCACGGCAAGCCGATCGGCTCGTTCGGTGATTTTGTCTCGTTCAGCTTTCAGGCCAACAAAAATATCACTACCTCCGAAGGCGGCGCTCTGGTGCTGAACAACGCGGCTGAAGCTGCACTCGCGGAAAAATACCGGCTGCAAGGCGTGACGCGCAGCGGCTGGGACGGCATCGACGTGGACGTGCTGGGCGGCAAGTACAACATGACCGACATCGCCGCCGCGATCGGCCTGGGCCAGTTCGCGCATCTGAATGCGATTACCGCGCATCGGCGCAAACTGGCGAAGCATTATTTTGCGACGCTGGGCAAAGATTTCGAGGCACAGACCGGCGCGCAATTGCCGCCCGCCGACTTTGAGTCTACCAACTGGCACCTGTTCCAGATCGTGCTGCCGGATACCATCACTCGCCCCGACTTCATGGCGAAGATGAAGGAGCACAACATCGGCATCGGCTATCACTATGCACCTATTCACCTGTTCAAGCTGTATCGCGATATGGGCTTCAAGGAAGGCATGTTCCCGATTGCCGAGCATGTCGGTCGCCAGATCGTCTCATTGCCGATGTTCTATGCGATGAACGAGGCGGATGTCGAGCGCACCTGTGCGGCGATGCGCGAAGTGTTGGGGATGGAGCGGAGCCTGTCCTGATGAAACTACTAGCCATTCGACTAGGCTATCAAAAAACGATAGCCAAGTTGCTGGTTATGAGTGCAGTCGAAGGGCGTAGGCTGGGGTGCAAGCCCCAGCGCGGTAGGATGGCTGTGCGGAGCTACCCATCGTTTTTATTTCCGTAAGTTCTGATTTTGCTAACTGCGCCCCATGCTGTAAAATGCCGCCCCATGAGTACACTACAACTTTCCGTCGTCATCCCCGTATATAACGAAGAGCAGGGCTTGCAGACCTTGTTCGACCGCCTGTATCCGGCGCTGGACAAGCTCGGCATCTCCTATGAGATCGTGTACATCAACGATGGCAGCCGCGACCGCTCTGCTGCGATTTTGCGCGAGCAGTTTCAGAGGCGTCCCGATGTGACGCGGGTGATTCTGTTCAACGGCAATTTCGGCCAGCACATGGCGATCATGGCGGGCTTCGAGCAGTCGCGCGGCCAGCGCGTCGTGACGCTGGATGCCGATTTGCAGAATCCGCCGGAAGAAATAGCCAAGCTGCTCGCCAAGATGGATGAGGGGTTTGACTACATTGGTTCGATACGCAAACAGCGCAACGACAGCTGGTGGCGGCATGTCGCCTCGCGTGCGATGAACAACCTGCGCGAACGCATCACGCGCATCAAAATCACCGATCAGGGCTGCATGTTGCGCGCTTATGATCGCGGCATCATCGACGCGATCAACAGTTGCAAGGAGGTGAATACCTTCATCCCGGCGCTGGCCTATACCTTTGCGCGCAAACCAGCAGAAGTGGTGGTGGAACATGATGAGCGTGCGGCAGGGGAGTCGAAGTATTCGCTGTACAGCCTGATACGCCTGAATTTTGATCTGATGACCGGATTTTCGGTGGTGCCGTTGCAGATGTTTTCGATGGCTGGCATCGCCGTTTCGCTGATGTCCGCGCTGTTCTTCGTGTTCCTGGTGGTGCGTCGTTTGATCATCGGCCCGGAAGCGGAAGGGTTGTTCACGCTGTTCGCGCTGGTCTTCTTCATGATCGGCATCACGCTGTTCGGCATCGGCCTGCTCGGCGAATACGTCGGGCGCATCTATCAGCAGGTGCGCCACAGGCCGCGTTATCTGGTCGAGGCTGTGCTGGAGGAGCAGGACGCCGTAAAGGTTAAACAGAAGCGATCCAAAAAGGCTGTGGCTGAAGATTCGGCTGTCTCCGAATTGTTTACGGATATTCAGGAATGAGTCGAGCTGTCGTATTTGCCTACCATAACGTGGGCGTTCGTTGCCTGTCGGTGCTGCTGGCGCACGGTGTGGATGTTGCGCTGGTGGTCACGCATCGCGATAACCCGGCAGAGAACATCTGGTTTGATAGCGTGGCCGAATTGGCCGCGCTGCATGGCATCCCGACCATCACGCCGGATAACCCCAATACGCCGGAAGTAGTCAATCAAATCCGCGCCCTGCAGCCGGATTTTTTCTTTTCCTTTTATTATCGCGAGATGCTGGGGCGCGAGTTGCTGGCAATCCCGAAGCGCGGCGCGCTGAACATGCACGGTTCGCTGCTGCCAAAATACCGTGGCCGCGTACCGGTGAATTGGGCGATAATTCGCGGCGAGACCGAAACCGGCAGCACCCTGCATTACATGACCGAGAAGCCGGACAACGGCGACATCGTGGCGCAGCAGGCGGTGCCGATTTTGCCCGACGATACGGCGTTGCAGGTGTTTCAGAAAGTGACTGTGGCGGCAGAAATGGCTTTGAATGCCTGTTTGCCGGATTTGCTGGTGGGTAGGGCGCAGGCGGTGAAACAGGATTTGTCGAAAGGTGCGTATTTTGGCGGGCGCAAAGCCGCAGACGGCGTGATCGACTGGTCGCAATCCGCGCAAGAAATACACAATCTGGTGCGCGCTGTCGCTCCCCCTTATCCGGGTGCCACTACGCAGATGATGGGGTTACCAATGCGCATTTTGCAAACGCTGGTGACCCAATGCACAGCGGCTGGAGAAAAGCCCGCGTTCTATGTCAAGGAAGACAAGGCTTACGCGATCTGCGGGCAGGGCGTGTTGCGTGTGGTGCAATTTGAACTGGATGGCAGGGTAATGAGTGCGGCGGAATTTTCTGCTCGTTTTGGCACACAAAGATTTGAATTTAATTGTTAAGGGAATGAAAATGAAAAAAGTATTGATCCTCGGCGTGAACGGTTTTATCGGTCACCATCTTTCCAACCGCATTCTCGCCACGACCGATTGGGAAGTGTACGGCATGGACATGAGTACCGACCGTATCAGCGATTTGATCGGACGTGATCGTTTTCACTTCTTCGAAGGCGACATCACGATCAACAAGGAATGGGTCGAATACCACGTCAAGAAGTGCGATGTGATCCTGCCGCTGGTTGCGATCGCTACACCGGCTACCTATGTAAAAAAACCGCTGCGCGTGTTCGAGCTGGACTTCGAGGCCAATCTGCCTATCGTGCGTGCGGCGGTCAAGTACGGCAAACATCTGGTATTCCCTTCCACCTCTGAAGTGTATGGCATGTGCCACGACGAGGAATTCGATCCGGAAAATTCCGAGTTGATCTGCGGTCCAATCAACATGCCGCGCTGGATTTATTCCTGCTCCAAGCAGCTGATGGATCGCGTGATCTGGGGCTATGGCATGGAAGATAATCTGAATTTCACGCTGTTCCGTCCGTTCAACTGGATCGGTGCCGGACTGGATTCCATCCATACCGCAAAAGAAGGCAGCTCGCGTGTGGTCACGCAGTTCCTGGGCCACATCGTGCGCGGCGAAAATATCAGCCTGGTGGATGGCGGCCAGCAGAAACGCGCCTTCACCTATATCGACGACGGTATCGACGCGCTGATGAAAATCATCGACAACAAGAACGGTATCGCCACCGGCAAGATTTACAACATCGGCAATCCGGTGAACAACTTCTCGATTCGCGACCTGGCCGACATGATGTTGAAGCTGGCGAACGAAT
>JADGRL010000023.1 GCA_017880865.1 Gallionella sp.
AGGCTACTGGCGCTCAATGTGGCGCACTATCAAACTAAGTACGGCGAACTTCCGCTTGATGAAACACTCGCCATGCTCGGCATGACCAGGCCCAATGAAAAGCAGATTCAATTAATGAACGATGGCATGGAAATATTCGTTGGCGTGCTGGGCAATGTTGTTTCGGGCATCGGGAAGGAGAGGCATTGACTATGGCCATGAGTCTGCTTTCAGGTATTCTACTGCGAGCATAGAAAGGCGGCTTCGTGCCATGATCAAAATGTCAGGTGGAGCAATACGACCGTCCGGTTGTCGGCCATTTCGGACATCAGTCGCGAAGGTAGACTTGTCCGCTTTGCAAAACTGCCATTTGTTCGAGTTCAAGCTGGCTCATCAGTTCAAAATAATTTTCAACAGGAATATGAAGAACTCAATTCAACGTCTATCCCTTGGGAAGCGGCTATTAGCGCTATTCTGAACCTATTAGCGGAGGTAACCAATACTTCTCTTCGGGTGTTTTTTATTGCCCCAAGGGCGCCATATCTAGTTGTTGACATGTTGCAACATACTATATACAGTGTTTTGATGCTCTAATTGCCAGGGTGGCCATTGGTACTATTATGGAAAAGGCGAGGAGCTTTCAATCATAGCAGTAGTTATTGGGGAGGCCGTATGAGCAATGAAAAAGATGTTGTATTGAAAATTTCGGTATCCGGCACGGAAATATCCTTGGAAGCAAACCCGAATCAACCACTGCAAAGCTTGGTTGAAAAAGCCCTGAAGGATGCAGGTCAAGCAAGCACTCCTGATCAGTGGGCATTCTACATAAATAAAGATAACACGATGGTCGCGGTAGATATGGCGATGAAAGCTGGTGACGCAGCAGCGCAGTTTGCAATCTTGTATCTGAACAAGAAAGCTGGCGTTACAGGATGATAGCTGATCCGTCTGTTTCAAGACGGAAGTTTGAGCGCGAGGTAGCTGCGGCGCTGGCACATAAGCCTTTTCTTGGGCAGGGCATCTGGATATTACGTGCCGAATATCCGGTTGTCTTTGCCGCAATAATAACCACCCAAAAAATGCCGCTACTTCGGGGTGTCTTATGCGGTGTGCATATTGATTTCACAGATTACGATGTACGTCCGCCATCCGTAAAATTTGTTGATCCCTTTACCGAATTGCCGTTGAATTTCGCTGAGTGCTGGAAATTCTATCGATTTACTCAGCGGGCACCACAGCCAGGAGAGCCTACCGGTCTGCCATATTTTGATGCAACACCGATGCTCCAGCAATTTGATATGAACAAACCCTTTCTGTGCTTGCAGGGAATACGTGAATATCATGAGGCCTCTGCCCATACAGGCGACTCGTGGTTTTTGCACCGCAGGAAGAACATGCTCATTCACATCCTGACCATTCTGCAGAAGTACGGATCCAACTCCGTTGGACATCAAATACAGTTAGTACCGACCCTCGCAGCGGCTATAACCTAATGACAGATTTTTCGAACATCCAATCAGTCCTTGTTCCGCGTGAAGTTCTTGATGATGGGCAGCAATTTATGCGCATCGTCGGACATCGAGGGAACGAAGGTATTGTCCTTTGGGTGGGTAAGCAGGATGGAACAACGTTCCAGGTAACTAACCTTGTCATCCCGGAACAGAGGGGTATCAGGACAGCAGATGGTATCTGCGCCATTATTGAAGGGGAGGAACTGGCCAGGCTGAACATGGAATTTCACAAGCGACAGTTGCAGCTCATTACGCAAGTACACAGCCATCCAAGTGCAGCCTATCACTCAGAGACAGATGATGAATACGCTGTGGCCACCAGGATTGGCAGTTTCTCCCTAGTGGTGCCGGACTTTGCCGTCAGAACATTTTCGTTTGAAGACGCTGCGATATACAGGATTAACAGTGCTGGACAATGGCTGGAGGCGCCAAGCAGCCTATTTCAGATTACTGGGGAGGAACATTAGTATGGCGCGAGCGGACTATTTTGATCGTGCTGTACAAGCCGCATTCCATATCCTCAACGACTTCGACCAGAAGGTATTTCTGGAAAAGGTAGATGCACACCGCGTGGCATTGGCGTTCGACTCCACAGCATTAACGTGGGAAGGCATGTTCTCCATGGATATGTCCATACGCCTCATGGCACGGTTTTATCCTTCGATCGCAATCGTGCCGCTGGATAATAAGAGTCGGTGGGCAGCGACGCGTCTCAAGAACCTGGCAAGGGAAATCAATCCGAAAATTACCATCGCATCCAACTTCTCAAGTGTGACAGATGTAGTCGTGGTCGGTAGGACAGCTCCAGATACCGGCGATGCATTCAAGTATTACATCGGCTCAGATGGCTGGATTAGCAAGTTCTCTCGCTCCAATCCGGTTGGTACCGGCACAAGCGATAATGGACTTGGTGCTGGTGTCGCAGCCTGTCTTTGTGCGGCTAACATCTTCAGGCGCATATTTTCAGAACCGAAATTGGACGATGATCTGGCGTTCTCCGTGCTTGATCTGGATATTGCCGCGGATCAACCGCGCAATCCTGTCCTGGGTACTGTCGACATCGGGGATACCTACCTTGTAGGGGCAGGTGCGATCGGGAACGGATTCCTATGGGGGATGTTCGCATACAGCGGGCTGACTGGAAATCTAACCGTTATTGACCACGAGTCCGTTGAGTTGTTTAACATCCAGCGTTACGCGCTAACCAAAAGGGAAAGCGAAGGTGCTGCGAAAGTAGATGTTGCTGAAGATTTTCTGCGCGAACGGGCGGCGCTTCAAGTAAAGAAATTTCCTGGGAAGTGGGAGAATTTCCTAAGCGGACGAGGAACAGACTGGTCATTCGAGCGGGTGGTATCGGCGCTTGATTCGGCAAAGGACAGGATAGAGCTGCAGGCGTCACTGCCGAAATGGATCGTGAATGGGTGGACAGGAGATACTGATGTTGGGGTATCCCACCATGACTTTATGAATGATGCCTGTCTCGCATGCCTGTACATGCCGGATAGGGTAGTTAAAAACGAGGATCAGATGATTCTGGAAGCGCTGGGGCTTCCGCCCAATTTCCTGCAAGATGTGAGGACAAGACTGGAACTTGGCACGCCGTTGGATATGGGATACCTGTCGATTATCGCGAACGCTAAAAATATCGATCAGGCGCTGTTGCTACCATTTGAGGGCAAGCCGTTACGGGAGTTGTATACAAAGGCAGTTTGTAGCGGAGCGGTCATGGAAATGGCCACTGGTCATAAAACCGCACGCGCTGAAGTACCCATGCCATTCCAGTCAGCTCTAGCTGGGATACTGCAGGCGGTCATCCTGATCGCGCATGCGGCTGGCGAAGCAACTGTTTCTGGGGTAACCAGCATCGACCTGATGAAGAAATTTTGCGGAGCACAGCCCGGAACGAGCAGTAACCATGCAAAACGTTCCATCTGTTTTTGCAATGATGCGGATTACCAGCAAGCCTACAGTGAAAAATATCTATAAATATCTATACCACTTTTTTATTTTTTTTCTAACACACCAGAAGAGTTTAGAGCTTCCAATATAGCCTAGAAAGCGGATAGATATTGTGACAGAAAATATGTCCACTATGGCCAACAACCGGACGGCCGCAGCGCCCCTCCTGACATTCTGCTCGCAGCACTCAGCGGTCTATCAACTCACAAAAGTACAGCACCGTAAGCAGCTATTTGCAGGTCGCATCTTGCCATACTTTCTTGTGGCGAATATCGAGCACATTGATTTTTTTGAAGCCGGAAAAAGCTCCACCACCCGAGTCTGTTGCCGATCCCAGTGGTGAAACACTCCCGACAAAACTGCCGCCAAACATGTAACCCCGTAAGAAATTCTGCCGCTGTCATCACTGATAGCGCGGGGTAGGTCTCCCATCCCCGTTTCGCCCCCGTTTATCACCTCATTCAGGTGAAGAGCTCGGACCGGTCTCGCTCTTGATCACTTCACGGAAAAGCCAATTCTCGGCTCCGCAACCGTCTGCTTCGCCACATGCGTGGCCTGGCGCAGCGCCAGTCGTCTTGTTCGATGCTATCTTCTCTTCAAGCAAAACCTTCCCTCGATATCATTTCTCTCCTACGCCTGTGACTCTGGACAATTGCCCAGCAGAACGAAGAACAACCAAACTTGCTCTTTGCTATTGCCACCAGCTGCCGGCGCGATGGCTGTGGCTGCGTCGTGCAATGCAAAACTGAAGAAGGGTGTCCTCATCGGAAATACTGAGACTCTACTGAATGGTTTGATTTGAATGAATTGGCATCCGGCTCGACGTGAGCGGCAATCGGACATCAAATAAAATGACGACCCGAAAGATTGGCTTGAAGAAACAAGCCGTGCGAGCACAAAAAATGCACTCTGTTTGGAACGACAGTTGTCGATTGTAACGCTTTAAATTTTTGGTTATGACCTTGCGATCGCGTTTATCACCAAGAAACGCAGTGCCTTTATCGGACACCACTCGGACATCTCACCTAAGCGGAATGTGTGAGCAATATATTCACAAATGTTGCTAATGTCAACGTAGATATACCTCGGTAATTTCTGGCCGGAAATGCCCCATTTCCTGACTGACGATGGACAGGGCAATTTCGTAGTTCCGCCCCATGGATTGCAGGACTTTCATGCGCTCCTGTGCATAGGTATGCCTCACTCCGTGTGCACCAGTTGACCATCCCAGCTCGCGTTGCGCCGCTGCACTGAAAGAACCGCTCCACCGTTTGCCGCCGCCGATGTTGTAATGCTGCTCGTAGTAGATTCCCCTGTCCGTGACAATGCGCGGCTCAGCCAACCTCAATGCCTCAATCTGGCCAGCCAACTCCATGGTAATGGCAACCTCTCGAACCAGACCACCCTTCCCTACTACGGTATACCGCCTCACGTCACCTCGCCCTTCGAACCGTTCATCCGTCCATGTGCGATGCACTGAGGGCGCTCGCTCATCGGCGGGTAACAATGTCAGCAGTTCGTGGGCACGAAGCCCGGCATCGGCTGCGATGCGGCTGGCCAGCGCGTAAATTCGTGTCTGCGCCCCGGCGATTATCTGGATTTGTGGTTGCGTGTAGGCACGACTTTGCACTGTTTGGTCGATCTCGCTTCTGGTGACGGTAAGCTTTTCGCCAAGCAGAATCTGCATAGCTTGACGATCTTTGTCGAGCTGCTTTTGGCCCACTTGTTGAGAACGGTATTCTAGATAGGCTTGCGCAGTAACTGCGGTCAGTCCAGCGAGCCCTTTCCCCATTGAATCGAGTTTGTGCTCGGCAATAAACGTGGCAACCCCCTTGAGCGAGTCAGAATAAGTACGAGCACTGCCCAAGCTATGTATCCTGCCATCCTCGCCATTTTCCCCATGGCTCGGTTTGCCAATTGCTAGTTTTTGCTTAACTGCGTGTTGGGCCTGACTCCCCGCCGAACGAAAACGCCCCATATCAATTCACTGGATCCGGCTTGGGCATGACTATCTTCAGGAATCTCAAGATGGTTGAACGTTCCACTTTGACACGCTTCTCTGTGCGCAACCAAAACTGCAAATCAGCAAAGCTTGCGTCAACTTTTCTGAGCTGGACCAGTTCCGCCTGAAATTTGCTCAGGTCGGATTTTCCCCAAGTATTGCGTTTGCGGCGCTCAGCACGCTGCGCGCGCAACGCAGCAAGTACATCAATCGCATTGAATTTCCGTTCCATGTTTTCTCCTATTCTCAGATACTGCACTAGCCAATCACCTACAAGCCTCAGCAATTTCGAGTGAGGCAAATAATACATTGTTTTGATATTAAAATCCAATGCAAATAATCTACTAGTAATATCACAGTGAGTGTTATATTGACACTCAACCTTTACACAGCAGGAGAACACCATGCTCATCGTTACCAATGACGGCGCTGTTATCGACACTGACGAATACGAATCCAAATTGGGCACGAGCGTGCGACCAGATGGTTGCTATTCAACAACCACCGCAACTTACCGGACAATCTCAAGCACATCCCAAAGACATATTTGTAATGAGCACTGAGATGGTCGCCGCACTAAGCCAAGCCAGTTTATGCACGGCGGCCAGGTTTATGTGGCGACAATTGCCTTCCGTTAACAAGCGAATCGCAAGGATATTGAAATTGACTCAACGTGAGATTCCTTTGATATTAAAACAACTGTATTTAGCTAAGGTTATAATATGATTATCTCGGTTCTGAACACCAAGGGCGGCGTTGGAAAATCGACGATTTCCCTGAACTTGGCTGTCTTGCGCGCCATGTCTGGCAGGGATGTACTGCTGATTGATGGTGATCGACAGGCGACGACCATGCAGGCCATCGCACAGCGCACCATGCTGGGAGCATTGCCGGCCATTTCGGTAGCGAACTACACGGACGGTCCGCTATTGCGGGGGCAGGTTCAGCAGGCAAAGAATAAATATGAAGACATCGTCATCGATGCGGGTGGTCGCGATTCAACCGCACTGCGTGCTGCGCTGATGATATCGGATGTACTGCTGATTCCTTTTCAGCCGAGAAGCTTTGATGTTTGGGGTGTGGGCGACATGGCGGAATTGGTTAAAGAAGCGAGCTGCATGCGAGATGGCTTGAGAGCCTTTGCAGTGCTGAGCGGAGCAGATCCGCGCGGGAGTGACAATGCGGCTGCAGCCGAGGCGGTGGCTGAACTCGAGTGCATTCAGTATCTGGATACGCCAATCGGACGACGCAAGTCGCTGGCCGATGCCGCAGGATCAGGGCTTTCTGTTGTAGAGTGGAAGCCAAGGGACCTGAAGGCGGTGACTGAAATAACGAGTCTATATAATGCGGCATTCGAATCAAGTTAATATCAATTTAATATTAATTAGAAATCAAGAAAGAATCAAATGGCAATTAGGAAGGCCGTCAAAACCAATCAGGACAAGTTCATCTCGGGTGCACCGGATGCCAAAGCCGCATCAAAACAGGTAGAAGTCAAAGGGGTGATGCGCGGCAACAAGCGTCAAATCAGCCTGACGCTGTCGCCCGGGATGTTGCCGCAAATAGATCAGGCTGCTGATGAGCTGGGTATTTCGCGTGCGGCTTGGATCAGCATGACGATTGCAAGAGCGCTCAAAAAACAAGACGCATAGAACTCTCTAATTCCGCGCCCTCAAAAAAAATCCCTCAATACTTTTGCCTTCTCAGCTTTTACATTCTCATGCGCGCGGTTACGTTGTGCCATGTCCATCAGATGAGACAGTTTCGCCACCCATTTCTTCTGCGGATACTTGAGTTGACTGAAGTCAATCGACGGGAAGGTCAACTTATTGGCAACGTTATCCAGCAAAAACTGCATATCATGCTTTTCCGAGTAGATTGCTGAATTCACGGTGTCGTGTTCGTGCCCGATGAACTGACAGCGACTTTCCTCTGGGACACCATTTTGCTTAAGGCAATTGTTTGAAGTGGCTCGGAATGAATGAAAAACTTTACACTCACCGGTGATCCCCAAATCATTCAAATATTCGCCAAAACGTCGTCCTGGTGTTTTCGAATAGTGGCCGAACCTGTCGGGGGTCATATAGGGGAAGATAGTGCCACTGTATGGCCTAACATCCTCCAAATATTCAAGGAAGCCCAACGAGATCAATTGAGGATGTAACGGGATCATTCGTATTCCCGCGTCAGTCTTGACAGTTTTATCACCTTCATCATTGATATCGACGGCCCAGATCTCATTGATTTTTTTGATGTCGCTAACTTTCAACTGGCACAATTCCGTAATTCTCGCTCCGGTAAAAAGCCCCAACAAAGGCAACCAGTAGTCGCATGGTTTATTTCGTTCCAGAAGATTTTTTGGATCAAAAATTTTTAACAACTCATCTTCATCGAAAAACTTATTTTCGGATTTTGCCTTTGCCTTCTTTTTGTCACGTTGAGTAAATATGTTGTGATTTTGGGTTGGCAAATCACCTGATGGATAAGCACCGCTAGACTGGGCCAGCTTGAACAAACCATTAAGAGACGCCAGGTACTTTTTTTGGATTGTCTGTAGCGATTTCCCGTTGTTCTGCAGATAATCGATAAAGTCAGCAATATCTGCACGACTAACTGACCACGCGTCAATATGTTTTGTTTTTTTCTTCGTGCTTAACCAGTCAGCAAACTTTTGCTGCATTTTCTCATACTCATAAAACGTTTTCTTGGCCAAACCTTTTTCCTTGCGAGCTTTAAAGTGATCAATGGATTCTTGAAACGTTTTGCCGGAAGGAATTTCAATATTTACACTTTGTCCGCTGGTGGATGGAAAAAAAGATTGCGAATCAAAAAATTGGTTAGCAACACCGGCCCCTTGATTAGGTTGGGTGACGATTTTTGCATTTTCTCTCATGATTGTTTGAGCCATTTTTTTGGCAGCCGCCACATCCTTTGGATCTGACTGGTCTACATTCAGAGTAGTCTTGCCGCCTCCTGGCGAGTAGATAGTCGTTATCAGATGCTTGGTCTTACCGTCTAACATACCACCCCCACCCATTCGATGTATTAGTTCTGTGGAACAGGCGTCAGCATTTTGATGTCCGCTGTTGCATATATCCTCACAGTGCGAAGTGGGATTGTCACGCAAGGCGGCACTAATAAGCAAGGACATCCGTTTGGCCTCGGCTGGAATCTTGGTGTGCAGAGACCAACGCTTTTCCTTACGCGCGGAGTTAATGAAGTAAGTCAGCCGGAAGTAGAAAACGCCGTGGCGCGATTGAGCGAGATGAGAAGGTAGTTTCATTCCAGTTCCCCAGTAAAATGGGACACCAAAATGTGACACTTTCGCGTGGCGGAATAGAAAAAGCCGTTGATTTCTCAACGGCTTAGCTTGTATTGGCGGAGTGGACGGGACTCGAACCCGCGACCCCCGGCGTGACAGGCCGGTATTCTAACCAACTGAACTACCACTCCATAAACTATTTGGTGGGTGCTGACGGGATCGAACCGCCGACAATCGCCTTGTAAGGGCGGTGCTCTACCAGCTGAGCTAAGCACCCGTCAAAGAACGCTAGTTTACAGCATCTTTCAAACCTTTACCAGCACTAAACTTAGGAACTTTCGCTGCCTTGATCTTAATCGTCTCACCAGTGCGAGGATTGCGACCATTACGTGCGGCACGTATACCTACTTTAAAAGTACCGAAACCGACCAAACTCACTGAATCACCTTTCTTCAGTGTCTTCTTGATGGTTTCTACAGTCGCATCCAGTGCTCGGGCAGCAGCTGCCTTTGAGATATCAGCGGATTTTGCAATTGCATCAACCAAATCAGATTTATTCACGTAAGTCCCCTTTGCGAGTGATGAAGAAAACAGGGCAATCCCTGCAGCGGCTTTATATCAAGACTGTGCGGCTTTGGTCAAGCGATTGCTAAAACATTTTTATATTTGCATTCCCCGAACCAAGCTTTAAACAATTGCTTCGTCGGCGGTATCGGTGGGTAATTTTAGCTGGATTTCAACTTTAAATTCTGTTGGATTCAATATTCAGACGCAATCGTAAGGAAGCGATAGAGCTTCCTACATGAAGCATCAAAAGCGTCCTGCTCCTGCTCAGTGATTCGTGGCCAGATAAGCGGGCCACCATCTTCTTCAAGTAGCGCAAAGGTTACTTTCTCAGCGGGCAGGTTGCAGAGATGTGGATCCTCTTGACGGCGGCGGATCACCTCGCCGCCCAGCATCCACAAGTGATCACGATGACGGCGCAATGTACTGGAGGCGAGTTTTTTGGCCAATAGGTGCAGCAGGAAGGGCTTGAAGAATTCGACGATGCGGTGTCCAGGGGCGAGATCGCCTTCCTCATATGACCAACTTCTTGGCCAGTCTTCAATGTCCGGACAGTAATCGAGAAGCGCGTGAGCGTCATCCTTGTCGGCGACAATCTCAACATTACCCACCTTCTGTTTTTTGCCGCTCATGCTACTCACCCGTTTGCTCAATGCGTGTCACCATTTTCCCGGCTTTGTATATGCGGGAGCTCGATTGTGCGAGGAGACCAAAGCAATCGAGATCGACGTTCGTCCCAGGCTGGGCTCCAAGCCGTGCTGTTCCGGATGCGGACAACCCGCTTCATGCTATGACCACCGCAGTTGTCGGCGGTTTGAATTCATCCCGATCTGGGGTTTTGCCGTGTTCCTACTGTACTGCATGCGGCGGGTTAATTGCCAGCGCTGCGGAGTAAAAGTCGAAGAAGTGCCGTGGGGCACGGGCAAGCACACGCTGTGCAAAGTCTACATGTTGTATTTGGCTCACTGGGCACGAAAGCTGTCATGGAAGGAAACCGCACAGAGTTTTCACACCAGTTGGGAGAAGGTCGTTCAGTCGGTGGAGTACGTAGTGCAGTGGGGGCTGGAACATCGTGAGCTGGGTACGATCCGCGCGATTGGCGTCGATGAAATTCAGTACGGCAAAGGGCATCAATATCTGACGCTGGTGTATCAGATTGAGGCCGGTTGCGTCCGGCTGCTGTGGGTCGGCAAAGAGCGTACACAGGAAAGCTTTGAGAAGTTTTTTATCCTGATTGGCAAAGAACTGGCGGAGAAGATTGAGTTCGTCTGCTCAGATATGTGGAAGCCTTATCTGAAATTGATCGAGAAGCATTGCACGAACGCGTTGAATATTCTCGATCGATTCCATGTTGTCGCCAAGCTGAATCTGGCGCTCGATGAGGTGCGCGCCTCCGAAGCCAGACGGCTAGTTGAGGACGGCTATGAGCCCGTGTTAAAAAAATCGCGCTGGTGTTTGCTCAAACGCGGTGAGAATCTAACCCCAAAACAGCGGGTCAAGCTGCGCGATGTTCTGCGCTATAACTTGCAGAGCGTGCGAGCCTACCTGTTCAAGGAATATTTCCAGCAATTCTGGGACTACGATTCGCCCACCTGGGCAGGGAAATTTCTCGATCAATGGTGCACGGAAGTCATGCGATCAAAGATTGAGCCACTCAAGAAATTCGTGCGCACCGTCCGCAATCATCGTGAACTTTTGCTCAATTATTTCCGGGCACGAAAAGCGTTTTCCAGCGGCATTGTCGAAGGTCTAAACAACAAAGCTAAAGTCACTATGAGAAAAGCTTACGGCTTTCGGACATTCAGAATGCTGGAACTTGCTCTATATCATGTACTTGGAAAACTGCCAGAACCAAAACTTACCCACTCATTTTACTGACGAACCAAACAATTTGCCTCTCAGTGCTTGGTCACGACAACTGAATCGGGCCGCACCGCATCCCCCGCCAAGGCAACGACAGCAACCTTTTCAGCAACTTCTGCAAGCGGCTCCGGTTTGCGTTCGAGGGCCATTTCCAATACTTGATCTATCCATCTAACCGGATGAATATCCAATTTGTTTTTTATGTTGTCGGGAATCTCGGCAAGATCCTTGATGTTTTCTTCGGGTATCAGCACCACTTTAATGCCACCGCGTTGCGCCGCCAGCAGCTTTTCCTTCAAGCCACCAATCGGCAACACTTCGCCGCGCAAAGTGATTTCACCTGTCATCGCCACATCGGCACGCACCGGAATACCCGTCAGTGCAGAGACCATCGCGGTGCACATCCCTACCCCCGCACTCGGCCCGTCTTTCGGAATCGCGCCTTCCGGCAAGTGGATATGCAAATCCGTCTTCTGATAAAACTCCTCATCGATACCCAAACGTTTGGCGCGGCTGCGCACCACACTCAAGGCCGCCTGAATAGACTCTTGCATCACATCGCCCAGCTTACCGGTGGTGGTGGTCTTGCCTTTACCCGGCAGTACCGCAGCTTCGATCGTGAGCAATTCGCCCCCGACTTCCGTCCACGCCAGACCTGTCACTTGCCCGACTTGATTATTCTTTTCGGCCACGCCGTAAGAATATCGACGAACACCAAGATACTTGTCGAGATTGCGCGAATTGATCGTCACCTTGGTATCGCGATCTTTCAACAAAAGCGCCTTCACCACCTTCCGACAAATCTTGGAGATTTCCCGCTCGAGACCGCGCACCCCGGCTTCGCGCACGTAATAACGCACGATGTCGCGCAATGCGCTTTCAGAAATGTTGATTTCCTCCGGCTTCAGGCCATTGTTCTTGACCACCTTGGGTACCAGATAACGCGTGGCAATATTGATCTTCTCGTCTTCCATATAACTGGAAACATGAATGATCTCCATACGATCCAATAGTGCGTCCGGGATGTTCAGCGTATTCGCCGTTGCCACGAACATCACATCGGACAGGTCATACTCGACCTCGACATAATGATCGACGAACGTGCTGTTCTGCTCGGGATCGAGCACTTCCAACAGCGCGGAAGACGGGTCACCGCGCATGTCCATACCCATCTTGTCCACTTCGTCGAGCAGGAACAGCGGATTTTTCACCGCGACTTTGCTCATATTCTGCAATATCTTGCCCGGCATCGAACCGATATAAGTACGGCGATGACCGCGAATCTCGGATTCATCACGCACGCCGCCCAGCGACATGCGCACAAACTTGCGATTGGTGGCACGCGCGATCGACTGCCCCAGCGAGGTTTTTCCTACGCCCGGAGGACCCACCAGACAAAGGATGGGAGCCTTCATCTTGTCCATGCGTTGTTGCACAGCCAGATATTCAAGAATGCGTTCCTTGACCTTATCCAGGCCGTAATGATCCTCTTCAAGCACCACTTCGGCCTTTTTCAGATCGGCACTGATCTTGGTTTTTTTCTTCCAGGGCAGCCCCATCAGCACATCGATGTAATTGCGCACTACGGTGGCTTCGGCTGACATCGGCGACATCAAGCGCAACTTCTTCAGTTCGGCATCGACCTTGGTGCGAGCTTCCTTCGGCATATGCGCGGCTTTGATCTTTTTTTCCAGCTCATCAAAGTCGGTACCTTCCTCGCCGTCGCCCAGCTCCTTCTGTATCGCCTTGACCTGCTCGTTCAGGTAATACTCGCGCTGGCTCTTTTCCATCTGGCGTCGCACACGACCACGAATGCGCTTCTCGACCTGAAGAATGTCAATTTCGCCTTCCAGCAGGCCCAGCAAGTGTTCCAGGCGTTTGCGCACACCAAATATTTCCAGCACTTCCTGTTTTTGTTCCAACTTGAGCGGCAGGTGGGCGGCAATCGTATCGGCCAGACGGCCTGCATCGTCGATGCCAGCCAGCGAGGTCAGAATTTCAGGCGGGATTTTTTTATTGAGTTTCACATACTGATCGAACTGCGCGATCAGCACGCGGCGCATCGCTTCGGATTCACTGTCCGTGCCATCTTCGGCGGGAACAATCTGCACCTCGGCATCAAAATGCGATTGGGCATCGTAAACACGCAGTATATTGGCGCGTTGCGTACCCTCGACCAGCACCTTCACGGTGCCGTCCGGCAATTTCAACATTTGCAGAATATTGGCCATGCTGCCGATTGCATAAAGATCATCCGTGCCCGGATCATCTTTAGTCGCAGACTTTTGCGCCACCAGCGCGATACTCTTGCCGGCCTCCATCGCCGTCTCCAGTGCCTTGATAGACTTGGATCGTCCGACAAACAACGGAATCACCATGTGCGGGAACACCACGACATCGCGCAAAGGCAACAGCGGGTGCAGGTTGCTGGAACCTGTAATATTGGACGGGGTGTTGGGGGTATCTTGCTCTAACATGGCAGTAACCTTTTAGTAAAATTTAAGGTTAGATGGGGATAGCTCAAAATAATTCAAGTATCCCCATCGGGACAAGATAAAAGAACGGGAGGAAGGCCGGATTAAGCCGCCTTGTGGGCATCCGCATAAATGATAATGGGTTTGATTTCACCAGTAGTGCCGGTTTCATCCAGCACGACTTTGCTGACATTATCCATCGAGGGCAAATCAAACATCACATCCAGCAACGCGTGTTCTATGATCGAGCGCAATCCGCGTGCCCCGGCTTTGCGCGCCAACGCCTTGCGGGCAATCGCCAGCAAGACCCCTTCGCGGAATTCCAGATCGACATCCTCCATCGCGAACAGCTTCTGGTATTGTTTGGTCAACGCATTCTTGGGCTCGGTCAGGATTTTGACCAGCGCGGTCTCGTCCAACTCTTCCAGCGTGGCGATCACCGGCAAGCGTCCGACGAATTCCGGAATCAGGCCGAATTTAATCAAATCTTCCGGCTCCACCTCACGCAAGGTCTCTCCGGTCTTGCGCTGATCCTTGCTGGCGATGGTCGCACCGAAACCAATGCCCGCCTTCGCGGAACGGTTGCGTATGACCTTTTCCAGGCCATCGAATGCGCCGCCGCAAATAAACAGGATATTGGTGGTATCCACCTGCAAAAACTCCGTGTTCGGGTGCTTGCGCCCGCCCTGCGGCGGAATCGAAGCCTTGGTGCCTTCGATCAACTTGAGCAGCGCCTGTTGCACGCCTTCACCGGACACATCGCGGGTGATCGAAGGGTTATCCGATTTGCGTGAAATCTTGTCGATCTCGTCCACATACACGATGCCGCGCTGCGCCTTTTCCACATCGTAGTCGCAACTCTGCAACAACTTCTGAATGATGTTCTCGACATCCTCGCCGACATAACCTGCCTCGGTCAGCGTGGTCGCATCGGCCATCACGAACGGCACATCCAGCATGCGCGCCAGCGTTTGTGCCAGTAAGGTCTTGCCGGAACCGGTTGGCCCCACCAGCAAGATATTGCTTTTGGACAACTCCACGCCATCCTTGTCGTTGCTCTTCAGACGCTTGTAATGGTTGTACACCGCCACCGACAAAATCTTCTTGGCATGTTCCTGACCGATCACATACTCGTCCAGTGTCGCACAGATATCCTTTGGCACCGGCAATTCGGATTTATCCGACTTGGCTTGACCGTTCAGAATTTCCTCACGCATGATGTCGTTGCACAACGTGATGCACTCGTCGCACACGAACACCGACGGCCCCGCGATCAGCTTCTTCACCTCATGTTGGCTCTTGCCGCAAAACGAGCAGTAAAGCAATTTCTCGCCTGATTTTTTATCGTCTGCCATCGCTATCAACCTTTAATCGAATTATCAGCAAACAAAACATATTCTTTATACACGCTTTTCCAGCACTTGATCCACCAAGCCATATTTAACCGAATCGGCCGCGCTCAGGAAATTGTCGCGATCGGTATCGCGCTCTATCGTTTCTACCGTTTGACCTGTGTGATGGGCCAGCATTTGATTGAGTCGCTGCTTCAGGTACAAAATTTCGCGCGCATGGATTTCAATGTCCGAAGCCTGGCCGCGAAAGCCGCCCATCGGCTGATGGATCATCACGCGTGAATTGGGCAGGCAAAAACGCTTGCCCTTCTCGCCCGCAGCCAGCAGAAAAGAACCCATGCTGGCGGCTTGTCCGATGCACAGCGTGCTGATGTTCGGCTTGATGAATTGCATCGTGTCGTAGATCGCCATGCCGGCGGTGACCGAACCGCCCGGTGAATTGATGTAGAAATGAATATCCTTGTCCGGATTTTCCGATTCCAGAAACAACATTTGCGCCACGATCAGATTCGCGCTGTGGTCATTGACTTCGCCAACCAGAAACACCACCCGCTCCTTGAGCAGACGGGAATAAATGTCGTAGGCCCGCTCTCCTCGCCCGCTGGTCTCCACGACCATCGGGATCATGCCGATATTCTGTGGCTCCAGGTCGCGTAGCATCAGGAATTCCCCATCAGTTCGTTGAATACTGCAGGCTTGTCAGTGGTCTTGGCCTGACCCATCGCCCAACTTACCACGTTTTCTTCCAGCACCATATTTTCCACTTCCAGCATGCGTTTAGGATCAGCCGCATACCAGCGGACCACTTGCTCTGGCTCATCAAAGCTCTGCGCATATTCTTTGATCAACGATTTGATCTGTTCTGGCTTGGCTTTCAAGTCATGCTTTTGCACCACCTCGGCCAGAATCAGACCGAGCTTGACGCGCTTGGTAGCCTGCTCCTTGAACAGCTCCAGCGGCAACTGCATCTTGCCGACTTTCATGCCGCGCTGTTCCATATCGTGCAGAGTCTGTTGCATCAAAGTCTGCGATTCCCACTCCACCAAAGACTTGGGCACATCGAACTGAGTGATTTTCAACAGCGCATCCATGGCCACATCCTTGTTGCGCACTTTCAAACGGCGGGCCACTTCGCGAGTCAGGTTGCTACGGATCTCATCTTCCAGCTTGCTCACATCACCATCCACAATGCCTACCGACTTGACGAACTCGGCATCGAGTTCAGGCAATTTCGGTGCTTCAACATGATGCAGGGTGATCGTGAAGGTGACCTGCTTACCGGCCACATCCTTGCCGTGATAAGTTTCAGGGAAGGTCATATCGAAAGATTTGGTCTCACCCACCTTCATACCGACGATAGCGGCTTCAAACTCAGGCATCATGCGGCCGGAGCCCAGTAACACCGGGTAATCTTTGCCTTCACCTCCCTGAAAAACTTCGCCATCCAGCTTGCCGACAAAATCAATAACCGTCTTGTCGTCGTTTTGTGCCGCACGAGTAACCACTTCATAAGTGGCGCGTTGCTTGCGCAACGTAACAAGGGTGTTATCCACGTCAGCTTGAGACACCTCATAAACCAGACGTTCCATCGATTCACCCGACAGACTACCGATCACCACCTCGGGATACACCTCAAAGGTCGCGCTGTACTCGATCTTATCAGCCTTAATATCGGCGGTCTTCACGTCGAATTCCGGATGGCCTGCCACTTTCAATTTTTTACTTTGCGCCACTTCGGCGAACGAGCGTTGCAGCGCATCGCCCAACGCTTCCTGATGAGCCTGTGCACCGTAATATTGTTCAAGCACCTTTGCCGGAATCTTGCCAGGACGAAACCCTGCAAGCTTGGCGGTGCGCCCGATTTTTTTCAGACGAGCAGCAACTTCGCCTAGTATGGCTTGCTGGGGAATGGATGCGTTCAGACGACGCTCTAACGCGCTCACGGTTTCTACGCTGGACATACTGTATTTCCTTGAGATTTAAGTTGAATTAGGTGCTGGTGAAAAAGAAGAGATTAAAACTCTCACGCCTTGCGGCGCTAGAACCTAAATCCACGTCCTTTTTAACAGCGAAACCATTGCGGTAAAATGATTACAATCAATTCCCAAATGAATTATCTGGAAAATTTCTGGAAACCACCGTACTTATCAAGTTCGAAGGATACCACATGAAGATGGCTATTAAAAACCAGTGGTCATCGGAAAACCAGATGGCTGGAGTGGATAAAGACAGCTGCCAATGGGGCAAATACAGTTTTCAGGTAAAATAATGGGCGCGTACCGTCAGTGGTCAGATTGATCCTGAACAGCCCGGAGGCCGGGATCAGCACGATCATAATAATCGTGGCTATTTGAACGAATCTTCTTTTCCAGTGATACTGCGGCTGTTGCATTCGCTTCACCTTGACCGTGATTTTTTAAAAGATTATGAGCCAATTAAATGGCCGGCGAAATATCTGACTGTTGCGAAAAGGTTACGCGCAGCAACGCCCCGCCTAAAATATTTCCTTTTTCAACTTCGATGGATGCGTGATGGTTATGGACAATTTCACGCACAATGGCCAAGCCAAGCCCGCACCCATCGACGCCTGTCGTGTCGAGTCTGTAAAAACGCTCGAATATCCGTTCGTGTTCTTCGGTTGGAATTCCGGGCCCGCTATCTTCAACTTCCCAGATTGTTTGACTGGCGGTGCTGTTGCAACGAACCGTAACGATACCACCTGCGGGTGTATAGCGAAGCGCATTATCAATCAGGTTGTTGGCTAATTCTTCGAGCCAAACCGGGTCTCCCATCACCTTGGCCGGGCTCAGCTCGAAACCGAGATCGATGTTGCGCTGCCTTGCCAGCGGCATCCAGCGCTCCGCCGCATCACGGGTCAGCTCGGCGAGATCGATCATCTTTGGCGCTTGCATCTGTTGTGGCTCAAGACGGCTCAAGGTCAGAAGCTGGTGTGCCAGATGAGTGACCCTGCGCGTTCCCGCAACGATTTTTTCAAGGTATTCGCCAGGGGTGGCAGAGCGTAGCGCCATCTCGGCTTCGGCTTGCAATGCAGCGATCGGCGTGCGCAGCTGGTGCGATGCATCTGCGACGAAATGCCGTTTTGCATCTAGCGCTGCAGAAAGGCGCACCAGCAATTCGTTGACCTCTGAAAATATCGGATAAATCTCTTCCGGAATATCTTTCAAGGATAGCTGGCTTAAATCGGTATGCGTTCGCCGCACCAGCTCGTCTTTCAAAGGAAGAATGCTTGCTAGCCCATGGCGAATACTTCTGCGTATCATGAACATGGCCGCGATAATCAACAGCCCTTCCGGCACCAGCATAGCCAATACGATTTCACCCACAAGCCAGTCGCGTTTCAATTTTGTTTCGGCAGAAAGAACGATGAAGGCAGTGCCATTGCGTTCGCTTATCAGGGCCGCGACTCGCACCTTCTTGCCATTGAATCGACCGTCGTAATAAAGTTTCCCATCTTCAAATGGCTGGACGGGGCGAGGCAGGCCAATGTTGCCTGCTATCGACTTCCCATTGAGATCGACGACTTCATAGAACAACTTGTCATAACCATCGATAAGCAGGACTTTTTCGGCAATTTCAGGAAGCTGCAGTTGCACGTGACCGTCCATAATTTCGACCTGACTGGCGAGTGCCAGAGACACGTCCATCAACGCCCTGTCGTAGGCTACCGTGGCTTCACGGTGGGCAACGAAATAAACCACGCCAGCCCCGGTGATCAGGATTGCGGTCATCAGCGGCAATAATTGCCGGAGCAGTTGCCGCGCGAGGCTAGGCTGTCTGATCTTCATCTGTTTCCAGGCTGTAGCCCAGTCCTCGCACCGTGCGTATCATCACACCGGATCCTTCCAGTTTGGTACGCAGCCTCGAAATTACTTTTTCCACGGCATTGACGGAATTGATGTCGTCTTGCCAGCCATAAAGCGCTTGCAATAATTGCTCCTTGGTGACGATGCGGCGAGCGCGGACAGCGATGTACTCCAGTGCGGCCAGTTCTCTGGAGCTTAATTCGAGCGGCCTGTCACTTACCAATGCGCGGCGACCAACCGTATCGAGACGCAAAGCGGCGATGCATATTTCAGGGTCGGCAATGCCATGGCTACGGCGTATAAGAGAACGAATACGCGCTTCCAGTTCGTTCAGCGCGATCGGTTTGACCACGTAGTCGTCCGCGCCCAAATCGAGCAGGCGTACACGTTCATCCACAGCCTCCCGTGCCGACAAGACCAGAACGGGGGTGTGCTTGCCGGATGCACGCAGACGGCGCAGCACATCCGCACCGTCCATATCCGGCAGACCAAGATCCAGCAGCACAACGTCATAGTCCTGGCCCAACAGCCAACTATCCGCCTCGCGCCCATTTTTTGCCCAATCAATTACATAGCCCACTTGCTGGAGCGCGCGACAAATCACGTCGGCCAAGGGAGGGTTGTCTTCAACTAACAGCAGGCGCATGGGTGGTCAGGAAATGGTCAGCAACGGTTTGCATAATACCCACTTCGATTGTGGAACGGTAAAACGAAGCCTTTATAAATTGTGAATCTATTTATGTCTAACACCCGAAAAAGTTTCGTGCCCACCAAAATATTTTCCTCAGTCTTGCTGCTGATTTTAGCCGCGTTGTCAGGTTGTGCTGTCGGCCCCGATTTCAAACGACCGCCAGCACCCACCGCTGACGGTTATGCACCTGCTGGCCCTATAATCGAGGCAACCGCATCAGCACCTGTGCTGGCCGGGGAATCGCAAAAATTTAATCCGACAGCGGATATTCCTTTCGATTGGTGGACGCTGTTTCAGTCGCCGCAAATTAACTCGCTGATCAAGCGCGCCTTCAAGGCCAATCCCAGCATCGAGTCGGCGCAAGCGGCTTTGCGTCAGGCGCAGGAATATGCAACAGCTCAACAAGGATTTTTTTATCCGACGGTCGGCGCGAGTTATTCGCCATCGCGCAACAAGCTTGCCGGTAATATGGGCGGGAATTCTCCGGGCATGCAGGGCAATGGCACAGTCATACAGACCACATCCAATCCCGCCGGCCCGGCGTTTAACGCGCCGGTCTATTACAATTTCCATGTTGCGCAATTGACCGTCGGTTATGTGCCGGATGTTTTTGGTCTCAACCGCAGGCAAGTGGAATCCGCGCAGGCACAAGTAGCCGCGCAAAAATTGCAGCTTGAGGCGACCTATATCACGCTGGCCTCCAATGTAGTCGCGGCGGCCATACAGGAAGCATCCATCCGCGCCCAGCTTGCGGCGATGGAAAAAATTGTCGCAAGCAACCAGGAAACACTGGTCATTTTGCGCAACCAGCTCAAACTCGGTTACGTGTCGGGCATGGAAGTCGCAGCTCAAGAATCCGCGTTGGCCTTTGCCGAACAATCGGCGATCCCGCTGCGCAAACAATTGGAACAAACTCGCGACCTGATACGCGCGCTGGCAGGCAATTTGCCCAATGAAGATGTGGATGAAAAATTTGAATTGGCCGAGTTGCATTTACCGCCAGAATTGCCGCTGAGTTTGCCGTCAAAAATTGTCGAGCAACGCCCCGATGTGCGCGCCGCCGAGGAACAATTGCATTTTGCCAGCGCACAGGCCGGGGTCGCCGTCGCCAACACCTTGCCGCAATTTGCCATTACCGGTGCTATCGGTGGCATGGCATCCAGTCCGGGCTGGATGTTCCGCAGCGGCGGCGGTTTCTTTGATTTGACCGCCAATGTTGCCTACACAATTTTTGATGGCGGAACCTTGCGCGCCAAGTCGCGCGCCGCACAACAAGCATTGATTCAGGCTGGCGCACAGTATCGCAGCACCGTGATTACCGCGTTGCAAAATGTGGCCGATACGCTGCATATCATTCAGTCAGATGCCGACGCACTCAAAGCAGCCGACACCTCCGAGCGAGCCGCGCAGAACACAACCACCCTCACCCGCAAGCAATATGAGGTGGGTTACGTCAATTATCAGACGCTGCTCGCCGCCGAGCAAAGCCATCAACTGGCTGTCATCAACCTCATCCAGGCGCAAACCAATCGCCTCGGTGACACGGCAGCACTCTACCAGGCGCTGGGTGGCGGCTGGTGGAATCATGCTGCCGCCACCTCGTTAAATGATCCAGATAAATCGCTTGCCGCACAACCCACCGGTGCGACAACAGCAGGGCTTACTCAATGAAAAAAATTATATGGTTGTCTGCATTCGTGTTAACAGCGGGCATCGGATACTTTGGCTGGCAGAAATTTCACGCTGTTGATATCCCTGCACGTGCGGAAAAACCAGTAGATCGAACTTCTACAGACACGCTAAAATACCCGGCGGATGCGCCCCAATTGACGTTCCTGCAAATCAAACCGGTTGAAGAATTTCCAGAGCCTTTGGTAGAAGCACTTAACGCGCGCATCGTCTACGATGACAATCACACCGCACGCGTGTTCTCGCCGATCGCCGGAAGAGTCATCCGAATTTCCGCCGAGGCGGGTCAGCAAGTTAAAGCGGGGGACGCGCTGCTGCAGATTGATTCACCGGACTTTGCATCCGCTTCATCGGATAGCGTGAAGGCCAATGCTGATCTGTTGCATAAGCAGCAGACCTATGAGCGTGCGAAGCAGCTGCTCGACATTCAAGGGATTGCACGCCGCGACGTTGAATCTGCCGAAGCCGATCTGCACCAGGCGGAGGCCGAAGCATTGCGCGCCAAGGCGCACCTGAGAAATTTAGCTGGTCATGGCACCACCACGGAAGGTCAATTTATACTGCGCGCACCCCTAGCCGGCATCGTCAGTGAGCGTCAGGTGAATGCAGGCAGCGAGGTCAGGCCGGATGCGACCAATCCGCTGTTTGTCATTACCGACCCGAAACATGTGTGGGTGGTGGCTGATCTGCCGGAAGGACAAATCGCTAATGTCAGGATAGGACAGTCCATTTCTGTTGAGGTGGATGCTTATCCCAATGAGGTTTTCACGGGCAAGGTCACGGTAATCAGCGAAACGCTTGATCCTGTCATGCGCCGCTTGCAGGTTCGCTGCTATGTGGATAACAGTCAGTACAAACTCAAGCCGGAAATGTATGCGCGCATCAGTCCCATTGTTGATGCCAAATCAAAATTGACGCGCGTGCCCAACACCGCGTTGTTCACACAAGGGCTATACAGCTTTCTTTTTGTCGAGCAATCGCCCGGCGTTTTGCAACGCCGTCGCGTAACACTTGGCATGCAGGATGCCGACGTGACTTACATCAAGGAAGGATTGCGCGCCGGTGAACGTATCGTAACCAGCGGAGCATTATTGCTGAACTCGGAATTGAGCGGTAACGAGTGATGCTCGAAAAACTTATTACTTTTGCCCTGCAGCAACGCGTATTCGTGCTGGCAGGGGCATCCGTTATTCTGATCGCAGGCTGGCAGGCCATCGAAAACTTGCCGATCGAAGCCTTTCCAGATGTGCAGGACGTACAGGTTCAAATAGATACGCTGGTTCCGGGGCAGGCACCCGAAGAGGTTGAGCGTACCATTACCATGCCGATAGAACGTGAGATGAGCGGTGTGCCGCACATGACTCAGTTGCGTTCAGTATCCATTACCGGGCTGTCGGAAGTCATTCTTACCTTTTCTGATCACACGGATGACTATTTTGCGCGCCAGCAGGTCATGGAGAAGTTGCAGAACGTTAACTTTCCATCGGGCATACAACCCAGTCTTGCGCCGCTTTCCAATGCTGTTGGCGAAGTGTATCGCTATGTGATAGATGCCCCGGCCAGCATGCCGCCCAATGAAGTGCGCGCGTTGCAGGATTGGGTGTTGCGTCCCGCACTTCGCCAGGTGTCCGGCATAGCCGATGTGGTGAGCTACGGCGGCACGATCAAGGAATATCAGGTACGCGTCAACCCTATGTTGCTGCGCAAATTCAATGTGACCATGAGCCAGGTCGCACAAGCATTGGGTGCCAATAGCAGCAACAGTGGCGGCGGTATCCTCAAGCGCGGCGATGAAGCGCTGGTAGTGCGCAGCATCGGGATATTTCAGAGCGTTAAAGATATTGCGCGCGTGGTTGTGATGGCCCAAGGGGGCAAGACCGTATTGGTGAGTGACATTGGCGAGGTCGGCATTGGCGACCGCCCCCGCTCAGGCATCGTGGCGTTTAACGACCACGACAATGTGGTTCAGGGCATTGTGAGCATGACCAAAGGGCAAAACGCCACCAAGGTCGTGGAGGCGCTGAAAGAAAAAATACAGCTGATCAGCCCCAAACTCCCGCCGGGAGTGAAGATCGTTCCTTACTATGACCGAACCGATCTGGTGCATCATACCGTACACACGGTTTCCGAAAACCTGATCATTGGCGCACTGCTGGTGATATCCATTCTCATTATCTTTTTGCGCAACTGGTATGCGGCACTGGCGGTTGCAGTCATCATTCCGCTGTCCCTGTTGTTCGCATTCATCATGATGGATGCGCGTGGGGTATCGGCTAATCTGATTTCATTGGGAACGGTGGACTTCGGTATCATCATCGACAGTGCCGTGGTGCTGGTTGAAGCACTGATGGTCAGGCTTGCATTGGCCAAAGCGGATGGAATCGAGGAGCACCAAAACTTCGGTTGGCGCATTCATCTGATCAAGCGGACCAGCATCGATTTGGGACGTCCGATCTTGTTCTCCAAGGCCATCATCATTCTGGCCTTCTTGCCGATATTCACTTTTCAGCGCGTGGAAGGAAAGATTTTTTCGCCGATGGCGTTTACCTTGAGTTTCGCCCTGCTCGGCGCAATCTTGCTGACGCTGACTCTGGTACCTGCATTGCTGAGTTACGCGGTCAGGAACAAAGATCTCGCGGAAAAACACAGCGGCTGGATGCACAAGCTGCAAGAACATTACCGCAACCTGTTGCTATGGGCTGAGACTCGCCGCAAACGCATCGTGGCGGCATCTGTCGGATTGCTGGTCGTGGCACTGATCGGCGCTCCATTTCTGGGCAGTGAATTTTTGCCCCAACTGGACGAAGGCAACATCTGGCTGACCATCACGCTACCGCCCGCCACTGTGCTGGACAAGACCAAGGAAATAGAACGGCAGGTTCGCGCCATTCTCAGGTCTTACCCGGAAATAGGTAATGTCACAACCCAGGTTGGACGTCCCGATGACGGCACCGATCCGAAAGGGCCGAACAATATGGAAATTATGGCCGATCTCAAGCCGCGTGGCACATGGAGATTTGCCGACAAAGAAGAACTGATTGCCAACATGACGCGCAAGATTCGCGCTATTCCCGGTGTGCCGACCAACTTCTCGCAGGTCATTCAGGATAACGTGGAAGAAGCTTTGTCCGGTGTCAAGGGTGCCATTGCAATCAAGATATTTGGTCCTGACCTGGAAGTTCTGGAAAACAAGTCAGCACAGGTCGCCAGCGTGATTAGCAGCATTCGCGGGGCGGCGGACGTGGAAGCGATCAAGGTGGGCGGACAGACCGAATTAAATATCACCCTCGATCGCAGCCGCATGGCGCGTTATGGCCTCAACATCAACGACGTGAATGCGACCATTCAGACCGCTATGGGAGGCAGCGCCGTAAACTCGTTCTATGAAGGTGAGCGTCTCTTCGATGTCACTCTGCGCATGGCCGAACCTTACCGTGATGCAGTGGATGATGTTGGCAATCTGTCTGTGCCGCTACCCGGCGGCGGAACATTGCCGCTCAGTGCAATTGCGAATATTGGAGTGCGTCAGGGTGCAGCACGGGTCGGTCGCGAAGCGGGAGGCCGTATGGTAGCCGTGAAAGCCAACTTGCTTGGGCGCGATCAGGGTGGATTCGTCGCTGAAGCGATGGAAAAAGTATCTGAACAGGTGAAATTACCGCCGGGCTATACCATGACCTGGGGCGGGCAGTTCGAGAACCAGCAGCGCGCCAACAAGCGGCTCAAAGTTATTCTTCCGCTTTCTGCGTTGATGATTTTTGTGCTGCTGTTCTGGGCATTCCGCTCCATGCGCAAGGCACTGCTGGTTATTCTGATGGTACCGTTCACCCTGATCGGCGGTATCGCAGGACTTGGGTTGGCCGGGTTGCATCTATCGGTATCGGCGGCAGTCGGTTTTATCGCCGTAGCCGGCATATCGGTGCAAAACGGCGTGATCATGGTCGAACAATTTATGGAGACCATGCGCAACGGCACAGGCTTGCGCGAGAGTGTGATGGAAGGCGCGGTAGCGCGTCTGCGCCCAAT
Organism: Gallionella sp.; assembly: GCA_017880865.1. GTDB lineage: Bacteria > Pseudomonadota > Gammaproteobacteria > Burkholderiales > Gallionellaceae > Gallionella. Next base: position 25,194 of record JADGRL010000023.1, read on the forward strand.
CCTGATGACCGCGCTGATGGCCGGTATCGGTCTGTTGCCTGCGGCGTTGTCGCACGGTATCGGCTCGGAAACGCAACGTCCGTTTGCCGTAGTTATTGTTGGCGGAATTATTTCTGCCACACTGTTTACGCTGTTGTTATTGCCGCTGCTGTACCCACTGTTTGCCGATGAGGCACGCCCTCAAAACAAAGATGAATAAACGACTCGCCATATTGCAAAATGTTTGCCGCTTCCATTGCATGTTTTATTATTCAAAATGCATGTTGCTCTTCTTGGGGTTGGGCGAACATCGGCCTCTTCTCCGGACAAGACAGTCCTGAAAGCGATTATCGGCGTGCCTTTTTAAAACGCGTCACAAAAAATTTACAATAAACTGTTAGCATTGCGGGTTGATTTTTAAGTTATGGGTACACGCAATGCAAAGAAAACTTACCCTTCTGCTGCTGGCTTTGCTGCCACACCTTGCGCTGGCAGAAGACTCAACTCAAGAAGACTGGAATGCGAAATTCCAGACCACTTACATCTGGCAACACAAACCCGGTTTCAACGCGGCTTATTCCGGCGCAAATAGCCTGTCGGCTAATGCTGAAAACAGCTACACCTTCACCACCGATGCGTTCATTGGTGTGCGCGTCCGACCAAACAGCGAACTCTATCTCGTCCCGGAAATCACCCAGGGTGTGCCGTTCTCCAACCTGACAGGCCTGGGCGGTTTCACCAATGGCGAGATCACACGCGCGTCCGGAACCAACCCGACAATTTATCGCCAGCAGTTATTTTTGCGTCAGACCTGGGGATTGGGCGGTAACACCGAAAAGATCGAATCCGGAATGAGTCAACTGGCAGGCGTGGTGCAGAGCGATCGCTTCGTGCTCACAACGGGGAATTTTTCGACGCTGAATATTTTCGACAACAACGCTTATGCCCATGACCCTCGCACCCAGTTCATGAACTGGTCGAACATGACCCATGCCGCCTTTGATTACTCCGCCGATGCGCGCGGCTTCGGCTGGGGCGTGGCCGGTGAGTGGTATCGCAATGAATGGGTGGTCCGCGCAGCTCGCATGACCGGCCCCAGAGACCCGAACATGTTGCAATTGGATTACCAGTTCTTTAAACATTACGGCGATCAGTTGGAGATCGAGCATAGCCACGAACTCGGTGGACAACCCGGCAAGGTGCGGCTAATTGGCTGGCGTAACCGTGCCGTGCTGGCGCGCTATCGGGATGCGATCAATTACGGGATTGCCACCAACACCACACCAAGCATTTTCAAGGTGCGCTACAGCGAGCAGATTAAATATGGTTTCGGTATCAACATCGAGCAAGCCATCAATGACGATTTCGGTGCATTCTTGCGCGCGATGCAGGCTGATGGGCACACTGAAACGCTGGCCTTTACCGAAGTGGATCAATCAATCGCGGGCGGCATTTCTCTCAAGGGAACAACGTGGGGACGCGCACAGGACACCGTGGGTTTAGGCCTGATAAGCAACGGGCTATCCAAGGACAGGCGCGATTATCTGCAAGCGGGCGGAATTTCATTCTTCATCGGCGACGGAAAATTAAATTATCGCCCGGAAACTATTTTCGAAAGCTACTACAACTGGAATGTGATCAAGCATACATGGCTCACGGCGGACTACCAGCACATTGCCAACCCCGCCTACAACGCCGACCGGGGGCCGGTAGAAGTGTACGGTATGCGCCTGCATTTCGAATACTGATCGAATCAGGATGACGGCCTTCGCACTGGGAATAACCCTATTTGACGTTGACGGCCTCAGTAGATTCGGACAAGAGCCCGCCACCTGAAAGGTGGCCCATGCGCATCAGCGGTAAAGCAAGATGCTTTTCCTTCACCGGGCTCTACCTGAGTCCGATGCTGGGTCGCTATTGGTTTTTCTCCATTGCCCATTGCTCTACGCGCTTTCAGCAGCATTACTGATATCACCTATACATAGTTGCAGCGCATGAAGGAACTGCGTCAGTTCATCATAGTGAGAATCCGGAGTGATGGTGGACGTCATGGTTTTAAGCAGCCACAAAAATTAGCCTGCCGCATTGGAGTGTAAAACTGCTCTATTTATATTCTGTCCACGTAATTGATTGGCGCGTGGTCGGCCAATGGCTTCGGCGGATCGAAAAGTGGCTTGAAGATGAATTCACTCTTGGGGGTAGTCAGCCGTTGCTCTGTGCCCACATGGCGAAATCCCAGCACTTTCGGCGGGACAGTCGTAACGACATCTTCATCGTCAACAACTCGGTAGATCGGGACCCGTTCTAGCGAAACTGCGAACGCCTGATTGCCGACCCGTGGCGAGCCGAATGTGTAAACAGCCTGAGGCGCACGACGCGCCGCAGCCAGTGTGGCCAGCGCCGCGCCTAGGCTGTGCCCAGTATAGAATACCGGACCGGTGAGTATCGCAAGCGCGCCATCCATTTCGCTCCACACCGAATCCAGCGCTTGCTGAAAACCCTTATGTACGCCGATTTCAGATTGCGCCAATGAGGATATGCCGATTTCGAGATCGGTAATGAAGTCCTTGAGCGTTTGTTCTGTGCCGCGAAACACCAGCACGGCGAATGGCGATGTCCCGCCAAACTCGACCAACATGGCCTGAGTATCCGTTTCCCGCGAAAGAAAAAATTGCCTTTGCCTGTATCCGGCATTTTCGAGAAAACGGGTTCGGGTCGGCTGATGCGACGGGTGGTCTTCTTCCGTGTCGTGCCGATACACCAACCGGCTCAACTCCGCGAGCCACAACGCGTTGCTACGGCTGTATCCATTGGATTTTGGGTCGAATGGAGGGTGCGGGCGGCGCGAAAAAAAATCATTCGCATCGCCGGGATGTAGAAGGTCTTGCCATGTTGTGGTGGTTTGCATTTGTTCAGACTCCTGTGTTGTAAGCACCATAGTCAGGATGCAATGCACTGACAGCAAAATATCATGCAGAAGTTTGCCCACCAATAATGCGGATGTCGTGCTGTGGATAGGGAATTTCGATGCCAGCTTCCTGGAATTTACGCCAGATTTCCATGTTGATGTCGGAGCACAAGCCAAGCTGTCCTTCTTCGGGGTCGTTAATCCAAATGCCCATTTCCAGATTGATACCGTTGTCACCGAAGGACTTGAGATAGACTTTCGTTTCAGGATCGGCCAGCACCCTGGACTGCTTTACTGCCGCCTGTTTCATGATTTCCATAGCACGGTGCAGGTCGCTCTGATAGCTGACTTGCAAAGGAATGCCGATACGTATTTGACGGTTAGTGTAGGAATGATTGATCACTGTCGAACTGATCAAAGTTTCGTTAGGAATAATGGCCTCGGTGCCGTCATTATTTTGCAATACTAGGTAGCGGGTGGTCAATTGCGAAACCTTGCCGAAGCGACCATCTACCGTCAGCACATCGCCCGGATGGATGGAACGGTCAAGCAGGATGATGAACCCGCTGACGTAGTTGCTGGCAATTTTCTGCAAACCAAAACCGATACCTACGCCCAAAGCACCACCGAATACGGAAAGCACGGTGATGTCGATGCCTGCCAACGGCAACGCAATCAGGATGCCAAGTACGACCAGAGCAGCGCGGATCAGCTTGGACAGCACCACGCGCAAATTCATGTCCAGATTTTCTGTTGCCATTACCTTGTGTTCCAGCGTCCGTCCCAGCCACATCGCTGCCAGCATGGTGACCAGAATGGCGAGGATGCCGCTTAGAATAACGAGCAGTGAGATTCGATGCTGGCCAATGTGAAAGCCCAAGTAATCCATCGCATCGAGAATTTCCGGGAATAATCCGGTCATATGCAAGGAAAATCCGGCCCAAATTATTATGACGACGAATCGTTCGGAGCCGTGTAGCCAACTGCCAGGCGCAAATACTTGGCGCAGTGCGTAGACGACCAAGCGGATCAGCATCAATGCAAACAGCAGGGGAACAACGATATTCAGAAGATTGACGGAATACCAGTTTTTGAGTGCGGCCCTTCCGATCAACACCAGCAATAACGCCATCATCGGGAAAGCCACTCGGGATACGCCCCCCCAACCGACTTTCGATACCCCTTCCGACTTGGGCATCCTGCCCAACAACAAGTGGTTTATTCCCCAGGCAAGTACCAGACTAAATACCACCACCGCGAACTGCCAAAGAATTGTGGTTTGCTCCAGATCGGAGAGAAAATCAGTGAGCAGATTGCGGTTAGCGTTAGGCATGAGCCGTAATCCCTATCAAATAAAAAGGTTAAATTTTAGCGTGCTCAATGTGATGAAATTCAACGAAATAAAAACATGGTGCATCAAGAGTACCGGTAGTCAGACAGATGATCCGATGCCAGAAAAGGTGCAATAATTAGAGTAGCAAGTTTTCTTGGTAACATCGTTTTATCGCTGCTATTCTTTTGTTGAAAAAGGCCAAACCGGCTCGGATGCCGCATTTTTAGCATCCATCTCTGCCGTTTTAAGCGCAGCAGCAGCCTTCCTCGCAGCTGTTTTTTCCATTGCAATTATCTTTGCTTGAGTTGCCGCCACCTTCCTGGCTTCAGATTCAGCTTTCTTTGCAATAGCCAGTTCTTGAGCAGCAATCTTCGCTTGCTCAACCGCAATTTTTTTTGCTGCCGAGGCTTCTTGAGCTTTCAGTTTTGCCTGTTCTGCCTCTATTTTTTTAACGGCTGCTGCTTCCTGTGCCGCTATTTTCCTAGCTGCGTCCGCCGCCTTCTTCTCTGCAGCTAGCTGCTGTATTCTCGCCTTCGCCTGTTCGGCGGCGATTTTCTTTGCTGCTGCGGCTTCTTGTGCCGCAATTTTTTGGGCCTCAGCTGCAACTTTTTTTGCTGCTACGGCTTCCTGAGCTTCCAATTTTGCCTGCTCCGCCTCTATTTTTTTAACGGCTGCGGCTTCCTGTGCCGCTATCTTCCTTGCAGCATCTGCAGCCCTCTTCTCTGCAGCTATCTGTTGTGCTCTCGCCTTCGCCTGTTCCGCGGCGATTTTCTTTGCGGCAACGGCTTCTTGTGCAGCAACTTTTTGGGCCTCAGCCGCAACTTTCTTTGCTGCCGCAGCTTCTTGGGCTTTCAATTTTGCCTGCTCGGCCTCTATTTTTTTAACGGATGCGACTTCCTGTGCCGCTATCTTCCTAGCGGCATCCGAAGCCTTCTTCTCTGCAACAAGTTGTTGAGCTCGAACTTTCGATTGCTCAGTTGCAAATTTTTTAGCTGCGGCGGCTTCTTGAGCTGCAATTTTCCTGGCTTCATCCGCTATTTTTTTTGCAGCTGCAACCAGTTGGGCTTCCAACTTTGCTTGCTCAGCCGCTGCCAACTTGACTGCAGCCGCATCCTGAGCAGCAATTTTTTTAGCCATCTCAGCCGCGTCAGCCTCTGTTCGCGTCTTGTCTCCCAACTCTTGCGCGGCACGAATTTCCTGTTCAGCTATTGCCATCTTCTCCAACGCAGCTTCCTGAGTATTTTTCGCACGATCCGCCGCATCTCCCTTCTGTGCAGCAATCTTCTGCGCGGACTCAAGCACCTTTTGGGCTTCAACAACCGTCTTATTAGCGGCAAGCAGCGATTTATTTGCGTGTATTAAATTCTTCTCAGCGACAGCCAAATTTTGGGCAGCACTAATTTCTTTTGCGGTTAATTTCAACTTCTTCAACTTCATCAGTTATCTCCTCAGTTTGATATTTTCAGCGCCTTAAATGGCGGTGATTCCTAATCTGGTTTGTCGTAGCCCAGCGATTATTGTGTTCTTTCCCTATTGCAAAACACAAAGTCTTTCATAAATCCAAGCAATAAATCAGACACGGTGGAGCACACCTTGAGTTGTAGTCCGATTTAGTGGACAGGCAGTTTATATAAATTATGCCGCAGATTGTTGCCTGCTGGCATAAAACTGGTTAGCAAAATTAGCGGGTAAGGGGGTTCGCCGGGATGAATGTTCTGTAATTTACCTAATTCCTGCCTGCTGCGTGTGCGTTACCGTACAGAGAAAATGTGATCGTTGATCCAATATGCGCGAACGTGTCCAGAACAACTTCGGTGCCAGACACTTAATGACATACGCCACATTCAATCGTCGAAAGGAAACAACATGCAAATTACTACTATTTATACTGCTGCAAGCCGTCCAGGTACTGGCGAAGTAAAGCCGTTCGGAGGTGGTTTTATTAATAGAATTATCGCGATATATCGTAATTTCACCTATATCGGCAGGAATGGAACATTCGTGTCACGCACATTTGCCAGGTTCACTCGCTTTATCAAAGACTACCGCTATTATCGCGGGAAAGGCTTCAATTCCAAATCAGCATGGTATCTTGCCAGTATGACACTCCCCTAACCAGTAATAATCAACGGGGGAGGATCGATTTTCTGAATTTACTCAGCAACCCTAAAGCTGACAAGTCGCTGAGTACCTTCATATACGCGACACTCTGGCTATTCCCACTCGATCGTCGCGGGCGGCTTGCCGGAGATGTCGTACACCACGCGGTTAATGCCGCGCACTTCGTTGATGATGCGGTTGGAAACCTTGCCCAACAATGCGTGCGGCAGTTCCGCCCAGTGCGCGGTCATGAAGTCTTGTGTCTGCACCGCGCGCAGTGCCACCACCCATTCGTAAGTGCGGCCATCGCCCATCACGCCGACACTTTTGACCGGCAGGAACACCGTGAAGGCTTGCGACGTGAGTTCGTACCATGATTTGCCATTGGCATCATGCGTGTTGCGCAGCTCTTCGATGAAAATCGCATCGGCGCGGCGCAACAGATCGGCGTATTCCTTCTTCACTTCGCCCAAGATGCGCACGCCTAGGCCGGGGCCAGGGAAAGGATGGCGGTAGACCATGTCGGGCGGCAAGCCGAGAGACACGCCAAGTTCGCGCACTTCGTCCTTGAATAGTTCGCGCAGTGGTTCGAGCAGTTTCAGATGCAGGCTTTCCGGCAAGCCGCCAACGTTGTGGTGCGACTTGATGGTGTGCGCCTTTTTGTTCTTGCCACCGGCCGACTCGATTACGTCAGGATAAATCGTGCCCTGCGCCAGCCATTTTGCTTGCGGCAATTTCTTGGCTTCGCGCTGGAACACTTCGACGAACTCGCGCCCGATGATCTTGCGCTTTTTTTCCGGGTCTGACACACCGGTCAGATGATGCAAAAATTCCGTGCTGGCATCGACGTGAATCACTTTCATGTGCAGATGATTGGCAAAGGTTTCCATCACCTGTTCCGCTTCGTTCAAACGCAACAGTCCGTTGTCCACGAACACGCAGGTCAGTTGATCGCCGATGGCGCGATGGATCAGCGCCGCTGCCACCGATGAATCTACCCCGCCTGACAAGCCCAGAATCACCTCATCTTTGCCCACCTGCGCGCGTATTTTTTCCACCGCCTCAGAGATGTAATCCGGCATATTCCAGTCCTGCGCACAGCCGCAGATGTCATGCACGAAGCGGTCCAGCATAGCACGGCCCTGATGGGTGTGGGTCACTTCGGGATGGAATTGCAGCGCGTAAAAATGCCGCGCTTCATCCGCCATGCCAGCGATAGGCGTGGTGGGGTTGCCGGCGATCACCGAGAAACCCGGCGGCAGGGCTGTCACCTTGTCGCCGTGGCTCATCCACACGTCGATCAAGCCGTGACCTTGCGCGTTGACTCTATCCTGAATATCGCGCAACAAAGCGGAATGTCCCTGCGCGCGTATCTCGGCATAACCGAATTCACGCACCAGGCCGTTTTCAACCGCACCGCCCAGTTGTGCAGCCATGGTCTGCATGCCGTAGCATATACCCAGCACCGGCACGCCCAGCTCGAACACCACCTGCGGCGCCTTGGGCGTCTCTTCCTCGTACACAGAGTTCGGCCCGCCAGACAAGATGATTCCAGCGGGGTTAAACGCGCGTATAAATTCATCACCCACGTCAAAAGGATGCAGCTCGCAATAGACGTGGGTTTCACGCACGCGGCGCGCGATCAGCTGGGTGTATTGAGAACCGAAATCGAGGATCAGGATTTTTTTATGGGACATGGTTTGAGACCGAGAAGGGGAAAAAAGAAGGGAGAAGAGTGGTCGCGGCTTTACCCATCCCTCTTCTCCCTTCCCGTGGTGTTAATCAATATGGTAATTCGGCGCTTCCTTGGTGATCTGCACATCATGCACATGCGACTCGCGTATGCCTGATGACGTGATCTCGACGAACTCGGCCTTGGTGTGCATGGTGGCGATGTCGGCACAACCGAGATAGCCCATGCTCGAGCGCAAGCCGCCCATCAGCTGATGGATCACCGCCAGCGCGCTGCCCTTGTAAGGCACGCGACCTTCCACGCCTTCGGGCACCAGTTTGTCCTGATTGGCTTCGTTATCCTGGAAATAGCGGTCGCTGGAACCTTGCTGCATCGCGCCCAGACTGCCCATGCCGCGATAAGATTTGTAAGAGCGGCCCTGGAATAATTCGATATCGCCGGGAGCTTCTTCGGTGCCGGCGAACAAGCCACCGAGCATCACCGTATGCGCGCCCGCCGCAATCGCTTTCGAGATGTCGCCGGAGTAGCGGATACCGCCATCGGCGATCAACGGAACACCGGTTCCCATCAACGCTTTGGCCACACTCTGGATCGCGGCGATCTGCGGCACACCGACACCCGCGACGATGCGCGTGGTGCAAATCGAGCCCGGACCGATGCCGACTTTCACGCCATCAGCGCCGTGGTCCATCAACGCCAGTGCCGCACCGCCGGTCGCGATATTGCCGCCGATCACTTCGATATGCGGAAAATTAGTCTTAACCCACTTAACGCGATCCAGCACGCCCTGCGAATGGCCGTGCGCGGTATCCACCACGATCACGTCCACGCCAGCCTCGGCCAACAACGCGACACGCTCTTCGGTACCCGCGCCCACACCGACTGCCGCGCCGACACGAAGATGACCGAAGCTGTCTTTGCAAGCCAGCGGATGCTCGCTGGATTTCAGAATATCCTTGACCGTCATCAAACCGCGCAACTCGAATGCGTCATTCACCACCAGCACGCGCTCGATACGGTGCTGGTGCATCAGGTTGCGCGCCTCTTCCAGACTGGCATTCTCCTTGACGGTAATCAGGCGCTCCCGTGGGGTCATGATATTTTTGATCGGCTGATCCAGATTGCTCTCGAAGCGCAGATCGCGATTGGTGACGATGCCGACCAACTGCTTGCCCAACACCACCGGCAAACCGGAAATCTTGTGCTGGCGCGTCAAACTCAACACGTTGCGCACCGTCATATCCGGTGTGATCGTGATCGGGTCCTTGACCACGCCGCTTTCAAAGCGCTTGACCTTGGCGACCTTGGCCGCCTGTGCCTGTGATGACATATTCTTGTGGATGATGCCGATGCCGCCCTCCTGCGCCAGAGCGATCGCCAAGCGCGACTCGGTGACGGTATCCATCGCCGCAGACAACAGCGGGATATTCAAATCAATGTTGCGGGTCAGTTGCGTGCGCAGACTGACATCGCGCGGCAACACATTGGAGTAGGCGGGAACGAGCAGGACGTCGTCAAAGGTTAATGCTTTTTGAATGATGCGCATATGAAACAGCCCTCGGCAAAGCAGGCATTATACGCAAGTCGGTAAGTCATAACCAGCCACTTGGTTGCCGTTCTTAGACAACCCAGTGGAATGGCTAGTAGTTTCACCCGTAAATCGCCAGCCCACAACATAGGCTTTCCATCGTCTGATGAACCTTATTCTGCCGCTGGTTTATTCAGCATCGCCTTCAACTTCGCCAGCTTGTCCAGGCCTTCGTCCTTGGTCACGGTGGACACCGCTTCGGCATGGCCGCCCGCATAGATTAATTCGCTCACCGGCATTTCCTCCAGAAAGCGACTCGGCTCGCAGGCCATCCAGTCCTTGCCGCGCTTGCGGCGGTTGCAATAGCTGATCTGCAGGCTGCGTTCGGCGCGGGTGATGCCGACGTACATCAGGCGGCGTTCCTCCTCTATGCCTTTTTCGTCGCTGTCACGAAACGGCAAGATTTCTTCTTCCGCGCCGATGATGAACACGTGCGGGAATTCCAGCCCCTTGGCGGCATGCAGCGTGGACAGCGAGACGGCATCCGGTTCCTGATCCTTTCCTTCGAGCATGTTGATCAGCGCGATAGTCTGCACCATCGCGATCAGCGACTTCTCGTCCGCCTCGGATTTGCGCTTGAGCCAGCCGATGAAGTCTTCGACGTTCTTCCACTTGCTCTCGGCCTGCCTTGATTCGTGTGAATCATACAGCCATGTTTCGTAATTGATCGCGCGCAGCAACTCGTCGAGCAGCTCGGCGCACGGATCCTTGTCGGCGCGATCCTGGATACGGTTGATAAAATTGCAGAATAGCATCAGCTCTTCGTATTGGCGCGCGGGCAATTCGTGCTGGACATATGTTTCAAAGGCCGCCTCGAACAGGCTGACCTGACGCGATCCGGCGTAGCTGCCGAGTTTCTCCAGCGTGGTGTTACCGATGCCGCGCTTCGGGGTCGTGATCGCGCGTATAAAAGCCGGATCGTCGTCCGGGTTAGCGATCAATCTCAGGTAGGCGGTGATGTCCTTGATCTCGGCGCGATCGAAGAACGACGTGCCGCCGCTAACGGTGTAAGGTACGCGCTGGGCGCGAAGTTGCTCCTCGAACGCGCGCGACAAATAATTGCTGCGATACAGGATCGCGTAGTCGGAATATTTTATGCGATGCTCGAACTTGTGCGCCATCAGCTTCATCACCACGCTCTCGGCCTCATGCTCGTCGTCGCGCGCCGCGTAAATGCGTATCGGGTCGCCGATACCGTGATCGCTCCACAGATTTTTCTCGAACACCTTGGTGTTGTGATTGATCAGGTGATTCGCCACCTTGAGGATGCGCTGCGAGGAACGGTAATTCTGCTCCAGCTTGATCACGCGCAGCGTCGGGTAATCGTTGCGCAGGTTATGCAGATTCTCGATACTCGCCCCGCGCCACGCATAGATGGACTGATCGTCATCGCCCACCACGGTGAGCGCGGCGCGCATGTCTGCCAGCAGCTTGATCATCTGGTACTGGCAATCGTTGGTGTCCTGATATTCGTCCACCAGCAGATAGCGCAGCTTCAACTGCCAGCGCAGCAAGGCCTCTGGATGCTGCTTGAACAGCACCACCGGCAGGTGGATCAGGTCGTCAAAATCCACCGCCTGATAGGCGCGCAGCGTTTCCTGATAGCGCGAGTAGATGCGCGCATGGACTTTCGCCTCCTCTGCTTCGGCTAGTTCTGCGGCTTGCTCCGGCGAGACAAAGGCGGATTTCCAGTTCGAGATTTGTGTCTGCAAATCGCGGATTTCCTGCTTGTCGCCGGAGTTGGTCAGCTCGCTATATATCTTCCAGACATCGCTGCTATCGAAAATCGAGAACTGCGGTTTGTAGCCCAGCAGTTTGGCCTCGGCGCGCAGGATGTTCATGCCCAGCGAATGAAAGGTGCTCACCACCAGCCCCTTGGTGCTGGTGTTCTTCAGCAGGTCGCCTACGCGCTCGCGCATCTCGTTGGCGGCCTTATTGGTGAACGTGATCGCGGCGATGTTGCGCGGCTCGTAGCCGCACTCGTTGACCAGATAGGCAATCTTGTGGGTGATAACGCGCGTCTTGCCGCTACCCGCCCCGGCCAACACCAACAAAGGGCCGTCGAGGTGGGTCACAGCGTCACGCTGAACCTGGTTGAGCTTGCTTAACATTCGGAGATTCTTAACATTCAGAAATACTGGGGGAAGAGATGTTGCATAAGACCGCTATGATACCAAAAGAGCATCCCTCGGTAGGGGCGCGATTCATCGCGCCCCTACAACAGCCCTATCCGCGCCTTCCGGGCCGAAAATACGCGGTGTTGTCATAATACGCCGCGTTGTCGTTGTCATCAGTCCAGCCCGGCACGCCCAGCAACGGCACCGGCGAGAGATCGCGGGTACAGCGGCAATGTTGCGGTGTGGCCAGATGTTCCGCCAGCAAGCTGTCCAGGTACGCCAGACGCTTTGCGAGTGGCCAGGTAAAAAATTCCGGCACCACCGCCAGCAGCAGCCCCTGCCCGGTCATGCCGACATAGGGTTGCAGCGTCTTCTCGTACAGGCCGTGACCGAAAATATAGAAGCCCATCGCTTGCTGGCTAGATTGGGGCCTCACCTGCTCGCGACGCTGCCAGAACAGTTCCTTCCACTTGAAGTTGCGCAGCAGCCCGGCCAACTCGACACCGGAATTGGCATTGGAATAGGCCACGATCACGCCGGATTCATCCAGCAGCGTGTTCACGTCGCGCACCGCGCCGCGCTCGCTGCTGGTCACAACTTCATCCGCAGCGCCCTCCTTCGTCAGCGCATCGTAATGACGCGCGTTGATTGCGGCCTTGGTCTTGGGAAAGGTCAGCCACACCAGCGCATTGAGCAGGTCATGCCAGTTGCCTGCTCGCGTCGGCACTTCCCCCTTGAGATAGCAGCGCGGCTCATATTGCGCTTCGAAGGCTAGCTTGCCGCATTCCTGCGGCACGAAGCGCAACGGCATATCGCTCTGCGTGCAGATGGGTGATGGTCGCGCAGCAAGCAGCGCATTGCAATCTTGCAGCATCGGGAAATCACCCGCTTTTAGGTCGACCAGTATCGGATGCAGCGGCGCAAACAGCGGCGATTGCAGCAGCGCGTCCCTGTTCCATTCGGATGTTTGTTTCATGCTCATCAAGGTATGAAAATGGATCCGTCGAAAAATCAGGGACTGACTTTGACATGCAAGCCGAGCTTGACTATGCGCTCGGCGAAGGCTTGCAGTTGTTCCGCAGACAGCGCGGACAGACGCGGCGCTTCCACCTGCATCGAGGGGCGCGCCAGACTGTAGAGCAGCACGCCTTGCGGCTTGTGGCCATCGCGCAGCAGCGCAGAAATAAACCCAAGATAGTCGTCTTCGTCCTGACGCGATGGCGGTTCACCGTCCAGCGCAAACCAGCAGGTCTGCAACCAGGTCGGGCAACATGCGATCGCGGCGATCAGATTGTCGCGGACTTTATCCATGCTGGTGCGGGTGTCGTTGACGCGTTGCATTCCGGCCGCGCTGGCGCGATCCAGCTTGAACCACACTTCACCGTTGAGCTTCGCGATGTCGCGCAGACCCTGCTGGACTGCACTGCGATACAGCAGGCTGCCGTTGGTGATCAGCACGGTTTTCACAGTCGCAGGCAAAGCCACCGCACTCCGCACGCGCGCAATGAGTTCGATGACCTGGACAAATTCGGCGCTGCTGGTCGGTTCGCCGTTGCCGGATAATGCGATGTCGTTGATGCGCCGCGCGCCTTCCGGGACACGGCTTTGCATGAAATCGCCGTGCAGCAGCTCACCCAGAAAATCGCGCAGCTCGTTTTCAAGAATTGCCAAGTCTATCGGCGGCGCGGAACCGCGCGTCAGAAATGGAACCTGGCAGTAGATGCAGCGCCAGTTGCAGGCGTTGTTGGGATTGAGGTTGATGCCGACCGACACGCCGCCAGCGCGGCGCGATACCACCGGATAGACGTAGCGCAAAGCCGCGCTGTCGCGGTCGTGATTGATGGTGCTGAGTGGCTTCACAGGGTCAATCAAGATTTACCGAGCGGCAGATATTTCGCCGGATCAACCGGCTTTCCTAAACGGCGCACTTCGAAATGCAGCTTTACTTCGTTCGCATCGGTGTTGCCCATTTCGGCGATCTTTTGTCCGCGCGTGACGCTCTGCCCTTCTTTCACCAGCACTTTATCGTTATGCGCATATGCGCTGAGATAAGTCTTGTTGTGCTTGATGATGATCAGCTTGCCATAGCCGCGCAGCCCGCTGCCGCTATACACCACCTTGCCGGACGCGCTGGCTAGAATCGGCTGCCCGAGCTTGCCTGCGATATCGATGCCCTTGCGATTGGCCGATTCTGAAAAACGTCCGATCAATTTGCCTTGAGCGGGCATAGCCCATTGCAGTGCGGCCTCGTCGCCCTCATCAGCGCTACTATCGGTTGCAATAGCAGGTTGGCTGTCAGGTTTGACTTCCGGTTTGGGTATGCTCCCCGCTTTGACCGTAGCTGCAAACTGGGTCTGCTCCTGAACCTTGTCGATCTTCGCCATTGCCGCCTCGCTGTATGGGTATTTCACCAGCTTGGGTTGTTCCTTCAATAAGATTTCAACCGACTTGGCCTCAATCGGTTTGGCTATGACCGGCGCAGCGGTAGTGGCCGTCTTGGCTCTGCCCGGAAACAGGTGTATCTCCTGCCCGATAGAGATCACGCCGGGATCTTTGATGGCATTCAATTCAGCCAGCTCGTGATAATCAAAACCGTAATTGAAGGCGATGCTGTAGAGCGTATCGCCCTTTTGCACGACATGCATCTCGGGTCGCCAGTCTTTTTCGCGCGAAGATTTATTGCTGGCGGCCTCAGGCACGGCATTTTTCTTGGCAGCTTCGCCGCGCTCGATGACCGGTGCACGATGTCCGCTCGAAGAGCAGCCCGCCAACACCGTGGTGATCAGCAACAACGTAAAAATCCTGTTCATACCGGTGCCGGGATAAATGGGTTTCATACCGGTGCCGGGATAATAGGTTTTAATATTCATGCATTGCCCATCTTCATGCCTTGCCCATCAATAAGGGTACGAACTTCACCGGCTCCAGCTGGGTTTCGCGGAATCCGCGCGCATCGCGTTCAATCAAATACAGCCATTGCGTTTGCATCCCGACCGGCAGCACCATTCTACCACCGACCGCAAGCTGCTCCCGCAACACTGCCGACAACGCAGGTGCGGCGGCGGCCATGATGATGCCGTCAAACGGCGCCTTCTCGGGTATGCCGGCACTGCCATCCGCATAACGCACGCTGACGTTGCGTATCTTCAAATCGCTCAATTGTTTTCTGGCGCGCTCATAAAGCGGTTGGATACGCTCCACGCTATAGACCTCGCGCGATACCTGCGCCAGCACCGCCGCCTGATAGCCGCAGCCGGTGCCAATCTCCAGCACGCGGCCCAGCGGCTGATCGGGAGGGTTGCCGGCGCGCAGCACTTCGATCATGCGCGCCACGATGTAGGGCTGGGAAATGGTCTGGTTGAAATTGATCGGCAACGAGACATCGTCATAAGCGCGGCTCGCCAAAGCCTCGTCAACAAACAAATGTCGCGGCACTTCGAACATCGCCGCCAGCACCGTTTCATCCTTGATACCCTGTTCGCGCAGCCGATCGATCAGGCGCAAACGGGTGCGCTGCGAGGTCATGCCGATGCCGTTTATCCGCGTACTCATTTTTTAATTCTGCGCCAACCAGCCGCGCACCGCATCAAGCTGACTGTATTGCGTGAGGTCGATTTGCAACGGCGTGACTGAAACACAATGCCGTGCAATCGCATTAAAATCCGTGCCCTCGCCCGCGTCCTGCACCTTGCCCGCCGCACCCACCCAATACACGGTTTCACCGTTCGGGTTGCTGGCCTTCACCACCGGCTCGGCCTTGTGCCGCTTGCCCAGGCGCGTCACCTCCATGCCTTGCAACTTATCGTGAGGCACATCCGGCACGTTCACATTGAGCAGCCAGGGGTGCGTATGTTTCTGCCTGGCAAAGCGTTGCACCAATTCGCAGGCGATCTTGGCGGCCGTCTCGTAGTTGGCAAATTCCCTACCCACCAGCGAAACCGCGATCGACGGAATGCCGAGCAGAAATCCTTCGGTTGCCGCCGCCACGGTGCCGGAATAAATCGTGTCGTCGCCCATATTGGCTCCGGCGTTGATACCCGACACCACCATGTCGGGCTGATAATCCAGCATGCCGGTCACCGCCAGATGCACGCAGTCGGTCGGCGTGCCGTTGACGTAATAAAAACCGTTGGCCGCGCGACGCAACTTGAGCGGACGATCCAGCGTCAGAGAATTACTCGCGCCGCTGCGATCGCGCTCTGGCGCGACCACCACGACATCGGCAATTTTGGCCAGATGCTCGGTGAGAATGGCCAGACCGGGGGCGAAATAACCATCGTCATTGCTGATCAGAATACGCATTAGGAGTCAGGAACAGGCATGAAAGAATATCGTGGCGATTGTGCCACAAGCGCAGGGTAAATTGTATTCTTGAAAATTCGCCTAGCCTTCCAGCGACGCATTGCGGGTTTCCGGCATAAAAATCAAACCAATCACAAAGGCTGCCGTCAGCAGCCCGACCGGATACCACATGCCCGACAAGGCATTGCCCGCTTTCACGCTGAGCAAGGTAATCATGAATGGCGACAAGCCCCCTATCCATCCGGCGCTGAGGTTGTGCGGCAGGGCCACCGCCGTGTAGCGGGTGCGGGCCGGAAATAATTCGGCCAACGTGGCGGTTTGCGGACCGGTGATGAGTCCGACCGCAACGACCGGGATCAGCAATAACAAAAAGATCATCAGCCTGTCGGTCTGGAGCGGGTCAGCCTGCTCGGTCCAGCCCTCGGCCTTCAGCATCTGGGTGAGCTCGTCGGCATTGTAGCCTGCGACTTCGCGCATACCGATACGCACCAGGGTTTCATTGGGTCTTTGAGCCGGATACAGCGTATAGGACACGCCCAGCTTGGCTAGCAATTGCTGGTTGCGCTCGCAGTCATTCCTGGTCGCAGTGAATGGGTCGTAGCTGCAGGCCTCACCATACAGACCCACCGCCACCTCGCTATTGAAGCGCTCCAGCGTGGGGTTGCCATAGTGCATCAGCCCTTTGAACACCGGAAAGATCGCCAGGCAGCCGATCAGCAAACCGGCCAGCAGCACCGGCCTGCGCCCGATGCGATCCGACAGCCAGCCGAAATAAATGGTCAGCGGAAAAAGCGCAAGCGTGCTCAGCATCACCAAGGTCGAGGCGGTCTGCGGATCCAGCCGGACCACGCTTTTCAAATACACATTGGCATAGATCTGCGATGAAAAAAACAGCAACGAACCGCCCGCAGAAATACAGGAGAACAGCAGCAGCATCCGGCCCAGCGTGTGAGGATTGCGCAAACATTCGCGCAGCGGTGCACGGGACAGATTATGTTTCTCGCGCAAATGCAGAAACACCGGCGACTCGTACATGTTCACCCGGCTCTTGATCGAGATCAGCAACAGCAAGATGGAAAGCAGGAACGGCACGCGCCATCCCCAGGCCTGAAAATCCTCAGTGCTCAAATACGATTGCAGCAAAACTACCTGCAACGTGGACACCAGTATGCCCAGCGGCCCCATCAATTGCAGCACGCTGGTATAGATGCCGCGTTTGTTGGCCGGCGCATGTTCGGTCAGATAAACCGCCGCGCCGCCGATTTCACCGCCGACAGAGAATCCCTGCAACAGGCGCAACACCAGCAGCAGCGCGGGTGCCAGCATGCCGACTTGCGCATAGGTCGGCAACAGTCCGACACAAAATGTCGATAACCCCATCAGCACGATCGTGGCGATGAACACCGGACGGCGGCCATATTTGTCGCCCAATGAACCGAACAATGCCGCGCCGAGCGGGCGCACCAGCATGCCGACCCCGAAGGTGGCCAGGCTCGCCAGCAGTGCCGCGACCGGATTTTCCTGGGGGAAAAACAGCGTGCTGAAATAAGTGGCTAAGGATGCGAAAGTAAGAAAGTCATACCATTCCAGAAAAGTGCCGAAGCAAGCCGCGATGGCTACCTTGCGCTGGATGGTGGCTGACTCTTGAGGTGAAAAATGATCGGGCATTTGAGTGGGATGTAAAATTTGTAAACAGCCAGTTAATTTTTTAGATGGTAATTTTTTATATTGCCTGCGAAATCATATTAGCCGAGCGAAAAATATGAAACTTATATCCATGCTCAATGACCACGCAACTCGCCAAACCAAACCGATCTGACCACCGGTTGAATCGGCCAATTGAATCGAGGGCCCCCCGTCGCAACGAATGATGGTAAGCCATGCACAATGAAATAGCCAATATCGATCCGGTCAGTTGGGCGTGATTCGGCATAATTAGGTCGAAACTGCTATGGATCATTTCTTCATGCCAACCGGCTCATAAACCGAACTTCGCTACTTTCGTTTTACGCCTTACACCGCCCCCTCTAAACTCATTTCCATCTCCAGCCAGCCCTCCTCCAGTTCCGCGACTTTAGTTTCCAATATTTCGCGACGGGCATTCAATTGGGCGATGAAATCGCTGCTGCAATCGGCATAAGTGACCGGGTCGCCGAGTTGGCGGTTGATCTCGGTCAGCTCGGTTTGCGCTTTGCCGAGTTCGGTTTCGAGCTTGGTTTGCTTGGACTGTAACGCTTTTTTGTTGGGCTTGATTGCTGCTGGACGCGTTTTTTCTTTTTGTACTTGCGCCGCCTCGCGCGGACGGCGCACTTCTATCCAGCTCTTGTAATCTTCCAGATCGCCGTCGAACAGTTTGGCTGCGCCGTCGGCCACCAGCCACAGTTCGTCGGCTACGGCGCGAATCAGGCTGCGGTCGTGGGACACCAGCACCACCGCGCCGGCGTACTCCTCCAGCGCCAGCGTCAGCGCATCGCGCATGTCCAGATCGAGATGGTTGGTCGGCTCGTCGAGCAGCAGCAGATGGGGTTTTTGCCAGGCCAACAAGGCGAGTGCTAGGCGGCTCTTTTCGCCGCCGGAAAAACTCGCGACCGGACGGTCTTCGCTGTTGCTGCCTAGTCCGAAGCGGCCCAGGAAAGTGCGTAGCGCCAGCGTGGTTTCTTTCGGCGCGACCCGCTCCATGTGCTGCAGCGGCGTGGCTGCGCTGTCGAGGTTTTCCAACTGATGCTGGGCGAAGTAGCCGATGCGGATGTCGGGGGTGATGTCCAGCTTGCCCGAGGTGGGCGCAAGTTCGCCGACCAGCAGTTTGATCAGCGTGGATTTTCCCGCGCCGTTCGGCCCTAGCAGCGCGATGCGCGCACCGGCACGCAGCACCAGATCGACGTTCTGGAATAGCTGTTTGTCGCCATAGGCGAAGCCCATTTTGTCCGCGCGCAACAACAGGTCGGGGCTGCGTTCCGGTGCCTCGATCTCCAGTTCGAAATGGCCGTCGGTGACATGCACGGCGGCGATGCGCGTGAGCCGCTCCAGCGCCTTGACGCGGCTTTGCGCCTGTTTGGCCTTGGTGGCCTGGGCGCGGAAGCGGCGCACAAAATCTTCCAGATGCGCGATCTTTGCCTGCTGGGTCTGGAACGCCTGATTCTGCTGCGCGATTTTCTCGGCGCGGGCGCGCTCGAAGTCGTCGTAGTCGCCGGCATAACTGTCGATCACGAGGTCATGCACATGGGCGATACGGTTGACGGTGGCGTTCAGAAATTCACGGTCATGCGAGACCAGCAGGATACTGCCAGGGTAGCGCGACAGATATTGCTCAAGCCAGAGTATCGCTTCCAGATCAAGATGATTGGTGGGCTCGTCGAGCAGCAGCAGATCGGCCCGGTGCATCAGCGCGCGGGCCAGGTTCAGGCGCATGCGCCAGCCGCCGGAGAAGCTCGTTACCGGACGCGCCAGCGAATCACTGGAAAATCCTAATCCGTTCAGCAGTTGCGCGGCGCGCGCTGGGGCTCCGTAGCCATCGATGGCTTCGAAGTGCTGCTGGGCTTCAAACCATGCGGCGTCATGCTGCTCCTGCGACAGGATCTTTTCCAATTGACGCAGCCGGGCATCGCCGTCGAGCACGAACTCCAGCGCGGGTTGATCGGAGCTTTCGATCTCCTGTTCGACAAAGGCGATCGTCTTGCCGCTTTGCAGTGAGACCTCGCCGCTATCGGGTTTGAGTTCGCCGCGTATCAGGCGGAACAGCGTGGATTTGCCGCAACCATTTTTTCCAACCAGACCGATGCGCTGGTTGGCAAACGCCTGCAAATTCGCCTGCTGGAACAGCGGTATGCCGCCTTGCAAGTAAGTTAAATTCTGGATATTGAGCATGGTGCAATGATAACAGAGGGCTACGCCCTGCTCCGTTGAAATGCCTGCGTATGTTTTTGCGCTGGGACTTGCAGTTCTCCGCACTTAAAACAGATGCCCTCGGAAAGGATAAGTGACTGCTTGACGATGTCTTTGCACAAAGCGAAAGCATCTAGCCAGCCCGGAGCGCTGGCAAAAGTCTTCGTATTTCATCGCCCAATGTTTGCTAGTTAACAATTCACTCATTTGAGCACCCTATAAAATCACGAACCTGCACTTAAACAAAACGAAAGCCCCGCCAGAATTTTTAAAAAAATTGCACGAAGCGGGACTCAATCGAAATTCAATCGGCTAAACACAACGACACCAAAAGCAATCCAAAGAAGGTGAAGCGGTGCGATGTTTCGCCATGAAAAAAAACCCACCGGGCAAAGGTGGGTTACTCGGTCAGGCTTCGGTATGGATCACTGAGTCACCGCACGCATCCTGTCAATTTTCTCGATAACAGCCTGATATAGATCATGGTCGGAATCGGGGTTGTTGCGGTCTGGATGATGGGCACTACGGATCTTTTTCAGTTTAGTCATATCGTCTGGCAGGTCATGTACCTTGGTCACCCGGTCACCGTTTTTGACCATCACGCGCTGAAGCTCAGCCTCTGCGCCTTCGCGTGTGTCATATAACTTCTTGCTGCCAAGACGCCAACCATCCTGGTTTTTGCGTGGGGATAACTTTTCCTTACCATCAAACCAGAACCATTTACCGGTATCGGCATCCTGCTCAAAATGAACGGTGGTGATGGTGTAGGTGTAAACGGGAGGCTCGATCTCCCTGGCGAACAGATTGATGACCTTGGCTACAGTCGCCACCGTCGCAAGGTAATACGCACCTGCCTCGTGCGGGCAGAACGCACTGCTGAGTGTTGGCTCAGGCTTGCTGTCGTTACTTTCCGAATTCATTGCAGCCATGCGGCTGAGTGCTTTGCGTTGTGCATTGGTCACTGGTATTGCTCCTTAAAATTGGTTGAAACCCACTGGGATCACCCCTCGCTGAAGGACTCACCCGCTGGACTCCTGAACTGCCAAAACAGCTTTGCAGCGGTCAGGGACTGTTCCGCTCAAAAAAACAAAAGGCCACCCCTAAGGATGGCCTGATCACTTGCTATGTCTGGCTCCCCGAGTAGGCTTCGAATCTACGACCTGCGAATTAACGGTCGTATTCCTAAGCCGCCACTGAGGCGTCAATCAATTAAATCAATTAAATCAGTTGCATAATTATACTGCACCTGATGTAAATATGCTGCATATTGCCGAGTCTAGTGCAGAAAATAACAAAATCAAAGCCAAGTAGGGTGGGCACTCGTGCCCACGCGGCAATTCAATAGATGGCGGGCACTACGAGTTAAGGTTTTGTGAATAACTGGAGCAGCGTAAATTTAAACACGCTCACCCCAAAGTCTTAAACACCACCTCCTGCACATCCTTGGACAAGCCTTTGGCCGCTGCTACTTTCTGCAACGCAGCCTGCATCTGTTGTTTCAGCGCAGGCTGGTATTTTTTCCAGTGATCCAGCGTGCGTACCAAACGTGCGGCCACCTGCGGATTGAGCTTGTTCAGCGCGATCACCTGT
>JADGRL010000024.1 GCA_017880865.1 Gallionella sp.
GCCGCCCCCTTCGGGGGTTCCCTCGATCAGACACAAACGAGCGGGGCTGCGCAACTCGCACGATCCGCTACGCGGCCACGTGCTCAAACAGTGCTCGCCTAAACCTCCGCCCGCCTGCGTCTGATCGAGGGAACCCCCGAAGGGGGCGGCAAACCGGGGATGAAAAACGAAAACCCAAAATCGGGTGGGCAACAAGTGGCTCTTCTATTATTCTGCGTGAATGCGAGCGATACTTTTATAGACCTGGCCCTAATGTTCTTTGTATTGTTCTTTTTGTTCTTTGAATTGCCGCGTGGGCACAACTTGCCCTCCCTACTAGGCTACAAATCAAGAAGTACTTTGAACTGTTCTTCTATTGTTGCTCTGCCCATATGACCACTAAATTTATTAAGTGGAATACACGAAGCAATTAGATAGTCTGCGACCCATCTGTACTTAGGATAATGCTCTGCATTTGAATAAATATTATTTTGAATATTTTTTACAACCTTCTGTAAGTAACTTGGTTTCTTAAAGGATGGCGCTAAGTAGTCGATGAAGAGCGCGACATCCTTCTTGAAGTTGGCAACATGGTTACTGGAACTCCACGGAAACAAAACATTTTTGTTTATCGCTGAAATCATCTCCTCAGCAGTTGAAAAATTGAGTTCCGCAATTAACCTGTTATCGAGTACTACTCTTGGGTACACTGCAATGCGCCGTTCCAATTGATATGCGTTTATAAAGGCCTGTCCAACGATCTGACTTTTACTTCCATCGAAGTATGCATCGCCACTGGAAATGCCACCACGAAGCCATATGTCCTTTAAGGCGAGCTGAAATTGTATCTTCTGAATAGCCACGCAAAGCTGACGGATGATTTCTCGGTCGTTTTCTACATCTCCGGATTTACGAACCGATAGAATTACCGAATCACTAATGACTAGAAACCCAATATCTTGTTTTATTTTTATCTGTTTTAGATTTGCTATTTCTGTGTTGATACTATGAAAATAAGTGATTATCTTTTTCTTGTCTGCAGGCCGCTTACTCCGCACTAATGCCTCAAATCCGAGTACATCTAGGAACGCTACAAAAGATGGGTGATAGGTAATTGCGTTTGGGCTTATCGGCATTTAATTTGCCTAACGATGATGTAGAAAAAGAAGTCACCAATGTACCTGAGTTAAATTGTTTTGCCTATCTGCTTTAGTATGGCGGGTAACTTGTTGCTCGCCATATTGGATTACGGTTTTTGGGTTTCCGCTTTTCATCCCCTGTGCGCCGCCGAGTAGCGCAGACTGGTCAGGGGATTTCGGCGAGGACTGTTTGAGCGTGTAGCGCGAGTTCCGCAGCCGCCTGACCAGTCGAGCAACGCAGGGCACCGCGACACCCGTAAAGGGTGCGCCGTGGTTGTAAGGGGCTAAAGCCCCGACAACCACGCAGAGCGGCGGGAAACCGGGGACGCCTTCTTTGGGTTACTTTTCTTGGCAAGACAAGAAAAGTGACTAGCAGCCGGTCTGCCACCGGCGAAGTTGGTTCTGCCGCTGAGTTGCCACCTGGCAACTCAGCCCTGCCTCCCGCACCAGTCCCTCGCAAACTGCCCCGCCACTCGACCGCTGCGCGAGCCGCGCCCCAGCGCCCATTGCAACGCGGCGCGGCGCACCTCATCGGTCATGCCTTGCTGCCAGCCATGATGTTGCAACCAGTGTGCGGCGATGTCCAGATACTCGTCCTGACTGAACGGGTAGAACGAAATCCACAGGCCGAAGCGTTCCGACAACGAAACTTTTTCCTCGACGCTTTCTGCCGGATGGATCTCATCACCGACGTATTTCGTCGCGAGATTGTCCGTCATGTAGTCCGGCATCAGATGGCGTCGGTTCGAGGTCGCGTAGATCAGCAGATTGTCGCAGAGCGCCACCAGATCACCGTCCAGCGCGGCTTTAAGCGCCTGATACCCATCCTCGTCGGCGTTGAACGACAGGTCGTCGCAATACAGAATGAAGCGCTCCGGCCTGCCCTGCACCAGACCGATGATCAGCGACAAATCCACCAGGCCCTGCTTGTCGATCTGGATCACGCGCAAACCAGACTCGGCATATTCATTGAGCAACGCCTTGACCAGCGAAGACTTGCCCGTGCCGCGTGCACCGGAAAGCAGCACGTTGTTGGCCGTGCCGCCTTGCACGAACTGTTTGGTGTTTTGCCCGATGCGCTGCTTTTGCGGTTCTATGCCCAGCAGATCGCCGAGCTCGATGCGCTGAAAATTCACCACCGGACGCAATAGGCGTTGTTGATGGTCCCAGCGAAATGCGCAGGCCTCATTCCATGCGGGTTCGGCAGGAACTGCGTTCGGCAACAATCTTTCGAGCCGCTCCAGCAGCGCGTGGGCTTTATCCAGCAAATTATCTGTGGTGGTACTCATCTGACATTTCCAAACCTGAAGTTGATCAAATTCATGACCCGGCGATGCCACGCAAGGTCAGCTCTTGAAGTTGTAATGCTGCTCGCGAAATACCGTCACACACGCGTCCACCACCTTTGGGTCGAAAGTGATACCGCGTTGCGTGGTGATTTCTGCCAGCGCGGCATCCAGCCCCAGACCGGGTCGATAAGGGCGATGCGCATACATCGCCTCGACCACATCGGCCACGGCGAGGATGCGCGCCTCCAACAGAATATCCTCGCCCTTAAGCCCTTGCGGATAGCCCGAGCCATCATAGCGTTCATGGTGTTGATACACCATTTGCGCGATCGGCCAGGGGAAACGTATGCCTTTCAAAATATCATAGCCCGCTTGTGCATGGGTTTTGATCAGGCTGAATTCAATGTCACTGATCTTGCCAGGCTTGCTAAGTATTTCTGAAGGAATCTGGATTTTCCCCAAGTCATGCACCGCACCTGCCAAATGGATGGCATGCACCTGCTCATCGGGCAGTCCCATTTGACGGGCAATCGCCGCAGCCAGATCGGCGACTCGGGTCTGGTGTCCGGCAGTATAGGGGTCGCGCATTTCAACGATGGCCGCAATCGCCCGCACGGTATCTTCCAGACTGTCCTGCAGTTGCAGGATATGCTGCTGATTCTGTTTCAGCGCAAGATCGCGTTCATGGCGTATATGAAGGCTGCTCACACCGAACGCCAAATCCCCCGCCATTTCTTCCAGCAAAGCGATTTCGTTGGGGCTGAAGGCATTTATTTCGTCGGCATATACAGTGAGTGCACCATATACCTCGCCATCGGTCAGCGGCAGTGCAATGCTGGCGGCATAGCCGCGCAGTTTGGCCGCATCGCCCCACGGCGAAAGCTGGGGATCGTTGGCAATGTCTTGGCACAACTGCGTAGCGCCGCTGCGTAGGGCACGCCCGGTCGGCCCCAAACCGCGTGCAATCTCAGCCCAGGTAACATTGATGGCATCCAGATAACCTTCGTCATGTCCGGCGCTTGCCATGACTTTGACGGACTTGTTTTCATCGGGTTGCGCATAGCCCACCCAGGCCATCCGATAACCGCGCTGTTCCACGATGGCCTGACAGATCGCCTGCAGCAATTCGTTCTCGTCGGTAGCATGCACCAGTTGCCGGTTCACCGCACCCAGCGTGGCGAGGGCGCGATTGGCGTGGACCAGCGCGATTTCGGCTTGCTTGCGCTCGGTGATGTCGCGTACGGTACCTTGCAGGAACGTCTCTTCGCCCACCTTCATGCGGGTCAGCAGCACATCGGCGGCAAACGGCTGGCCACCCAACTGCTGGTGTTCCCATTCAAAAAAGTGGGAGCCTTCACGCATGGCTGTCGCGATGTATTCCTGCGCCTTCTTGCTTGAGGGGCGCCCATCCGGCTGCCGCTCAGGCGATACGTCCCATGGTCCGAGCGCGGTGAATTCCGCGACGCTGGATCCACCGAACAATTTCAGGGTCGCTTCGTTCGCACCGGTAAATTTCCATGTCGGCGGCGCCAGTGTCATCAACGCATCGCGCGAACTTTCGAACAACAAACGAAATTTCTCCTCGGCCATCTTGCGCGCGCGTATACCCTGCTCTGCGGACAACACCCGCTGGACGGCGGGCGCCAGCCGGGCCAGCCGGTCTTTCAGAATATAGTCCTTGGCGCCGGCGTTGAGCAACTCCACCGCATCGATGTCGGAGAACGCTCCGGTGATCATAATCACCGGCACTTCGGGATAATCTTTCCGCACAATTTCCAGCGCGGTCATGCCGTCGAAATCGGGCAGCCGGTAGTCCGACAGGATCACATCGGGACGAAATTCTTCAAGCGCCAGGATGAGCGCATCCCGCGTATCCACGCGTTTCGAGGTGAAGATCATCCCCGCCTTCTTCAGCTCACGTTCATTCAGTTCCGCGTCAGCGGGGTTGTCTTCCAGCAGCAATATTTTAAGTTTAGTCACGTTCGCATCCTGTGTATTGACGGCTTAAACGGGTGGCCGATTAAGCAGCAGCCAGTACATCCCGAGTTCGGCTACGGCCTTGGAGAAAGCATCGAATTCTACCGGTTTGCTGATATAACTGTTGACGCCCAGTTGATAGCTCTCTGTGATGTCCCTGTCCTCCTTGGAAGAAGTCAGCACCACGACCGGGATGAATTTTGTGCGCTCATCACTTTTGATCGCGCGCAGCACTTCCAGCCCATCCACCTTGGGCAGGCGCAGATCGAGCAGGATGACGCGCGGGATATTTTTGGTATCTCGCCCTGCGTACGCGCCTCTGCAAAACAGGAAATCCAGCGCTTGTGCGCCATCCTTGACCCAAACCAGATTGTTAGACAGATTACTTTTCTTGAGTGAACGCATCGCCAGTTCCGCATCGGTGGGGTTGTCTTCCACCAAAAGAATTTCCACGATTCCGTTATTGTCATTCATTTCAGTTCTCCTTACGTTCGTGTTACGGCGGGACACCTGTTGGAGCGCAATTCCTTGCGCGATAGCTTATCCACACAATCGCCCGATGAATCGGGCTCCTACATTAAAATTCAAGATGGAATCGGTATTGAAAAATAAATAGTTGCACCCTTGCCGACTTCGCCTTCGGCCCAGACCGTACCACCGTGACGATTAATAATGCGTTTGACGATGGCCAGACCGATGCCGGTTCCTTCGAACTCATCAATTCCGTGCAGGCGCTGAAATACCCCGAACAATTTGTTGGCGTACTGCATATCGAAACCGGCTCCGTTATCCTTCACATAATAGATAGCCTGATTGCCTTCAATCCTGCCGCCGATGTCGATGCGCGCATCATCTTTTTTGCCTGTGAACTTGATCGCATTGGACAGCAGGTTTTCGATGACCTGATGCATCATCGCGCGGTCACACAAGGCTTTGGGCAGGACACTGAGGTTGATTTGAATCTTGCGCCCGGCAATGATCGGGGCGAGTTCATCCAGTACATCGCGCACCATCTGCTCCATGTCTGTTTCGACAAAAGAAATTTCGATGCGGCCGACGCGCGAAAAATGCAGGATGTCGTCGATCAGGTGTGCCATACGGCTGGTGTTGTTGCGCACCACGTTCAGCAAGCGTTTTCCCTCGTCGTCCAGCTGGTCGGCATAGTCTTCCAGCAACATCAGCGAGAAGCCGTCGATCGCACGAAGCGGCGTGCGCAGGTCGTGCGAGACCGAATAGGAAAACGCTTCCAGCTCCTTGTTGGCGTCGGCCAGTTGTGCCGTCCGCTCGGTTACCCGCCGCTCCAGATCGAGGTTGAGTTCGATGATCTTGTCCTCGGCCTTCTTGCGCTCGGCAATTTCAAATGCCAGATCTGCAAGCATCGAAACGGTCGAAACGTCCTCTTCGTTGTAGTTGGCAGGTTTATTCCCAACCCCCAAAATGGCTGATATTTTTGTGCCGCGAAATACAGGCACAACCAGTTCGCGAATTACTGTGGCATGGCCTTCTGGCATGCCCTTGCGATTAGGAAGCGAAGCGTAGTCATTATGGATAACCGCTTTGCCTTGACGCACACAATCTACCCATACTCCGGCCTCGTCTATGCGGTAGTGCAACCCCATGCCCTCTGCCTTGCAGAATACGGCCTTGGTTCTTGTTGACCAGTTTTGGAGCGTGAGGGAAATTTGATCATCTTCGACGAAATGAAAAAAACCGATGACACTGCCGGTAAGTTTCTCGGCTTCATTAAGCGTTTCCTCAAGCAGCTCATCCAATGTATGCGTTAGCGAAAATCGCACCAAATGTAATCGTGATGCATTTACTGCCTCATTCATCTTGCGCTCGGTGACATCGCGTGCTGCTGCGAACACGCCCAACACCTCTCCCGCCGCATTACGGTAAACGCTCGCGTTGTATAGCACGTCGGTGACGTGCCCGTCGCGATGGCGCAGTGCCAATGGATAATCGGTAACCGGACCTTTCTGGAATGCTTGCAGATAGCCTGCGCGCGCCTGTTCCGGCTCGGTGAAGTAAGAGGAGAAGTCCGTCCCAATCAGTTCCGCACGGCTGCTGCCGGTGACTTGCTCGGTGGCCTGATTGACGTCGGTTATTTTTCCTGCCGCGCTGATGGTCACCAGCGGGTCCAGACTCGCCTCGATCAGGCTCCGGGTATAGAGCGAGGCCGCCCGCAACTGTGCCTCGTCCCGCGCCAATACATCCAGCATATGATTGAAGCTGTTGGCCAACCGGGCAATCTCATCCGCCCCTGAAATGTTCGCGCGCGCCGCATAATTCCCGGCTTGTATCGCCTCCGCCACCTGCACCAAGTGACCGATGCGATATCCCAGCCGATTCGCGATGTAAAGTGCGGCCAACAACGACAGCGCTACCGCCATCAGCACGAACAGCGCGCTACTCAACATCATGTTGTGCAAATAGCCGACGATCTCTTTGCGCCCCTGCGCGGCCCTCGCCCAACCGATTAGCCTATTCTCAACCAGAATAGGCACCGCGATGTCGATCCGGGATGCGTCGTCTATCATGATCTGGTTGCGAGGCGGCGCCTTGATCAGGGCAAGGCTTTGATCGTCAGATACGAATTGCCCCACCTTTGTTGCATCGCTGTGTGCGAGCACCCGGCCCGAGGGAGAAATAACCATCGCATAATACAATCCAGTATGGCCCTGCAAGGAATGAACGACTTCCTGCAAGCCTGCCACATCGTTTGCCAGCACCCAGGAACGTGAACTGGCCGCGATCGACTCCGCCAAAGTAATCGTTTCATCGGTGCTATCCCGATACAGATAGGCACTTTCCGTCCTCACCTGATAAGCGGTAAAAGCGGCAATCAGAACAAAGAAGCCGACCACAAAAACCAGGATGATCTGCCACCTGAATGACCCTTGTGCCGGGATTCGGGAAGAAAGTTTTTTAGTTTCGGCATAACGCCCGCTATCGCTGGCATTAGCCTTCTCTGAAACTCCGCTACGTTCCGTTTTCATTTTTTCGGCTCTCTCTTCGCTTCATTCAGGGGACGCACGGTCCGGCTGAATTTGCGCAAGAAATCCTCGATCACCCGGTAACGATTGTCGTCGGCAAGCTCGAAACGGGATAAGGGCATGCGCGCCAGCATGGCTTTGCCTTCGTTAGTGGTATGCAAGGTGTCGAGAAGTTGGGCCACCTGCCTGACAAGCTGAACGGGCACATCGTCTCTGGCCACCACACCGTTGTTGATCATCGGCGCAGTTTCCCATTTCACTTCAAGTTCGCGCGCCATCTCGGGATGCTCATTCTGGAAAGCCTCCCAGGGCAGCGGCCAGGTCGCACCCGCCGCCACGTTGCCCAGATACACGTTCAGTATGGACGATTCCTGCGAGCCGACATACAGGTTGTCGATGTCACGATTTATGTTTAGGCCGTGGGTCTGAAAATAATATTGCGGCATCATCGTGGCGGCCAGCGCCGTGCGGGCGGGATACGATACTTTTTTACCTTTGAGGTCGGCAAGCTTCTTGATGCCGCTGTCGCGCCTGACCAGAACGATACCGGTAAACTTGTAATCGTCGCCCATCTTCGCGATGACGTGATAGCCGTGGTCTTGCGAATTCAGCGTCTGGTAGGGATTGGGCAGGGCGAAATCAAATTCCCGCGCATACAGCTTTTTTTCGAATTCCTCGTAATTGCGCGAGGCTTCCAGACGGAATGTGGTGCCGGGAATATTCTGGTTCAGATAGTCTATCAGCGGACCATAAATTTCAAACAGGCGGACCGGATTATGCAGCGGGTGGATCGCGAACACATATTCTTTACCGACTTCCGGAGCCTTGGTGGTGAACTGAGGTTCACTCGTTTTACCTGTCTCGTTCCGGCCGCAAGCAACCAAGGCAAACACTGCCAAGACAAGCGCAAAAAATACCATCCACCGATTTATTTTCTTTTCTGCCTGGTCCCGCATAACAAAGTCTCCCTAGTGCTATGCCTGCATTAACCTCTACAATCCGAGTAGTTTATGTTATTCCTTTTTCCGGCCGATAGTATATTTTCGTCTATGCGTTCGGGAGATTATGCCGCTAGAGGTCGCGGCCGCGAGATGCCAAAACCCTGCGCAAAATCGATACCGATTTCTCTCAACTTCACAATGGTTTCTTCGCTCTCCACCAGTTCCGCGACGGTTTTGACGCCGATCTTTTTTGCGACCTGATTTAGGGCTGTTACCTTGGCGAGCTTCACCGGGTCATGAAGAATGTTAAGTATGAGGCTACCGTCAATTTTCAGAAATTCCACCTGAAAGCCGCGGATCAGGTCAAATAACACCCGGTCCCGACCGAAGCCGCTCAGCGCAACACAGCAGCCACACTGCCTGACTTGTCGCGCAAATTCGGCGACTTCCGTAGTTCTCGCGGCGAGTTCCGATTCCGGTATTTCAAAACACAGGGCTGTTCCAGCCACACCGTATTCCAGTAACGTCAGCTGCAGGAATTCCGGGAAGCCTGGATCGATTATCGTGGCCCCCGACACGTTGATAAAGAACATCGAACCTTCTCGTTGACCTTCCTGTTGTTTTTTAAGGCCAACCCATTCCGTAACATGCTGCACAACCCACCGATCCAAATGCGTCATCAGTCCATGTTTTTCGGCAAGCGGGAAAAATCTCCCCGGCGGGATCATTTTCTCCTCTTCCTCCATCAACCGGACCAGTATCTCGAAGTGTCCGGCTTCGCTGGAATTAACTGCCAGCGGGTTAATCAGTTGGCAAAACAAACTGAATGCGCCATTCTCGATGGACATCCTGATCCGGTCTGCATCCTGCTGTGTGGTAAGTTGGGCAGCGTAGGAGTCGACAAACAGGCCCTGATCAACTTTGCCATCCCGAACTGAAGCATGCATAACAGCGCCGCTGCCGTCTTGGCCGGGAACTTTTGATTCTGGCTGGGCTGGCATGCGCACATCACCGGGTTCGGTGATGTCATTCATCAACATGTAGAATCCGGTCACTTTGCCATCCTCTGCAAACTGGGGGAGATGTTCAATGGACAATTTGTAGAACGCGCCATCCGGCATTTTCTGCGTCCGTTCATAATGGACCGAATGTCCTTCCAAAGCCTTGCGGACCGCCGTCGCTGTTTCCTGATAAACCTTGGCACCCAGCACATCGCGCATATGCCGGCCATTGATCTGTTCAGGCCGTAAGCGCAACCATTTCAAGAATGCCTTATTGTGGTATTGGCAATGTCCCTCTTTGTCGATCAGCGCAACCATGGTCGGCAATACCTCGTCGATCAAATGCAATCTCGGTTTGCTGGCGGCAACGGCCTTCTCGGCAGCTTTACGAAGCTGAGATTCCTGCTCGAATTTGTTTTTTATTGACGACAATTGTGCGGTGCGACGCGTGACAACCCACTCTGCGTGCGACCTGCGTGTTGTCTCCGCAAGTATCGCGGCCAGCAGAATCCCGGTCAGAAACATGATCCATTGTTGACCGAGTTCGGTAAAGTAGATTGTAAAGACGAGTGCGGCGGCCGTAGCGACGACGGCTACAGCCGAAAAGAAGGGTCGAACGGCATGAAATATCCTGAGACTTTGCATTTCCGCTCCTCTGTGTCCCGCGAGTAGACATGTTGGGAACATCTCCATCTGACATGAGATGCCTTGTGCGCGTGACTATAACTTCTTTTTGAGGAACGTGCAGTGCCGTAGAGACACCCTAATGCCGAATAACCTAACTCCGATAGCTTGCGTTGATCTTGACGTAGTCGTAAGAAAAATCGCAGGTCCAAAGCGTAGCATTTACGGCACCGCGATTGAGCACCACGCGTATCGTGATGTCGCTTTGCTGCATGATCCGCTGGCCCTCTTCTTCAACGTAGCTGGCGGCGCGTCCGCCGTTCTCGGCCACCAGTACCTCATCCAGATATAGCTTGAGCGCGGCGACATCCAGATCATCGATGCCCGCATATCCGATCGCGGCGAGAATGCGCCCGAGGTTGGGATCGGAAGCGAAGAACGCAGTCTTCACCAGCGGCGAGCGCGCGATAGCGTAGCCGATCTGTTTGCATTCATCTTCATCACGGCCTCCCTCGACTTGCACGGTGATGAACTTGGTCGCGCCTTCGCCATCGCGTACGATGGCTTGCGCCAGATTAGTCGCTACCTCGGTGATGACCAATTGCAATGCTTTTCCAGCGTGGCTGTCGGCAGCTTTAATTTCGTGCAGAACCGACTTGCCGGTGGCGATCAACATCAACGCGTCGTTGGTGGAGGTGTCTCCGTCCACGGTGATGCAGTTGAACGAGCGGTTAGCGGCTTCGCTGACCATCGCCTGCAACAACGGTTGCGCAATCGCCGCATCGGTAGCGATGTAGCCCAGCATGGTCGCCATGTTCGGATGGATCATGCCCGACCCCTTGGCGATGCCGGTGATCGTGATAGTCACACCATCTATGGTTACTTGCCTGGAGATGGCCTTTGCGACGATGTCGGTGGTCATGATCGCCTGAGCCGCATCAAGCCAATTATCCTCGCGCATGTTCGTCACAGCGCCAGGCAGACCCGCTGTTATCTTGTTCACGGGTAACGGCTCCATAATCACGCCGGTGGAAAACGGCAATATCTGAGATGCCTTGCAACCCAATAATCCTGCCAGTGCCGCGCAGGTAGTGCGCGCATCGTTCATGCCCTGTTCGCCGGTTCCCGCATTGGCATTACCGGTGTTGACCAGCAGTGCGCGTATGCCATCCGGTTGAGCAAGATGCTCGCGCGCAACAATGACAGGCGCGGCGCAGAAACGATTTTTCGTGAACACGCCGGCAACCCGTGCACCGTCGCACAACTGCATCACCAGCAAGTCTTTGCGATTTTCGCGCTTGATGTTCGCTGCCGCGATACCCAAAGAAACGCCCGCAACGGGCAACAGTTGTGCCGCAACAGGCGGGGTCAGATTAACAGGCATGTTTAAATCCTATAACCAGCCACTTGGTTGCCGTTTTTTGGCTACTTAGTGGAATGGCTGGTTGTTTTATTAATAACGGCCGTGGGTACGGTAGATGTAATTGCTTAACTCTGCGGACTGGGTGTTCACGCGCCGCACGATGCCATGCACATTGCGCACCACGCCACGCATCACTTTGTAGACGATCATCGGATGAGAGTTGATCAGCTTTTCGAACTCGGCTCTGGCCAGTCTCAACACCTTGGTATTGCCGACCGCGTAAAGCGTCGCAGTGATATCGGTTGCGGCTCCACCGACGAAGGTGATGATGCCGGCCAAATCGCCGGGTTTGAGCACATGTATCGTGGATTCTTCGCCGCCACTTTCAATCCTCACTTCGATGTCGCCATGCGCCAGAATGTACAGATTGTCTGGTTGCTTGTCTCCCGGCTGGACGATTATCTCGCCGGATTGGAAGTCCTGAACCGCGAACAATCCTTCGATAATTTCCACTTCTGCATCACTCAATTCCTCGGTAATCGACGAAGTGCGCAACGTATCCCTCACTAGTGACATCTCATTCTCCCTCGCGGATTAACCCAACTTGCCATGGCACTGCTTGTATTTCTTGCCCGACCCGCACGGGCATGGATCATTGCGTCCCACCTTCTGCTCATCGCGCACAAACGGCTTATGCTCTTCATCCGTTGACGGGTTATCAGGAGACTGGGCCAGCGCTTCGGCGTAATCCGCATGATGGTATTGCACATTTTCCGGCGCAGGCGCGGCTTCTACCGCCTCGACATCCGACTCGCTGCGCACTTGCACGGTCATCAATACTTGCGTCACTTCGAGCTTGATGGAATCGAGCATCGCAGCGAACAACTCGAATGCCTCGCGCTTGTATTCCTGCTTCGGATTCTTTTGCGCGTAACCGCGCAAATGGATGCCCTGGCGCAGATGATCCAGTGCGGCCAGGTGCTCGCGCCAATGCGAGTCCAGACTTTGCAGCATCATCACACGCTCGTAATGGTGCATCGCCTCGGCGCTCACCGCCTCGACCTTTGCTAGGTATTGCAGCTCGGCCTGCTCCCTGACGCGCGCGCGTAGCGCTGCTTCATTAAACTGCTTATCCTGCTCCAGCCATTGCAGTAACGGCAATTCCAGACGAAACTCGGCGGCCAAAGCCTTTTCCAACGCGAGCACATCCCATTGCTCTTCCATCGAGTGCGGCGGAATGTACAGGCTGATGGTATTTTCCAGTACGTCCTCGCGCATCGCCTGAATGGTTTCGATGATATCCGCACTTTCCATCAACTCGCTGCGCTGCTGATAGATCACCTTGCGCTGATCGTTGGCGACATCATCGTATTCCAGAATCTGTTTGCGCATGTCGAAGTTGCGCGCCTCGACCTTGCGCTGTGCATTCTCGATCGCACGCGTCACCCAGCTATGCTCAATCGCTTCACCTTCGGGCAACTTGAACTTGTTCATGATCGCCGTGACACGTTCCGAGGCAAAAATGCGCAGCAGCGGATCTTCCAACGACAGGTAGAAACGACTCGAACCCGGATCACCCTGACGACCGGAACGGCCGCGCAACTGGTTATCCACGCGGCGCGATTCGTGGCGCTCGGTGCCGATGATGTGCAGTCCACCGCTGGCCAATACCTGCTGGTGCAGTTGTTGCCACTCGGTTTTTAGCTGAGCGATGCGCTGTTCTTTGGCAGCCTCATCCAAGCTGGCATCCTCGCGTACCTGCTCGATCTGTTTCTCGACGTTGCCGCCCAGCACGATGTCCGTACCGCGCCCCGCCATGTTGGTGGCGATGGTCACCATCTTCGGCCGTCCGGCTTGCGCGATGATCTCGGCCTCGCGTGCATGTTGCTTGGCATTGAGCACCTGATGCGGCAGCTTGTCGCGCTCCAGATAGCTAGCCAGCAATTCAGAATTCTCGATCGAGGTCGTACCCACCAGCACCGGCTGCCCCCGCTCGTAGCAATCCTTGATGTCTTCGATTGCCGCAAGATATCGCTCTCTGGCGGTGAGGTAGACCTTGTCCATCATATCCCGGCGTATGGTTGGGCGATGCGGCGGGATGATCACCGTTTCCAGATTATAAATTTGCTGGAATTCGTAGGCCTCGGTATCCGCCGTGCCGGTCATACCGGCCAGCTTGACGTACATGCGGAAATAATTCTGAAAGGTAATCGAAGCCAGCGTCTGATTCTCCTTCTGGATAGTCACGCCCTCTTTGGCTTCGACAGCCTGATGCAGGCCATCCGACCAGCGCCGCCCCGACATCAAGCGGCCGGTAAATTCATCCACGATCACCACTTCGCCGTCCTGCACCACGTAATGCTGATCGCGATGAAACAAGTTGTGCGCGCGCAATGCCGCATACAAATGGTGGATCAGCGTGATGTTGGCTGGGTCATACAAACTCCCGCCCTCCGGCAACAACCCGGCTTGCGTGAGCATATTTTCGGCATGTTCGTGACCAGACTCGGTCAGCAGAATCTGGTTGTTTTTCTCGTCCACGCTGAAATCGCCGGGGCCTTCAGGCTCGCCATCACGGGGCTGATCCACGTGCGCCTGGCGCACCAACTGAGGCACCAATTTATCGATGCGCACATAGATGTCTACGTTATCTTCGGCCTGGCCGGAAATAATCAGCGGGGTGCGCGCCTCGTCGATCAGGATCGAGTCCACTTCGTCCACGATGGCGTAATTGAGCGGGCGCTGAAAACGCTCGCCGACCTGGGTCGCCATGTTGTCGCGCAGATAATCAAAACCGAATTCGTTGTTGGTACCATAAGTCACATCGGCGGCATAAGCGGCTTGTTTGTCACCCGACTGCATCTGCGACAGGATCACACCCACCGACAAGCCCAGAGAGCGATACAACCTGCCCATCCACTCGGCATCGCGACTGGCCAGATAATCGTTCACGGTAACGACATGCACACCCCGACCAGAAATTGCATTCAGATAAACCGGCAGCGTGGCCATCAGGGTTTTGCCTTCGCCGGTGCGCATCTCGGCGATCTTGCCATAATGCAGCACCATCCCGCCGATGAGTTGCTCATCGTAATGACGCATCCCCAACACGCGGCCACTCGCCTCGCGCACCACGGCAAAGGCTTCCGGCAGCAGCGCATCGAGTGATTCGCCCTGCGCAAACCGTTGCTTGAAACTTTCTGTTTTCTGGCGCAAGGCCTCATCGCTTAACTTGGCGATGTCGGCTTCAAGCATATTGATGGTTTGGGCGGTAGCGCGGTATTGCTTGAGCAAGCGATCATTGCGGCTACCGAAGATACTTTTCAGCAAACTGGAAATCATGTTTTTCCAAACTACAAAATAATAAATTTCTCGACTACAAAAAATAAAGGGTGAGGCAATCCATCACCTCACCCCCACCAATACCATCACTTTTAACTGTTGGCTTTTTGCAAAAAGCGCACGGGATTCTGAGCGACACCTTTATAGCGAACTTCAAAGTGCAAGTGGCTGCCGGTAGAGCGTCCAGTACTTCCTACCTCGGCAATCTTATCACCGCGCCGCACCACCTGACCGACCTTCACGAATAATTTTGAAGCATGCGCGTAGCGCGTGACAATATCATTACCGTGATCAATCTCGACCATATTACCATACTGGGGATGCAAGCTCGCATAGGCCACCACACCCCCTGCCGAGGCATAGATCGACGTTCCGGTTTCCGCCACGAAGTCGACCCCCTCATGCATCGCATTGCCGCCGGTAAATGGATCTATGCGCCAACCGAAATTAGAAGAATAAAAGCCCGAGTGTACGGGCGGAATAGAAGGCAGCAACTTGCTGCTCAATTGATTCTGCAACAGCATGGTTTCCAGTGCCATCAGCTTATCGCCTCGATCATTGACTACATGACTCAACCTGTCCAGTTGCTGATCCAGACCGTTCTCCGACATTTTCTGTTCGGGGAAAACCACCAGTGGCCCGCCCTGTGCGGGCGGTTTGGAAAACTGAAATTCTTCCGGCTTCATGCCGGTCAGCTTGGCCAGACGCGCACCCAGCGCATCCAAGCGCTGCACCTTTGCCTGCATCTGCCCAACCCTGATCGCCATCGCATCCAGACTGCTATGCAAGTAGAATTGCTGTTTTTGTTGTTCGTCACTCTGCACCTCGGACAACAAGGTGCGTATTTCGTCGCTCAGGCCTTCCGGAGCAAAACGCACCAGCGCATATTGCAGCGTAAATGCCGCGCCCAACATCAATCCGGACAGCAGCAACAGCAACAACGCCATTTGCCAACCGCCCAGCGTAATGCTGCGAGTTTTTGCCAAACGACTGGAAACTAGAATAATATTCATGCTTCCCCTTTCTAAAGTAATCGAAAATTTGTGGCACAAAATCTGAAAACATTGCTGAGCGGCAATCAGGACCTACGTCCGCTACTCGCCAAAGCCCAGACTTTATCGGCCTTGCAACGCCATTTTATCAGTGTTGCGCCGCCCTATCTTGCGCAATCCAACCAGGTTCAGGTTTTGGGCCTGCTACTCGGCACGCTCAGCCTCGCCGTTGCCAATGCCACTGTCGCTGCGAAATTACGCCAACTTGCACCCGAGCTGGTCATCATGATGCAGGACCGGGGTTGTGAGGTTAGCGGAATCCGCGTCAAGGTGCAAGTTTCCTTCGACCGCCTGCAACCCAAACCCGCCCCCCACAAACTGAGCAAAACCGCCCAGAATGCGCTGAATGAACTCAGCCTGAGCCTCGGCGACTCCCCGCTCAAACAGGCGCTGGAGAAGATGATCCACAAAAAAGATTGATTCATACAGCACTAGGCAGGCTGTCCACGAAAGGCTCGAAAATCCAATAGCCATTCCACTAAGTCACCAAACAACCGTGACCAAGTGGCTGGTTAACGAAAAATGTGCATGAGACAAAACATTACCAGGCTGACCCAACTTGATCCGCAGCATGGCTTGTGGCGGGCCGCTTATAACTTATGCGACAGTCAACGATCGAAAAGCGGACACTCACGTTTAAGTTGTCGTAGGGTGCAATAAGCGAGCGCATGGCACTGGATGTTTTCATTCGGCGCAATAACGATTGCGTCCTACGCGAGCTCTCTACATTGTAGACTCTGCAGATCAGAGTTGTTGAGGGTGGGTGGATAGCAACCGGTCGTACTCATTTTTTACCACCGCGTAGCACTCGCACACCAGCTTTTCCAGTTTGGGTCGATCCACTACAGCGATGTGGCCGCGGCTGTAATTAATCACTCCGTCCTGGTGAAGCTTGCCGGCAGCCGCGGTCACGCCCTCTCGGCGCACGCCCAACATATTCGAGATCAGCTCTTGCGTCATCACCAGCTCATTGGTTGACAAGCGATCTAGGCACAATAGTAGCAAGCGGCATAGTTGCTGGTCCAGTGAGTGGTGCCGGTTGCATGCCGCTGTTTGAGACATCTGGGCAAACAACGACTGCGCGAAACGCAGCGCCAAGTTTTGTAATTGACTGCCCAGTGCGAGTTCCTGCTTCAGAATATCCGCATGGAGCCGGTAGCCTTCGCCTGCGCTTTGCACAACCGCAAGGCTAGGAGAACTATCGTTGTCCATAAACAAGCCGATGCCGACCACACCTTCGTTTCCGGTGAGTGCGACTTCCCCCGATGCCCCGTTTTTCATGATATAGGTCAGCGAGACGATGCTGGTGGTCGGGAAATACACGTAATGCATATGAGCACCGGACTCGCACAGCACCAATCCTAGTGGCATCGAAATGAGTTGCAGATCAGGCAACAGGCGCGCGTAATCTAGCGCCGGCAGGGCTTCAAGAATATGGTTTAACTTCGGGCTGACAAAAGAAATTGGAATCGGTTTTTTCCCCATCGCAGACATGGTTCATCTCCCCCTTAAGTTTCAATACTTGTTGTTCCGGCGAGGTTGCCAAAATTAGGTTCTTATCCTCGCCATCCATGTTGTGGCTTATTCAACTTATTGTTTTAGCCAGACCAATCCAAGTTTTATAGCGAACCAACAACTATTGGCCAGCCAATGTATGCCTCTTATAATAAAATAAAAATTGGGGTCAGGTCTTGCATTACGACAGTTTCTAAAATTGGAAAAAATGGGGTCTAGCAAAGTAGCATTCAAATCCACGCACATCAAATCTTCCCCAGAAAGTTATCCCGTCTCAGCGAAGTATACCCCAATATATTCGGCAAGTTGCGGGTGAGAATATTACAAAGACCGTAGAAGTGGTGGGCGAATGACCGCTATCATTAACATTCTCGAACGACCTCAATTGGCACGCAGCCGCCCAACGAGCCTTGTAACAAACCTAACTGAAAGCTGCACTTTACGCTTTGCATTCTGCCGGGTGGGCACCCTGTGCCCACGATTAAATGACTTTAGCTTTTTAGGTTTTGCTTTTCTTCCACTGTGCGCCGCCGAGTCGCGCAGGCTGATTAGGGAATTCTGACGAATAGGTTTGCATAGCCATTCGACTAAGCTGGCAAACGACGCCAGCAAGTCGCTGGTTATATTTGAGCACGTGGGCGCGTAGCACCCGCAAGGAGTACGCCGTGGTTGCCTCGAAGAGGTTCTTGCCCCCTGCGGGGGTAAGCGGCTGAAGTCCCAACAACACACGCAGCGGATCGTGCGAGTTTATGAGGAAGCCTGACCAGTCGAGCAACGCAGGGCACCCGAAAACCCGTAAATGGTGCGCCGTGGTTGTATGGGGCAAATAATAAAGTCAGGCAATCCGTAACCAGCCAAAGGCTGGACGGAATTGACACAGCCCCGACAACCACGCAGGCGGCGGGAAACCGGGGACGCCTTCTTGGGGTTACCTTTCTTGGCAAGAAAAGAAAGGTGACTGATAGAACTACTAGCCATCTGACTAACCCAGCAAACGACGCTAGCTAAGTCATTAATGAAGCAACTAGCCATCTCACTAAGGCAGCAAGCTGCCAAGTGATTGGTTATGGTTATAGCTGCCGGGCAGCGCCAAGACCGCCCGCAAGGGCGAGTGTCAGGCGGCGTACCCTTTACGGGTGCTGCCACCGGCGAAGTTGACTTGGTCTTTTGCAGAATGAACAGATGTCGCTCACCCGACAACCAAAACTCAACAGATCAATTACAGAATCGCCAGCCACCCGACCAGCACATACCGTTCCAATATGAACAACAACGCAAACACCAATAGCGACAGCACGGTGAACCGCAATGTTTGCGTTGCAAATTTGAGGTAGCGACGATTGCGTGTGAAGATATACATCCCGCCGCTTAACACCAGCAGCAAGGCCACCAACACGATGTATAAACGCAGGATCAGCATAAGCCCGCCGATGTCCTGCTATTGATCAAACTGACTGCAGTTGCAGGAACGCGGGGGCCTCTTCCACGTTATCGAACGTGACGAATTCCCAGGCCTGATCGTCGGCGAGCAGTTCGCGCACCAGGGCGTTGTTCAATGCATGGCCGGATTTGTAGCCGGAGAATGCGCCGATCAACGGATACCCCAGCAGGTAAAGATCGCCTATCGCATCAAGCACTTTGTGTTTGATGAACTCGTCCTCGAAACGCAATCCGTCCGGATTGAGCACGCGGTAGTCATCCATCACGATGGCGTTGTCCAGACTGCCGCCCAGTGCCAGTCCTTGTGCGCGCATGTTCTCGACATCCTGCATGAAACCGAAGGTGCGCGCCCGGCTGATGTCGCGTACGTAAGACTCTTCGCCCAGATCAACCGTGACGTGTTGTTTGGTATTGGCGAACACCGGGTGAGCAAAATTGATCGTGAAGGTTAATTTGTAGCCATGGTGCGGCTCAAAACGCACCCATTTGTCGCCTTGTTTTACCTCTACGGTTTTTTTGATGCGTATAAATTTTTTAGCGGCGGATTGTTCAACGATCCCTGCTGATTGAAGCAGAAAAACGAATGTCCCGGCACTGCCGTCCATGATCGGCACTTCCGCGCTGTCCAGATCGACATAGGCGTTATCCACACCCAACCCGGCCAATGCCGACATCAGATGCTCGATGGTGGCGACACGTACGCCGTTTTGCTCCATGCAGGTAGATAAGCGTGTGTCATGAACCAGATCGGCACGCGCGCGAATATCCTCGACCGGCTTTACGTCCACGCGGCGAAACACGATCCCGGCATTGACCGGGGCGGGACGCAAACCGAGCGTGACTTTCTCGCCGCTGTGCAAGCCGACACCCGTCACGCTGACGGAGTTTTTTAAGGTGCGTTGCTTAACCATCGCTGCTTTTATTACCGAAATCATATTTTTTGATTTTACCACAGCCCCTGGAATTCAGAATTCGGATTGCGGATCGCTGAACGTACAAGCCACATCAGCACATCAGCATTCTGCATTCCCTAGTCCGCCTGTTTGCGCAGAAACGACGGAATATCATAAGTATCCACGCCGGATTTTTCCATCGCATCTACCGCTGCCCTGCGTCCGCTTCTCATGATGGTCGGTGTTTCCAGCTCTCCGTAATTCACGTTGGAATTGCTTATCGGTTCGTCATGCGTGCCGGTTCTTTGGAAATCCTGATTCTGATAAACGATTTCCGGCTTGGCTTGCTTGCGCGCCATCGGTGCGCCGAGGCCGGTGGCCACGACCGTCACTCGCATTTCGTCACCCATGGCTTCATCGAACACTGAACCCACGATCACGGTTGCCTCCTCTGCGGCGAACTGCACACATTCCATCACGTCTTCAAGTTCTTTTAGCTTGAGTCCGCTGGATGAAGTGATATTGACCAACACGCCGCGCGCGCCGGACATATCGATGTCTTCCAGCAACGGGCTGGCGATCGCACGTTCAGCGGCGACCCGGGCGCGATCCGGCCCCGAAGCTATCGCCGAACCCATCATAGCCATGCCATTTTCCGACATCACGGTGCGCACGTCGGCAAAATCCACGTTGACCATACCGGGCACGTTGATCACTTCGGCGATACCCGCCACCGCACCCTGCAACACGCCGTTGGCTGCCTTGAAAGCTTCCGGCACCGTGACATCCGCACCCAGCACTTCCATCAGCTTTGAGTTTGGCACGATGATCAGGGAATCAACATATTCGGTCAGCGCCTCTATACCGGCTATCGCGAAACGCATCCGGTTGCCCTCGTAAGCGAACGGCTTGGTGACCACCGCCACCGTCAGGATATCCATTTCCTTGGCGATTTGCGCGACGATCGGTGCGGCGCCGGTTCCGGTGCCGCCGCCCATCCCGGCGGTGATGAACACCATGTGCGCGCCAGCCAGCATCTCCTTGATGCGCTCTCTATCCTCTTCTGCGGCTGCTTGTCCTACCGAGGGTTTGGCACCGGCACCCAAACCCTTGGTGATCGTTGCGCCGATTTGCAGCTGCGCGGTCGCCTTGCTGCGCTTGAGTGCCTGCGCGTCGGTATTGATGACGATGAACTCGACTCCTTGCACCCCTTGTTCGATCATATGATCCACGGCGTTACCGCCGCAGCCGCCAATGCCGATCACCTTGATCACCGCATCCTGAGTTTGTGCTTCCATGATTTCAAACATCGTCATCTCCTTAATAATTTTCTGAAAAAATAAACCCTGTGCCGCCTAATTTATTAACCTGAATATGGACCGCTAAAAATTCCCCTGGAACCAGATTTTCATTCTTGCCAACACGTCACTAAAAGAGTTCGATTGCATACGCGTCTCCATGTTGCGTTGATGATGTTCCAGGCCATACAGCAGCAGCCCCACACCGGTCGCCAAGCGCGGTGTTTTCACCACATCGGACAACCCGCCGATATATTTCGGGATACCCAGGCGCACCGGCAGATGAAAAATTTCCTCGCCCAATTCGACCATACCCTGCATCGCACTGCTGCCGCCGGTAATCACGATGCCCGAGGACAACAACTCCTCGAAGCCGCTGCGGCGCAGTTCCTGCTGCACCAGCGAATACAATTCTTCGACGCGCGGCTCGATCACTTCC
This sequence comes from Gallionella sp., assembly GCA_017880865.1. Lineage (GTDB taxonomy): Bacteria > Pseudomonadota > Gammaproteobacteria > Burkholderiales > Gallionellaceae > Gallionella. Next base: position 21,289 of record JADGRL010000024.1, read on the forward strand.
GCCAGCGTCTGACGCGACAACATGCGCGGCCCGCGTTCGCCCACACCGGGCACTTCGATCGCACCGCCATCGGCCAGTTGACGCAGCGCGCAGCCATGCTTGATCTTGATGTCCTCGGCATCCTGCGTCGGCGTGCGCAAAGCCATCGCGATGTCATTGGTGATCTGGTCTCCGGCAATCGGTATCACGGCGGTATGGCGGATCGCGCCGCCGGTGAAGACCGCGATGTCGGTGGTGCCGCCGCCGATATCCACCAGGCACACGCCCAGCTCTTTTTCATCATCGGCGAGTACGGCCATGCTTGATGCCAGCGGCTGTAAAATTAATTCATTCACTTCCAGACCGCAACGATGGATGCACTTCATGATGTTCTGCACCGCAGATACCGCACCGCTGATGATGTGAACCTCGACATCCAGCCGCATCCCGCTCATGCCGAGCGGCTTTTTGATCCCGTCCTGTCCGTCGATGCTGTATTCCTGTTCGAGGACATGCAGTATCTGCTGATCACCCGGCAAGCTGATCGAACTGGCTGTCTCGATCACGCGCTCGATGTCGGCAGTTGCGACTTCTTTCTCTTTGATTTTCACCATGCCGCGTGAATTGATGCTGCGGATATGGCTGCCCGCGATGCCGGTATGGACCTCGGTAATCTTGCAATCGGCCATCAGCTCGGCTTCCTCCAGCGCGCGCTGGATCGCGCCCACTGTGGCCTCGATGTTGACCACCATGCCTTTCTTCATCCCGGAAGATTCGTGCATCCCCATGCCGATCACTTCCAGCATGCCGTCCGGCTTGACTTCACCGACGATGACCACGATCTTGGACGTGCCGATGTCCAGTCCGACTATCAGATTTTTATCTTCCTTGTTTCTGCTCATCGCTTATTCTCCACTACCGCCATCAACTTTGTTTAGCCAATCCGCTTACCGCAAACCCGTTGCGGTAACGCATGTCCACATTCTTTACTGAACCCTGTATCCCCGCGAGGCTATAGGGATACACCGCCACAAATCTTGCCAGACGCTGCTGCATATCCTCGCGCCCCAGTTCCAACACCATGCCGTTGCTCAAATGCAGTTGCCAGGCATGGCGCGGCGACAAGGTAATCTGCGCCGCCTGCAAATTCAGCACGGCAAGTTGCTGGTTAAATTGTTTGTAGTTCCGCGCAACTTCGGCCGCTGCACCGTCTGGCCCTATAAAACTCGGCAACGCCTGATCGCTCCCCGCCGTAAAAATTTCTCCCTGCTGATTCACCAGCTCATGGTTATTCCAGTGTGCCAACGCCTGATGCTCTTCCAGCCGCACAGCCAGGCGGCTTGGGAATTCTCGGCGTATGTTTACGCTGCGCACCCACGGTAACTTTTCCAATGATTGCCTCAAACGTTCGATATCCACGGTAAAAAAATTTCCCTGTACTTCGTAACGCACCACCTGCAACATCACGGCTGGGTCAACACGTTCTGGTGCAACACTCAGGCGCACGCTTTGCAACGGAAACAATCCCGGCAGATGCGTCGCGTAATAAACCGCGCCATACAACATCGCGCAAACACTGACGGCCAACAGCGCGTTGGCGATATTGCGCAGCAAGGGCGCGTTATCCCACATGCGCTAACCAGCACCTTGGCTGGCGTCGTTTGCCAGCCTAGTTGATTGGCTATGCACAGCCATCTCCAAAATATTCAACACCAATTGCTCGAAACTGATCCCGGCCTGACGCGCCGCCATCGGCACCAGGCTGTGGTCGGTCATACCCGGCGAGGTGTTGACTTCGAGCACATACAACTTGCCGTCCACGCCCCTCAGAAAATCCACACGCCCCCAGCCCTGTCCGCCGATCAGCGCAAAAGCCTGCTTGGCCAGATTTTGCATGTCGGCTTCCTGAGTAGCATTCAAATCACTCGGGCACAGATAACGAGTGTCGTTGCGCAAATATTTCGCCTCGTAGTCATAAAATTCATTCGCCGGCTCGATCTTGATGACGGGTAAAGCCAGATCGCCCAGAATCGCTGCGGTATATTCGCCACCGCCGATGAAACTTTCCGCGAGTACCAGCTTGTCGTGTCTGGCGGCTTCGCGATAGGCAGCCGGTAACTCGCTGACAGATTTCACCTTGCTGATACCGACGCTGGACCCTTCGTTGGCGGGTTTAACGAACAGCGGCAGGCCGAGTTGCCGCACCACCGCGTTCCAGTCACTGCGTTCATCGAGCAGCGCATAATCCGGTATCGGCAACCCGCCTGCCTGCCACACCAGCTTGGTGCGCCACTTATCCATGCCCAGCGCCGAAGCCAGCACGCCGCTGCCGGTATAGGGTATGCCCAGCAATTCCAGCGCGCCCTGCACCGTGCCGTCTTCGCCGAAGCGTCCGTGCAATGCGATAAAAACCCGGTCAAACCCCTCGTCGACCAGCACCTGCAAATTCTGCGCAGCCGGATCGAATGCATGAGCATCCACGCCGCTGCGCAGCAGTGCCGCCAGCACCGCCGCACCGCTTTTCAGCGATACCTCGCGCTCGGCTGAACGCCCGCCAAACAACACCGCCACTTTGCCGAAATTTTTCACGCTGCTTCTCCGATTATTTTTACTTCGCATTGCAGTCTTACGCCGGTTTTCTGTTCCACCCTGGCCTGCACTTCAAAAATTAAATTTTCAATATCCGCCGCAGTCGCAGCACCGGCATTCACGATAAAGTTGGCGTGCTTTTCCGACACCCGTGCGCCGCCGATCTGCATGCCTTTCAAGCCGCACAGTTCAATCAGCCGTGCCGCGTAGTCGCCCGGCGGATTGCGAAATACCGAACCGGCATTCGGCAGATTCAGAGGCTGGCTCGCGATGCGCTTGTTCAGCAGCGCCTTGATTCCCTGCCGGGCAACCTCGCCGTCACCTTTCTCAAATTTCAACCATGCGGCAACGAATAATTCGTCATTCTGGAGGAGCGCAACTTGTTGCGCGATGCTTTTTCGCCCGATGAATCGGGCTCCTACATCCTTTATCCTGGCAACATGCCGATAGCCGATCTCATAATCTGCCGCCGTTAGTTCATTCAACACACCGCTACGATCAATCACCTGCACCCGTTCTATCTTTTCCCAAGTCTCACTTCCATAGCATCCGGCGTTCATTGCCAGCATGCCGCCCAGCGTGCCGGGGATGCCTGCAAAAAATTCCGCGCCGCACAAATTATGTAATGCCGCAAAGCGCGCCAGCTTTGCGCCCGGTACGCCTGCCTCGGCATAAATTTCACCGTTCGACTCCAGACGCAAAGCGCTCAATGTCCCATGCAACATCAAAACCGTGCCGCGCAATCCGCCGTCGCGCACCAACAAATTGCTGCCCAAGCCCACCGCATACAGCGGCTCCTCATCAGGCAAGCTGCGCAGGAACACTTGCAGATCATCCAGATCGGCGGGCTGATACATACGCTCAGCCACCCCGCCTGCGCGCCAACTGGTGTGCTTGCTCATCGGCACGTCGCGGTTTAACGTGCCGCGCAATGATGAGTTAGCAAAATGTAGTGGCTCGGTCATATTCATGACTCACCCGGGCGCGGTGCCTGCATGGCTGGCATTTTTCCGGAAGCATCAGCGTCGCTCTTTCCAAGCAATTTATTCGGCGTACTGCCGATGGTGCCCGCACCCATCGTGATGACCACATCGCCATCGCGCGCGATCTGCATAATCGCCTGCGGCATTAACTGTATATCCTCGACAAACACCGCTTCGCTCTGCCCCGCCACACGCAAGGCGTGCATCAGCGCGCGCCCGTTTGCCGCGACGATGGGTGCCTCGCCGGCCGCATAGACTTCCGCCAACACCAGCGCGTCGACGCTGCACAGCACTTTTACAAAATCTTCAAACAAGTCACGTGTGCGCGTGTAACGATGCGGCTGAAACGCCAGCACCAGACGCTGACCGGGAAATGCGCCACGCACCGCCTCCAGCGTGGCGACCATTTCCACCGGATGATGCCCATAGTCGTCGATCAGCGTGAAGCTGCCGCCATTGGGCAACGCGATTTCGCCGTAGCGCTGGAAACGTCTGCCGACGCCCTGGAACTCCGCGAGTGCCGCGATGATCGCGTCGTCCGCCACGCCGACTTCCAATGCAATCGCAATCGCAGCCAGTGAGTTCAGCACGTTGTGCATGCCCGCCAGATTCAGTGTGATGTCCAGATCCTTTGGGGTTCCGTTTTGTCTGCATTCTGCGGTGAAGCGCATCTGGCCGCCCTGATGGCGCACATTCACGGCGCGGATTTGCGCGCCTTCACTGAAGCCATAAGTTGTCACCGGTTTACTGATGCGCGGCAGAATCTCACGCACGTTGGCATCGTCCACACACAGCATCGCCCTGCCGTAGAACGGCAGATGCTCGACGAAATCGACGAACGCCTGCTTGAGCTTTTCGAAATCGTGACCGTAGGTCTCCATGTGGTCGGCATCGATATTGGTGATCACCGCGAGTATCGGTTGCAGATACAGAAATGAAGCATCCGACTCGTCGGCCTCGGCAACGATGAACTCGCCCGTCCCCAGCCGTGCATTGGTGCCGCTGCTATTGAGTCTGCCGCCGATCACAAAAGTCGGATCGAGTCCGCCACGGGCCAGTACACTCGCGGTCAGCGAAGTGGTGGTAGTCTTGCCGTGTGTCCCCGCCACGGCGATGCCCTGACGCAAACGCATCAGCTCCGCCAGCATCATCGCGCGAGGCACCACCGGAATACGGCGCGCACGCGCTGCCAGCACCTCCGGGTTATCGCGCCCCACAGCGGTCGAAACCACCACCGCGTCGGCATCGGTCAAATGCTGTTCGGCATGGCCGAGATACACCGTGGCACCGAGTTTTTTAAGACGTTTCGTCGCCGCATTTTCGCCCAGATCGGAACCGCTCACTTGAAACCCCAAGTTGAGCAGCACCTCGGCGATGCCGTTCATGCCGGAGCCGCCGATACCCACGAAATGCAGATGTTTGACTTTATGTTTCATGCCAGTCCTTCACATATTTTTGCAACCGCCATGGCCGCATCGGCTTTGGCTAATCCGCGCGCCTGTTGCGCCATCGCCAATAATTTCTCACGACCCTGTTTGCCAACTGCCAGTTCGCGCAGCAACTGCGCCAGTTTTGCGGCGTCTAGTTCATGTTGCGGCACCAATATCGCCGCGCCGCGCTGGCTCAAAAACTGCGCGTTATGGGTCTGATGATCATCCACCGCGTGCGGGTACGGAATCAATATGCTCGCCACGCCTGCTGCCGCGAGTTCCGCGATCGTCAGCGCGCCGGCGCGGCATATCACCAGGTCGGCATGCGCATAACAGCTTGCCATGTCATCCAGAAAAGCCCGGACATCGGCCTGCACGCCCAATTGTTTATACAGATGTTGCACCGATTCAAAATGCTGTTTTCCGGTCTGATGCACCACGCCTGGTCGCTCTGCATCGGTCAATAGCGCGAGCGCCTGAGGCAACGCTTCATTGAGCGCTTTTGCGCCCAGACTGCCGCCCACCACCAGCACGTTCAGCTTGCCGGTGCGTGCTGCATAACGCGTTTGAGGATCGGGCAATTCGGCGATGCTGCTGCGCACCGGATTGCCGCACCAGTTCGCTTTAGGCAATACGTCGGGAAAACCGCTCAGCACTTTTTGCGCGATGTGCGCCAGCACTTTGTTGCTCAATCCGGCAACGGAATTTTGTTCGTGTATCACCAGCGGGCGGCGCAGCATGGCCGCCATCAATCCGCCCGGAAATGTAATGTAACCGCCCATGCCCAGCACCACATCGGGACGGCAACGGAATATCACGACCGCGCTCTGGAAAAGTGCGATCAGCAGATTTAACGGCAACATTATTTTGCGCCACAGCCCATTGCCGCGTAAGCCTGAAAAGCGCACCCGCGCCATCTCATAGCCATGCTTGGGCACCAGCTCCGCCTCCATGCTGTCCGGTGCGCCCAGCCAGGTCACTTTCCAGCCCTGCGCGCTCAGCACATCGGCCACCGCAAGCGCCGGAAAAATGTGCCCTCCAGTTCCTCCGGCCATAATGAGAATGGAGCGACTCATACTGGCAGTCCTCGCGCAATTCTTCGGTTTTGGTTCCGGCATAACATTCGCTGCGCGAATATGAGCCTCCACCGAAACCGTCGAGCTTCTGAACTTTGCACTCCGTTCACTAATTTGAGTTGATTAAAGCTCATATCGGTAAACCTCTTGCTATGCGACGGTTTTCATAATCCACGCGCAACAGTACTGCCGCCGCAACGCAATTGACCACCATGCCGCTGCCGCCAAAACTCAGGAACGGCAGGGTCAATCCCTTGGTCGGCAGCACGCCCATGTTCACGCCGATGTTGATCATCGCCTGCGCACCGATCCACACACCGATACCTTGCGCGACCAGCGCTGAGAAATTGCGATCGAGAAATGCGGCATGACGGCCAATATGGAATGCTCGCACCACCAGCAGCGCAAACAGCACGATCACGGCCGACACACCGATCAGACCCAACTCTTCCGCGATCACCGCCATCAAGAAATCGGTGTGCGCTTCCGGCAGGTAGAACAATTTTTCCACGCTGCCGCCCAGCCCCACGCCCAACCATTCGCCGCGCCCGAACGCGATCAGCGCGTGGCTCAATTGATAGCCTTTGCCATACGGATCAGACCACGGGTCCATGAAGCCGATGACACGTTGCATCCGGTATGGAGAAGAAAATATCAGCGCGCAAAACGCCAGCGGCAGTGCCACCAGCAACAGGCCGAACACCTTGAGGTTGAATCCGCCCAACCACAGCGTGCAAAAAGCGATCGCGCAAATCACCACCAGCGCACCCATGTCAGGCTCTTGCAACAACAAGCCGCCGATTAGCACCATCACCACCAGCATCGGCACGAAGGCTTTCATGAACAAGTGGCCGATCTTGCCCTTGCGCGCCGTGTAATCGGCGGCATACAGCACGGCGAACAGCTTCATCAACTCGGAAGGCTGCAAATTGACGACGAACAACGGTAACCAGCGGCGGCTACCATTCACTTCGCGCCCGATGCCCGGAATCAGCACCAGCACCAGCAATGCCGCACCGATTAAAAACAAATACGGTGCCCAGCTCTGCCACAATTGCACCGGTATCTGAAAAGCGAACAGCCCGATAATCAGCCCCACTACGATGAACGCCCCATGCCGCAGCAAATAATAGGCCGGTTGATAGCCGGTAAATTTGTTGGCCTCGGCCGTCGCGATTGAGGCGGAATACACCATCACCAGTCCGAGTGCAAGCAGAGCGATCAATACCCAGATCAGCAATACGTCGAATTGCGCTTGCGGCGGCGGCGTACGTGTTTTAACCGCGAAAGGGTGGGGATGAAACCCCCGTGCACCCGTCGGCGTAGCTAATGAGTCCATACGCCCTCCTGCTTTAATTCATCGACCGCAGCCACAAAAACTTCGGCGCGATGTTCATAGTTTCTGAACATATCGAAGCTGGCGCAGGCCGGCGACAGCAACACCGCATCGCTACTTTTCGCCAGACAGGTTGCCTGTTGCACGGCATCATTCATATTTTCTGCGCGCACCACGGGCACGCCGCAACCAACCAGAGCGACAGCTATCAGCGGCGCATCGCGTCCGATCAGCACCACCGCGCGCGCATGTTGTGCCACGACCGGATTGAGCGGTGCAAAATCCTGACCCTTGCCCTCGCCGCCCGCGATCAATACGGCCTTGCATCCCAAGCCTTGCAGCGCGGCGACGGTCGCGCCGACATTGGTACCCTTGGAATCGTCGTAATATGTGATGCCATGCATTTCTGCGACACGCTCCACGCGATGCGGCAGCCCTTTGAAGCTGCGCAACGCGGCAATCAAGTCCGCCATCGGCAAATCTATCGCACGGCACAATGCCAGCGCGGCCAATGCATTCGCCGCGTTGTGCAATCCGGCCACCTGCAATTCGCTGGCTTTGAGCAGGCGCTGTGCGCCTTGCATCAACCAGACTTCATCTTCTATTTGCGCGATACCAAAATCAGTTTCCTTCTGCGGCGCGTTCATACCAAACGTGATTTGCACACTTCCTTCACGCGCCCTGCGCGAGGGTGGAACAGAAGGTTCCGGGCACCCTGCGGCGTACCCCTTGCGGGTGAGAGACATGACGCTCGCATCGTCGCGGTTCAACACCTGCACTACCGCGCCTTTAAATATGCGCGCCTTGGCGGCACTATATTCATTCATGTCGGCATAACGATCGAGATGATCTTCGCTGATATTCAGCACAGTCGCGGCATCGGCATTCAGGCTGAATGTAGTTTCCAGCTGGAAACTGGACAGCTCCAGCACCCATACCTCGGGCTGGTTTGTGCCACGCTCCAGCACGACATCCAGTATCGCAGGGGAAATATTCCCCGCTGCCACGGCGTCCTTTCCCGCCGCCTTGCACAGATGTTCCACCATGCTCGTGACGGTGGTCTTGCCGTTAGCACCGGTGATTGCGAGAACCTTGGTCTTTAGTCGCCAGTCGCCAGTCTGCTGCGCGAACAACTCGATGTCGCCCACCACAGCAATACCACGCGCGATTGCCCGCGCAACAGCCGGATCGCGCAATGGCACACCCGGACTGATCGCGATCAGCTCGATTCCGTCGAACAACGCATCGTTGAAATTCCCGCAAAAAATTTGATCGGCGGCAACATAACGGGCCGCCAGAGCCAACCCGGGCGGCGAGCGGCGGCTGTCTGCAACGCGCAAGCTCGCGCCCTGAGCGTTGAGAAAGCGCAGCATGGATAGCCCGGTCTCGCCGAGACCCAATACCAATACCGATTTATTCTTGAGTTGTGTCATCTCAGCTTCAATGTCGCCAGACCCAGCAACACCAGCAACATCGTGATGATCCAGAATCTCACCACGACCTGCGTCTCTTTCCAGCCCTTCAACTCGTAGTGATGGTGCAGCGGAGCCATGCGGAACACGCGCTTTCCGGTCAGTTTGAACGAGGCCACCTGGATGATCACCGACACCGCTTCTACGACGAACACGCCGCCCATGATGAATAGCACCAGTTCCTGACGCACGATCACCGCCACGGTGCCGAGTGCCGCACCGAGTGCCAACGCGCCGACATCGCCCATGAACACTTCGGCCGGATAGGCGTTGAACCATAGGAAGGCCAGACCGGCTCCGGCAATCGCGCCGCAAAATATAGCCAATTCACCCGCGCCCGGAATGTAGGGAATGCCGAGATATTTTGAGAACACCGCATTGCCCGCCACATAGGCGAATAATGCCAACGCGCTGGCCACCATCACCGTAGGCATGATGGCCAAGCCATCCAGACCGTCGGTCAGATTCACCGCATTGCTGGTCCCGACAATCACCAAATAAGCCAAAGCGATGAATAAAAATGCCGAAAGCGGGAACACCCAGAACTTAAGGAATGGCACGATCAGTTCAGTATGCGCGGGCAGGCTGGCGACGTTCCACAAATAGATTCCAACCAGCAGCGCGATGATGGATTGCCAGAACATTTTGGCTTTGGCAGACAGGCCCTTGGGATTGCGATGGACCACTTTGCGGTAATCATCCACCCAGCCGATCACGCCGAAGCCCAGCGTGGTAAGCAGCACCACCCACACGTAATGGTTGTGCAAGTCACCCCACAGCAACGTGGTGATAGCGATTGATGTCAGGATCAACGCGCCGCCCATAGTTGGCGTGCCGGCTTTGACCAGATGTGTTTGCGGACCGTCGCTGCGCACCGACTGACCGATTTTGTACGCGGCCAATTTTCGTATCATCGTCGGCCCGACCAGAAACGAGATGAACAAAGCCGTCATCGCCGCCAGTACGGCGCGTAGCGTGATGTAATTGAACACGCTGAAAAACCGTTCATACTGAGACAACCATTGAGTGAGCATGAGCAGCATTGTTATTCCCCTGTCGCGGCGCAAAATTGCACCACGCGTTCCATTTTCATAAATCGCGAACCTTTCACCAGCACCGTGGTGTCAGCGTCCAGTTCCTTTTCCAGCGCAGCCTGTAGATCTCCGATGCGCTCGAAATGTTGCGCGCCGCTGCCAAATTCTCGCACCGTGTTGGCGCTCAATGTTCCCAGCGCGTACAGTTTTTCAATGCCGGCACGGCGCGCATCGGCACCGATCTCGGCATGAAAGATTTCGGCGTCATCGCCCAATTCACCCATATCGCCCAGAACCAAAATGCGCTTGCCGGCAGCGTGTGCCAGCACGCTGATCGCAGCGCGCAACGAGGCCGGATTGGCGTTGTAAGTATCGTCTATCATGATGGCGCCATGCCGCGCAGATTTGCGCTGCAAACGCCCGGCCACTCCGCTGAATTTTTCCAGGCCAGCGGCAATGGTTTCCAGTGAAATATTCAGCACGATTGCAGCAGCCGTTGCCCCCAGCGCGTTGCGCGCATTGTGTTCTCCGGGAACTTGCAATTTTGCAGCGAACATCCCCTGTGGGGCTGTCACATCAAGGTGCAAACCACCATTGCTCGGCTGCCACGTGCCGCCCACATCGGCATCAGGATTCAAACCAAATTCAAGCAAGGGGCTGACTCCCGCAAGCGAACGCCATAACGGCGCATACTCATCATCAGCGTTGATCACAGCGGTGCCATGCTGCTGTAATCCTGAAAATATTTCGCCCTTGGCATGCGCAACCGCCTCCACAGAACCTAACCCTTCCAGATGCGCGCCACTGGCGTTGGTGATCAGTGCGACATCGGGTGCCGCAATCTGTGTCAGATAATCGATCTCGCCCGGATGATTCATGCCCATTTCGACTACCGCATAACGGTGCGCTGCGTTCAGTCGCAACAAGGTAAGCGGCATACCGATGTCGTTATTCAGATTTCCCTGAGTGGCGAGTACGGCATCCGCACTACCCGCAGCCTCGCGCAGAATGCTGGCGAGCATTTCCTTAACCGTGGTCTTGCCGTTGCTGCCGGTAATCGCCACCAGCGGAATGGCGAACTGCCTGCGCCAGTGCGCGGCGAGCTGTCCCAACGCCGATAGAGTATCATCTACAACGATGAGAGCTATGCCAGATACCGAATGGTGGGCTTGTTTCTCATAGCTATCTTTGTTCACCAGCGCCGCGACCGCTCCCGCCTGCACGGCGGTTTCCAAAAATTCATAGCCGTCGAAATGCTCACCGCGCAACGCGATGAACAAATCTCCTTGGGCGATTTTGCGGCTATCGCTGGACACGGCATTGAAGCGCACATCGGCACCGATCAGCTTCCCACCGGTTGCCTGCGCGGCTTGCGATAACAGCATCATGCGCGCACCTCTGCCCATGTCTGCAAAGCCTGCTGCGCGACCAGAACATCGCTGAACGGATGCTTGATGCCGTCGATCTCCTGATAGTCTTCGTGACCTTTGCCCGCGATCAGCACGGTGTCGCACAGCCGCGCATGTCTGATGACACTTTGAATTGCGGCAGCGCGGTCTTCGATGATCTCGTGATTATCTGCATTCATGCCACCAACAATGTTGGTGATGATGTCTTGCGGATTTTCGCCGCGCGGATTGTCGGATGTCACGATACAAAAATCGGAATATTTCTCAGCTATTTTTCCCATCATCGCACGCTTGCCGCGATCCCGATCTCCGCCGCAGCCGAATACGCAAAGCAGCTTTCCGCCCGATGCCGCGCTGACTTCGCGCAATGCCTGAAGCACTTTTTCCAGCGCGTCCGGCGTGTGCGCGTAATCCACGATCACCGTCGGTTGCTGTGCGTTGCCTAAACGTTGCATGCGTCCGGCAACCGGCTGCACCTTGTTCAATGACTGCACGGCATCACTCAAACCAATATCGCTTACCAGCAATACCGCCAGCGCACCCAACAGATTCGCCGCGTTGAACCGCCCGACCAGCGTGCTGTTCAACTGTGCGGCTCCCCAGCTTGAGTGCACTTCCATCCGCAATCCCTGCCCGGTCATTTCCAGCAAATTCCCATAGACCATACGCAGACCGAGGCGCTCGGCCAGTTGCAAAGCCGCATCACTCAAGCCGTAACCGACGACTTCCGCATCCGTATCCTGCTGCAGTGACAATTGTTCAGCCAGCTCCACGCCATAAGCGTCATCCAGATTCAGCACCACAAAGCCCAGCTGTTGCCAATCGAACAGTTTTCGCTTGGTATCCGCGTAACTTTGCATATCGCCGTGATAATCAAGATGATCGCGGCTCAGATTAGTGAGCATCGCGACATCAAAACGCACCGCATTGACACGCCCCTGAGACAGCGCATGCGAGGACACTTCCATCGCCACGGCTTCTGCGCCATCACGCAAATATTCGGCCAGCAAGCCATGCACGCGTATCGCATCCGGCGTGGTATTGGCACTGGCTTGCAACTCATCGGCAAAGCCGTTGCCCAGCGTGCCGATCAGTGCGCATTTCTTCCGTGCATCGTTCAAGGCGTGAGCGATCCAGTGACTGGTCGACGTCTTGCCATTGGTTCCGGTTATGCCCACCACCCACATTTTTTTCGAAGGCGTGCCATAAACCGCATCGGCCAGCCATCCCGCCTTATGGCGCAGGTCCGAGACAGCCAGATTCGGCACATGCCAAGCATCGTTCCAGACGAAATGCTGCGCCTCCCACGGGTGCCCGGACAAAACCAGCGACTTAGCGGGCGTTGTTTGCTCGCTTAGTGGAATGGCTAGTGGCTTCATCAAAAGCTTTTCGTAGATCACCGCAGCAGCACCCTGCGCGATCGCCTCTGCGATGAACTGCCGCCCATCAATCTTTTCACCCGGGTAGGCGACGAAAGTATCACCGCGCGAAATGGAACGGCTATCCATCACCAGACGTGTGACCGGCACTTTCAAGGCCGCCAATTGCTCGATAGCCCACTGATGAAGAGAAGGGCTCACACCTCCTCCTTCACGATATCCACAGGCGGCGCGATGACGTTATTCAGCGGCGCATCGTTAGGTACGCTAAGCGCGTGCAGCGATGCATCCATCACCTTACTGAACACCGGGGCGGCAACCAGGCCGCCGTAATACACACCGTTACTCGGCTCATCGATCATCACGGCCACCACTAGGCGCGGATTCGACGCCGGTGCGAACCCGACGAACGAGGCGACATAGCGATCGACGTAATGGCCGTCTTCCAGTTTATGCGCGGTGCCGGTTTTGCCGGCCACGCGGTAACCGGCCACTTGCGCCAGCGGGGCCGTGCCGCCGGGTAGCACTACTGTTTCCAGCATGTCGCGCAGCGCACGCGCGGTGCGTTCGGAATACACCCTCTTACCTATCGGCGGTGTATCCAGCTTGAGCAGCGAAATTGGTTTCAATTCGCCGTCATTGGCGAAAATGGTGTAAGCACGCGCCAGCTGGAGCAGATTCACCGATATTCCGTGCCCATAAGCCATCGTAGCCTGCTCGATCGGTCGCCAGGTTTTCGGGTCGCGCAATTTACCCGACGCTTCACCTGGAAAGTTGCTGCCGGTCTGCGCGCCGAATCCGCTATCCGACAAGCCTTGCCACATCGTGGCTGATTTAAGCGATAGGGCTATTTTGGCAGCGCCAACATTGCTGGATTTTTGGATGACCTGTGCCACGGTCAACATCGACTCCGGGTGAGCATCGTGAATTTTTCTGCCGCTCAACGTGAACACGCCGTGCTCGGTATTGATGAGTGTATTGGGGCGCACTTTTCCGGTTTCGATCGCCGTCGCCACCGTAAATGGTTTCAGCGTCGATCCGGGCTCGAACAGATCGGTGATGGCGCGGTTGCGCATTGCTTTGCTGCCGGTGTTATTACGGTTGTTCGGGTTGTAGCCGGGATAGTTGGCGAGCGCCAACACTTCGCCGCTGCGCGCATCAAGTACCACCACCGCACCGGATTTGGCCCGATGTTGTTTGATCGCACTCTCCAGCTCGCGATAAGCGAGATGTTGCAAATTGCTGTCCAGACTCAGCTCGATATTGCTGCCCGGCTTGGATGCTTGCAGACTTCCCGCATCCTCGACGATATATCCACGCCGGTCTTTAATCACACGCTGGCTGCCAGGTTTGCCGGCAAGCTGCTCCTGCAAGGCCAACTCCATTCCCTCTTGCCCGATATCGTCCTGCCCGGTAAAGCCCAACGTCTGCGCCGTCTCTTCACCCGCCGGATAATAGCGACGATATTCGCGGCGCAATGACACCCCCGGAAGATTCAGACCCATCACTTTTCCGACCTGATCGGGTGGCAGTAATCGTTTGAGATAGACGAAGTCACGCGAAGTATCGAACAGGCGACTCTTCACTTCCTCCATGTCCATGCCGAGTATTTGCGCCAGTTGTTTTACTTGTCGCTTATCGGCTTCCACCTCCGGTGGACTCGCCCACACCGATTCTACCGGGGTGCTGACGGCGAGCGGTTCGCCGTTGCGGTCGGAGATCATGCCGCGGTGCGCGCTGACCTCGATCACGCGGCTGTAGCGCGCGTTGCCTTTTTCCTGCAGGAAATCATTATGTATCCCTTGCAAATACACGCCGCGCCCAAGCAGCCCCGCAAGGCCTGCCAGCAACAATGCAAATAACAGGGTTGCGCGCCAGCCCGGCAATTTCGCCGTAGTGTCTGGATGTGCGCTGGCCTCGTAATTCATGGTCGTGGTATCGCTCCGCCGTCAGGTTTTATCCGTATAAATTTAACTTGCTCTTTTTTGGGTAACTGCATTTGCAACTTTCGCGCCGCAACTTCTTCCACGCGCGCAGGTGCGGCCCAAGTGCTTTGCTCCAATTGCAACTGTCCCCACTCCACATCCATTTGCAGCGCCTGTTCTTTTTCTTTTTGCAACTCGATATACAGCTTGCGCGCCTTGTGCTGCGAGGTAACCACACTCAGCGCACACAACACCACAGCCGCCAACAACAAGCTCTGGTAGACCGGGCTAATCCCGTCGATTTTCCCGATAAACCGCTTGCGAATACCTGCCATATCGGTCTTCATGTTCGTTCAACCAATCCCTGTTATTACGCAACATCGCTGCGCTGTGCTACACGCATCACCGCGCTGCGTGCACGCGGATTGGCTTGCAGCTCTGCCCCACTCACGCGCACTGCCCTGCCGATCAAATTCAATTTACCTTGCGGCACTTCGCTGGCGCGTATCGGCACGTTGCGCGGCAATTTGTCACCTTCAGCCATGTCGCGCATGAAGTGCTTCACGATGCGATCTTCCAGCGAGTGAAAGCTGATCACCACCAGACGCCCGCCTGTTTTGAGATGCGTCACACACTCTGGCAACACCCGCGCAAGCTCTTCGAGTTCCCCGTTGAGATAAATCCGTATAGCCTGAAAGGTGCGTGTCGCCGGGTTCTGCCCAGCCTCACGGGTACGAACCGTTTTACTAACCAGCTCGACGAGTTGCCGCGTGGTATGGATGGGTTCAATTTCGCGCGCCGCAATAACCGCTCTTGCAATCTGCTTAGCAAACCGTTCTTCGCCGTAATCACGTATCACCTCCATCAACAAACTCTCATCCACCGTCGCCAGCCACTGGGCCGCGGTCATCCCGCTACTGACATCCATGCGCATATCCAGCGGCGCATCGAAACGAAAACTGAAACCGCGCGCCGCCTCATCCAATTGCGGCGATGACACACCCAAGTCGAGCAGAATGCCGTCCACATGCTCCACGCCCTGCTCGTCCAGCACCTCCGGCAATCGCGCAAAACCACGATGCACCATTTGAAAGCGCGCATCACGCCATGTATTGCCTACCGCCACTGCGGCCGGATCCTTGTCCAGCGCGATTAACCTGCCGTTACCGCCCAATTGTTCGAGTATTCGCGCACTGTGCCCGCCGCGCCCGAACGTGCCATCCACATAAATGCCATCCGGCTTGATCGCGAGCGCTTCAACTGCTTCGCGCAATAGAACAGTGACGTGGGACAACCCCCCGCTCACAACGAAAAACCTTCCAACTCAGGCGGCAACTCTCCATCCATGGAAGGCAATTCTCTCGCCTGCCACTTGGCCTCATCCCATAATTCAAATTTTTTGCCCAGTCCCACCAGCACCACATGCTTGTCCAACGTGGCATAACTGCGCAGATTCGGAGAAATCAATACGCGCCCCGCACCATCTATCACAACATCTTCGGCATTACCTACCAGCAGGCGTTGCAAAGCACGAGTCTTGGAATTGAACGCGGAAAGACCAAGCAACTTGTCACGAATCGGCTGCCAATCGGGCTGCGGATAGACCAGCAGACAACCATCGGCGTCGGCGGTCAGCACCAGATTGCCCGCGCACGCGCCCAGCAGTACGTCGCGATACCGCGCCGGTATTGCGAGCCTGCCTTTGCTATCCAGATTAAGTTGTGCCGCCCCTTGAAACATTTCCCGCCTCCACTTTTACCCACTTTTCACCACTTGAGCCCACTATATTGAAAATAAACCGACGGGTCAAGCGAATAACAGGATTTATCTTTATAGGACAAGGGCTTAGCGAGGATTGTTAATGAAAAATAAATAAGCTTAAGAAATAATGAATTGCGCAATTAAGCTAAAGTCGTTTATGACGAAAAGGCAGGATATTCTGAGAAAGAAGGAAAAAACAGGGAAGTCGAACTGCGGGGGGCTGGCTATTTTACAACCCAATCAAAAGCGAAATAATGTAGCGGCGTGATTCATGAAGAGAGCAGGATGCGATGAAATCGCCCCTACAAAATCACATTCACGCATCCTCTACGCGACTGTCCAGCTGCTTGCGCTGTAGCCAAAGCAGTGCTGCTCCCCAAACCAAGGCCGCCAGCATGACCAGCCCGCCGCACATGTGAGCGAATGATCCTAAGCGCTGTGCATTGTCTATCTGGCCTAGCTTGATCAGCAGGAATATCCAGTCATGCGGCCCATCCTCCGCACCTATGCCCCCACCGATCAGAATCAGCTGCGGATGCAACGCGTCATAAATGTAAGGGGACAAATCGACCAAACTGACACTTGTCCACCACAACCCGATAGCCGCACCAAAATTATCGCGATTCTTCAAAATAAATGCGACTCCGATACCGAATGGCAGCGCAAGCTGAAACAGGCTGCCGCCGAGGATCATCATGAATTCGCCGAACGGCCTGAACAGCACATGGCCCGCCTCATGTATCGGCAACAGGATACTGTGCATGAAAGACGTACCTATTTCGCCGTCGCGATAGTCGTATCCGAACAGGTACCAGCTCCAGATCGCCAGTAATATGAGCGCGGCACATCGCCCGTAAAACGTCACCTCATCTATTTGCTCCAGCGGCTGCAACAGGGCGGCAACGTAACCAATCTCGGTCTCATGGATTGGTTCATCGTTGGTTTCGGGCAAAACTGGCGTACGCAGGGGGTTGCGCCCATTTAAAAAAATAAATCCCGCAAACCGGGCAGGTTGCGCTGGCAGGCAGGGGTTGCGGTAACTTATGTCCGTACTTTGGACATTCTAAATAAGTATCGATCATTTTTCGCAGTTAACACTAGAACGCGTTACGTGCTCAAACTCTATCTGCAGATCACAGGATTTCGCCTTTCTTCCAGCTGGCGGCAAGCTTCTGCCCTTCAGCGCGCTGCGCAGATGTAAGCTTCGCATCGATTGCTATAAAATTTCTTTTGGCTTTTTCATTTCCCTGTACCGCCGCCAGAAGTACCCATGCGCTGGCGTGAGGAAGATCAAGCTTTACTCCCGTACCGTCAGCGTACATCTGGCCAAGGTTGTATTGCGCCACATCATTCCCTTGCGCTGCGGCCTTCTGAAGCCACATAAAAGCCCTATTCGCATCTTCTTTCACGCCCAAGCCCAACTTGAACACCATCCCGAGATCGCATTGTGCATTCACATTCCCCGACATAGCCGATTTTTGGTACCACTCGACAGCCTTACTGATATCCCTGGGTACGTCACGCACGAATGCACTCCCCGTGGAACCTTCCCCACGCAAATATATCCTGCCAAGATTGTATTGCGCTTCTGCATTTCCTGCTTCCGCAGTTTTTTGCAACTGCACAAAATATTCGTCCAGTGTTATTTCCATGGGCTGCTCAACAATAATTGCAGCAGCCGGTTTGCTGACGGCTGACCGTTCCCCGCATCCAGCCAAAATAAATGCCAAGGTGCATCCCAAGGTAAATTCAAGGGCAGATGACAGTAAGAAGTGAGGGGTAAATTTCATATACGGGCTCTCATTAGGTTCTTTGAATGAACGACTAAAACCGAAAAAGTAATCTTCAATTTCCCCTTCACCTGCTGCAGCAAAGGTTTGCAACCAGCCCTTCTTCGGACCATGTTTTCAATGTAACTTATTCAGTCAATTAGCGATAGTGGCAAGTCCCGACCATTTCTCGGGACTGCACATTTAATGAAGGTGAAGCTGGCCGGTAAGCCGGGTTCTGTCGTGGACAGTCATTCCTCTAGGCGTTTCGTTACCTGACGCTCAAGCAACCTACCCGCTGGCGACGCGAGCAACGTCATAGCCAGCTTATTTGGTCTTGCTCCGAATGGAGTTTACCGTGCCGTCCGTGTTACCACGTCCGCGGTGGGCTCTTACCCCGCCGTTTCACCCTCACCTGTTCCGCTTGCGCGGCCATCGGCAGTTTATTTTCTGTGGCACTGTTCATCACCTCACGGTGTCCGGCCATTAACCGGCATTCTGCTCTATGGAGCCCGGACTTTCCTCCCCGTACACAAGGCACGCGGCGACTGTCTAGCCAGCTTCGGGGCGGAGTTTATCATGGGAATGTAACAAGCGTCCTGGACTGGACGCTCCGACTTTCGTTACGATTGGCAACTAGCCATCTGACTAACTCAGCAAAAGACGCTGAGCAAGTCATTGGTTATAGCCAGCTTCACGGTGGAGTTTAACACGCTGACACGTTTGCTATCGCTTGTTGATTCGACAATCAGTTCAGCTTACGCCTCGACCAACCGTATCGTCCAGAAATCATCGGCCAGGTTGGGGTCGGTGAGGTAGGCGTAGGGCATCGTGAAATAACCCTTCATTCCCCATTGATTGCTCCACGAGTTGCGCACGATAAAGCGCTGTTCCTTGTCGTCATAGCCTACGGCGACCACCGCGTGCCCGCCCAGCAGTTTTTCTTTTATGCCTGGCATATTCGCAACGCCGGTTTTCGCGGTCTTTTCGTTCTCGAATTCCGTGTAAACCGAGAAGCCGAACACGAAGGGGTAGCCGGAGGCGAGGCAGCCTTTCATCTGGTTTAAAACTTGCGGAACGCGCTGGTATTGTACGGCCTGATATTTCAGAGCGTCCTTGAAGCAGGCGGTAGCGGGTTTGTCGGCGAACCGGGCGATGTCGTATGGCCATTCCGATTCCGGGCAATCGCCTTTGCTTGCGACGCATTTGATGCCGTCGCGAATTTGCGCACCCGCGTCTGAATTGACGGTGTGTTCCATGACGCGCTCGTTGTAATAAATGAACAGGCGCGACGGGGTGAATTCGGGTTTCAGTTTTTGCTTGCGGCGCTCGAAATGAATAGCGCCGCCGATGGCATTGGCCGTGCAACTGCCGAGTTGGCCCTGATCATATACCGGCGGGAACTTGGGGCGAAGATCAATATTGGCGGGCAGTTTCGCCAGATAGCTTACCGGTACGGCGTACAGATGATCGCGCTGATCGGGTACATCCGGCAACCAGCCGTAACGACGTTTGTTTGTGGATATTCTGGTCATGGTGAGTTCCCTTTCAGTATGCATCGTTGATGGAAATAAATGTCGAATCGCCTCTTTTTTAAAATTACGCTGAGATACCGATACTTCAGCCCCCGGGTCATAGATCATCCTACTTCAGTAACGCCTCGAACTGCTCAATCGGTACCGGCTTGCTAAACAAATACCCTTGGTAGTGAGTGCAACCCCTCTCCAGAAGAAGTGAGCGTTGCTCTTCCGTCTCGACCCCTTCGGCAATGACGCTCAGGTTTAGGCTTTGTGCCATCGCAATAATTGTGTACACAATTGCTTTGTCGCTGTTATCGATGGCGATGTCGCGGACGAACGACTGATCGATCTTGAGCTGATCGAGCGGCAACCGTTTTAGATATTGCAAGGATGAATAGCCGGTACCGAAGTCATCCAGCGAGAACCGTACACCGATTTCTTTCAATGCGTTCATCGTGGCAATGGTCTCTTCTATGTTGTCCAGCAACATGCTTTCGGTGATTTCCAGTTTGAACCGCTTTGGGTTGATGGCATGGCGTTGCATGAGAGATTGCACTTTTGCCACGAAATCGGCCTGGTGAAATTGTTTGGCACTCACGTTGACCGACAGGGTGAGATCACGGGTAAGGGCATTTTGCTCCCATGCTTTGAGCTGGACACAAGCCGTCTCAAGCACCCAAAGACCTATGGGAAAGATCAGCCCTGTTTCTTCCGCCAGCGGAATGAACTGAGCGGGCGATATCAGTCCGCGTTCGGGGTGTATCCAGCGGATCAATGCTTCTGCGCCCAATGCATGGTGCGAACTGTCCAGCTGAATTTGGTAATACAAATGGAATTGATGGTTCTCTAGTGCCTTGTGCAATTCCCTTATCAGGTCTGTGCGGGTGTTAATGACTTCCTGCATTTTCGGGTTAAAAAATCTCAACGTGTTGCGGCCTACTTTTTTGGCCTGATACATCGCGATGTCGGCTCGTTTCAGCAGCTCTTCACCGGACTGGTGATGATCGCTAAAAAGGGTCGCACCGATACTGGGGGTGCTGTGATATTCGTGCGTGGCAAGCTGGTAAGGCTGGTTGAGCATAGCGAGAATTTTCTCGCCGACGGTTTCCGCCTGTGTTATCGCTTCAACGGGTTGCGCACTCAGGTCTTCCAGCAGCACCACGAATTCGTCACCCCCCAGACGTGCCACGGTGTCGCCTTCGCGCAGACAGGATTCCATGCGTTGTGCGACCTGTTGCAGCAGCAAGTCCCCGATGTCATGGCCCAAGGTATCGTTGATGTCCTTGAAGTTGTCCAGATCAATGAACAACAGCGCACCCTCTCGACCGCTACGCGCGCTGAAAGCGAATGCTTGATGGAGCCGGTCTAACAGAAGACGCCGGTTGGGCAGGCCAGTGAGCTGGTCATAGAATGCCAGATTCTTGATCGCCTCATCCGCTGCCTTGTGTTCCGTTATGTCGACTTGAGACCCGACATAATATGCGACGGTCCCGTCGCCGCTCATGACGGCGGAGATCGTGAGCAATGCGGGATAGACCTCCCCATTTTTGCGTCGATTCCAGACTTCCCCCTGCCATGTTCCCGCGCGCTGGATGGTTTCCCACAACGCGCGATAGAAATCTGCGTCGTGTCGGTCAGATTTGAATAGGTGCGGTGTTTTTCCCACGGCTTCTTCGGACGTATAGCCGGTGATGTCGGTAAATGCCTGGTTGACCCGCAGGATCACACTGTTTGCATCGGTGATGATCAAGCCTTCTTGCGTCTCGAAGACGGCGGCATGGATGTGCAGTTCAGACTCCGCCTTCTTGCGCTCGGTGATGTCGAATATGTAGAAGTGGATCAGATCAACTTCCCGGATATAGGAAATATGCAACTCATAAGTCGCCTCGCCGACCTGGGTCTCATGGACGGCCTCTCCCTGCTGCGTATCTTGCCGCAGGGTGGCGGTCAGTTTTCCCAAGCCCTGCAGCAACGGGTGCGACCATCCCATTGAGATCAGGTCTGGAAATAGTTTCTCGGCTGCCGGGTTGAGATAGGTCACCTCTCCGGCAGCGTTGACTTCGATCACCGGGTTCGGATGCAGCCTAGGGAATGCGGCTAAACGGATAATCTCCGCCTGCGCCTGCTGGCGCTCGATGCCGTGCCTGATTGTTTGCAGCAAGTCATCCATCTGGTAAGGTTTAAGCACGTAGGAAAATGCCCCCTGCGCGGTGGCTTCGATAGCGGTGTCCAGCGAGGCGTGCCCGGTGAGGATGATCGCTTCGGTCAACGGCGAGATCGCCTTGATGCGCGCCATCACTTCGAGGCCCAGCATGTCCGGCAACATCAGGTCGATCAGCGCCAGGCTGAACATTTCATGTTCCGCCATCGAGATAGCCTCTTTGCCGTTTGCGGCGACAACTGTTTCATAGCCTTTGACCCGCAGGATGTCGGCGAGCGTTTTTCTGAGATTGGTATCGTCGTCCACCACCAGAATTTTTGCTTTTGTTTTCACGATGTTTCTCCGGCTATGACGAGACCAGCAAATTTTTCAGCTTCTTGACCCGGATTTCCTCGATGATCTGGAACAGGTCATCCATCTCAAACGGTTTGTACAAACAAGTATAAGCGCCGATTTTGCGCGCCTGCTCGATCGACTCCCGCATTTCATGGCGGTACCCTGTCATCAGCACCACCGGCTTGCCGGGGTATTTGGCCTGAATATCTTTCATCACCTCCACACCGTTCACCGCTCCCAGCTTGAGGTCGAGCAGGACGACGGCGAGCCTGTAATTATTCTCCAGATGCCCCATTACACTTTGAGCTTCACTTGCCGTTTCGACCTTAAAGCCTCTCAGGGTCAAAATATTCTTCAGCGTCTTGCAAAATTCAGGGTCGTCATCCACGACCAGAATACTCTCCTCCTTGCGCAGCAAGGACAGAAAGGACAGGATCATCGGAAAATTGAGCGGCTTGCTCAGAACGGCGTAAGCGCCGGAGCGTCGCGCCTCATCCATCAGATCGTCGGTCGCGTAGGCGCTAACCAGAACCACAGGCAAAGCGGGAACGATCTCCCTCATCCGTTTGAGCGCCTCGACCCCGCTGATGCCGTTCATCTTGATGTCCATCAGCACGCAATCCGGCGGATCGCTCCTGACCTTTTCCACCCCCTCTTCGCCCGAGTAGGCGGCAACGGGTTCGTGGCCCTTGATTCTCAGGATGTCGCAAGTCGTCTTTACGATACGACGATCGTCATCCACC
>JADGRL010000025.1 GCA_017880865.1 Gallionella sp.
GCTTTTCTCCTTGCTGCTGCTGATCATGTTGCCGCTGCTGGAAAAAGAAATCAGCCGGTTTGCGACACGCCTGCCTGACTGGATTGAAGCTGCGCGCACCCATCTCTTGCCGAAGTTGCAGCAGTGGTTTGGCGCGGATTTGCAATGGGATAGCGGATATGTGAAAAATATTTTGTTGAGTCACTGGCAGAGCGCGGGCGGCATTCTGGAAAGACTGCTGCCCTGGCTCGGCAGCAGTGGCGGTGCGATCATCGGCGTGCTGGTCGATCTGCTGCTGATCCCGGTGGCGATGTTCTATTTGCTGCGCGACTGGAATGACTGGCTGGCGCGCGCGGATGATCTTGTTCCGCGCCATTTGCATACTAGGGTAAAAGAAGTCGTTGTCGAGGTGGATCGCGTCATGGCGGAGTTTTTACGCGGGCAGATTTCCGTGATGCTGTTGATGAGCGCCTATTACGTTCTGGTGCTGTATCTGGTTGGGCTGGAATTCGCGCTGCCCATCGGCATCGTCGCCGGCATGCTGGTGTTCGTGCCCTATCTGGGCATGATCGCGGGCATGATTCTGGCCACGCTGGCGGCAGTGATGCAGTTCGCAGAGCTCAGCAACGTGGCGCTGGTCTGGGCGGTATTCGGCGCGGGGCAATTGATCGAGGGCATGGTCATCACGCCCTGGCTGGTCGGTGAGCGCATAGGTTTGCATCCGCTGGCGGTGATTTTTGCGCTGCTCGCCTTCGGACAATTGTTCGGCTTCTTCGGCCTGCTGCTGGCCTTGCCTCTGTCCGCGATCCTGCTGGTCGCGCTGCGCTACGCCAGAGCGTGGTATCTCGCCAGCACCATGTACCAAAAATCATGAGTCAATTGCTGCTCGATATCGTTCCAGAAAGCCAGCCAACGCTGGATAATTTCGTCGTGGGACGCAATCTGGAACTGCTCTCGGCACTGCGCCACGCGTTGGCGGGCAGCAGCAGCGAGCGGTGTTTCTATGTGTGGGGCGAGACCGGCAGCGGCAAGAGTCATCTGCTGCAAGCCTGTGTGCGTGCAACACAGGATATGCAACACAGTGCAATCTATGCGCGCGGCAGCGTCCCGCCCCAGTTTATGGAGATGGGTGCCGCTGTCGTGGCGGTGGATGATGTCGAGACGCTTGATGATGCCGCGCAAATCGAGCTGTTTAATCTCTATAACCAGATGCGCGACAGTGGTGCGGTGTTGCTGGTCAGCGGCAGGGAGTCTTCGCTGCATCTCAAGCTGCGCGATGATCTGCGTACCCGCCTGGGATGGGGGCTGGTGTATCAGGTGCATGTGCTGAGTGATGCCGAGAAAGCCCAGGCGCTGATGCTGCATGCACACTCGCGCGGTTTTGTGCTGCCGCCTGAAGTCACGCAGTATTTGTTGCGCCACGGCAGGCGCGACCTGCCCAGCCTGATGGCGGTGCTGGACGCGCTGGATGCGCATTCGTTACGCTTGCATCGCGCGCCGTCGGTGCCGCTGTTAAAAGAAGTCATGCAACATGAATTGGAGTTGAAGTGAAACTGGCCTTATTTGATCTGGACAATACTTTATTAAACGGCGACAGCGATTTCGAGTGGTCGCAATTTCTGGTCCGCATCGGCGTGCTCGATCGCGAATTGTTCGAGGCGAAGAACCTCGCCTTTTACGAACACTATAAGGCGGGGACATTGGATATCCACGAGTTTCTGGATTTTCAATTGAAACCGCTGTCGCGCCATGCGCGCAAGACGCTGGATGAATGGCATAAGCAATTCATGCGCGAGCAGGTGTTACCGATGATCACCCAGGCGGCGCGCGATCTGGTCGACCGTCATCGAGCTGCGGGCGATATATGCGTCATCATCACCGCGACCAATAGTTTTGTCACCGCGCCGATCGCGCGCGAATTCGGCATCGGGCATTTGATCGCCACCGAGCCGGAACACAAGGGCGGCGAATTCACAGGTAGCGTCGCCGATGTGCCGTGCTTCCAGGGCGGTAAAGTTATTCGTCTGGAAAGCTGGCTGGCGCAGCACGGCTGGAATTGGGGCAGCTTTAGCGATTCGACTTTTTACAGCGATTCGCACAATGATTTGCCGCTGCTCGCCAAGGTGAAAAATCCCGTTGCGGTGAATCCGGATGACACGTTGCGCCAGCATGCCGAACGGCACGGCTGGCCGGTGATGAGCTTGCGCTGACGCCGCTCGCGGAGGTTTCAGGCTTGCCGCTTTGCGGAGCAGGTTATTTTTGCATTATCCGATGCCATGTGCCGTGTTTAAAAATTACTTCATATTGTTGCCAGACGTCGAAGTCAGCCAGCAATGCAGTTGCTGTCGTGCCTTGCCCATCTCCGTTCACGATCTTGTAGGTCACCTGCGCATTCTGGCCGTCACCGTTTAGTTCGATCACCCGGCGCACAGACGCTTGCGCGCCATCTTCGCCATTGCTGTAATAATTGCCAACGGCGATGGGTTCGGGTTGCTCGGTTATCTGATGGGCATGCTTGAACGCCAGTTTGTAGATTCTGGCCAGATCATCTTCGTCGATGTCTATAAAGGAACCGATTTCTTTTAACGCGTATTCAAAATCGGCATGGGCCAGCGTTTCGGTTTTCTGCGTTTTATCCTTGGCGGGCGATTTTTTGAAATAAGCCGGATAGCGCCGCCACGGAAATGCATAGTTCACGATGATGGCTGATAACAGGATGAGGGTCGCATTCAGCAACACCGGGGTCAGCACAAATTGATAACCCAGCGCGTGTATCTCCGAGCCGCCCAGCACAACCGCAAGAGCCGTCCCGCCGCCGGGCGGGTGCAGGCAGCGCAGGTAATGCATCGCGACGATGGTCAGCGCCACGCTCAGCGGGGCAGCCAGCAGAGGAATGGAAATCCATTGCGCGCAGGCAACGCCGATCAGCGCGGCGACGGTATGACCGCCGATCACAGGCCAGGGCTGTGTCAGCGGGCTATGCGGAATGGCGAACAGCAACACCGCCGAAGCACCCATCGAGGCGATGAGCAGAGTCGCACCTTGCGTGCCGAGATAATGGAGACTGACCCACATGGTCAGTGCAATGCCGATAAAGCCACCGGCAGCCGATATGATTTTTTCGGAGTGCCCCAGGCCGTGCGATTCAGCCCCGATAATTTTTTTAATTTCCCTGAGCGACATTTTTAAGATCATCCCCGTGTGATTTTTGGAATTATATAGTTTTGATATGAGTCGGTATTTTCAGTATTATCGCAAACTTGTGGCCCGAATACATTTATTAAACCATTTTGTGAAAGGAAAGATCATGAAACGCACCGCATCAATTTTTATCCCTTTGGTACTCCTTACGCTGGCCGCGCTTCCCGCGATTGCGGAGGACATGAATATGGCTATGCCTATGGATGGAAAAGCCGTCAGTCAGGATCATCAGGGCAAGGGCACGATCAACAGCGTGGATGCTAAAGCGGGCAAAATCAATATCACACACGAGCCGATCGCAAGCTTGGATTGGCCGGGAATGACGATGGATTTTGAAGTTCAGGACAAGGCCGCGCTGACCAAACTGAAACCCGGACAAAAAGTCACTTTCAAATTGATCGAGGCGCGCAAGGGTAAATATGTGATCAGCGAGATATCTGCGGCCAAATAAATTCTTGACCGTGAGTCTGTCGCACCCAGAATGGGCAATCCGTGCTGATGATTTAGCGGGTGTGCTCGAAGGCGTGCCTCCGGACTTTGTTATCCAAAACGACCTCAACGAGAGGAAGA
The DNA here is from genome assembly GCA_017880865.1 of Gallionella sp. Lineage (GTDB taxonomy): Bacteria > Pseudomonadota > Gammaproteobacteria > Burkholderiales > Gallionellaceae > Gallionella. The sequence goes on from JADGRL010000025.1 coordinate 3,751, forward strand.
GAAAATGCATCGGAGATTTCTAAAAGGCGTCATCGCCGTTCTGGTCGGCATCGCGCTTAATTACCTGGGCGATAAATTGCTTGGGGTCAGGATCGAGATTTTCTCCGGCATATCTACCTTTACGTTCGCCTGGATGCTGGACGTGTTTCTGGTGCCTTTTGGGGTTGGATTGGTGGTGGCCTGGATATTTGGCAAGCATGCAAAATGGCTGGCTTGTTTACCACCACTTTTTTTGCGCTGCTTCTTTTATGTCTACGTCACGCTTTTCGACAACCCGCATCCCTATGTGGATTTCTTCTACGAGGTTCCGCTGGGCTATTGGGCCTTCTGCGTCATTCTGGCTGTGGAGTCAGCCAACATCGGCGCGATTATCGGGGAGGTCTGGATAGGGGTGTATGGCCGCAAACCCCCAGTGGCTGAGGGTGCAAGCAATAATGGCCCCGTGCGGAGTGAATACAAATAATGAGTCCGGCGTAGCCCACGTTACGAGTTGTAGCGCGATACCACATCAGCTAGAAGGATAACCGCCATGCCCTTTGTAAGCCTCAACCCGGCCACCAATCAGTTGATTCAGACCCACGCCAGTTGGGATGCTCATCGTTTGGAGCAAGCCTTGGAAAAAGCCCACAGCGCGCAGCAAGCCTGGGCGCAAACAACTTTTTCACTGCGCGCTGAAGTGCTGCGCAAAGTGGCGATGCATCTGCATGCACAGCGTGACCAATACGCAAACATCATCACGCAGGAAATGGGCAAGCCGTTGCTCGAGGCTCGCGCCGAGGTCGAAAAGTGCGCCGGTGTTTGCGACTACTATGCGCAACATGCCGAGGAATTTATGTGTGCCGAGCCGGTGGCCTCGGATGCCGGCAAGAGCTATGTCGCGTATTACCCGCTCGGCGTGGTGTTGGCCATCATGCCGTGGAACTTCCCCTTCTGGCAGGTATTCCGCGCCGCCGCTCCAGCCCTGATGGCGGGCAATGCGGTGGCGTTGAAACATGCGCCGAATGTGCCGCAATGCGCAATTGCGATTGAAGCCATTTTCCGCGATTGCGGCTTGATGGAGGGCGTGTTTACCAACCTGATGATAGAAGTCGAGCAAGCGGCCGATGCGATCGCCAGCCCGTATGTGCATGCGGTTACGCTCACCGGATCGGAAGCCGCAGGACGCAAAGTGGCGGCGTGCGCAGGTCAGCATTTGAAAAAATGCGTGCTGGAACTGGGCGGCTCAGACCCGTTTATCGTGCTGCACGACGCAGACTTGGAACACGCAGTCGATATGGCGGTGGCATCGCGCTTCCTCAATTGTGGGCAATCATGCATCGCCGCAAAGCGGTTCATCGTTGTGCCGCAAATCGCCGACGAATTTCTGAAGCAGCTCAAGATTAAAGTAGAAGCGCTTAAAGTTGGCGACCCGATGAGTGACACCACTCAAATCGGCCCGATGGCGCGCCTCGACCTGCGTGTATCACTGCATAGCCAAGTCACCGATTCCATCGCCCAAGGCGCGGTGGCGGTAACCGGATGCATGCCGGTCGAGGGCACCGGATTCTTTTATCAGCCCTCCATATTGGATCGTGTCACCGTCAAGACTCGCGCCTACCATGAGGAGCTGTTCGGCCCGGTCGCGATCATCATCCGCGCCGCGAGCGAAGAAGATGCGCTGCACCTCGCCAACGAAACCCGTTTCGGACTGGGTTCGTCAATTTGGAGCAACGACACAGCGCGCGCCGAACAACTGGCAGCACGCATCCATGCTGGCAGCACCTTCATCAACGGCATGGTCAAATCCGATCCGCGTCTGCCGTTCGGCGGCGTGAAGGCTTCAGGCTATGGGCGCGAGTTGTCGAGGCTGGGGATGCATGAGTTCGTGAACGCGAAGACGGTGTGGGTTCGGTAGGGACGTAATGATGAAACTAGCAGCCCTTTTGCTAGGCTATACAAAGACGGTAACACGTGGCTGACGCGCTTTACGTCCAGCATACGAAAACGTCCGGGATTTCGACTGTGTGCGTTACCGAACAGAGCGCCTTGAAATAAAGAGAGATGATGCATGCAGGTGTTTATCCCTCCCCCTGAAAAACACCTGAAGTACTAGGCCCGGAACGGCAACCCCGTTCCGGGCCTTTTTTTGATATAGGGTCTGCCAATACTGAGTATGTAAAGGTTAACCATTTTAATTTTGATGCCGTATTGTCTTGATTGAGTGATCTCTTTAACCTCTGCGAAGCATCGCCTACGTCCTGTTCGATGTATGCCCCAACAGCTTTTTCTCCTGCCACCAGAGATAGACGACCGGGATGATGATCAGCGACAGGATCGGGGCGGTGACCATGCCGCCTATCAATGGCGCGGCGATGCGCTTCATCATATCGGTGCCGATGGCCTGACCGTACATCACCGGCAGCAGGCCTGCGATGATCACCGAGACGGTCATCATCTTGGGGCGCAGCCGGAGCACCGCGCCTTGAATGATCGCGGCTCTGAGCATCTGCGGGCTGGTTAATTTTCCGGCGGCGCGGAATGATGCGATCGAGTTGTCGAGGAACAGCAGCATCACGACGCCGAATTCCGTCGCGACGCCCGCCAGCGCGATGAAGCCCACGACCACCGCGACCGAGACCGGATAGCCGAGCAGGTAGATCAGCCATACGCCGCCGACCAGCGAAAACGGCAGGCACAGCAACACCAGCAGCACTTTATTAAAATCCTTGAAGTGCATGAACAGCAGCAGGCACACCAGCAGCAACGTGAGCGGTATCAACCATGACAGACGCGCACGGGCATGTTGCAGATTGGCATATTGTCCCGACCACGCGATCGCGTAGCCCGGTTTGGCCTTGACGGATTTTTCGATCTGCTCTTTGGCATCAAAGACATAACCGCCCAGGTCGCGGTTCTCGGTGTTGATGTAAACATAGCCGACCAGCCTGCCGTTCTCGCTCTTGATCTCGGTCGGGCCGTCGTGGATACTCAGACGCGCCAGATTGCCCAGTGGAACGCTATCGCCGTTGGGCATCGTCACCCGGCTTTGGGACAGCGCATCGACCGAATTCCTGAACGCTCGCTGGTAGCGCAAATTGATCGGGTAGCGTTCGCGCCCCACGATCATCGTCGAAATATTCTTTCCTCCGACCGCGCCCTCGATAAGCTGCTCGACGTCCGCGACCGTGATGCCATAGCGTGCGGCCCGGCCGCGATCCACGTCGATGTCGAGATAATGCCCACCCTCGATGCGTTCGGCAAACACGCTGCGCGTTCCCTTGATATTTCGCAGTACCGTTTCGATCTCCTGCGCCAGTTCCGAAATTCCTTTTGCGTCCGGCCCGGTGATCTTGAGGCCCAGCGGCGTGCGTATGCCGGTGGACAGCATGTCGATGCGGGTGCGTATCGGATAACCCCACGAGTTGGTCAGGCCGGGCAGGTTCACTTCGCGGTCGAGTTTTTTGATGAAGTCCTCCGTGCTTTCGCCCGCAGGCCATTCGCTCTTGGGTTTTAAGCGTATCACTGTTTCAAACATCGACAGCGGCGCGGGATCGAGCGCCGTGTCCGCGCGGCCCGCCTTGCCGTAAACGCGCTCGACTTCGGGCATCGATCGTATCAACCGGTCGGTGATTTGCAGGATGTTGGCCGCTTCGTCTATCGAAATTCCAGGCAGCGTGGTCGGCATGTAAAGCAGATCGCCTTCATACAAGGGTGGCATGAACTCGCTGCCGATCTGGCTGGCGGGCCAGAGCGCGCTGAGCAATAACAGCAGCGTCAGAGCAATCGTGGCCCGGCGATTTCCGAAGGCGCGATTGAGCAGCGGCTGGTAGAGCGACTGCAACATCCGGTTTAACGAGTTCTGATTTTCCGGCTTGATTTTCCCCCGGACGAAATAGCCCATCAACACCGGGGTCAGTGTCACGGCCAGCAACGCAGCGGCGGCCATCGCGTAAGTCTTGGTATAGGCTAACGGCGTAAAGAGTTTGCCTTCCTGACCGGTCAGCGCGAACACCGGCAGGAAAGACACCGTGATGATCAGCAGCGAGAAAAATAGCGCGGGGCCGACCTCGTGAGCGCTGGCCCGTGCGGCCTGCCAGTAATCAACCTGCTCGCCGATGCGTTCGGCGTGAAAGCGTTCGAGATGCTTGTGCATGTTCTCGATCATCACGATCGCCGCGTCTATCATCGCGCCGATCGCAATTGCGATGCCACCCAGCGACATGATGTTGGCGTTCACACCCTGCAAACGCATCACGATGAAAGCCGCCAGAATGCCGATCGGCAGGGTCATGATCGCGACCATCGAGGAGCGCAGGTGCAACAGGAAAATGATGCACACCAGCGCGACCACGATCGATTCTTCGATCAGTTTGCTTTGTAGCGTATTGACGGCCTCGCGTATCAGGCCGGAGCGGTCGTAGGTCACGACGACTTCGACGCCCTCGGGCAAGCCCGATTTTATTTCAGCCAAGCGTTGCTTGACGGCCTGCACGGTATCGAGTGCATTGGCACCATAGCGCATCACGACGATGCCGCCGGTCGCTTCTCCATCGCCATCGAGATCGGTCACGCCACGTCGGGCCTCGCCGCCGATGCTGATGTGCGCGATGTCGCGCAACAAGACCGGTATGCCATCTTTACCCAGTGCAACCGGAACCTCGCCGAAATCCGCCAGCGACTTGAGATAGCCTTTTTCGCGCAGCATGAATTCGGAGCGCCCCATTTCCATCACCGCCCCGCCGCCGGCGGAGTTGCTGTCGCGCACCGCCTTCGCCACTTGCTCGGTGGTGACGTGATACGCCGCGAGACGGTTGGGGTCGATCTCGATCTGGAACTGGCGCACGATGCCGCCGACGCTGGCCACTTCAGCGACACCGGGCAGGCTTTGCAATTCGTACTTGAGGTAATAATCCTGCATCGTGCGCAATTGGTCCTGGTCATATTTATGATTGCGGTCGACCAGCGCATATTCGAAGACCCAGCCCACCCCGGAGGCATCGGGCCCCAGCGCAGGAGTCACGCCGGACGGCAGACGGGACGATATCTGGCTCAAATATTCCAGCACGCGCGAGCGCGCCCAGTACGGATCGGTGCCATCTTTGAAGATGATGTAAACGTAGGATTCGCCATACATCGAGAAGCCGCGCACCGCCGTCGAGCCGGGTACCGACAGGAAGGCGGAGGTGAGTGGGTAGGTGACCTGATCCTCGACGATGTCAGGCGACTGTCCCGGATAGGAGGTTTTGACGATCACCTGCGCATCGGAAAGATCGGGAATCGCATCCAGCGTCATGTCGCGCAGTGCATAGATGCCCGCTAATGCCAGCACCAGCGAGAGCATCAGCACGAGCAGCCGGTTGCGCAATGACCAGTCGATGACCCGTTTGATCAGGACGCCCTCATTTTGCATCGTGCATGCCTGATTTTGTATCGTTCATCCCGGGTGTTGCATCGTGCATTTCGGGAGGTTTCGCAGGCTCTATGTGTACGCCTTGTTGCATGCTTTCAGCGGGCTTCATGCTCTCGCCAGACTTCATGCTTTCAGCGGGCTTCTTGATCGCAGGCTCATGTTCATGTGACTGCATGCGTTCGACGGCGGCATTCATCGACGCTGCCGAGTCGAGCAAGAACTGGCCGTTGACCGCGACTTCAGCGCCAACCTGGAGGCCGTCGGTGATCTCGGTCAAATCGCCGTTCTCTATTCCGGTATCGACGTAAACAGGGAGGAAATGCCCGTCGCCTCTGGACATGATCACGACGTTACCCTGTCCGGTGCGCAACACGGCCGAGCTGGGTATGACCAGTGCATCGTGGGTTTGCGCATGGATGGTCACGTCGACGAAACTGCCGGGACGCAAATTAATTTTGGCGTTGTCGATCACGACTCGCGCACTGACCTTGTTGTTGTCGGCGACGGGGCTGACAAAGTCGAGATGGGCTTTGATCGGTTGATTATCAAAGCCGTGGCCAGCCGAGACGGCGCCATCGGAACTGGTAATGGTGACGTCGTCCCCGGTTTTCAGCTGACCGGCCTGATCGGGATACAGCGTGACCGCGACCCATACCCTGGTGACGTTGGCCAGGGTATACAGCGTGGCAGATGGCGTGGCATAGCTACCTTCGCGGGCGTTGATCTGCGTCACAACGCCGGACTCGGTCGCCAGTATCTTGACCACTTCGACCGTATCTTTGGAATCCTCAATCTTCTGGATGGTATCAAGGCCGATGCCTTCATAGAGGAATTTCGTTCGCTCCTTGGAAAGCTCCATCAGCAGATTCATCACATATTCGTTTTCCTGCAACCTGACATCGCCTATGGTTTGCAGGATCTGCTGGCGACGTTCCGCAAACTTTATATATTCTTTTTGCTGCATGATCAATTCGGGAGAATAAATCTCGTAGATCACCTGGCCCTTTTTGATGTGCTGTCCGATGGAATGGATGTTTGATTTTTTGATCCAGCCGTCGAAATTGCTGTGGATGTTGTACAGCGTATTTTCGTCCACCGTGACGTTGCCATAAGCCCGAATTTCCTGACTGATAGTCGTTTTTTTAACGCTGGCCAGCCTGACACCCAGCTTCTGGATGGATGCGCTATCGACATGAACGCCGTGGTCATGTGCCGTATGGCTCGTTGTTCGATTGGGAGATTCGACCAGTTCCATGCCGCAGATCGGGCACGTACCGGGATGATCCTGAATGATCTCGGGATGCATCGGGCAAACAAATATTTTTCCCTGCGGGTTGATGCTGGGTAATGAAGCAATATTGGGCGATGCCGTGTTTGCATCAAGCCACGAAATGGAAATATGTTGATAGCCGAAATACGAGACCAGAATGAGGAGTCCCAACAGCGCGATGCCGGCCGCTTTTTTCTTCGTCATGTTCGTCGTCCGATTTCCTGATTCAATGAATTAAAAAATTAAGGGAGGCATACGCCTCCCTCAAATACTACTACAACGACATCCTTACTTCAGGATGATCATTTCGCCGTGACCCTTTTTAGGATCGGCATCAGGCTTGCTCACCAGAACAGAGATGGCGCCGCGCAAAGCCGCACCCATCGCGTGGTCAACGATTGCAATGCCGGTAGCTGGCTTGCCGTTTACCGGTGTCACGATGTCGAGGGTAACGCCTTCAGCAACGGCCACGTTGTACGTTTGCATCCCGTACAGTGTGTTCTTCGGGTTGCCGTTGAGGTACACGCGATCCCAGATGCTGGCGATTGGGTGCAATGCAACTGGCAGATTGATGTTAGCGTTCACGAAGAAAATACGTACGCGCTCACCTGGCTTAGCTTCCAGAACATCGTGGTCGCCCTTAGGATCGTGCACTGGATCGTAATGCAGTATCTTGCCGTTGATCAACGAACCCTTCCAGCCGGTATTTTCCAGCAAGGCGCCGACGTTCTCGGTGTCTGGGAAGTATTGTTGCTGGATCAGCACATATTCGCGGTCAGCCTTAGGATAGTTTTTCGTATCCTTAGGTGCGACGAGAATCACGCCGTACATGCCCTTGGCAATATGCTGAACCATTGGGCCTGCGCCGCAGTGGTACATGAATACGCCTGGAACTTTGGCTTCAAACGTGAAATGCTTGGACTCGCCTGGCTTGACCGGTGCGAATTCATCCAGCACGCTGACCTGTGCAGCATGGAAGTCCATCGCATGCGAGTTCTTGTTTGTAACTGGATTGATCAGCGTGAAATCAACGGTGTCGCCTTCGTTTACACGTACTGGCTTGCCCGGTACGGTGCCGTCGAACGTCCATGCTGCCATGGTGTCCGCGCCGCCGACCAATGCGCCGTTGGTTTGAATGTCAACTTCCATCGCCGTCATGGTGACCTTGACGGTTTTTGCGAAAACTTGCTGTGCGGAACAAAGCGCAGCTACTGCCATGATGGCCAGAGTTGCTTTCTTAAATGTATGCATTGTTATTTCCCTCTATAAGTTTTAAAAATTAAACATGAACAGCTTTGCTACTCCTGCTTTTCCTTCTCCTACTTACCACTGCTTCTCCTCCTCCTTGCTACTCCTATCAGGTTCCGAATTTGCACTTGCATAATGTACGCAGGTGCACAACCAGATCCTTGATCTCTTCGTCGGTGAATGTTCCCGCCCACGGCGGCATCAGGTTGGACTTGCTGATCGAAGTCCCGCCTTCCTTGATGACCTTGAACAGCATTTCATCCGAGCGTCCGGACATCGCCTTTGCATCGGTGTGGTCGCGGGGCATGACGGCCATGTCGCGGGCATTCACGCCCTTGCCGTTCCCTTCCAGGCCGTGGCACTGCATGCAGTAAGCCTTGTAGTTGTCGGTAGCGGTTTCCTTTGCCTGCGCCGGAATAGCTGCGGCGAGCAAAATGGCTGCCAGTAAAAATACGGGCGATAATTTATTTAGCATTTGCGCTCTCCCGGCTCAACACATCGAAGTATTGAACAAATTTCTGGATGCTGCCATTCGACGCATCCTTGTTCGGCATCCAGGTTTTGGGTTCCCAGGCTTGCGGGTTGCGGATGAAGCTCGCGATGAATTCCGGTTGCAGTCGCTTGCCCGCCGTATAAAGCTCGGGACCGGAAAGGCCGCCAAATTCAGGCTCGATCAGGTGACAGGCCATGCAGCCCCAGAACTTGTCGAAATTCATTTCGCCATTCTGTTTGGTGATCGTGCCGGGTTCGATCTTTTCCTTTGCGATCAGGTCGTCATGTGCTTTCAGTTGCATCAACTCGGCTGCAACCGCAGTGGCATCGTCCTTCGAAAGAACGACATGGTCTTTGAGCGTAGCGGCATCGATCTCGTCGCTTTTCGCACCAATCTTGATATGGTCGCCGTAATACAGGCCGGCAGGGCGGATGCGCTGAGGTTTTTGCAGCCAAGATACCAGCCACTCTTGGCGGTATTTGTTACCGGCGTAAAACAGTGCCGGACCTTTTTTTGCAAAGGCTTCTTTCAACGTCTGAGCCGCGGGTCCTGTGATGTTGTGGCAGGAAACACAGTCTTTGTTCAGTATTCCACTATCGGCAAAAGCAGCGCCTGAAATACCGAGCAAGGCTGCAAAAATAATTCGCTGCATGTTTATCTTCTCCTTCTTCCTTGTTCGACGGGCTTGCCCATGAACGGTGCGCTATTGAACAGTCCGTACCCTTGTTTCAGTGACTCGCTGTAGAAAAAGTTGGGGTCATAAGGCGCGTCTTTGTCTTTGTCTTTATTTTTCCACGCGTACCAGGATTCCATCGGGATCCCTTCATATTCGAAAACAGTCATCGGCCCGCCCATCATCCCGCCGTTGTTGCTCATGTGTCTGTCGACATGGTCATGCATCACAAAGTAGCCCGGGTTTTTCATTTCCACGATCACATCAAAGCGCTCTCCGGGGCCGACCGGAACCGTGTCCACATAATAGGGGTTGGCGAGCGGATAACCGTCCTTGGCCACAACCAGCATGTCATGTCCGTGCATATGCATCTGGTGGGTCTCGTCGCCTGCACCGAAGAAACGCATTCTCAGCACATCGCCTTTTTTGACCCTGATCGGCTGGGTATACGGGAAGGATCTTGCGTTCACCGAGAAGTAGTCCGGAACATCCTGAGGCGAGCCGCCCTTGCCGTAGCTGCTGGCATAAGCCGATTCCCAGGTGCTCATCATCAGGATGACATCTTTGGTGACGCTCTTTTCCAGCGCGCTCGGTTTTTTCGGATCGACGATCAGCGGTCCCCACATGCCGCGTGTCGCGACATGTTCCCAGACATTGACGTGGCAGTGATACCACAGGCTGCCGGGGCGATCGGCGTTGAATTTGTAGGTATAGGATTCGCCGGGCTGGATGGCTTCCTGGGATACACCCGGGACGCCGTCGTTCTTCCAGCTGCCGATCTGGTTGATGCCGTGCCAGTGTATCGAATGGGGGAGCGTCGTGTTGTTGGTCACGTGGATCGTGAGGTCGTCGCCTTCCATCACGTGGATCAGCGGCCCGGGAACCTGGCCGTTGAAGGCGAATACCTTGTTGGAAAAGCCTGGAGCCACGTCGATCGTGACTTCGTCAATGGTCAGGTTGAATTCGCGCTGCGCAGCCAGACTCAGGGTTGGCAACATCAATAACAGGAAAGAGAGCAGCAATGTTTTTCGCATCGTGACAGCAAAACTTTTCATAATTCATCCCCTGAGCCGTAAATGATCTATTTGAAATGCATCTTTAAGTGTAAAAAAATTCACGCAAAAAACTGACAAGCACCCAATTCAACTAATCTTGCCCTGCGACAATTTGACGCGGACGAACTTTATGTCACGTTATAGATGTATGTCAAGTGTATTTTTACGGAGGCGCGTTGGGCCTAATTGAGGCTGCCCTGAGCTCTCAATATAGGCGCAGCAAGGGGCGCGATTGCCCGTACAATTAAAATTCGCCGGTGGTTGCACCCGTAAAGGGTACGCCAAAGGTAGGCAATCCGTTACCAGCCAATGGCTGGACGGAATTGACACCGCCGCCATAACCAGCGACTTGCCAGAGGTTTTTTCTGGCTTAGCCGATTGGCTAGTTGTTTCATCGAGACACTCGCCCTTGCAGGCGGTCTTGGCGCTGCCCGGCAGCTATAACCAATGACTTAGCCAGCGTCGTTTGCTGGGTTAGTCAGATGGCTAGCAGGGGAAACAATGCTCAAAGCTTAACCAGATCCTAAACCTACGCGGCGCTTTATGGATCAATCGAGTCTGACCCTCATGACCCTCATGGCACTGCCATTGACTGCGAGGTTTACTTTTTCGCTGCGATTGCCATGCTCGTTTTTTCTGCCAATTGGCGAGCAGCTTCGTCCACACCTTCTTTTAAGTAGAGACTTCCCTCGTCTCCCACTGCAACGATCAGCGTCATTTGCGCAATTTCTTTTGTATTAGGGCGCTCAAACAACTGCGCAACGGCGGGAACGTGGCCTATATCGCCACCCTGCTGGTATACCGCAATGGGTGCCCAAATAACCAGAAGATAATCTACGCCGAGCCGACTCTGGATATCAGAAATCTTTTTTCTGTCGCCCAACTCCCAGTCCGTATCTATAAATAAATAAGCAGATTTATAGGGCCCCTTAATGGTTTGCGGATAAGTCGCCACGGCCTGAGAGATTTGTGCTGGTGAGGCAACTTGGTAGCGACTGCTTTTCTTCAAAGAATCGCCGATCAACTTGGCCAAAGCGACGTTCTGTGGCTCCTTTGTGCCGGAGATGACCGCGATACTTTTTCCTTTTGATTTGAAGTTGCTATCCGTCAAATTCAGGTCGACGCTGTAATGGGCACAACCACTGCACAATAAAAGAACCAGCACGCTCAAGACCGAGCCATACAAGTGTGATCTCATGTCTATTCCTTTTAGATGTTAAGACTTTTTGGACTTTGTAATATCAAGGAATTCATCCACGATATTTTCGGCCGCGTCCTTCAGCGCATCGACAATGTAATAATCCGCAGATCGAAACAGTGCCAGGATAGATGTAGAGCTATGGTCAACTGATCTGGTCGAGGCAACCACCTTGGAACCCGGATATTCAATCATATTGCCAATTGGATAAACGTAATAAGTTGATCCATTCCTGGAGGTGACTAACGTCAACTGCGAATTCCAGATCACAAACAGGTAATCCACCTTCAGTTTAGCCTGCATGGCATTAAGCTTTTCCTTTTCAGATGGCTTAAACCAGATTGCTTTTTCATCATCATCTTTTACGTCGGCACTGATTGTAATCATGGCGGGGTAATTAGGAAGCCGCTTTTCAATTTCTTTCTGAGACAGCACACGAAAAGATGATCGCTCGGTTAAGCCTTTGGTGACAAATCCTGCCAACTGTACATCCCCATCACGGTCACTTCCGCTGATAACAGCGATGGATGAGGGTTTGAATGACCTCTTTCCGTCGATCGGATTGAACGGTTTATTGATGGCCCCGCATGCGACCAACGCAAATAATAGCGTCACAGATATAAAATATCTTGCCGTACGCTGTAGTGTATTGATACTCATTTTCTTCATTACATTCCTCCCTGATTATGACGTTAACAAACTATGAAAATCCCACTGGGTTTACCGAGCTGCACTTCGTATTTCTTAAAAATCATACCTCACCTTCAAATGAAGAGGAGCGAACAAACCTTGGGGTCAGGTCAATAAAAGTTGCACTCCAGTGCCAGTGATTTCGCTAACAATCTAGATTCCATTAATGCTTGGCTCGCGCACATGTGCTGCGGGCGAAGGTCTGACGGGAAAAGCGTATGCTGGATTTGTTGCATGAATCGGTCACCCCCCGGTTATTCCGAACTGCATGGATAGAATAAATAGCCTTAAGTCTCTAAAGACTTAAGTGCGATAAGGTTTATATCAGGTCTGTTTGCCGGGTGTCAATTTTAACGATGCAGATGAGCGAAGAGGGCTGCTCAGGTCACCCATATGCAGCTTGATGGGTTGCGCTTAACGCTGCAATCCGGCCTCGACACTCAGGCGTTTTTCTTTGCCCATCAGCCGCTCTACCAGAATCAGCGCGAAATCCATCGCCGTGCCGGGGCCGCGCGACGTGATCAGCTTGCCGTCTTCCACGACCGCGTCAGATTTGAGCACAACCTGCGGAAATGCATCGAGGCTGCCGGGAAAACTGGTGGCGTGTTTTCCGTCGAGCAGGCCGGCGCTGGCCAGCACCGAGGGCGCGGCGCAAATTGCGGTCACGTATTTTCCCTGTTGCGCCATGTGTTGCACCAGCTTCAATACCCGCACATCGGCTTGTAGATGTCGGGTGCCCGGTTGCCCGCCGGGCAACACCACCATGTCATAGTTGTGCGTCAAGGCTTCATCCAGTGTGGTGTCGGGCACAAGCTGCGTGCCGCGACTACCGCGCAACGCGCCCGCACTCAGGCCAGCCAGCGTGACGGTCACTCCGCCCCGGCGCAGAATGTCGACGACCGTGACGGCTTCGAGCTCTTCACTGCCCTCGGCGAACAAGACCAGAGCGGTTTTCATGTGCGCTTCCCCAGATTGAATGCCTGGACCAGGGCGTTCTTGAGTCCGGGATGTTGATCGATATTCGCGATGTTTAATTCGCGCGTAGCGATCGGCTGCAGCAGCGCGAGAACCCTGTTTTCCTGCCACGCGACCATGAATGCCTGCTGGTTGAAATCCCCGTTGCTCAGATAATCCGCAGCATAGCCTTGCGCATTTTTAAACTCGATTTCCGTCTCCTGCATCACCTCGTACAGATAGGAATAGGTGTCGATTTTATGGTCGCGCGCCAGGATCGCATGAAACGACGGAAACTCTTGCTCCAGCATCATCAGCCGATCCAGGTCGATAGTCGAGGTCAGGGAGTAGGTCTCTCCTTTGAAGGAGAATTCGATATGGGCGTCGATGCTGTTTTTCATGGGCGGCGAAATCAGGGAGGGTGCAGTTGTCTGGGGATTGTATCCCTTTTAACCGGCGCGCCCTAAAAACTGGCGGTGAAGCGCACGCCGATCGAGTCCGGCGTGATTTCCGGCAGCAGCGCCATTTTGCCGGAGCGCATCGGCTTGTTGTAGGCAACCACGCTTTTTCCGACCAGCGTGCCGATCAATGCGCCCGCCAGCACGTCCGAGGCGAAGTGGGCGCCGTGGTAGCTGCGCGCGATGCCGACCAGACTGGCCAGCGTGTAAGAGGAGCATGTCACCCAGGTTTCTTCATAGTGGTTGGCGATGACCGAGGCCAGCGCGAAGGCCTCGGTGGTATGGCCGGATGGAAACGAGGAGTTCGACGAATAGCGGAAGCTGAGCGGATGGAATGTCGCGATGCCGGCATTCTCGCGCGGGCGCGCCCGCCCGGTGATAAATTTGATCGTGGGCGTGATCAGTCCGCTGGCGATCAGGCTGGCGGTCAGGCCATCTTGGGCCACGGCTGCGGCCGTGTCGTTGCCGATGACCCCGGCCAGATAAAATCCGCCGACGGTGAGCGCCGCATATTCAGCGCCGAAGCGTTCCACCTTGAGCATGACGCCGTTGTTGTTGGGCGCATGGCGGCGCATCTCGTCGCGGAGCGGGCCGTCGATGATGGCGGCGACCCCGATCACACTGGCGGCAGCCAGCCCGAAATTCTGCCATTCCTGTTCCTGCCAGCGGGCCGGCGCGGTGAGCACGTGCCTGACGTCTTCCACCAGTATTTCCGGATAGGACGGCGGCGCCTCTGCGGCCTGCACCGTGCAGCTCAAACCCAGCAGGAGTGCCGCAGCGCAGGCTGGGATAAAGCCTCGCAGAAGTTTTCGCACCCGGGGGGTGCGCGAACCCCAGCGGTTGGTTTTAATCACGGAAGTTCTGATACTGCAACGGGAAGTCGGTGATGGTCTTCTTGATGAACGCGATGGCATCCTGCAAGTCGTCGCGGTTCTTGCCGGTAACGCGCACCTCGTCGCCCTGGATGCTGGCCTGCACCTTCAGCTTGCTGTCCTTGATGTGTTTGACGATCTTCTTGGCAAGCTCGATCTCGACGCCTTCTTTTACCTCGCAGCCGCGCTTGATCTTGTTGCCGCTGACTTTCTCGATCTTGTCGCTGATCTCCAGACATTTGATGTCCACGCCGCGCTTGGTCAGTTTGGCATTCAGAATATCCTGCACCTGGTCGAGCTGGAATTCATTGTCGGCCCAGACCGTGAGCTTGAGTTCGGCCTGCTCCACGCGCGCATCCGACCCCTTGAAGTCGAAGCGGTTGGTGACTTCCTTGTTGGTCTGCTCGATCGCATTTTTGACTTCGGTCTTGTCTACTTCTGAAACGATGTCGAAGGTTGGCATGGTGTACTCCTGTCAGTTCTGTCATTCCCGCGAAGGCGGGAATCCAGTATTTTTAAAGTATCCGCGTAGCGGACAAAACCAGTTGTCCCGCTGCGCGGGCTATGTTCACTTGTCTGGATTCCCACTTTCGCGGGAATGACGGTGCCATTTTATTAACCGAAGCTGCAAACGTAGTTGATTACCTCATTCGCCTCGATCACGAAGTGGCTGTTGGCGGCCACGGAAAATTGGCTACCGGCACCATAGGTCTTGAATTCCGGCTCATCGCCGAGCTTCACGCGGCAGGTGCCGGAGGTGATTTCCATCAGCTCCGGCGTGCTGACATTGAAGGTCAGCGTGCTGGGCAGAATCACGCCGACGGTTTTGCGCGTGCCATCGGCGAACAGTACCGAGTGCGACACACACTTGCCGTCGAAGAATACATTGCCCTTTTTAACCACGCTGACGTTATCGAATTGCGACATGCTGTTTCCTTATTTTGATTGGGTTGGTTCGCCGGCTTTGACGCCTTTTTGGTATGCGACATAAATATAAATGGGAATACCGAGATCGCCGAGATGTTTTTCGATCAGCGGTTTGACCTCATTCCAATCCAGTCCTGTCATCCCGCAAGCCAGACGCGGCAGGGCAAGGCTGGTGATTTTTTCTTTCTGTGCAAATTCTCGCAGCGCATGCAACGCATGATTCACATGGCTGAGCGTTGCACGTCCGGGTTTGCTGCCGTGGTCGTATGCGCCGTCCTGAGTGAACAGGTTGACGATGTAACGTCCGTCGGGACTCATCCACGACCACACCCCGCCTGACTTGGGGTGCTTGGTCTGGCAGTAGTGGCGAAAGTCCTTGTACATCGCGGGCATACGCTCGCGCAGTTGCAGGGCCAGGCCGTGATGAAAGTCATCGTTGGGCGCGACACCTTGCGCGATGGCCCTCGCACCGCTAAATAAAATGTCGCCGCTCAGTTCGTGGATCATGCTGCTCTATTTTTTCTTGTGTAAATTTGCCGCAATGCGCAGGCGCAGCGCGTTCAGCTTGATGAAACCAGCCGCATCTTTCTGGTCGTATGCGCCCTTGTCATCTTCGAAGGTGGCGATGGTCGGGTCGAACAGCGAATCGGTCTTCGAATCGCGGCCCACGACGATCACGTTGCCCTTGTACAGCTTGACGCGTACCCAGCCGTTCACGGTCTGCTGGGTATGGTCGATCAGGGTTTGCAGCGCGAGGCGTTCCGGCGACCACCAGTAGCCGTTGTAGATCATCGAAGCGTAGCGCGGCATTAGGTCATCTTTTAAGTGAGCGACTTCGCGGTCCAGCGTGATGGACTCGATCGCGCGATGAGCTTTGAGCATGATCGTGCCGCCGGGAGTTTCGTAGCAGCCCCGCGACTTCATGCCGACGTAGCGGTTTTCCACCAGATCGAGGCGACCGATGCCGTGCTTGCCGCCGAGTTCGTTGAGCTTGGTCAGCACCTGTGCCGGACTAATCTTCGTGCCGTTCAGTGCGACGATGTCGCCGTTGGCAAATTCGATTTCCAAATATTCGGCTTTATCCGGTGCGGCTTCAGGCGACACGGTCCAGCGCCACATGCTGTCTTCGGCTTCCGCCGCCGGGTTTTCCAGATGACGGCCTTCGAAGGAAATGTGCAGCAGGTTCGCGTCCATCGAGTAGGGCGAGCCGCCTTGCTTGTGCTTCATGTCGATCGGGATGCCGGCCTTTTCGGCGTAAGCCATCAGCTTCTCGCGGCTCAATAAATCCCATTCGCGCCACGGCGCGATGACCTTGATGTTCGGGTTCAAGGCGTATGCGCCCAACTCGAAACGCACCTGATCGTTGCCCTTGCCGGTCGCGCCGTGCGAGATGGCTTGTGCGCCAGTCATCGTGGAAATCTCGATCAGACGCTTCGCGATCAGCGGACGCGCGATCGAGGTGCCGAGCAGATATTCGCCTTCATACACGGTGTTGGCGCGGAACATCGGGAACACGAAATCGCGCACGAATTCCTCGCGCATGTCGTCGATGTAAATATTTTCCGGCTTGATGCCCATTTTTAGCGCCTTGGCGCGAGCCGGTTCCAGCTCTTCACCCTGACCGATGTCGGCGGTGAAGGTGATGACTTCGCATTTATAAGTGTCCTGCAGCCATTTTAAAATGACCGAGGTGTCGAGTCCGCCGGAATAGGCGAGAACTACTTTTTTGATGTCAGACATAGTGAGTTCCAGTTTGCGAAATTATTGGGCAGTCAGTTTGGCGACCAGATTGCGTACCCTGTTGGTAAAAAGCAGTATGCAGATCATCGCCACCGGCCACGCCAGCGTGAAGGCATGCATCCAGCGTCCGGTATAGCCGTCATCCATCCCGGTGTTCACCCAGGTGACGAACGCCGTCATGATGAAGGCCATCAGCATAGACATGAGTAGCGCAAAAAATAGCGGGGTATAACGGGGTGGAACGCGCATCTCAAACGATCTTTCCGAGCAGCAGATATTCCATCAGTGCTTTTTGTACATGCAAACGATTTTCCGCTTCATCCCACACCACGCTTTGCGGGCCATCCATCACGCCGGCGGAGACTTCCTCGCCGCGATGTGCGGGCAGGCAGTGCATGAATAGCGCATCTTTCGCGGCGACGCGCATCATGTCTTCATCCACTTGCCAGTCGGCAAAGTCTTTCATGCGTTCTTCGTTCTCGGCCTCGAAGCCCATGCTGGTCCACACGTCGGTGGTCACCAGATCCGCGCCGCGCGCGGCTTCCATCGGGTCGGTAAATTCTTCGTAGTGATCCTCGCCGAATAGTCCGGCGCGTTCCGGCTCGACTTCATAGCCGGGCGGTGTCGAGACATGCACGTTGAAGTCCAGTATTTCCGCGGCTTGCAGCCAGGTGTTGCACATGTTGTTGGAGTCGCCGATCCACGCCACGGTCTTGCCCTGAATGCTACCGCGCTGTTCGATGAAGGTGTAGATGTCCGCGAGAATCTGGCACGGATGATATTCGTTGGTCAGGCCGTTGATCACCGGCACGCGCGAGTTCGCGGCAAAGCGCTCGATGATGGATTGCTCGAAGGTGCGGATCATCACGATGTCGCTCATGCGCGAGATGACTTGCCCGGCATCTTCCACCGGTTCGCCGCGACCCAGTTGAGAATCGCGCGTGTTCAGGTAAATCGCCGAGCCGCCCAGTTGCTGCATGCCGGCCTCGAAAGACAGGCGGGTGCGGGTGCTGGCCTTCTCGAAGATCATCACCAGCGTGCGGTCGGTCAGTGGCCAGTATTGCTGGTAGGCTTTGAATTTCTGTTTGATGACACGGGTGCGCGCAAACAGATATTCAAGCTCTTCTCGGTTCAGGTCTTTAAACTGTAAAAAGTGTTTTACCGGTGCAGGTTGCTTTATTGACATGGGCTGGGCTGACATGGCTCGTTACCGATCAGGATTGCAAAAATTCTTTAATCAGCGGGCACAGGCCATCGATCAACAACTGCGCTTCCGTCTGCGTCATCACCAGCGGCGGCAACAACCGGATCACGCTGTCGGCTGTCACGTTGATCAACAGTCCTTGGGCGAGAGCCAGTTTGACCAGATCGCCGCACGGCTTGTCGAGTTCGATGCCGATCATCAGCCCTTGGCCGCGAATCTCCTTGAGGCCGTTCACGCCTTGCAACGCGGTAGCGAAACCTTGCCGGATAAAATGACCGAGGCTCTCGGCATGCGCCAGCAACTTGTCCTGTTCAAGAATATTCAGCGTGGTCAGCCCTGCTGTGCAAGCCAGCGGATTGCCGCCGAAGGTCGAGCCATGATTGCCCGGCTTGAATAAGCCCGCCGCACGGCCAGCCGTGATGCAGGTGCCGATGGGCACGCCCGAACCCAGGCCTTTGGCGAGCGTCATCACGTCCGGCAAAATATGGGTGTGCTGATAGGCGAACCACTTGCCGGTGCGCCCGATGCCACATTGCACCTCATCAAGCATCAGCAGCCAGTTTTGTTCGTCGCAAATTTTGCGCAGTTGTTGCAGATATTCGATGTCCAGCGTGCGGATGCCGCCTTCGCCCTGAATCGGTTCAACCAGCACTGCGACTACGCTGCTGTTGTGCTGGGCGACGTGGCTGATGGCTTCCAAATCGTTGTAAGGCACGCGCACAAAGCCGCCCACCAGCGGCTCGAAGCCCGCCTGCACCTTGCGGTTGCCGGTGGCGGAGAGCGTCGCCAGCGTCCGTCCGTGGAACGCTTTTTCCATGACGATGATCGCGGGGGATTCGATGCCCTGCTGGTGGCCGTACATCCGCGCCAGCTTGATTGCGGCCTCGTTCGCCTCGCAACCGGAATTGCAGAAGAATACTTCCTGCATGCCGGTCAAACTGCACAGCTTGTCGGCCAGCAGTTCCTGTCCGGCTACCTGATAGACATTGGAGCAGTGGATCAGACGGCCGATCTGCTCGCCCAGCGCAGCAGTGAAGCGCGGGTGCGCATGCCCCAAGGTGTTCACGGCGATGCCGGACAGTCCGTCCAGATAGCGCTTGCCCTCGGTATCCCACAGCCACGCGCCTTCGCCGCGCACAAAGGTGACGGGGAGCCGGGCATAAGTGTTCATTACATGTGACATAAAATAATGACGGCGGACCAGCCGCCGTTCAGTAATAAATCAAGATGCGTATATTGAGCCAAACAGCCACATTCACGCAAGAAAAACATAGGGCACGCAAGAAAAACAATCTGGCGCTACAAAACAAACAAGCCGAC
The DNA here is from genome assembly GCA_017880865.1 of Gallionella sp. Classification (GTDB taxonomy): domain Bacteria; phylum Pseudomonadota; class Gammaproteobacteria; order Burkholderiales; family Gallionellaceae; genus Gallionella. Next base: position 23,242 of record JADGRL010000025.1, read on the forward strand.
ATCGCTGTCGGCTTGTGCGGTAAACCAAAGCAGTTGAGCGCTTAAGCCATTGCCTTGATAGCCGCAGACAGACGGCTCTTATGGCGAGCGGCCTTGTTCTTGTGGATGATTTTCTTGTCGGCGATGCTATCTACAGAGCTCACGGAAACATTGTAAACGGCTTGCGCGGCAGCCTTGTCACCGGCTTCGATCGCCTTGATGACCTTCTTTACCGCTGTGCGCAATTCAGAGCGCAAGCTGCTGTTATGAGCATTTTGTTTAACTGCTTGACGGGCACGTTTACGAGCTTGTGCGGTATTGGCCATGACTACTCCTTGAAAAATTCGGTACTACGGAAAGGCGCGCATTCTAGTAGCTCCCCCAATCTTTTGCAAATCTTTTTGCACAGACCCAGCGTGTAACGGGCGCTGCCGGGAATAATCGAGATCAAGCCTACGAGTTTTATGGCAATGTAAACACTGAGCCAGTTGACCTGTTGCACGATACATACATTTTCAAAGGTAAGTAGCGCAGGTCGCTTCAAGCGTAGCCCCAGTCCAACCTAATTCATGCGCGCGTGCAGGCAACCACGGGACATGGAACAGGCTAAAAAATTGCCTGCGCATAAGGGATGGGGGTTTTATGTCCGAAAAAAAGGCACAGGGTATACCCTGTGCCTTCACAAAGAACCTACTTGGATTTAGTTGGTAATAATCGCCCAAGTACTATACGTAGGTGCTGCGTAAGTGACGCCGCCATCCGTGCTGAGCTCCATCATAACCTGGCTGCCAACAGGGGCAGTTTCATTACCCAGCGCAGTAATTCTCAATACCGTTGAACTCGCGCCGGTAATGGTTGCTGAGCCTGAGCTCGGATACACGCCAGGGGCCGTTTTCTTGAACGGTGTAATCATCGTAAAGGTGGCGGTTCCACCGATCGCGCTGCTGGCAAACTGGAAAGTCATTGCCGTCATATTGCGCAGAGCATCATGAGTGATCGAGTAGTTCTTGATTCCAAGATTACCCAGTGTAGCGAGGGTATTCGTTATCGTCAGGCTGGATCCGGAAATTGTCGTATTTGAAAGTGAGTCAACTGATACATGCATGTCGCCTGTAACGGTTAACGTGTTGGCCGGTGTCGTCGTTACGACGGTCAGATTGAATACGATATCTGCCGAGAATGCCGGGGCGGTTAACGCGACCCAATTGCTCACGCTCAAGGTACCATTGAACGTGATACCAGCCACGTCGCTGCAATTGGTGAAGGTAATGACTCCCGGTGTTGCAGTCGTAGGCGCGGCCTGAGGTGCGGATATTGTTCCGCTCACCAAACAATTATTGGTAACCATTACTCCCGTTACAATTGCGGGTGCGGCACCTTGTAAAAAGCTTTTCCGTGCGGACGCAATTCCGATATCGGCCAACATCTGCGCATTGGAGACTGCCGAAGGTGCCGGGGTCAGTGCCGTTGTTTGCACGGCAAATGGCAACGAAGTGCTCTTGGCTATCGTATTAACCGCAGCGCCTGCAACCTTGGGTGTATTGGTCTGAGTGATGGTTACCGGTGCGGTAGGCAAGACGCTGCCGCCCCCGGTTCCGGTTCCGCTGCTGCCCCCGCCGCCGCAAGCGGCCAATCCGAATATCAGGCTTGATACGGCTACCAGACAAAGTCTGGAGCGGCTCATTGTTATATTTAGTGCATGCATTCTTAATTCTCCCATGATGATTAAAAAGTTAAATGCCATCCGGTCGATGGATGATCCATCAAGTTTTTTTCTGCACATACGGTGACCGGAGCGAATCTTCGGGATAGATTCCGGAGGCAAACGAAATTCGCACAAAAAAATATACCAGTTGGCCCTAAAGCTGTAAAGGGTATCAGCAGCTTGCCTGTACGGAACGCCAGCACGTTGTGAAGTCGCCGGTAACAAGCCTTTGTGCCGATCTTCGGTGAATACAAAAAAACATCGCGGGCATGAAAATCCCCCATTGCGGTTGATTGCATGCATATCCGACATCCAGATTTTGTTTAAAAACAGTAATGTTAATACTCTTGACAGGAGTATCTGGTTTGAAATAACCTCAAAAACTTTCTGGTTTATCGGTTTTATATTGGCTATGGGCTCCATCTATGGAGTCTGGTAATGAATAAGCAGGCGCTATCACCGAGATGATATGCACTTCATACTTTAAAGAGTCGCTGCAACCACTTTTATAAAAAATACAATTTGTGGGTTCGTTCGGCAATCGTACAAAGTTTAAATTTTTATAACAACTTCAGGGGGTGTCATGTTGCTGATTCGAAGAAGTGTCCGAATTATATTTGCGGTGATGGCGTCCGCGCTTTTGCTTTCAGCCTGTGGCGGTGGCGGAGGCGGTGGTGCGGCAGCAGTCACAACTTACAGTATCTCGGGGGCGGTGGCCGGTGCCGCGAGTGTGACGGTCAACCTGACTGGCGCGGCGAGCAAGTCTGTCACCACCGACGCGAGCGGAAACTACAGTTTCACGGGACTCGCGAACGGGAGCTACACGATCACCCCCACCCTGACCGGTTCTACATTCAACCCCGCAAGCCTTGCGGTCGCGATCAATGGTACCGCTTTGACGGCTATAAATTTTTCAACGGTCGTTACGCTGAAATCGATCGCCGTAACACCACTGAATCCGACGACTGCTCTGAATACCCGGTTGCAGCTTACCGCGATAGGCACCTATTCGGATAACACCACAAAGAACATTACTGCCCAGGTCACCTGGAGTAGCGGCTCTCCCGCTGTCGTTACCGTGGGGGCGGCCACTGGTCTGGTTGCACCTGCTGCCGGGGCGACTGTCGGGCAGACGGCCGTCATGACCGCCACCAGCGGTACGCTGACTGCCACAACCACGATCACGCTGGCGGCTATCCCAATGTTCTCGGTCGCGACTGTCGCCGATCCGCTGGCTAAACAGCAATGGGGCTTGCTCAATACCGCGCAGAATGGTTATGCAGATACAGTAGGCGTAGCCAATACGGGCGGCACGCTCGGAACCGACATTAACGCCAACCCCGTTTACATTACCTACGGTTACACCGGATTCGGCATCATCGTGGCAGTGGTCGATTCGGGTCTTGAAATTACGCATGAAGATCTCAACACGAACGTGGTGCCGGGCGGTTCCTGGAATTTTAATAACAGCACTACGGATCCGACCAATACCACCGCCACCACCGGCGACCACGGCACGATGGTCAGCGGACTGATCGCGATGGCCATGAATGGCGTAGGCGGGATCGGCGTGGCACCCAATGCCCAGCTCAAGGGGTTCAACTTGCTTTCTTCGACACAACTGTGGTCAGATTATGTCGTCTCGCTCGGAGGCTCGACAGCAAGCCCCAACAGCAGCGATGTTTCGATCTTCAACCAGAGTTTTGGTACTTCAAATACAGCCGACTTTCTGGTGAATACATCTGTGGAAGCCCAATATGCCAGCGGCACCAGCACGTTGCGCGGCGGTAAGGGCGCGTTGTATGTGAAATCGGCGGGCAATGGTTTCGTCGGAGATGGCCTTAACTTTCCTGCCACTTGCGGCCCTAGCGGCAATAATATCGTCGGCATCTCCTGCCAGAATGCGAATTTCGATCCTGACAACACGCTGCCTTATAACATCGTGATGGCCGCGCTGAATGCGAAGGGAACACGAACCAGCTATTCCACAGCAGGTTCGGCGATCTGGGCGAGTGCGCCGGGCGGCGAAACTGGCAACAACGCTGCAGCCATCACTGCGGCCGGATTTGTGGCTCCTGCCGCAGGCGCGGTAGACCTTGATCCGGCCATGGTGACCACGGATCAGTCTGGCTGTGCGAAAGGTGAGTCTGTGAGTACGGCTCCCACAAGCTTTGGCCCTTTCAGTTACTTTAATTGGGGCGGAGCCAATCTGGCCTCGATCAACCTCAACTGCAACTACACCAACGGCATGAACGGCACCTCTTCGGCGGCACCGATGATGTCCGGTGTGATCGCGCTGATACTCGAAGCCAATCCGGCGCTTACCTGGCGCGACGTGAAGCATATTCTGGCCAAGACCGCAGTCAAGGTGGATGCTTTGAAGCTAGCCGTGAACGTGGCACTTACCGGTGGTAACTACGTGGCAGAGCAAGGCTGGATCACCAATGCAGCCGGATTCAACTTCCAGAACTCATACGGCTTCGGTGCGGCGAATGTGGGTGCCGCCGTCGCTTTGGCGAAAGGTGCCTGCGCCGCAGGTTGCGGGCTCGGCACCTTCACCAACACCGTATGGGTCAATAGCGGTGCGCTCAACTTGGCCATTCCCGACAACAGCGTGACCGGCGTGAGCACCACGCTCACCGCACCAAAAGTGGGGGTGAGCGGCATCGTCGAAGCCGTGCAGATTCAGGTGACGACAACGAATACTTTAAGCGGCTATACCGGAGATCTCGGCATCGAGTTGACTTCGCCATCGGGAACCAAGAGCATACTCAAAAACATTAAGGATGGCTTTAATGGCCCTAATCTGGCGGGTATGGTGTTGGCCAGCAATGCGTTTTATGGCGAGAGCAGTCTCGGCACCTCGGGCACCGGCATCTGGACCGTCAAGGTGGTGGATGGCTGGATCGGTGGAACCCAGACACTCACCAACGTAAAAATACGCGTTTACGGACATTGATCACACGGCGGCCAATGGCCGCCATAACCGGGAGATATAAAAATGAAATTTCGCTCTATTACAATGCTGATTGCACTCATCGCGTTACCGACTCTGGTGCAGGCAGCGGACCAATCGGCAACCGCTGCGGTTACTGAGCGCGCCATTATTCTGCAAACAGCTGGTCGTGGTCAGGCCTTGACCAGCAACAACCAGCAATACCAGGTACTGCCGGGGGCGCGTGCGGTGAAAAGTCTGGCGCAAGAGGCGCCGCAACAAACACTGGCGCGGGCCGGTGGCGGCAAGCTGATCGAAACCAAAGGCTCTTTCGTCGTGTTTACCGCCGCTTCGCAAGGTGCGGCGAGTGTGACTTCGACCAATGGCGCAACCTCTTACCCGACCGTGCTCAACACGCGCACCAATGGGATCGGCATACTGCCCGGCACCCTGAGCGTGAAGCTGAAGAACGTGGATAGCGCCGCTGCCGTTGCCGCCGATCACGGGCTCGATGTGGTACGCGTATTTTCGCACCTGCAAACCGCGTTCTACCGGGTGAAGCCCGGACAGGATGTGGTGGCCGCTGCCGCCTCGTTGAGCACAGACACACGCGTTACGAGTGCCGAGGTGGAAGTGATTGAGCACGTAGCCGTTCCCAACTAGCCAGAAGAAAGCGGCTCAGCCAGTAGCTGACTGAACAGAAAAGGGGCCGAAAGGCTCCTTTTTTCTTGCGTGGTTGGGCTGGAATCCTTTGTTCAAGATGCGCATACCTCGACTGATCGTTGAGGTGCGCGGCGAATCCGGGCGCGATGGTATGATGCGCGGCGTTCCCTGATTTCGCATACGCAGGGACTTCGCATACGCAGAACATCACACACGACCAGCATGAATCTACTCAAAGCCCTTGCCACGATCAGCAGCCTGACTCTTCTTTCGCGCATCCTCGCCTTTGTGCGCGACGTGCTGATTGCCGGAATGTTCGGCGCGGGCATGGCGAACGATGCCTACATCCTGGCCACCAGACTACCTAATATGCTACGGCGCCTGTTTGCCGAAGGCGCATTTTCGCAAGCCTTTGTGCCGATCTTCGGCGAATACCGTAACAGGCGCGGGCATGAAGAAACCCAATTGCTGGTCGATCACGTCACGACGATGCTGGCGATCATCCTGTTCGCCGTCACCCTGATCGGCATCATCGCAGCGCCGATTCTGGTCTATATCACCGCGCCCGGCTTCATCAAGGATGCACAGAAGTTCGAGCTCACCGTGCAGTTGCTGCGCATCACCTCGCCGTATATTTTCTTCATCTCGCTGGTGGCGGTCGCGGCGGGCATACTCAATACCTACAATAAATTCTGGGTGCCGGCCTTCGCCCCGGTCCTGCTCAATATCTGTCTGATAGGCGGCGCATTGTGGCTGACACCCTACTTCGCACAGCCTATTACGGGCTTGGCCTGGGCCTGGTTTATCGCCGGCTTCGTGCAACTGGCATTCCAGATTCCGTTCCTGAAGAGAATCGGCATGCTGCCCCGCATACGTTTTAATTGGCATGACGCAGGCATGTGGCGCGTCATCAAGCAGATGGGGCCGGCGGTGTTCGGCGTGTCGATCGGCCAGATCAGCCTGGTCATCAATACGATCTTCGCCTCGCTACTCATCACGGGCAGCGTGTCCTGGCTGTATTACGCGGATCGCCTGATGGAATTCCCCGCCGGAATATTAGGCGTGGCGTTAGGCTCGATATTGCTGCCGTCGTTGTCCAAGTGCCATGCCAATAACGATATGTCGGAATATTCGAAGCTGCTGGATTGGGGCTTGCGCCTGACCGTCATGCTGACGCTGCCCGCCGCGCTGGCGCTGGGCATGATCGCGGTTCCGTTGCTGTCCACTTTTTTTCAGCGCGGCGCATTTGTCGCGCACGACGTGCTGATGACCAGTTACGCGCTGATCGGCTACAGCGTCGGCCTGATCGGCATGATCCTCGTGAAAATTCTGGCGCCCGGTTTTTACGCGCGCCAGAATATCCGCACCCCGGTGAAAATCGGCATCGTGACCTTGCTGGCGACGCAGCTGATGAACGTGCTGTTTGTCTTCGGGATGCAGTTGCATCATGCAGGATTGGCACTATCCATCGGTCTGGGCGCGTGCCTGAATTCCGCGATCCTGTTTTATTACCTGCGCAAGGGGGGCATCTATCAACCCGAGCCGGGCTGGGCGAAATTCTTTCTCAAGGTCGGCATCGCGGTAGCGGCGCTGGGCGTCACGCTGTGGTTCGGCATGGGCACCGAGCAAAGCTGGCTGACGGATTCCGGCTGGTCGCGCGTGCTGCGTTTGTCGGCGCTGGTGACGGCTGGCATCGTCGTATACTTCGCGGTGCTGGCCGCGCTGGGATTTCGCCCACGTGATTTTTCCAAGCGGGCGATTTCCTGACCGCGATGAGTTGCCGTAAATTAAAGAGGGACAGCAATGAAAACCACGTTGATTACCGGAGCCAACCGAGGCATCGGGCTGGAGTTCGCCGCGCAGTATGCCGCAGACGGTTGGCGGATTCTGGCTTGCAGCCGCGATCCTGCAAAGTCCGATGCGCTCAAACAACTGGCGGCGCAATATCCGGAGCTGATAACGGTGCATGCGCTGGACGTCGCCGATCATGCGCAGATCGAGCAACTGGCGCAGCTGCTTGAAAACGAAACCATCGATCTGCTGATCAACAACGCCGGCATCTATCCCGACTCAGACGGGGGCGGTTTCGGCCATACCGATTATGAGGAATGGATGCAGACCTTACGCGTCAATACGATGGCGCCGCTCAAGATGGCCGAGGCATTCGCAGCGCAAATCAGGCGCGGCAAGCACAAGACCATCGTGAGCATCACCAGCAAAATGGGCAGCATTGCGGACAATAGCGGCGGCGGCAATTACCTGTACCGCACCAGCAAAGCGGCGCTGAACATGGTCGCGAAAAGTCTGTCCATCGACCTGAAGCCGCTCGGTATCACCGCCGTCGTATTCCATCCGGGCTGGGTCCAGACCGACATGGGCGGGCCGAATGCGATGATCTCGCCGCAGCAGAGCGTGTCGGGCATGCGCCAAGTGATCGGCCACCTGAAGCTGGCGGACTCCGGAAAATTCTTCGCTTATGACGGCCAGGAGATTCTCTGGTAGTTGCGCGCGAAAAAACTGCCGGGGATAGTCCGGTGAATTTTCCGGCATACTGGCAAACCTATTCAAATTTGTCTCAGGAAAATTAATGACTGAAAAAACCTCTCAAAGTATTGAGCTGCTGCCCGAGGCGATGCCGGTAAAGCAGCTCTTCATTTTGTTGCACGGTGTCGGCTCGAAACCGTCCGATCTGGTGCCGTTGGCCAATTATCTTAAGGAAGTGTTTCCGGGTGCGGCATTTCTGCTCCCGGAAGGTCCGCACCCATTCGATGGCGGTGGCAATGGTCGTCAATGGTTCTCGATCAACAGTGTGACCGACGAAAATCGGGTAGCGCGTGTCAACGAGGTCATGCCGGATCTGCATGCGCTGGTGAAACAGGCTCAGGATCGTTTTAGTGTTTTGCAGTCTGACACCGCGTTGATCGGTTTTTCTCAGGGCGCGATCATGGCCCTGGAATTTGGTATCGCCCACGATGGCGGCGTGGGCAGAGTCCTGGCTTTTTCCGGTCGCTTTGCGCGGCTGCCGGACAAGGCGCCCGAGTTAACGACCTTGCACTTGCTGCATGGGCAGAGTGATCCTGTTATTCCGGTCGCCTATGCAGAGGCTGCGATTGCACGATTGAAGGAGCTGGGTGGGGACGCCACTCTGGATATCGCCCCATCGGTGGGTCACGAGATCAACGCTGCACTGGCCGATCATGCCATTCGCCGCCTGCAGACCCATATTCCCCTGCGCAGCTGGAAGAAGGCAATGGATGGCGCTTAACGCAATAACCCCGCTGTTTCGAACGAATCGCGAGGCAGGTCTGTAAAAGATGCGCGTCACCGATTGGACAACTATGCACTCAGGTGCATTGCCTTCGCCACCACGTCGCGGGTCAGGTGCGGGGCGAACAGTTCGATGAAGTCGTAGGTGTAGCCGCGCAGGTATTCGTTCTTGCGTATCGCGATGCGCGTGGTGCTGGGCTTGAACAGATGCCCTGCATCGAGCATGCGCAGGTGTTTGTCCCGCTCCGGGATGAAGGCCATTTTCGCCAGTATGCCGATGCCCAGCCCCAACTCCACATAAGTTTTGATCACGTCGGCATCGATCGCGGTCAGCGCGATGTTAGGCTCAATTTTCGCGGCTTCGAACGCGGCATTGATCTTGCCGCGCCCGCTGAACGCGAAGTCGTAAGTGATGATCGGATATTGCGCGAGCTTCGCCAGTGTGATTTTTTTCTCGTTCAGCAACGGGTGCTTCGGGGGCGTGATAACGCAATGATTCCATTCGTAGCACGGCAGCGTGACCAGTTCGTCATACAGCGACAGGCTTTCGGTCGCGATGCCGATGTCGGCTTCGCCGCTCAACACCTGTTCGGCGATCTGGGTCGGACTGCCTTGATGCAGACCCAGTTTCACGCCGGGATAGCGCTGGATGAATTGTTTGACCGTGGGCGGCAAGGCGTAGCGCGCCTGCGTGTGCGTGGTGGCGATGGTCAGGTGGCCGCTGTTCTGTGAGTGGAATTCTTCGGCGACCTGTTTGAGATTCTCCGCATCGTGCAGCATGCGCTGGGCGATTTCCAGCACGGCTTTGCCGGGTTCGGTGATCGCCGCGAGGCGCTTGCCGTTGCGCACGAATATCTCGATGCCCAGCTCTTCTTCGAGCAGCTTGATCTGCTTGCTGATGCCGGGCTGCGAGGTATACAGCGCGCTGGCGGCATCGGAGATCTTCAGCCCCTGGCGCACGATCTCGTTGAGAAAACGCAGTTGTTGTAAATTCATGGCATTTACTTAATATAGTAATTGGCTATAAGATATTAGCATAAAAGTATTTTGGAATATAAGGTGCGCGACCTAGAATGCGCACCTTGAATTTTTAAGGGTGGTAGCGCATGGATATCATGTACACAATATCCGGCTTTCTGGTGGGGCTGATCGTCGGCGTCACCGGGGTAGGCGGCGGGTCGTTGATGACGCCGTTGCTGGTGCTGCTGTTCGGTGTTGCCCCGGCCACCGCAGTCGGTACTGATCTGCTGTATGCATCGCTGACCAAGACGATGGGCGGCTGGGTGCATGCGCGGCGCGATACGGTGGATTGGAAGATCGTGGGGCTGCTGAGCATGGGCAGTTTGCCCGCTGCCGTGCTGACCATCCTGACGCTGAAGTATCTTGCGCTGGATGAGAAGACGCTGCGCGGCCTGGTGACCGGAGTGCTGAGCGTGGCTTTGCTATTGACCGGCACGGCGTTGCTGGTCAAGGATCAGGTCAAGAAGATCGCCCAGCGCAAAAATGGCATGATGATCGAGTTGCATCATCGGTATCTGCCCGCCGCCACGATCGTCACTGGCGCGCTGGTCGGCATTCTGGTGACCATCTCTTCGGTCGGTGCGGGCGCACTGGGTATGGTGGTGCTGCTGTTCTTATATCCGCGCCACCAGACCGTTAAATTGGTCGGCACCGACATCGTGCATGCGGTGCCGCTGACTGCGCTGGCGGGCATGGGGCATCTGGCTTTGGGTACGGTGGATCTGGTGCTGCTGGGCAGTTTGTTGCTGGGTTCGTTGCCCGGGATTTATATCGGCAGTCATCTGAGCGCCAAAGTGCCAGAAAAGGTATTGCGCAATGTTCTTGCGGTGATACTGTTGCTGATTTCTTTCAAGATGATGTTTTACAAGTAAGGAAAAATGATGAGTGCGAACAAACCCAACAAACCTAAACAAGTCAGCTGGTTCAACGGTTGCGGCGGCCGCATCGGTGTGGTGGTCGGTCAGACCGGCGAACATGCTTATATCGGCGCGGCATTGCGCCACGACGAGGATGCGGATGTCGAATACATCCTGATGTACGGCGCAAAGTTTCCGCTCGCCGCCGCGCTGTTGCTGCCCGTGTCAAAACAGTATCCGACCGAATAAGAGGCCAGAATAAATGGTAAGGAAAAACTAAATGTATCGCTACGACCCATTCGATCACCAGATCATAGCCGAGCGCGTCGCGCAGTTTCGCGATCAGGTGCGTCGCCGCTTGTCGGGTGAGCTGACCGAAGATGAATTTCGTATCATGCGTCTGCAAAACGGCCTGTATATGCAGATCCATGCCTACATGCTGCGCATCGCCGTGCCTTATGGTTTGTTGAGCGCAGCGCAGATGCGCATGTTTGCATCCATCGCACGCAAATACGATCGCGGCTATGGGCATTTCACGACGCGCCAGAATATCCAGTTCAACTGGATCAATCTGCAAGATGCGCCGGTTATTCTGGACGATTTGGCGACGGTCGAAATGCATGCCAATCAGACTTCCGGCAATTGCATACGCAACATCACCAGCGACGAGTTCGCCGGTGTGGCGCAAGATGAAATCGCCGATCCGCGCCCCTACGCCGAGTTGCTGCGCCAGTGGAGCACGTTCCATCCCGAATTTGGTTACTTGCCGCGTAAATTCAAGTTCGCGATTACCGGTGCTGCGCAAGACCGCGTGGCGATTGCGGTGCATGACATCGGCCTGGCTGTCGTGAAAAATGCGCAGGGTGAAATCGGGTTTCGCGTGCTGGTCGGCGGTGGTTTGGGTCGCACGCCGATTATCGGGTCCGAGATCTGCGCTTTCGTGCCCTGGCAGCACATCATTACTTATGCCGAATCCATCGTGCGGGTGTATAACGAATACGGTCGCCGCGACAATATCTACAAGGCGCGCATCAAGATACTGGTGAAGGCGCTCGGCATTGAGGAGTTCAAGCGCCAGGTTGAAGCCGATTGGCAGTTCACCAAAGATGGCCCATGCACGATCACGGTCGAGGAATTAAATCGCGTCGCGGCTTGTTTTAGCGCGCCCGCTTATCAGCCGTTGCCGAAGAGCGATGCTGAGGTAGCAGCTTACCGGCGCGACAACAAGGCCTTCTCCAACTGGATGCAGCGCAACGTCAAACCGCACAAAGTACCGGGTTATGCCGCGGTGCTGCTGTCGCTGAAAAAAACCGGTATCGCGCCCGGGGACGCGACGGCGGAGCAAATGGACGCGGCGGCGGAACTGGCCGAGCGTTTCAGCTTCGGCGAATTGCGCATCACGCATATGCAGAATCTGGTGCTGGCGGATGTCAAACAATCCGACCTGATCACATTGTGGCAAGCCGCTAAAGAGCTGGACATGGACACGCCCAACATCGGCCTGTTGACCGACATCATCTGCTGCCCCGGCGGCGATTTCTGCACCTTGGCGAATGCGCGTTCCATTCCGCTGGCTCGTGCGATAAACGAGCGTTTCGACGATCTCGATTTTCAACATGAAATCGGCGAGATCGAGCTGAATATATCGGGTTGCATCAATGCCTGCGGACATCATCATGTCGGGCATATCGGCATACTGGGTGTGGATAAAGATGGGGAAGAGTGGTATCAGGTGTCGATTGGCGGCGCGCAGGGCAATGCGGCCAGCCTGGGTAAAGTCATCGGGCGCTCGTTCACTTTTGCGCAAATACCCGAGGTGATCGCGCGTCTGTTGCAGGTGTATGTGCGCGAGCGTTTCGAGGGAGAGCGCTTCATCGATACCGTGCGCCGTATCGGCCACGATCCTTTCAAGGACACTGTTTACGCGACCCCGGTTGCAGATGATGAAGGTCTGCAAACACCCGACTATGCGCTGCTTGAAAAAGGCGTTCCATACGACATGCCTTATTACTCACCGAGGTTCTGATGATCATCAAAAATAAAGCCATCGTGGATGACGACTGGATCGTGTTGCGCTTGAGTGCAAGTGACACGCCGGAAGGTGTTGCCGTGCCATCCGGCAAAACCATCGTACCGCTGAAAGTGTGGCAGGCACAGCGCGCCGCACTGCAACACCGAGCCGATCTGGGCGTATGGCTGGCCAGCAACGAACGGGCAGAAGACCTGCAAAATGATCTGGGAAAATTTGCCGTGATCGCGGTGGACTTCCCCCGGTTTGCCGATGGGCGCGGTTATTCCATTGCCTACCATTTGCGCGCCAGATTGGGCTATCGCGGGGAATTGCGCGCGATCGGCGATGTGTTGCGCGACCAGATGTTCTACATGCAGCGCGTCGGCTTCGATGCGTTCGCGCCCAGAGCAGATAAAGACATGCACGAGGCATTGAAGGGGCTGAGCGATTTTTCACTCAGCTATCAGGCCTCGGTAGATGATAAATTGCCACTGTTTCGGCGCGTGCAACGCGGAGGTGAATTATGAGTAGTGCATTGCAACAAAAAATTGAACAAGTAAAAGAGGTGCTGGCGAACGCCATGCGTGATTTTTCGCCGGTGACATTCGCGAATAGTCTGGGCGCGGAAGACATGGTGCTAACCGACTTGATCGCCAAATATCAGCCCGACATCGCGATATTCAGTCTCGACACGGGACGTTTGCCGCAAGAGACTTACGATCTGATGCAGGAGGTGCGCAATCATTACACGGTGCCGCTGACGGTGTATTTTCCGGACAGTGCGCGAATCGAAGCCTACGTCGCACAACATGGCGTGAATGGTTTTTACGACAGCGTGGAAAACCGCAAGGCTTGCTGCTATATGCGCAAGGTCGAGCCATTGAAACGCGCGCTGTCGGGCAAGCGCGCCTGGATAACCGGGATGCGCCGCGATCAGGCGGTGACGCGCGGCAGCCTGGAAGTGTCGTCCTTCGATGCCGATCACGGATTGCAGAAATTCAACCCGCTGCTGGATTGGACTAACGCCGAGGTGTGGGAGTATTTGAGAAGCTATAATGCGCCCTACAACAAACTGCATGACCGTTTCTATCCCAGCATCGGCTGCGCACCCTGCACGCGCGCGGTGACTCCCGGCGAAGACATACGCTCAGGCCGTTGGTGGTGGGAGTCCGCGGAAGGCAAAGAATGTGGTCTGCACGTTGGTAAAATTTCACAATTAAAATAATCGTAGGGTGGGTTAGCTTTGCATAGCCATTCGACTAAGTCGCTAAAGCGGCAAGTCGCTGGTTAGCGTAGCGTAACCCGCCATCAAAACCGAGAAAGAACAAATGAGCAAACACACCTTTACCCATCTGGACGCGCTGGAGTCCGAATCGATTCACATCATGCGCGAGGTCGCGGCGGAATGTAAAAATCCGGCGCTGCTGTTTTCCGGTGGCAAGGATTCCATCGTGATGCTGCGCCTGGCAGAGAAGGCGTTCCGTCCGGCGAAGTTCCCGTTCCCGCTAGTGCATATCGACACCGAGCACAACTTCCCCGAGGTGATCGCCTGCCGCGACAAGCTGGCGGCCGATCTGGGCGAACGGCTGATCGTGCGTTCGCTGGAAGATTCCATCAAGCGCGGCACCATCGTCATCAAAAATCCAGACTTGCCGCGCAATCCGTACCAGTCGGTGACGCTGCTGGAGACCATCGCCGAGTTCGGTTTCGATGCATGTATGGGCGGTGCACGCCGCGATGAAGAAAAGGCGCGCGCCAAGGAGCGCATCTTTTCGTTCCGCGACGAGTTCGGCCAGTGGGACCCGAAGAACCAGCGCCCCGAGTTGTGGGATACCTACAACACCCGCGTGCATGCCGGAGAGAACATTCGCGTGTTCCCGATCAGCAACTGGACCGAGATGGACATCTGGGAATACATCGGCCGCGAGAAGCTGCACATCCCGAACATTTACTTTGCGCACGAACGCGAAGTGATACGGCGCGGCAATAACGTGATTCCGGTGTCGCATCTGGTGCAGCCGAAGCCGGGCGAAAAAGTGGAGGTGGTATCGGTGCGCTTCCGTACTGTGGGCGACATGACTTGTACCGCGCCGGTGGAGTCGACCGCACGCACGGTGGACGAGATCATCGAAGAGACCTCGACGTCACGCATAACTGAACGCGGCGCGACACGCATGGACGACCAAACATCTGACGCCTCGATGGAGTTGCGCAAAAAAGAAGGGTACTTTTAATCATGAGCAACACCACACAATTATTACGTTTCATCACCGCAGGCAGCGTGGACGACGGCAAGAGCACGCTGATCGGACGCTTGCTGCACGACTCTAAATCCATTTTTGAGGATCAGTATTCGGCGATCTCCAAGACCAGCGAGAAGCGCGGCATGACGGCGGTCGATTTATCCTTGCTGACCGACGGTTTGCAAGCCGAACGCGAGCAGGGCATCACGATCGACGTGGCCTATCGTTATTTCGCCACGCCGAAGCGCAAGTTCATCATCGGCGATACGCCGGGGCATGAGCAGTACACGCGCAACATGGTGACGGCGGCCAGTACCGCGAATCTGGTCGTCATCCTGATCGATGCACGCCGAGGCGTGCTGGTGCAGACGCGCCGCCACACCTATCTGGCCAGCCTGGTTGGCGTGCCGCACATCGTGCTGGCGGTGAACAAAATGGATATGGTGGATTATTCACAAGCGCGCTTCGACGAGATCGTCGCCGAGTACAAAAAATTCGCCGCGCAATTGAATTTGCACGACATCACCTGCATTCCATTGTCTGCGCTGAATGGCGACATGGTGGTGGATCGCGGCGACAAGCTGGATTGGTACAAGGGCCCGGCCTTGCTGGAGTTGCTGGAAAAGGTCGAGATAGACCATGACGTGAACACCAGCGATTTTCGCTTCCCGGTGCAGTGGGTATGCCGTCCGCAAACCGAGGAATATCACGATTTCCGAGGCTTCATGGGGCGCATCGAAGCGGGCGAGATCGCGGTCGGCGACGAGATCACCGTGCTGCCATCGGGACGCACCAGCCGCGTCAAAGAAATCGTCACTTACGACGGCAAGCTGCAAACCGCTTTTGCGCCGCAGTCGGTGACCATCACCCTTGCCGATGAGATCGATATTTCGCGCGGCGACATGTTCGTGAAGAGCAGCGCGCATCCGCCCAAGGTGGCGAAGGAATTCGAAGCGATGTTGTGCTGGCTGTCCGAAACCCCGCTCGACAAGAATCGCAAGTATCTGGTCAAGCACACCACGCGCACCGCGAAGTGTTTTTTCTCCAGCATCGATTATCGTGTGGATGTGAACACGCTGGAACAGCACGGCGCCGCCACGCTGAACATGAACGACATCGCGCATGTGGCGATCAAGGTGCAGCAGCCGCTGGTGTTCGACTGCTATGCCACCGACCGCGCCACCGGCAGCTTCATCGTGATCGACGAGGCGACGAACAACACGGTTGCGGCGGGGATGATTGCCTGAAGTCTGGCGAATAACGCCAAGTCGTGTCAATTCCACGTCCAGCAACTGGACGTGGAATTGACACGGCTAAACTCCAGACGCCTTACGCAAGCCGCAAGATTGTGTGCTATCTTTCGCATCATCCAATCGTTGATGCTTTCTATTTGCTATGAGCCTGTTTGCCTTGATCGCCGCGCTGTTGCTGGAGCAACTCCATCCGCTCTCTTCGCGTAAATACCTGTACGGTTGGTTGTCCGGCTACGTCAATTTCTTTCAGCTTCACTTCAATGCAGGGCAACACAAACACGGCAAGATCGCCTGGCTGATCGCGGCGTTGCCGCTGTTAGCCGGTGTCGTGGTGTCGTACTGGCTGCTGTATCGTATGCATCCGATTTTCGCCTGGGCGTTCAACGTGCTGGTGTTGTATCTGACGATGGGTTTTCGCCAATTCAGCCATTATTTCACCGACATTCATCAGGCGTTGCGCGAGGACAATCTGGATGAGGCGCGCAGCCTGTTATCACGTTGGCGAGGTATCCCTTCGCATGAATTGAATGCCGAAGAAGTGGCGCGCGTCACGATCGAACAGGCACTGATCGCATCGCATCGCAACGTGTTCGGCGTGATCGTGTGGTTTGTGTTGTTCAGCGCGCTGGGCCTGGGCGGGGCGGCGGGCGCGCTGCTGTATCGCCTCGCACAATTTTTGCGCAGCCGTTGGGGTGACCAGGATGAAGCAGAGCTGGGCGAATTCGGCGGGTTCGCCCGGCAGGCGTTCTACGTGCTGGAATGGTTGCCTATCCGCCTGACCGCGATGACCTTTGCCATCGTCGGCGATTTCGAAGACACCATCTATTGCTGGCGGACCCAGGCGGCGAGCTGGTCTGACAGCGAAGCGGGTATATTGTTGGCCAGCGCTGCGGGTGCATTGGGCGTGCGTCTGGGTATGCCGATCCCGCAAGGCGGCTTGCTGGAAGACAGGGCCGAGTTGGGTATGGGTGATGATGCCGATGTCGACTTCATGCAAAGCACCATTGGGCTGGTGTGGCGTTCGGTGGTGTTCTGGCTGATTCTGTTGTTGCTGCTGACGCTGGCGAGCTTGCTGGGCTAGGCCAAACCGGCAGGAGCCAAACCGACAGGACGGGATTTTTTGATGATGCAAAAACAAAGGGCGGTTAATCCGCCCTTTGTTTTGCTGCTTGTTACTTGCTGCCTATGTCTAAGCAATGCCAGCCATGCTGGTACTTAGAGGCTGGATGCGATACTGGCTATCGTCACAGACAACGCGGTAAGCCAGCCTAGTTCGCCGAGAAACTTGGTGTCTTCCGACGATAGCTTTTCATTGTTTTTGATCTTCTTGTTCAGAACATCTAATTCAGCTTTCAATTCTTTTACTTTTTCTTGTTGAGCTTGTAAATCTTTGGCTTCTACTTTTGGATCCATGATATTACTCCCGCGATATGTTTGAAACGACAAGTGACAATCTTGCTGCCACCACATTGCTGCTTGGAGCTACAGCTGAACGCAACCCTATGGTATGCATGGCTATGAATTTTGTCAATAATATACGATGCATTATCTGGCCACGCCGGGCGATAAATCGCAACTGATAGCCAGGACCCATGCCAAGTAGCTTAAAGGTGCGGGACAGGAGTTAATTTTCAACGCGCCGCGCTGTTTGAGCCGCAAGCTCTGCCGTACAATGTCGCCCATGCATATTCAACCTTTTACTGCTCTCACCCCCGATGCCGTGCTGGACGCGTTGGATAGCATCGGCCTGTGTGGCGACGGCCGTTTGCTGGCGCTGAACAGCTATGAAAATCGCGTCTATCAGGCGGGCATGGACGATGCACCGCCGTTGGTCGCCAAGTTTTATCGCCCCGCACGCTGGTCCGATGCGGCCATTCTGGAAGAGCACGCGTTTGTCGCGACACTGGCCGAGCGCGAGATTCCGGTGGTACCTGCTTTGGAAATTAACGGTCATACGCTGCACACGTTCAACGGGTTTCGTTTTTCGGTGTTCGCCAAACACGGCGGACGCGCGCCGGAACTGGACAACCGCGACACGCTGGAATGGATGGGACGTTTCATCGGCCGCATCCATGCGGTCGGTGCGCTGGAGTCCTATCGCGAACGTCCCGCGCTGGATATTCAGAGCTTCGGTGTGGAGCCTAGTGAGTACCTGTTAACACACGATTTTATCCCGGCAGAACTCATCGAAGTCTATCGCGGCGTCGTCGCGCTGGCATTGGATGGTGTGCGGCGCTGTTACGACCGGGCAGGTGATGTGAAAAAATTGCGCCTGCATGGCGACTGCCATGTCGGCAACGTGCTGTGGACGGATGCCGGCCCGCATTTCGTGGATTTCGACGACAGCCGCATGGGGCCGGCGATCCAGGACTTGTGGATGCTGTTGTCCGGTGAGCGCGCCGATCAGACCCGGCAATTCGCCGATATTCTGGCGGGCTATGAGGATTTTTACGACTTCGATCCGCGTGAACTGCATCTGATCGAGGCGCTACGCACGTTGCGCCTGATACATTACGCCGCTTGGATCGCGCGGCGCTGGGATGACCCGGCCTTTACCGCCGCGTTCCCCTGGTTCAATACCCAGCGCTACTGGCAAGACCGGATTCTGGAATTGCGAGAGCAGGTAGCACTGATGGACGAACCCCCGCTGTCAGTGTGTTGAAAAACTACTACGCTCGCCAGAGCGGTGTTGCGCAAGAATTCAGAATGCTCATGTACTATGAGTACATTCCGCTTCCTCATCCTTGCGCGCCTTGCTCTGCCATCGCTCGCGACGTTTTTGAACACACTGATAAGAGAGCTACTGAATGACTAACGAAACCATCATCGCCGCCACGCAAGTTTGGCTGGAGAAAGCCGTCATCGGCCTCAACCTGTGTCCGTTCGCCAAGGCCGTGCACGTCAAAAAGCAGATACGCTATGTGGTCAGCGCGGCGACGACGCCGGAGGCATTGCTGGAAGAGTTGATGGCCGAGCTACGCACGCTGCAAGATGCCGATCCCGAGCAGATCGACACCACGCTGCTGATCCATCCTTATGTGCTGACCGACTTTCTCGACTTCAATGATTTTCTGGACACGGTCGATCTTGCCGTGACCGAGCCGGAGTTCAACGATGAATTCCAGGTGGCCAGCCTGCATCCTCAGTATCAATTTGCAGGCACTCAATCGGACGATATCGAGAATTACACTAATCGTTCGCCTTACCCCATGCTGCATTTGCTGCGCGAAGACAGCGTGGATCGCGCCGTGGATGCCTTTCCCGACGCGGACAAGATCGTCGATGTTAATGTCGAGACGATGAAGAAGCTGGGGCACGAGGGATGGAAGAAGTTGGGGTTGGAGTAGTCGTAGGGGCGTATGGCATAACCAGCGACTAGGTTGGCGTTTTTTGCCAACCTAGTCGAATGGCTAGTTGTTTCATCAGTCCTCGCCGACATCCCCTGACCACCCTGCGCGACTCGGCGGCGCACAGGGGAGGTAAAGCGAAAATCCAAAACCAAAAAAACGGGTGAGCAACAAGATGCCCACACTTTGCAGATGTTCGCGAGTTGCTTCTAACGACACATACCGGATGATGGACTTTCTCCAAAGCGGACATCGAAAGTGCGCGACATGCTATTTAATACAGCTCAAAGAACCCGCACCTGTCCCAACCTGAGTCAGCAAAACAAGAGCGGGGTGTTGCACTCATCATGAAAGCCCCTGAACGCTCCGAAACTCACCCGGCACATCCGTGAATGTGTCGGCTCTGGCAGTTCGAAGTGTACTCGCCAACCGGAAACCGATGTTGTTGTTCCGGTTAGTAGGGTCGTTGTTGTTGCGGTTGGCAGCGCGCAAGTTGTTCGTGTTGTTGTTCCAAGAGCCGCCACGTAGTTCGTAGGTTGGGCTGAGGCACGAAGCCCAACAGGTTTGCGTGATGAATGTTGGACTTCATTTCATTCAGCCCAACCTACCGAGCTAAAAAACAATCAAATCAATTTTGCCGGACAGAATGACCGATGCGACATTTAATGATAACCTTCGTATCGTATGACCTCACATCATGTTGGAATAAGGGTTGCAATGGCGAAAAATAATATCCCGCGTCACGTTGGTTTCATTCCTGATGGAAATCGGCGTTGGGCCGCAGATCATAGTCTGCCTAAAGAAGCCGGATATGCTCATGGTATCGAGCCGGGGTTACTGCTGTATGAGAAATGTAAGGAATGCGGGATCAAAGAAGTTTCCATCTACTGTTTTACCCAGGACAACACCAAACGGCCTTCCATTCAGAAACAGGCATTCAGCGAAGCCTGCGTTGCATTCGCTTTTGAGATTGCACGCCGTGGATCGGCACTGCTTGTTGTCGGCGATGAGACCTCGACGCAATTCCCCAAGGAGTTAAAAGAATTCCGGCAGCGCCAGGGTGTCGGAATGAAGGTGAATCTACTCGTCAACTATGGCTGGGAATGGGATTTGGCCGGCCTTAAAAACGGCGGCCTGCGTTCAGATGAAGTTTCACGTTTGGATTTGATTGTACGCTGGGGAGGAGGACGCCGATTGAGCGGTTTCCTCCCAGTGCAATCGGTTTATGCGGATTTTTATGTCAGAGATGAATATTGGCCAGATTTTGATCCGCAGCATTTTGAACACGCACTCTCCTGGTTTAAAAACCAGGACCAGACACTCGGCGGGTAATGCATCGTTCTG
>JADGRL010000002.1 GCA_017880865.1 Gallionella sp.
CACTCCTTCCCATCCCGAACAGGACAGTGAAACGACTCCGCGCCGATGATAGTGTGGATTACCCATGTGAAAGTAGGTCATCGTCAGACTCCTTACAAACAAAAAGCCCATCCGGAAACGGTTGGGCTTTTTGCTTTGCTCAAAATATAGCTCGATGACCTGCTTGAACGCAGCGCGAGACCTCAAGTGAGAATGTCGCTGGTTATCAGGACAGACGTCAGACTCTTTACAATCAAAAACGCCCCTCCAGAAATGGTGGGGCGTTTTTGCTTGTGACTAAATGCACTATTGAACTGACTTACTTATAATCGCGCAACTCAGGAGGTGTGTCGTCATGATCGCCATGTGGTTCGTGATCGTAGGCTTTAACAAACACTTCGCGCTCATTCTTTTTGGTGGTGTGGGCAGGAATGTCCAGGTTGTGGCAGGCGGTATCCTCGCAATAATAAATCACCTGGCGTCCAATATTGTGCAGCGGGCTGTGGTCGAGGAGGAATCCTTCTGCAGTCAGACCCTCTTCCAAACCATTGAGCGTGTAGTGGCGCAAGTTGTAAGTGACACGCAATGTGTTCGGAGAATGGCCATATTCAACCTTGCAGTTTGGCAACCCGGATAAAAGCTTGTGGGCACGGGCTATCTGTCCGGGTGGCTCGGCACTGAATACGATATCGCGTTGTTTAATCAGTTCAATGGGATCAATCATGTTGACCTCGCGGCAAACAATTATTTGCCTTTTAGTATTTGCATTCCTTTGAGAAGATTCAATGCCTGATTCAGTTGGTAGTCGTTCTTGGACCCAAATTCAGCAGGTGCAATTTTTGACATTTCTTCTTTTGTATCAGGTGGAGTAAGCGTGCTCTTGATTGCACTACGTGGTTTTTCATCCGACGGTTTGTCGTTGATCAAGTGCTTGTCCAGATCAGCTTCACGAAGGCGGAACAGGCCGCTGTCACGCCCGGCGGAGGCCGGATCTTCGACCAGAATATCGGGCACGATACCCTTGGCTTGAATGGAACGTCCCCCCGGTGTGTAATAACGCGCCGTGGTGAGTTTGATCCCGGTGTTGTTACCCAGTGGCAATACGGTTTGCACGGAACCCTTGCCGAAAGTTTGTACGCCCATGATGACTGCACGCTTGTGATCTTGCAGCGCACCAGCAACAATTTCGGATGCGGATGCGGAGCCGGCATTGACCAGAACGACCAGTGGTACGCTTTTGATAGATTCGGGTACGGTTTTCAGGTAATCATTCCCGCCATTGCCGTGCAGATAATTTTCAGGGTTGGCGGTCAGGCGCATTTTGGCATCTTCAGTGCGGCCTTCGGTGTAGACCACCAGCGCGTCCTTGGGCAGAAAAGCGGAGGATACGGCGACCGCGCCGGTCAAGAGTCCGCCCGGATCATTGCGCAAATCGAGTACCAAGCCCTTCAACGGCCCCTGGTTTTGCTTAACCATATTCTCGAGCGCGGTGGCGAGATTTTCGCCGGTCATCTCCTGGAACTGGGTGATACGGACAAAACCATAGCCAGACTCCAGCAGTTTGGACTTCACGCTTTGCACCTTGATGACGGCGCGTACCAAGGTAATCTCGAGCGGCTTGGGTTCATCCTTGCGAATAATGGTCAGAAGGATTTTGCTGCCCGGCTTGCCGCGCATGCGTTTAACCGCATCGTTCAGTGCCATACCCTTGATCAGCGTATCATCCAGTTTGATGATGAAGTCGCCACTTTTGATGCCGGCATGATAGGCCGGGGTGTCTTCAATCGGCGAGATGACTTTTATAATGCCATCCTCCATGCCGACTTCGATACCGAGCCCGCCGAATTCACCATGCGTGCCTTCTTGCAACTCCTTGAAAGCTTCCTTATCGAGGTACGCGGAATGCGGATCTAAACCGTTCAACATGCCAGCGATAGCGTCAGTGATCAATTTTTTGTCGGTGACCGGTTCGACGTAGTCGCTCTTGATGCGACCGAAAACTTCGGAGAACGCGCGCAGTTCCTCGATAGGTAGCGGTGTTGCGAGTGTTTCCTTGTCGGCTACCGCAGCGAAATGCAGGCTGACAGACACGCCCGCAACCAAACCCAAACCGATTAAACCCGCTTTTTCAAGAAGACGCATAATTCCCTCAATATTATTTTGTTGCCAGCCACTTTATGGGGTCGAGTGGCTTGCTTTCATGTCGCAATTCAAAGTATAAACCGAAATCCTCATTGCCGCCGCTATTCCCGACGGTCGCGATGGTGTCCCCGCCGCGCAGCACATCACCGACCTGTTTGTAGAGCGTCTCGTTGTTGCCATACAAGCTCATGTAGCCCTTGCCGTGATCGATAATTAACAGGTTGCCAAAGCCGCGCAGCCAGTCAGCAAACACCACCTGTCCGGCAGCAACCGCTTTGACAGCTTGCCCGCCGGAAGTTCTAAGAAAAAGCCCCTTCCATTGCACTGTACTGTCGGGTCGCGGCGTACCGAAACGATTGGTGATCACACCTTTGACGGGCAGCGTCAGCTTGCCTTTTAGCTGGTCGAACGGATTACCGTCAAAGCGATTGTCCGGTACTTCGTCGTTGCGGAGCAGCGATGTTGATTTTGGATGGGCAACAATTTTAGACAATTTGTCGATCAGTTCTGAAAGACGGCCTTCATCGCGTTGCAGGTGTGTGATCTCGCGGCGTTGCTGGTGTAGTCGGTGCGAGATTTTTCCCAGCATATGTCGCCGAGAATGTTGTTCCTTCTCCAGGTTCGTTTTTTGTGCGGCTTGTTCCGAGCGTAACGAGGCCAACTCGGTGCGTTGTTCGCGAGTGGACAAGCTGACGTCATTCAGCGTGGCAAGATTTTTGCGCAACCTGGTGAGCAAGATTGCGCGGCTGCGTGCGATGTATTGGTAATAGCGTAAATCGCGAGAGGCCTGATTCGGGTCACGATTGTTAAGTAGCAGTTTGAGATATTCCTGCTTGCCGCCGAGATATTGCTGATAAAGCAAATTGCCGAGCAAAGCCTGCTGCGTTGCCATGTCGGTGCCCAGTTTCCGTTGCTGATCTTGCAGTTTGCCGAGTTTCTGATCTGCGGAATATTGGCGTGCGGCGAGCTCGGCAAGTTTGCGATTGCTGTTGCTGATTGCACGTTCGGATTCACGCAATGCGTCAGCGGCTTCGGTTTTTGACTCGCTGGTTTTATCCATGTCGTGTTGCACCGCCGCGATGCGCTTGCGCAAATTTTCAAGCTCGTCCTGTTGGCTGGCATAGGCCACGTTGACCAAGGTCAAACAACATAAGGCCAGCGAAAGAAAGCGCGCGACTAAAATCACTGTATCTGAATCAAGCTGTGCCCAGTCATTTCCGCAGGTTGCGGCAAGCCCATCAAGGCCAGCAGGCTGGGAGCGAGATCGCGCAACGAACCACTCTCGTTCAATCTAGCACGGCGGCCGATGTACAGGAAAGGCACCGGGTTCAACGTGTGTGCGGTGTGCGCCTGATGCGTGGCGCGGTCGAGCATTTGCTCGGCGTTGCCGTGATCGGCGGTGATGATGACTTCGCCGCCGATGGATTGCATCGCCTTGACCACGCGCCCGACGCAAACATCCAGCGCCTCGATGGCCAGTGTGGCCGCTGCCATATTGCCACTGTGCCCCACCATATCGCCGTTGGCAAAATTGCAGATGATGGCCTGATACTGGCGGCTCAAGATTGCGGCTTCGAGTTTATCCGTCACTTCGAATGCGCTCATTTCAGGCTGAAGGTCGTAAGTGGCGACCTTGGGTGAGGGCACCAGAATACGCTCTTCGCCCGGGTAGGGTTGTTCCCTTCCGCCGTTGAAGAAATAGGTGACATGGGCAAATTTTTCCGTTTCGGCGATGCGCAATTGCTTCAACCCCAGATTGGAAATATATTCGCCGAAGCTGTTGTGGATGGGCTCCTGGGTGTAAGCGCAGGGCAAATGAAAATCTTCGCCATAGCGGCTCAAGGTGACGAAGCTGGCCAGCTTCGGAAAGTAGGCGCGGGTAAATCCGCTGAATGATTCGTCTGTCAGCGCGCGGGTGATTTCGCGGGCTCGATCTGCGCGAAAGTTCATGAATATGACGACATCGCCCTCCAACATGGTCGCGGCTTGCGCGCCGTTGGGGACAATGGTGGTGGGTTTGACAAACTCGTCCGATTCGCCTCGGGCGTAAGCCAGCTCCAATCCGTCCTGCGCGTTGGTTGCGGTGAATTCGGCGCGGCCTTGGGTGAGTAATTCATAGGCGGGCTGCACACGTTCCCAGCGATTGTCTCGATCCATCGCGTAAAAGCGACCGACGATGCTGGCGATTTGGCCGATGCCCAATGCAGTGCATTTTTCCTGCAACGTTTGCAATGATTGCGCCGCACTCTTGGGCGGGGTATCACGCCCATCCAGAAGGGCATGTATATAAACTTTTTTCAAGCCGTTGCGGGCGGCCATTTCCAGCATCGCGAAAATATGGTTTTCATGGCTGTGGACACCGCCCGGGGATAGCAGTCCCATGATGTGCAAAGCGCTGCCTTTTTGTTTGGCCAGTGCTACCGCGTTGCTCAAGGCGGGATTCGTGTAGAAGCTGCCATCCTCGATCGCCACATCGACACGGCTCAAATCCTGATACACCACACGCCCAGCACCGATGTTGAGATGACCGACTTCGGAGTTGCCCATCTGGCCTGAAGGCAGGCCGACAAATTTTTCAGAAGCGTTGATCAGCGTATGCGGATACTCGCGCCAAAGCGTGTCCCAGTTGGGTTTCTTGGCGGCAAGAATAGCGTTGTAATCGGCATCTTCACGGTAGCCGAAGCCGTCAAGAATAAGCAGCAGTACAGGGGTGACGTTCATTGATGTAGAATATAAGCAGATGGTGATTGTTGGGAAGATGCATTTTAGACGAATTTGCCCTGTTTGGTGAGTGGCTTGACAGGGTATTTGGGATATACATATGGCAAACAAACTGATAGACAGAGACGAAGACATTCAACAGGCGGCGCAAGCAGTCAAGGCGATTGCGCATCCGTTGCGCTTGAAGATTTTATGCGTGCTCGGCGATCAGGAGGTTAGTGTGCAGGATATCGTGGAACAAGTCGGCACATCGCAAAGTAACATCTCGCAGCATCTGTCAATATTGCGCGACAAGGGAGTGTTGGCGACGCGCAAGGACGCGAATCGGGTTTTCTACCGCATTGGTGATTTGCGTACCCTGAAGCTGGTGGGGATGATGCGCGATGTATTTTGCAGCACGCAGAAAGCAGATATTGTTCTGCCAAAGGAATAATCTTAAAAATCTCCCCACAGAGTTTGCAGCGCGGCGAGTCCGGCGATTGCGGCAGTCTCGGTGCGTAGCACGCGCGAACCGAGACGTATCGAGGTGAAGCCGCAGTGCAGCGCGGTAGAGCTTTCTGCTTGTGAAAACCCTCCTTCTGCGCCGATCAGCAACGTAGCTTTGCCCGGCGGTTTAGATTGACCATGTAATGAGGATGCACCCTCCGGCAGCAAAATAAATTTTGCGTCCGGAGTTGCCCTCGTTTGTTGCAACCACACCATGATATCCAGCGGCGCGTGGATCTTCGGTAACACATTGCGCCCGCATTGCTCGCAAGCAGAGATGACGACTTGTTGCCAATGTTCGAGTCGCTTTGCGGCGCGCTCGGCTGATAGTTTGGCCATGCTACGCTCGGTGTCGATCGGTTGGATTTCTGCGACTCCCAGTTCGGTCGCTTTCTGGATTACCCAATCCATTTTTTCGCTGCCTGAAAGCGCTTGGGCCAGCACGACCTGTAAAGAGGATTCGCGATTAATATCGGTTGCAGTAAGGTCGGTGACGGTCACGCGCTTGCCGCTGAGATCGGCAATCAGCCCGTGGCACTCATTGCCGATGCCATCGAAGATTTCCACCGTATCGCCCACCCGTAAGCGCAGTACACGCGAGGCGTGGTGTGCCGCATCCGGCGGCAGATCGAACGATCCGCTGAACGGCATAGGTGGAGGGCAGTAAAAACGTGGCATGTTCAAGGGGCGCAATGAATGGGTGGTCGGCGTGATAATATACTGACTCTAAAAAAATCTCATCACAATTACTGATGCAACAATAAGCCATCTGACTTGGTTGGCAAGCTACACCCAACTTAAGTCAGTGGTTATGCGTATGGTGGCTTAGTCAAAAGGCGGTCGTGTATAAACCATATCCCTTGGTATTCGGTAGCTTTTTCCCCTCATTTTGCCTGCGCACTTTAAAATGTGCGCAAAGGTTACGAAAAATTTCAGGAGCATGAAATGGTCAGTCTGCAAACTCCGCTATGCGAATTTGGCTGGAAAGCCCGGGATTTCGATCTGCTGGGCGTGGACGGCAAGCGTTATAACCTGGCCGGGTCGCGCGGCAAGAATGGCCTGCTGGTGATGTTCATTTGCAATCACTGCCCTTATGTGAAATCTATTCGCGAGCGTATCATCCGCGATACGCGCGAGTTGCAGCAGCACGGCATCAACAGTATCGCCATCATGTCGAATGATCCCGCCGAATATGCCGAAGATGGGTTCGATAATATGAAACTGGTCGCACAGCAATACAACTATCCGTTCCCTTATGTGTGGGATGAGACCCAGCAGATCGCCAAGGCATACGGTGCAGTCTGCACACCGGATTTCTTTGGATTCAACGCCAATCTTGAGTTGCAATATCGCGGCAGGCTGGATGCTTCGCGCAAGGAGAAGGTCGCTGAGGCGCCGCGCGATTTATTCAACGCGATGCTGCAAGTGGCGCAGACCGGACAGGGACCGCGTGAGCAGATCGCCAGCATGGGTTGTTCGATTAAATGGAAAGCGGCATGAATCATCTGTCCAATAGTGGAAAACACGCGGCGGCTACCGGCATGGGCCCGCTGCTCAAGGCGGCCGTCGCGGCAGTCAAGCTGGTGACGGCGGAAGAAATCATGCCGCGTTATCTCAAGGTCGCGCATCAGCGCAAGAGCGACGGCAGTTTGTGTACCGAAGCGGACCTTGCCGCGCAAGGCGCATTGACCAAAAAACTGCAAGCCATCCTCAATGTGCCGGTACTGGGCGAAGAAATGGCCGTCGCCGAGCAACGTGCGCTGTGGGCGGCGGGCCATGATGGCCTTTGGTGCATTGACCCGATTGATGGCACGTCCAACTTCGTGCGTGGCCTGCCGTATTTCGCAGTATCCGTCGCGCTGTTGCGCGAAGGCCGCAGCGTGCTGGGAGTAGTGTATGACCCGGTAGCCAACGAGATGTTTGCCGCCGAGCATGAGCGCGGTGCCTTTTTGAATGGTGAAAAGCTGCTGGGTCGCGAGGCAGGGATTCCGCTGGAACAAGCTTTGGCTAGCGTCGATTTGAAGCGGCTCAAAAAGAAATTGGTCACGCAACTGGCGGCTCATCCGCCGTATTCTTCGCAGCGCAACTTCGGTGCGAGCGCGCTGGACTGGTGCTACAGCGCCGTCGGTCGCTATGACATGTACTTGCATGGCGGACAACAGCTTTGGGATTATGCCGCTGGCTCGCTTATTTTTCAGGAGTCGGGTGGTCATGCGTGTTGCATCGAGACCGATGATTTTGCACAAGGCGACATCTGGCAGCGTTCGGTGATTGCCGCGCGGGATGAAAAGCTGTTCGAAGAATGGAAAAACTGGATACGGGCGCAGCAGTAAATTTGCGGCGGTCAATCAAAAGGGTGGGTTCGTGAAAATATTGATACTGGGTGCGGGGCAGGTGGGCTCTACGGTCGCAGAAAGTCTGGTTGGCGAAGCCAATGACATTACCGTTGTGGATTCCGATGGCGAGAAGCTGCGCCAGTTGCAGGACAGGCTTGATTTGCGTACGCTGGTCGGGAATGCCGCACATCCGTCCACGCTGGAGCAGGCCGGCATAGCCGATGCCGATATGTTACTGGCCGTTACGCAAAGCGACGAAGTCAATCTGGTGGCCTGCAAACTGGCAGCCAGTCTTTACAATACGCCGACACGCATCGCGCGTATTCGCTCCCCCGATTACCTGGCGCGCCAGGAAGTGTTCAGCGCCGATAATTTCTGCGTGGACTTTTCGATTTGTCCGGAGCAAATACTCACCGAGTACATCGTCAAGCTGATCGAGTTTCCCGAGGCACTGCAAGTGCTGGAATTTGCCGATGGCAAAGCCTCATTGGTGGCGGTGCGCGCTTTTGAAGGCGGGCCGCTGGTGGGAAAACCGCTGAGTTTTTTGCGCACCCATATGCCGCAGGTCGAAACCCGTGTTGCGGCGATTTTTCGCAAGGACAGGCCGATTATTCCCCAAGGCGACACCGTGGTCGAGGTGGGCGACGAAATCTTCTTTATCGCCGCAACCGACAACATCCGCAGTGTGCTCAAGGAAATGCGTCGCATGGATAAACCCAGCAAACGCGTGATGATCGTCGGCGGCGGTAATATCGGTTGTCGTCTGGCGAAAGCGCTGGAACGCGACTATCAAGTCAAGCTGATCGAATACAACAAGGCATCCTGCGTAAAATTAGCCGGGGAACTGGCTAATACGCTGGTGCTCAATGGCGATGGCACGGATGAAAAACTGATGCAGCAGGAGCGTGTCAGCGAGGTGGACGTGTTCTGCGCGCTCACCAACGACGACGAGAACAATATCATGTCGGCGCTGCTGGCCAAACAGGGTGGGGCGCGCAAGGTGATTGCGCTGATCAATCGCAGCGCGTATGTCGAGTTGGTGCAGGGCGGCAAGATAGACATCGCGCTTTCCCCGGCGCAGGTCACGATCGGGTCCTTGCTGGCTTACGTGCGTCAGGGCGATGTGGCTGCAGTGCACTCATTACGGCGCGGCGCAGCTGAGGCGCTTGAACTGGTCGCGCACGGCGACCGCCAGTCCTCGCGCATAGTGGGACGGCGTATCGACGAAATCGATCTGCCCAAGGGCGCGACCATAGGCGCGATCGTGCGAGGGAAAGAGGTCATCATGGGGCATCACGACATGGTTGTTGAGGCCGAGGATCATCTCATCGTGTTCGTGGTCAATAAGGCGATGGTGCACAAAGTCGAGAAGCTGTTCCAGGTCAACATCGGGTTCTTCTGATGCAGCGCACATTAACGGTCATCCATGCCTTGGGGCTGATGCTGGTGGTGTTCAGCGTTGCCTATTTGATGCCCATAGCAGCTTCATTGATATATGACGATGGCACGCTGATCGATTTTTTGCTGGCAATGGTTTGGACAGCAGCCATCGGGTTGCTGATGTGGATGTTGACGCGCCGCTACAAGGGCGAATTGTCCATCCGGCACGGTTACTTGCTGGTGGTGACGATGTGGACCGCGATGCCGGCCTTCGCCACACTGCCATTGCTGCTGGTGATTAAGGGCCTGTCATTTACCGACGCCTATTTTGAAACCATGTCCGGACTAACTACAACCGGCTCGACCGTGTTGAGCGGTCTGGACACTTTGCCGCCAGCCATCAACATCTGGCGGCATGAATTGAACTGGCTGGGCGGCATGGGCATCATCGTGCTGGCGGTGGCGATCTTGCCGTTGCTGGGCATCGGCGGACGGCAGTTGTACAAGGCGGAAACCCCAGGCCCGATGAAGGATTCGGCGCTTACCCCGCGCATCACCGAAACCGCACGCAACTTGTGGTTGGTGTACTTGGGCATCACCATCGCCTGTATTTTTTCACTGAAAGTCGTGGGCATGAGCTGGCTGGACGCGATCTGTCATGCGTTTGCCGCGATGGGGCTGGGCGGGTTTTCCACCCATGATGCCAGCGTCGGTTATTTTAATTCTCCCGCCATCGAATTCGTGCTGATCATATTCATGCTGCTGGCGGCGATGAACTTCGCGACGCATTTTTTGGTGTGGCGAGAAAAGAATCTGAAGTTATATCTGAAGGATACCGAGGCGATCGCTACCGTCGTGCTAATTCTGACCAGTTGTTTAGGCATAGCAGTATTTCTGTGGTGGCAGGGCACTTACCCGAGTTTCTGGACGGCTTTGCGTCACGCCAGCTTTAACGTGGTGTCCATCGCGACTGACTGTGGTTTTGCCAGTGTGGATTTCAACCAGTGGCCAATGTTTGCACCGATGTGGATGCTGTTCCTCAGTTGCGTTGCCGCCAGTTCAGGCTCGACCGGCGGCGGCATCAAAATGGTGCGCACGTTGATTCTGTTCAAGCAAGCCGGACGCGAATTCCTCAAGCTGTTGCACCCGGCGGTTGTCAATCCGATGAAAATAGGCGGCAGTGTCGTGCCCAATAACATCGTGTTTGCGGTGCTGGGATTTATTTTTCTGTATTTCATGACGGTGGCCACGCTGACCTTCGCGTTGCTGATCAGCGGCCTGGATTTCATTTCCGCGTTTTCAGCGATTATCGCCTGCATCAACAATGCCGGGCCCGGGCTGGGTGTGGTGGGACCAGCCAACAACTTCGGCGTGCTGACCGACTTTCAGACTTGGGTTTGCACGATTGCGATGCTGGTCGGACGTCTGGAAATCTTTACGGTGCTGATTTTGTTTACTCCGCATTTCTGGCGGCGTTAAAATCGCCATGACAGCGGAGGCGAG
Organism: Gallionella sp.; assembly: GCA_017880865.1. Lineage (GTDB taxonomy): Bacteria > Pseudomonadota > Gammaproteobacteria > Burkholderiales > Gallionellaceae > Gallionella. The sequence goes on from JADGRL010000002.1 coordinate 10,548, forward strand.
ATACGTTAGCATTGCCGCCTTATAGCCGTTCGAAACAATGTGAGTACATCAGTGCCAATGCATGAGGGATCAAGATGAGTGAGGACCTGCCATTGTCAGGGATAAAGGTATTGCTGATCGATGACAGCAATACCATAAGGCGCAGCGGAGAGATATTCCTGTCGCAGGCGGGATGTCAGGTCATCTTGGCAGAAGACGGATTTGACGGCTTGGCCAAGGTGGTGGATAACCAGCCAGATGTCATTTTCGTCGACGTGATGATGCCACGCCTGGATGGCTATCAAACCTGCGCGCTCATCAAGAAGCATCAGCATTTCAGAAACACTCCCGTGATCATGTTGACCAGCAAAGATACGTTGTTTGATCGCGCACGCGGCAAACTGGTCGGTGCAGATCAATATTTGCTGAAACCGTTCAACAAAAAAAGTTTGATAGAGGCAGTCATTATGCATACCCAAGAAAAAAAGGAGGCGGATTATGGGCATTAAAAAAGTATTGGTAGTGGACGATTCTGCAACAGAGCGTCATATTATCGGGGAAATATTAACCAAAGCCGGGTTTGAGGTTGCGTTCGCCGAAGACGGTGAAAAAGGCGTGGCGCAAGCCAAGCTGAGCAAACCTGATTTGGTCATCATGGATGTGGTGATGCCCGGTATGAATGGCTTTCAGGCGACGCGGGCAATTACGCACGACCCGGAAACGCAGCATATTCCGGTGATCATTTGCACCACCAAAGATCAGGAAACTGACAAGGTGTGGGGTGTGCGTCAGGGAGCCAAAGACTATGTGGTAAAGCCGATAGCTGAGGCAGAGCTGTTAAGCAAGATTGCCGCGTTGGGCTAAGCGGCAGATCATGCTCGTGTGTCATGAAAAAGCCATTTTTAAAAAGTCATATCTGCGTGCATCCGATACGCAGGATGTCTGTTTGAGCCGATTTATTCCAACCGTTGTGTCCTGAATTTTAGAGGCTCCTAATGTCAAAACGTCTTAATCTGCGCGAATTCCAGCAGAATCTGATCGACCGGCTGCAGGCGAAGGATTTGTCTGGAGAGCGGGTGACCACGTTGGGCGTACAGATAGCCGGGCGAAACTGGTTGGTAGATATGGTGGATATTGCAGAAGTGTTGCCATTGCCGCGGTTAACCCGCGTGCCACTGACCAAGCCGTGGTTTCGCGGCGTGGCGAACGTGCGCGGCAATCTGTATAGCGTGGTCGATATGGCAACTTATGGGCACAGCGGGGCGGCATCCGGTGATGTCAATAATCGTGTGTTGCTGGTTGCAGAGCGGTATGCCTTTAATGCGGCGCTGCTGGTGGACCGTGTGCTGGGTTTGCGCGACGCGCGCAGATGGCGACAAAACGAAGTTGATGGGCAGGTTGAGTATCACGATGAGCAGGGTGCACCTTGGCGCCGACTTGATGTGTCAGGCTTGCTTGAGCAGGCGGAATTTTTGCAAATAGGCGTATAGCAATTCGATAGGCGTTTAGCAATTCCCTATGGGAGAGGAATAACATGGCATTTAAACTGAAGTTACCCGCTTTTTCAAAAACCAAGCAAGCTGGTTCGAAAACCAAGCAAGCTGGTTCGAAAACCAGGCCGTCTGGCGAAACCGATGTCAGTGCCAAGCCACTGCCGTTGATCGGTCATTTGCCTTTCGGCCAGCAACTGAAAGTGCTGGGCGGCGGAATTTTGATCAGTTTGTTGGTGGGTATCGTGGCTGCCGCGCTGGATTACCGGGCCACCTCGCAGGGCGCGCACTACATCGAGTTGTCCGATGACTTAATGATGCTGACCCAGCGCTTGGCCAAGGATGCTGCTTCAGCGCTACAAGGTGGACAAATTGCAACGGAAGGTTTGCCTCTGGCGCGTGCCGAAGCCGAACACATTCTGGAATCGCTGGACAAAGGCGATGAGATGGTGCCGCCCACCAGCGGTGAACCGCGCGTTGTTCTGCAAAAGCTGTTGCCGGTCGCAAGACAATCTTTGGGGTACATCAAGGACATCGAAGTGGGTCGGCCCGGTATTTTGACGGTTGCGCGCGCGGTGGATGCGGTGAAAGAAGTCGGTCCGCTGTTGCGTGAGGATATGGGTCAGTTGCTGGCTTCCGGAGTGGATAACGCGCGAGTAAACCGGCTTGCCCTGCTGTTGGAGCGTATTGGTAAGGACGTGAACGAAATGTTGGGTGGTACGGTGACCATGGAACAAGTCGCCTTGCTGGGTTCGGACACGATTGAAGCCGAAGACCTGCTATCGAAAATGGACCAATCCAACCCGACGGTGGCTAAAGTGTCCGATCTGTTTCTCGGCTACCGAAATTCGGTCGAGGCGGTTATTAGCCAGGCGCTGGATTTGCATGGCGCGAAAAAAGGCGGCAGCGATTATTTCGACAGCGTGAGCCAAAACCTAGCTGGGGGATTCCTGGTTGAAGCTGAAGCACTCAACGCGGCTTATCGGGACGCGTTGAAGGGGCGCTGGACAATTTATGCGCTGGTGTTTTCAGCCGTATTGCTGATGGCATTTATGGCCTTGCTGGCGCAAGTGTACTTGGCGGATGCGCGTCAGGTTGCGGGTATAGCGGAGCGCACCAACAAGCAAAATCAGAACGCGATTTTGCGTCTGATGAACGAGATGGGCGATCTGGCGGACGGGGATTTGACGGTGCGCGCTACCGTGACGGAAGACGTCACTGGTGCGATCGCCGACTCGCTGAACTACACCACAGAAGAATTTCGTAAGCTGGTGTCGCGGATTATGGTAGCCGTGGAACAGATGGGTCACGCCACCAAATCGGCCGAAGATGTTTCCAAGGGGCTTCTGGATGCCGCGCAGAAACAGGCGAAGGAAATTAATGATGCTGGTGAAGCGGTTCAGCTGATGGCTCGATCCATCAAAGAAGTGGATTCGAGCGCGACGCAGTCTGCCAACGTGGCTCGCCGCACTCTGGTGGCGACTGAGCAGGGTGCGCAGGCGGTGCGCAATACGATTAGTGGTATGGATTCGATTCGCGAGCAGATTCAGGATACTTCCAAGCGGATCAAGCGTCTCGGCGAAAGCTCGCAGGAGATCGGCGAAATCGTGGATCTGATTTCCGACATTACCGAACAGACCAACGTGCTGGCGTTGAATGCGGCGATTCAGGCGGCTTCCGCCGGTGAAGCCGGACGCGGATTCTCGGTGGTGGCGGAAGAAGTGCAGCGACTGGCGGAGCGTTCCGGCGAGGCGACCAAGCAGATCGGTGCGCTGGTGAAAACCATTCAGGGCGATACCCATGACGCGGTGGCGGCGATGGAGAAAAGCACGCTAGGTGTGGTGGAAGGAGCCAAGCTGTCCGATATGGCTGGTCAATCGCTGCGAGAAATTGAACAAGTGTCGAACGAGTTGGCGGCACTGATCAACAGCATTTCGACCTCCACTCAGGTGCAGACCGATATGGCCGGCGAAGTGGCGAGCGTGATGCAGGAGATTCTGCAAATTACCGTTCAAACCACGGAAGGTACACGTTTAACTGCTAATTCCATCGCGCAGTTGACCGTACTGACATCAGACTTGAGCGCTTCAGTAGCGGGCTTTAAATTGTAATCCAGGCCAAACCCCAAATATCGCACATGACCAACAGCGCACAATTTGATCGCAACACGCTCGCCGCAGTGAAACCCGGCGTGGACGGCTCGCTGGCCGAGATCAGTATGCAGATGGAACTTTTTCTGGGCGCGCCCGCAGACAATGCGGCGGCCTTGGATTTGGTGCGCGCCGAGTTGCACCGTTTGCTGGGCGTGCTGAAGATGGTTGGCCTGGATGGTTCGGCGGTATTTTGTACCGAGCTGGAGCTCACGCTGAGCGAAATTGCAACGAACCCGAAACAAGTTTCCGCGATGCATCGCGATGTGCTGCGCCGTGCCTTGTTCGGTATCACGCACTATCTGGACGGGCTGGCCAACGGTGCGGACAACGCCGCGCTGCGCTTGTTTCCGCAATATCAGGAGTTGCAGCAATTGCGCGGCTTGGAGATGTCATTCGAGCAGGACCTGTTCTACCCCAATCTTGACGTGCAACTGCCAGCACCGGTATTGAGCCAGCCTGTTCCGAGCGATGCGATGGCGCGCCTCAAGACGTTGCGCAGCCAATATCAGCAAGGCTTGTTGAAGTGGATGCGTCAGGACGATGTCGCTGCCGCAGTGCAGCAGATGCAGCAGGCGGTGGAGGGTGCATTGCGCTGTGAGCCTCAGGATGGCAGCCGTGCGTTCTGGTGGGTAGCCTATGGCTTGCTCGATTGCCTGAAGCTGGACGGCGTGCCTCCCGAAATGAATGTACGCAAGTTGCTCACTCGCATAGACCAACAGTTGCGCACCGTGGTCGAGGGCCATATCGGTGATGTAAATTCGGCTTTGAACGAGATGCTCTTTCTGATCGGGCACAGCCATGTTGTGAGTGAACAGGTGGAGGCGATCAAGCAGGTTTACTTGCTGGATCAATATCTGCCGGAACTTTCAGCCCTGTCGCCCTCTGAAGTGGATCAGATACTAGCTACGATGCGCGATCAATTGCGCGTTGCCGAAGAAAGTTGGGAGCAGTGCGCGCAAGGCGACAAGGATGCATGCGAAAAATTCATCAAATATGTCGAACTGATCGCCCAGCAGAGCGACAAGCTCGACCGCGATGTCTTGCAGTATCTGACCAAGCAGATTCAAATGTTGTCTCAGTATGCGAGTTCGCCGGAGCATGCGCGGCCCATCGCCATGGATATGGCGATGGCGCTGCTGCTGCTGGGTAGCGGTATAGAGAACTACCGCCGTGTCGGCAGCGGCTATCAGGAGCAGGCGCATATTCTGACCGAGCGCATGCAGGCTGCGGTCAAGCAGCAACCCGAGGATACGAGTCGGCTGACTGAACTGGTTGATCTGCATTACCAGATGGAACAGCGTGGCGACGTGATGGGTCCGCTGGCCAACGAAATGCTGGTGAACCTCCAGCATGTAGAGCAAGGCTTGAACGCCTTTTTTAACGGCGTGATCAAGCGTGAAGAGTTGCCCGAACTGTTGCGTTTGTTGAGCCAGATACAAGGCGGTCTGCGTATCTCATCTTTGCAGCATGCGGAACAATTGCTGACATCCATTCAGGGTAAAGTCAGCCGTTTCACGCAGCGTGACGAGCCACTCAGGCCGGCCGAGCGGTATGCGCTGGCCGATGCGATGAGCGCGCTGGAAAATTACATGCAACATCTGACGCATGGACAGGCGGGCGATGTTTCGCGATTGCAGATGGCCTTGCTTGAGATGGTCCAGGTGGATCAAGCCCCGGAACCCGCCGCGATCGCACCTGTAGTACCCGCCACGCCAACAGCACCAGTTAAGGTTGCAGCGCCAATAGCGATCGTTCCGGTAGAGCAACCCCAGATTGCCGCCCCCGAGATTGCACAGCCAATGGCAATCGCCCCGCTGGAGCTGGATTTTGAGCCGATGAATATCGCGCCGCCACAGGTTGCGAAGCCAGTTGAAACCATACAGTTTGAACAGACGCAGGTTTTGAAGCCGGCAGAAATCGCCGCAATTGAGCCATCACCCGCTCCAGCGCCGATAACAACGGCCCCGTTTGAGCTGGATTTTGAGTCGTTTAATATCGTTCCGCCGCAGGTTGCGAAGCCAGTCGAAACCATGCAGTTCGAACAGACGCTGGTTTTAAAGCCGGCAGAAATCGCCCCAATTGAGCCACCAGCCGTTTCTGAACCAGCAGCAATGGCACCGCTGGTACTGGATTTCGAGCCGATGAATATCGCGCCGCCGCAAGTACCGGCACCAATGGAATTCGCACCGCCGCAGGTATCAGCGCCGTTAGAAATCGCGCCAGTTGAACCACCGAAAGTCCCTGCTGCGAAACAGCGCCCGTCTGAAGAAGACCAGGAATTGCTCGATATATTTTTGGAGGAGGCGCAAGAAGTGCTGGACACCATGCGCGCCAGCCTGGAAATTTGCCAATTACACCCGGACAGCCATGAACCCTTGGTGACCATCAGGCGCGCATTTCATACGCTCAAGGGCAGCGGACGTATGGTCGGATTGAACGATCTGGGCGAGGTCGCGTGGAGTGTCGAGAGCGCCTTGAATAAATGGTTGCAGGAAAACAAATCGGCTACGCCTGGGCTGCTGAACTTTATCAAAGTGGCCGTGCAGTCTTTTGCTGTTTGGGTGGATATGCTCAACAAGCAAGGTGATGCGATCATCGAAGCTGGCGAGTTGGTCGCGGCAGCGCAACAAGTCGAGAACGGAATCGAATCAGAAATTCAACTGGTTGCCTTGTCAGCCGGTGCGCAGCCCGCCCTTAGCGCAGATTCCGGACAGGTCGCCGCAGTTTCTTTGGCACCCGCACAAACTCCCGCAGAAAAAGCTGCTGGGATAGGCGAGGCTACTTTGTCTTCACCTGCGCTGTTCAATATTGCCAGCGCTGAAGTAAAACAAAATATCGCAGTTCTGCATCAACAACTGGATGAATTGCGCAAGGCAGCGCCGCCAGTGGTGCAATATGATTTCATGCGCGCAGCTCACACGCTGGGGGGAGTGAGTCGCACCATGGGATTCGCCGCCGTGGTGGAACTGGCTTACGCACTGGAAGGCTGGTTGCAGGCGCGCCTGGAGCAGCCGTTCACGTTGAGCGACGTGCAACTGCAAATGCTGGAGCAATCCATCCTCGCGCTCGATGGCATGATACAAAGCATTTGCGATAAAGAAATGCCGCAGATTCGCAGTGATCTGGTTCATCAGTTGTCGGCCGACAAGGATAATCTCAATGCGGCAGCCAAAGAGTTGGCCGTCGAGGAATTTTTCATCGAGCCGGGAAAAGTTTCGCAGCCGGAGGCTATTACTTTCCAGGCTCATGTGGCTCCTCCTGTGGCCCCATTGGCATTTTTGGCACCGCATAACGAACCGGATCAGCCTCAAGTCGAGGCGCAAGAGTGGCCGCCGGTCGATAAAGAAAAGTTCGGCGAAACGTTCGCAGAGGCAGCCAGTACAGGGCTCACAAAGCCCGCCGAGGAGCTGATCGGCGCGGAAGAAAATGTGTTGCAGCCAGTGGTGCTGACCATAGCCAAGCCGGTTGATGCGTTCGCCGAGGCGGACAAGCCTCAAGTTAACGATGACGTGGACGAGCAACTGCTGCCGGTGTTTCTCGAGGAAGCCGACGACCTGTGTCCGAAGATCAGTGATGCGCTTCGCGCATGGCGCGAGCCGCCACACGACGAACAGCAGGTGCCCTTATTAAATCGCCTGCTGCATACCATGAAGGGTAGTTCGCGCATGGTGGGTGCGATGCGTGTTGGTGAAATTGCCCATGAGATGGAAGACCGTGTGCTGGCGGCTGATCGACTGCGCAATGAAGAAGGGTATTGGGACGTGCTGGAAAGCGATTTCGATCGCATCATGGCTTTGCTCGAAGAGCTGCGCGGTGGTAAACCTGTACCTGTTGTTGCGGTCAAACAAGCTCCGGTTGGGCGACGCTCGGCAGATCAGCCCGCAGTGACCGAACGCAGGGCGGGTCGTCGCCCGCAGGAGTCGGGCGCTGTGCTCGGCAATATGCTGCGTGTGCGTTCCGATGTGGTGGATCGTCTGGTGAATGAAGCCGGTGAAATCAGTGTGGCACGCTCGCGCATCGAAACCGAAATGCGAGTTTTCAAGGAAGGCTTGCTGGAATTGACAGGCAGCGTGATGCGTTTGCGCCAGCAGTTGCGTGAAGTGGAGATTCAGGCAGAGAGCCAGATGCAGGCGCGCGTCACATTGGCCAAGGATAATGCCGAGCAGTTCGATCCGCTTGAATTTGACCGTTTTACCCGTCTGCAGGAATTGACGCGTTTCATGAATGAAAGCGTGCACGACGTGCAGACTGTGCAGCAGGCGATGTTGAAGAATCTGGATGAAACCGCTGCCGCGATGTCGGCGCAAGGGCGGCTTAATCGCGAGTTGCAACAAGGTTTGATGAACGTACGCATGGTGTCGTTTAATAGTATTACCGACCGTTTGTATCGTGTTGTGCGACAAACCGGCAAGGAGTTGAACAAACGAGCCAACCTTGAATTGCAGGGCACGAACGTGGAATTGGATCGCAGCGTACTGGAAAAAATGATCGCGCCGTTTGAGCACTTGTTGCGCAATTCCATCGTGCATGGTCTGGAAAACGATCAACTGCGCACGCAAATCGGCAAGCTTCCAATCGGTGAAATTCGCTTGAGTGTGCGCCAGGAAAGCAATGAGGTGGTGTTCGAGTTCAGCGATGACGGCGCCGGGCTGAACTTTGACAAGCTGCGCGAAAAGGCGATAGCCAACGGCACGCTGCAGGCCGATGAAGCGGTGAGCGACGATCAATTGGCACAACTGATTTTTACCCCCGGTCTTTCCACTGCGACCGAAATTACCGAAATCGCCGGACGCGGTATCGGCATGGATGTGGTGCGCAGCGAAATCGCGGCGTTAGGTGGGCGTATTGATGTCAGCTCGAAGCGTGGGGCAGGTACGCAATTCCTGATCCATTTGCCACTCACGCTGGCGGTCACTCAGGTCTTGATGGTGCGCGCCGGTGATGCGATTTATGCGATTCCATCCACGATGATCGAACAAGTCAGGCAGGTAAAGCCGGCGGAAATGGACGCGCTGTATGTCGCGCGACAAATCGAATGGCTGGACAATACCTACTTGCTGCACTATTTGCCGCATCTGCTGGGTGATGTGGAGATTGCTCCGGAAAATCAGCCGCGCAATTCGGTGTTGTTGCTACGCAGCGGCGGGCAACGCATTGCTTTGCATGTTGATGAAATGCTGGGCAATCAGGAGGCGATGGTAAAAAATATTGGCCCGCAATTGTCGCGGATGTCAGGTATCGCCGGTGCGACGGTGCAGGGTGATGGCCGTGTAGTGCTGATCTTGAATCCGGCGCATCTGGCTCAGCGTATTGGCAGCATCAGCAAGGTGAAAACGGTGGACAGCATCAAGCCGCTCCATACCATGCCGATGATCATGGTGGTGGACGACTCACTCACCGTGCGTAAGATCACCTCCCGCATGCTGACTCGTGCAGGTTATCAGGTGGTGACGGCGACGGACGGAGTGGATGCGCTGGAGAAGCTGCAGGAGTTTGCTCCGGACGTGATGTTGCTGGACATCGAAATGCCGCGTATGGATGGCTTTGCTTTAGCCCGCGAATTGCGCCGCGATCCCAAGACGCAGCATCTGCCGATCATCATGATCACTTCGCGAACCGCCGACAAACACCGTGATTACGCGATGCAACTGGGCGTTAATACCTACTTGGGTAAGCCTTATCAGGAAGATGAGCTGCTGCAGAACATTGCCGATTTTGTGGCGGTGCATAAATTGGACTCTTAGCTGTAAAATGCGCGCCATACTTAAAAAACCATTAATTATTGCACCTTGTTGAAGTCACATTCGTGTTAGCCCAACACCAGAGACCACATGACCGCCATGCAAAAAGACACGTATTTAGTTGAGGTCATCGGCTTTAGCCCCACAGAGCTGATGGCGCTGGCCAGCGTTTTCGAACTCTCCTCGCGTCGTGTGCCGAAATTTGCACGTCATATCGCGGGCGCCACCTCCGCCGATATTCTGCTGGTCGATGCAAGTGACGCGGAGGCCGTCAGGGTGCTCACCGAGCGCAATGCATCGGGACTTACCCCGGCAATCCTGATTGGCGATTCGAACCGAGGCACCCAATGGCCGGTCCTGCCGCGCCCGATTCGCTGGATGAAGCTTTTCCAGGCGTTTGACGCGGCGATAGGATTGTCTTCTGGCGAGGCGCCAGCGAAACCGATTGCCGCAGTCGTGCAGGCCAGAACCCCGGTCAGCCCAGCTCCGGAAATTCCCGTTGCAAGGACTGATGCCAAAAATCTTCGCGCCGATTGGGTGCTCGTGGTGGATGACAACTACACGGTGCGTGAATTTATGAAGAGTAAGCTTGCGCCGTTTGGTTTCAATGTTGATTATGCAGAAAATGGTGAGCAGGCTATTGGTTTCACCGGCCAGAAACATTATGCCTGTATTTTTCTTGACGTTGTCATGCCCGGCATAGACGGTTATCAGGTGTGCAAGTTGATCAAATCTAATAGATCAGCCCAAAAAACGGCGGTTGTCATGTTGACCAGCAAGGATTCACCATTCGACAAGATTCGTGGCAGCATGTCCGGTTGTGATGCCTATCTCACCAAGCCTGTCGATGAAGAAAAGCTGCTGGAAACGATAGCCAAATTTTTGCCCATCTAAAATTATTCAAGAACGAAAATGACGGTACGCAAAGTTTTATGCGTTGATGATTCAGCGGCTGAGCTCGACTTGATTAAAAAAATCCTGCTGGGCGCAAATTTTGATGTCGTTTCCGCGACCAATGGCCGTGATGCGATTCAGTGCGCTAAAGCCGAGATGCCCGATCTTATTTTTCTCGACATCATCATGCTGGGTATGGACGGCTTTGCCGTGATGCGGGAATTGCAAAAAGACCCGGCGACGAAAAGCATTCCTGTTGTATTCGTCTCCAGCAAAAGCCAGAAAGCCGATCAGGCTTGGGCAAAAATGCAAGGCGCAAAAGGCTTTGTGCCCAAACCCATCAGTGAGCAAGCGATACTGGACGAAGTCAAAAAGTTTTGAAGGTCTTTAGCTTAACAGGCAAAGCTAAGGGGATGGGGCATGGACGTCTGCAAAGCACGGTGTTGGCAACATAACCGTGAGTTATCCATTTCAAGATTATTAAGTTCATAGGGCATGCCGCAGATGGAACCTAACCAGCCGATCGACATCAGCGCCCTCAAGGCGCAGGTCGATGCCGAAATCGCAGCACGTCTGTTGATTGAAGCCGATTCCGCACGCTACATTCAGCGTCGCGGATTTTGCATCGGCGACCTCAGACTGCTCGTGCCTCTGGATGCAACCAGCGAGGTGGTGGAAATGCCGCCCTTATTTCGTTTACCCGGTGCACCTACCGGGATCACGGGACTCGCGAATCGCCACGGGCGTGTGGTGCCGGTGATGGATTTGTCCGCCTTGTTTGCATTGCCGCAGGACCGCGTCTCAAGCGCGTGGTTATTGGTGTGCGGACGAGGGGAGGCAGCGGTCGGTCTCGTCATCGATAGCTTGCCGGAACGCAAGAGATTTGTTCAGGATGATGAAATCGGCCTCTCGGCTATCACGCATCCGATTGTAAGCTTCGCTCGTGCGGCCTATCGGGAGGGGCAGGATATCTGGATCGACCTTGATGCTGAGGAGCTTTTCGCTGCAGTTTTCCATGTTGAACCCTCGACGGTCTGACATGATAAGTTTGCCATATTGATGCCCAGCTACGCACCCGATTGTGGTGCCGCGATGGGTTTTTACAGAATCCCTGATCGGGATTTTAGGAGAAAGTTATGTTTGTAACCATTCGCGCCAAATTGATTGGCTTCAGTATTATCTCGCTGTTGATCACCGCGCTGGTGGGCGGATTGGGTTATTACAGTAACGCTGAACTTGCAGACGCCCTTACAGAGGCGCAGGGCAAATTAGGGGCGATCAACGTACGCATGCAGGGGGGCATTGAGCACGATGCGGTACGCGCCGACGTGCTGCAAATCCTGCGTGTGGCAAAAAGCGGTGATGCGGTGGCCTACAAAGAAGCGGCCAATGATTTGAATGAGCACCTAAAATCACTGAGCAACGGTACCGCCAAGATCATGGGCTCAGTGGTACTGGGCGAGAAAACCCGGCAGGCGGTTGCCGTCGTCCGAGTTGATGTGACTGATTATGCAAAGTTGGCCCAGGGTATCGCCGCTCTGGCACAAACAGATATCTTGGGTGCTGAAGCACAGTTCAGCGTGTTCAATGATGCGTTCCAAAAGCTGAAAGCCGATCAAATGACGGTGAGCAATTTGATCGCCGGCGAGATGGTGGCTTCGCGTAAAATTGCAGATGCCGCCGCGCAATTTTCAGGTAATGCACCCCTTGCGATGTTGATCGTGGCCCTAATTCTTTTGTCATTGCTCTCATACAATATTTATCGACGCATCATGTCTCCGCTGAACCAGTTACGGCAGGCGATCGGCAAGATTGAGGGCGGGCATTATGATGTGCGTGTGAATCTGCATAGCCAGGACGAGATCGGTTCTTTGGGACGCGCATTTGATAAGCTTATTGATGATCGCATTTCCGCTCTTAAGGCGACCGCGAGTGAAAACGAGCGTATCAACAACTCCGTGATCGGACTATTTGCCGCGATGGGGGCTTTATCCGAAAAAGATTTGACGGTGCGCGCGCCAGTGACCGAAGACATCATCGGCACGTTGGGTGACGCCATTAACCAGTTGACCGATGTCACGGCGACCGTGTTGCACCACGTGACCAAAGTAGCCGGAGTCGTGGAGGATGCATCGGAACGGATGAAGCAGCAATCTGATGTCGTGAATGAGATGGCGAAGGAGGAAGACGTCATCGTGGTCAGACTGATATCCAATCTGGAGACCGCGATGGCCTCAATCGGGGAAGTGGCCATCTTCGCGCGCGATTCCAACCGCGCGGCGGCGGAAGCCACCAAGTCTACTGAAAGTGCGATGCAGACCGTGCAGGCGACCTTGGTCGGGATGAACGCGATCCGTGAAACCATTTCCGAGATGGAAAAACGCATCAAACGCCTCGGTGAACGTTCCCAAGAAATCTCGCAGATCGTCAATTTGATCAACACCATTTCCGAACGTACCCATGTGCTGTCGTTGAACGCGGCGATGCAGGCGGCGATGGCGGGCGAAGCGGGGCGGGGTTTTGCGGTGGTGGCGGAAGAGGTTCAGCGTCTGGCGGAAAATTCACGCCAGGCGACCGGGCAGATCGCCAACCTGGTACAGAACATTCAGGTTGAAACGAATGACACGATCGCAACGGTAAACAAGACCATCGAACAAGTGGTCAAAGAATCCGACTTGGCATTTAGCGCGGGTGAGCGAATGCGCGAAACACATGAGGCCACGGCACGACTAGTTCGGCTGGTTGCCACGATTGCGACCAGCTCCGCCGAACAAACCAAGATTGCCGTAGTGTTGCGTGCGGCCGCAGACGAAATCGCGCAATTCACCGAAAAGACCGCTCAGCAGTTGGTTGCGCAAAATCAGAGTGCGGCCAGCCTGGTGTCCGCTTCGCAGAAATTGGTGGGCGCCATCTCGGTGTTCAAGTTGCCGCAAATGGAGCCAACGATGACGCAGGCGGAAAGTGAAAAAACACAAATTTACGACTCGCTGAATCGATAAGCGGCGTATCAGCACATAATTTCACTTGTTATGTCTATAGCCGCGCTCACACCGTTTTTTTCCGAAATGCGCAGGGAACTTGCGCAAACCGCTCCTGATTTCGCGCGGTGGATCGCCACGATGACCACGGCCGCAGGCGACGACCCGCAGTTGATGGAAGCGCTGGAAGATTATGCCACCCAGCTGGAGCGGATCGGCCAGACGGCTGAGTTGATCGGCATGACCGGTTTGAGTGCGTGGTGTGAGGCACTCAACGGCATTCTACCCAGTGTCATCTTTCTCGAAGGCAATGCCCGTCTGCTAGCCTGCCAGCATCTGACCGACTGGCCGACACTGGTGGACCAATACTTGCAGAATCCGGCCGACTTCGATGGCGCAATGGCGCTCGCCGAATATCTGGCTAGCCCCGCTTTCGCACAGCCTTTCGACGAGACTGCCAGCTTCACCCTGATCGAATCATTGACCACGCCACCGGTGGTGCCAGAAGAGCTGCTGGCTCAGCTTGCTGACGCAGAAGCCCCGGTCAGTGTGAGTATTGAGGACATATCGCTTGCGGTGCCAGAGAATGCCGATCGCGATGTCTACAATGCATTTCTCGACGAAGCCCCGAGCAACGCGGAAGAGTTTTCGGCGTTGACATCAAAAATTTCCGCAGGCCTCGCGGATATCGATGACTTGCGCAGCGCTAAACGCATCGCGCATTCGTTCAAGGGGTCGGCAAATATTGTTGGCATCCGTGGCATCGCGACACTTGGACACCATACCGAAGATGTGCTCGAATACTTCGAGAAAAATCCGGTAAAACCACCCCGCGCGCTGGGACGATCTTTGGTTGCGGCCAGTGATTGTCTGGCGCAAATGGTGGGCTTCTTGCGCGGTGACGAGAGCGCACCTGCGAACGCGTTTGAAGTGCTGAATGAAATCGTTGCCTGGGCCAACAAGGTCAAGTCGGGCGAGATCACGAGCATGACGGATGACGCGAGTGTAGAAGTTCAACTGCCCCCTTCCGGTGTTGCTCGACCGGAGGCGGCGGCCATTCCCGCTGGCACTTCGGAAGCTGAGGCGCAGGCCATGTTGCGTGTGCCGGTCACGACTGTTGATGAGATATTTCGTTTGGTTGGCGAAATGACCACCAAGATCGTACAGCTTGAATCGCAGGTGGCCAATGTGAATGTCCGCACCAAGGCATTACTCGCACAGAATCTCGTGGTGCAGCAGCGGGTCATCGATATCGAAAAGTTGGTGATGCTGCGCGGCATGTCGCTCACCCCGGCAGACGCAGTCGGCGATGAGGCTTTCGACCCGCTGGAGTTGGATCGATACAACGAGCTGCATGGTGCAACCCGATCGCTCGTCGAGGTAACCACCGACGCGCGTGAGATGACGGATAGTCTTGAAGCTGGCGTAACCCGATTGCGTAGCGAAGTGGCACAACACTCCAACATTAACAAAGAACTCCAGTACCAGGTCGTAGCAACTCGCCTTGCCCCGGTTAACGTGCTTGTTGCGCGTCTGGAGCGAAATGTGCGCCAGACCTGCCAGCAAACGAACAAGCAGGCCGAGTTGGTTATCACCGGCGGCGAGATTCAGGTGGATGGAGATGTGCTCAATAAGCTGGCTGATCCCTTGCTCCATATACTGCGCAATGCGGTCGATCATGGCATTGAACTTCCTGAGGACCGAATCACAGTGGGTAAGCCGATCACGGGCACCATCAACCTGGATTTCTCGCGTCAGGGATCGGGGATCGTCGTCACGATTAAGGATGATGGCAAAGGGCTCGATTACGAACGTATCCGTGCCAAGGCGATAGACCAGGAGCTGATTCATGCCGACCAGCAGTTGACACGTGCGGAACTAGCGCGACTGGTATTGTTGCCCGGGTTTTCAACCCGAGAGCAAGTCAGCGAAATTTCCGGGCGCGGAGTCGGGATGGATGTGGTGGCCGAACGTTTGGCCAACATCAAAGGAACGGTTGAACTCAGTTCCGAGCCCGGGCATGGCTGCGAAATTGTGTTGCGCTTTCAAGCTTCGCTGGTGACCCAGCACACCTTGCTGGTGGAAGCAGGAAAACAAATCTTTGCCATCCCGATCCACTACATCAAAGAAGCGTTCCCCGGCGGGTTTGGACAGGTAAGACAGATTGCAAGCGATGCGTCTGTACCAGACATATGGCATTTCACGATACGCGATGAAAGTTTTCCGATTCGAGATCTAACACCGCTGACCGGCTATCCGTCGTCGCCCCCCAACGCGGAGCTTTATTCGTTGATGCCAAAAGTGCTGATTCGAACCATGGACGGCACAATTGCGTTGCTGGTAGATAGGCTCATCGATAGCCGCAGCGTGATGGTAAAAAACATGGGGAAATATCTGCCTCGCGTGCATGGCATTTCAGGCGTGACTATCATGGGCGACGGCACACTGGCGCCTTTGCTCAACCTGCCTGAATTGCTGTCCGCACCCATTGCGGTGACGGCTGCAGTAGCCGATCTGGCTGCCGCTGCGCGTCTTCAAACACGCCGAATACTGGTTGTGGACGATTCTCTTTCCGTACGCAAGGGGCTGATGCAACTTCTTCAGGATGCCGCCTACGAGGTCAAGGGCGCGGGAGATGGTATGGAGGCGATCCGGGTACTTGAATTTTTTCAGCCCCATCTGGTGTGCACAGACATGGAGATGCCGAACATGAATGGTATGGAACTCGCCCAGCATCTGCGCATGTCAGCGGCCACGCGACAACTGCCTATCATCATGATTACCTCTCGCTCGACAGAGAAGCACCGTGAGCAGGCGATGCGCGCCGGAGTGGATTTTTATTTGACTAAACCCTACACTGATGATGATTTACTCAAGCATGTACACAACGCACTTCAAGCGGATTTTACGCATGAAGAGGCTGTGCCAGTTTGAATTAGGGCGATTGCATCATTGTGGTTCTATCACAAACTCGGTAACATCCGTCTGCAACTGGTATACATCAGCTAGGCTGATGACGCATCTGCGTTGAATTTGAAGTTGGAGCGGAATTTAGGGGTTCACCGAACATGAAAAATTATTCTCTCCTTGCCTTGATCGGCGCCTTGATTTGCGGCGCGTTTCTGGGGGTAGACTCGCTGTATATTGACAGCGTGAAGCTCTGTCTGGTCGACGCCTTGGCGTTTCTGGCCTTGGCAGCTTGCGTGATCTTTTTGTACAAACAAGCCCGCGTCAGTCATAAGGCCGCTTCCGACTCGGATGCAGCAAAGCGCGGCGGGAATGAATTCCTGGCAGAAAGCAGCGCGTTCCATGTGCAGTTGGGCAACGAGATAGCCGAGCAGTTAAGCTCGGCTCATACTGAGCTGGGCAATACCCAAGCCATACTCAGCGATGCGATAGGCAAGCTGGTCAGCAATTTTATTTTGATCTCAGACGGGGTGCGCGATCTTTCGAAGCACACCAACGATTTCAGTAAGCAGATTCGCGACGTTTTAGACAAGGTCGGTGAATCGATGGCTGTCGCAGAACGCACGATCAGCAACCTTGCGGTAGACGACAGGGCCGCCGTGATGGAATCCAACCAGCATGTGCGTAGCATCATGGCGGAGCTCGCGGCGTTTAATGAGGTGGTCGCCAATAATGCCATCGAATTGAATCTGATCAGCACCAATGTAGAACAGAACGTGCTGGTGGTGATATCCACACTGCAATTTCAGGATATGAGCTCTCAGCTGATCGAGCATGCCCGATTGCGGATGACCGCCTTGCAGGAAGTTGCCAATGAGATGGGAAAAGGTGCGGGCAGCCCGGACCATCGTGAATATCTGGCGCAAATTGCCGCCTACAACCGCTTGCTGGACAAACACGTCGTGTCACTGAACAAACAAAAAGCCAACCCTGTCGCGCAAAAAGATTTTGGCACGGGCGACATTGAGCTGTTCTAGTATTTGCGAAAACAGAAAGTGGTCATTTGCATTTTTTTGGTAATTAATGCAATCTGACGCAGCACTAATAATTACCTATTAACCATTTATAAATGAGCAGGAAAAATGGGCAAAACAATTTTAGCTGTTGATGATTCTACCTCCATCCGACAAATGGTGGCCTTCACCCTTAAATCCGCCGGCTATACCGTCATCGAGGCGGCCGACGGCGTGGAAGGGTTAGCCAAGGCCAATGCCCACGCACATGCCATTAATCTGGTGCTGACCGACCAGAACATGCCTAATATGGACGGCCTGACTTTGATTAGAACTCTGCGTGGTCTGTCGCCGTTCGCGACTACGCCGATTCTGATGTTGACCACTGAATCGAGCGATACGATGAAGGTGCAAGGCAAGGCCGCTGGTGCAACAGGTTGGCTGGTCAAGCCGTTCGACCCGCACAAATTGTTGGAAGTCGTCAAAAAAGTGATCGGTTAGCGCAGGCTGCACAGCCTGCGAACTGACGCATACCCGCCAGAACTCCCCAAACCGTAACCTCGGAAAAAGCCAATGTCCATCGACATGAGCCAGTTTTATCAGGTGTTTTTTGATGAAGCCGCAGAACATCTTGCAAGCATGGAAGCGCTGCTGCTTGCGCTCGACCTTGATGCCCCTGAAGCGGACCAATTAAACGCCATCTTTCGCGCGGCCCATTCCATCAAAGGCGGCAGCGGCACATTCGGTTTTACCGACATGGCCGAAGTGACGCACATTTTGGAGACCCTGCTGGATCGCCTGCGCAAAAATGAAATCACCCTTACGCACGAGATGGTCGATGCCTTCTTGCAAGCGGGTGATGTGTTGCGCGGCTTGCTGGAGGCGCATCAAAATGGAAACATCGCCGATGAGGCCGCATCCATAGCGATCTGCGATAAACTGGAACACTTAACCAATCATTCAACTGGGGCGCAGAAGTCAACCGGGGCCAAAAAGCCAAACGCGGCGGCAGCATCGTCGCCCGCTTTCGCGCAGCATGTTTACAAAATACAGTTCCCAAAGACCCGCGCCACGTTCCCGAGCAAATCCCATCTCGATAATTTGCTGGATGATCTGGGCAATCTGGGCAAGATCGAACATAAAAAAGTAACCGCCAATGCGGCGACGCTAAAGCTGACCACCTACGCCTCCGAAGCGGATTTGCGCGAAATATTCTCGTTCTTTTTGAAGCCGGAACAATTGACCATAACGGCGTTGAGCGACACTGTTTCGAACAATACAACCGCACAACAGCAGGATTACGGCTTCTTTGACGAACCTCAACAGATCAGCAATGTAGCCGAAGTGCCCGCAAGTGGCGCCCCTTCCGCAGATGAGGGCTACGGCTTTTTCGTCGAGCCCGGTGCAATCAAGTCAGGAGCAGAGAATACACAGGGCTATGGTTTCTTTACCGAGGTTGAGCATCAGGCGCCAGCGCCGGTATTGGACCATCGGCAAGGTGAGATGCCGGGGCGTCGTACTGCCGACAGGGTTGCTGCTGCAACCGCAGGCGACACCTCCATACGCGTCAGCGTGGGCAAGGTAGACACGATGATCAATCTGGTCGGCGAGCTGGTGATCACGCAGGCCATGCTCGCGGAAACTGTATCCAATATGGATCAGGTGATGCACGAACGTCTGGTCAATGGCTTGGCGCAACTCGAGCGCAATACCCGCGACCTGCAAGATTCGGTCATGTCCGTGCGCATGATGCCGATCAGCCTGGTGTTCAGCCGATTCCAGCGCGTGGTGCGCGACAACGCGGTCAAGCTAGGCAAGAAAGTGCAACTCAAGATCATCGGCGAGGGCACCGAGCTGGACAAGGGGCTGATCGAAAAAATCAGCGATCCGCTGACTCACCTGGTGCGCAACAGTCTGGATCACGGCATCGAGTTTCCAGAGGAGCGCATCGCCAGAGGCAAAGACCCGCAAGGCACCATTACATTGCGAGCCGCGCATCAAGGCGGCAATATCGTCATCGAAGTGGAGGATGATGGCGCGGGGTTGAATCGTGAATGGATACTCGCCAAGGCCCGCGAAAAGGGTATGGCTGTCACCGATGGCATGAGCGATAACGATGTCTGGCAAATGATTTTTGCGCCCGGCTTTTCAACCGCGATCGCGATCACGGATGTTTCCGGGCGCGGTGTCGGCATGGACGTGGTCAAGAAAAATATTGAGAGCATCGGCGGCCGTGTCGAAGTCGCCTCGCGTCATGGATATGGCTGCACCATCACGATCCGCCTGCCGCTGACACTGGCGATACTCGATGGCATGTCCATCGCTGTGGGCGATCAGAACTACATTATTCCGCTGAGCTTCATCATCGAATCCTTGCAGCCCAAAGCCGGTGAGGTCAATGAAATCAGCGGGCAAGGGCAGGTGGTGCATGTGCGCGGCGAATATCTGCCGGTGATCGCGCTGCATCAAGTGTTCAACATCAAGCCTCGGATCACCGAGCCCACCGAAGGCATTCTGGTGCTGCTGGAAACGGAAGGCAAAAAAGTCGCGTTGTTCGTGGACGAGCTGGTCGGGCAACATCAAGTGGTGATCAAGAGCCTGGAAACCAACTATCGCAGAGTGCCCGGTGTATCGGGGGCCACGATCATGGGTGATGGGCGCGTTGCGATGATTCTCGATGTGGGCGCGGTGGTAAAGCTGGCGCAGCAGTCAGTGGCCGAACTGTAGGTCGGGCTGTGTCAACTTTGCACGAGCGAAGCGAAGTAGCAAATTGCCTGACTTTGTTATCAGCCCGACAACATCGATAATTCAAATTCGGGTTTTGTAGGGGCGCGATACCCTCAGGGTACGAGACCTCTTCGAGGCAACCGCGGCGCATCCCTTGCGGGTGTGAGGGTGCCCTGCGTTGCTCGCCTAAACCTCCGCCCGCTTGCGGCTTATCGAGGCGGCGCACAAGGGAAAAAAGCAAAGATCTAAACCGTTTACTACTATCCGCAGCCAATCGCTGCCATTCGCCGTCTTTCTCAATAGAGTATGTTCGCAACCGCTTCGGCTCATCTTTTACAAGCTAAACAATATTAAGCGACTGGTGAACTTTATCAGCAGTTGATATACTCCTTCATGCATACAGACAATGGCATTGAAACTCTGATTGATTTGAACGGCAACATCGTTCAGCAGGAGCGCGGTTATTGGGTTGAAATTCATGCATGGCGAGTTGCACCCACTGTTTTGATACCCCATGGGATCCGCTACGCATTAACACTTCATGAACAAAGTGGTACGCGTGTGTTGGGCTATGATAACGCTCATGCGGTTAAGCCATCCGGTCGATTCAATTATGCGGGGCAAGTATTGCCGTACGACCACAAGCATAGGCACATTGCCGATAAAGGTGTGCTGTACGAGTTCAAGGATGCCTACCAACTGCTTAGGGATTTCTTCGAAGATGTAGATCGAGTATTGAAGGAGACGGAAAAATGAAAAGCATCATGATTGGCATCATGCCTCAAGACAAGATTCGTGAACGCATCTATGCGATTGCCAAGGGCGAGTATAAGCCGAAGCCAAGCGAACCCAAGATATGGTTTACTTCAATGAAGTCGTTGGCCGAAGTGCTTAGCGACGACAATCGCGCGCTGCTCCATGTGATCAAGGACTCGCAACCGGAGTCCATTTCGTCTTTGGCGGAAATGACTGGACGTAAACCGGGCAATCTTTCTCGGACACTCAAAACCATGTCTAACTATGGCATCGTCGAAATGCGGCGCGAGAAGAATCATGTGCGTCCGATTGCCAAGGCGACAGACTTTCATATTGTGACAGCCTGATCGGTCGATGTCGGAAAAATATGTCGAACGAGTTTCATCAGGGCGTGCGTCTGTATCGTGGGCGCGGTACCCTCAGGGTACAAGAACCTCGTCGAGGTAAATCGCGCCCCGACAATATTGCACTATTGATCTGAAAGTGGAATGCCTAGTGCGTCATCTGCCTGAGCTTGGCGACCAGGCTGGCTTTTTCGTTGATGGCGAGCTTGGTGAATATCTTGTTCAAATGGACTTTGACCGTCGAAGGAGAAATCGACAGATTCTGTGCGATGGTCTTGTAGTCTTCTCCTGCGGCATAGCGTTGCGCGACTTCCAGTTCGCGTGAGCTCAAATCATCGGCGGCGATGATCGGACGGGCGCGTATCAATAACAAATCATCCAGATAGCACAGGCTGACCACGATGTGCTTCCCCGCAAATTTCAACGCCCCACGTTGCATGGCCTCCCGGATAAGCCCGTAGCGTCGCCAGAGATGGCAAGCGAACCGTGAGGGACGCTGTTGGTGTTGCGGGTAAAGGATGGAGGGGAAAGCGAATGCCGTTCTGTAATGGATCGGATAGGGGTTGAAACATCACCCCACGCGAAAGTGGGCAGACTCCCTCTTGGTCTCTCCTCACAAGAGAGTGACTAGAACCTTTTAAACGGCAGGAATGCAAATGGGTGTGTGCACTTTCCGGCGTGGTGGTTATCACACGCAAGAAGGCTGGTGATGAGTATTGTGAAGTTGTAGTGCGGGTTGCTACAGCGAGTGTTGAAAGATGCTTTTGAGAGGCTTGAGCCGTATGCGTCGTGAGGCGCCCGTACGGTTCTTAGGGGGCGGCGGCACAGAGATGTGTCGCTGCTACCCGACAACACCCCCGGTGTGGACAAGATCACGTGGAAAACACCGGTGGCAAAGATCAACGCGATAGCGTCGATGAAGATGCGGGGTTATTCGCCGCTTCCGCTTCGGAGGGTATTAATTCCGAAGAAGAATGGCAAGACAAGGCCGCTCGGCATTCCTGTAATGAAGTGCCGCGCCATGCAAGCGTTACATCTGCTGGCGCTGGAACCCGTTGCGGAAACCACAGCCGACCCGAATTCTTATGGGTTCAGGCCGGAACGCGCGACCGCCGATGCGGGGGAGCAATGCTTCATTTCTCTCGCAAGAAAGGTCAGCGCGGAATGGGTGCTGGAGGCCGACATTCAAGGCTGTTTCGACAACATCAGCCATGACTGGATGATCGCCAACATCCCCACGGACAAGACGATTCTAAAGAAGTGGCTCAACGCGGGATTCGTTTATCAAAACGAACTCTTCCCCACAGAGGCCGGCACCCCGCAAGGGGGCATCATCAGTCCGGTTCTGGCAAACATGACACTCGACGGCCTCGAAGCGATGCTGGCGGAAAAGTTTCCGAAAGCAAAGCGGACGGGGCTAAAAATGAACATGGTGCGTTACGCGGACGACTTCATTATCACCGGCAACTCGAAAGAATGGCTGGAGCATGAGGTTAAGCCCGCAGTGGTTGAATTTCTGGCGGAACGCGGGCTAGTCCTGTCGCCGGAGAAGACCAAAATAACGCACATCGGGGACGGGTTTGATTTCCTCGGATGGAGTATCCGCAAGTATGGCGGCAAGCTGCTGATGAAGCCGTCGAAAGCGAACGTCAAAGCGCACCTTGATAAAATCCGAGAAGTTATCAAAGGCAACAAGACGGCCAAACAGGAAAACTTGATAAGGCTGCTCAACCCCGTGTTACGGGGATGGGCGAATTACCACAGCCATGTGGTCGCCAAGGAAACCTTTGTCAGTGTTGATAGATGTGTCTGGTCAATGCTATGGCGATGGGCGGCAAGAAGGCACCCAAATAAGAAAGCCCGATGGGTTAAGGAAAGATACTTTAAATCCAGAGGTACCCGGAACTGGGTATTTGCCGCAACAGAAAACCAAGAGGATGGAACGCGAAGAGAGTTTATCTTGCTGCAAGAATCAGATACGCCAATACAACGGCATGTCAAAATCAGAGCCAACGCCAACCCGCACGACCTACAATGGGAACCGTATTTCGAGTCCAGATGGGGCAAGAAAATGAGTAACTCGGCGAGGGGGCGTGCGAAGCTTTACCGCGTTTGGCTAAGGCAAGACGGCTTGTGTCCTACCTGTCAGGAAACAATTGCAAAGGGTATCCCATGGGATGTCCGTTATATTGTGAAAAGAACCGAGGGCGGGTCGGATGCGGCAAGCAATCTTCGATTGCACCATCTCAATTGCCGTGGAAATTAGTAGTGTGCCAAGAAATACAGTTATGAAGCCGGGTGTCGAAATATGCCTTTGCAGAGGCTTGAGCCGTGTGCGGTGAAAGTCGCATGCACGGTTCTGAGGGGGCCGGGCGCGGGTAACCGCGCCCGGCTACCCGACCATCATCAGGCAGAAACAGACACAGGATTAACGAGCTCAGCTTTGCATTATTTTTTACTGAGCCGCTTGCTTGCACGCTTCGCATCATTCAATAGATTCAGCCAGCTCGCGTAGGTTGGGTTAGCGGCATTTTGCGTAACCCAACATTATTTTAAAAGGCTGTTGGGTTACGCGGTGAAGCTGCTAACCCAACCTACGAAAGCCATTGGCAGCCTAGTCGAATAACTATAGTTTTTTTTGGCACAACTATCGCGCTTGCCTGAACTGTCATCCTGTTTTACTATAGTAAAACTTAATCAGGAGGCGCTATGTTTACAGCCGCACTACGCCGCTCCGGCGGTTCGTTGATCATTACCATTCCTCAAGCCTATGTCGAGCAAAACCATCTGGGTGCGGGTAGCCGTGTCGCCCTGGAAATTGCCGGGGATGAGCTGAAATTGAAACCGGCAAGACAGCGCGCGACTCTTTCCGAACTACTCGCCGCCACGCCTAAGGGCGCGGAACGGGTGCCGGGGTGGGATGAAATGCCTGCCGCCGGAAAAGAACTGTGATACCCGAACGCGGCGACATCCTGCATTTGCAGTTTGATCCCACCAGCGGTAAGGAAATGCGCGGAGATCACTTTTGTCTGGTTGTCTCGCCCAAGGCATTCAACAAGCGCTTCCAGCTTGTCATGGTTTGCCCCATCTCGGGCGGTTCGGCAGCCGTGGCGCGCGATACGGGTTTCCTGATTTCCTTGATGGGTCTCGGCCTGAAAACCGATGGCTGCGTCCATGTGCATCAGGTGAAGACGCTGGACTGGACTATGCGCAAAGCCAAGCGGATCGAGAAAGCGCCTGACGAAATCGTGCAGCAAATCCTGAATTGCTTGGTTGCCGTACTTGAAGATCAGTAGAAGGCCGTTGACAGTCGTATCTCGTTATCTCGTTCCCACGCGCTGTGTCACTGCCATTAAGTTAAGGGAACCTCTAACAATTTTATAACGTCATCCCCTTGTGCGCCGCCGAGTCGCGGAGACGGGCAAGCGAATTTGCCTTTTCTTATCTTAATTTTTGCGAAGCAAGAAATAATTACCCGCGTGCTATCAGTGGAAACGCTGCCGGGTTATAAATAGATTCAACATCCAAATCCACATCCAGTTCTGGCCAGTACAAATGATGGGGCTGCGGTAATTCAACGTGCATCAACTTGCCGATGGGCGCTTCCGCAAACCAGGGAAAATCCTTGAATGCAACAAACAACTCATCGTCCCCGAGTAGGAGCCAGAACCCTTGCCGTGAGACATTGGTTACTTCAGCTTCCGAAATGTTGCTGCCAAGCTGTGCGTATGTCATGTTCATGCTCCTCAATAAGCGCCTGCGATTGCCGTAACGTTTTTCTGCTCAGACCGATGTTCTGTGCAAGCGCGATCTGTGGCTCAATCCAGAACTTGGCTTCTCCCTCCGCATGATTGACATGCACATGTAGGCGAGACTCTTCACGAGAGAAGAAAAAGAAGCGAAATCCGTATGCCCGGAAAATAGTAGGTGCCATATGCTTATGATAACACCCGTAAACCATTCGGCGGAACAGCCCCTCAGCGGGTTATGCATGACGCAAAATGGAAATGAGTTTGACGCACACACACCCTTCACCCATCAACTCACCGTCCCGCCACCGTCATGCCTTCCACCAGAATCGAGCCGCACTGTTTCGAGCCTTGCACCAGCACGTCGTTGCCGACCGCGACGATGTTGCGGAACATGTCTTTTAAATTTCCGGCGATCGTGATTTCCTGCACCGGATATTGGATCTCGCCGTGCTCAACCCAGAAACCGGCCGCGCCGCGCGAATAGTCGCCGGTCACGGCGTTCACGCCTTGGCCCAGCAATTCGGTGACGAGCAGGCCGCGTCCCATTTGTTTCAGCAGTCCGGCAAAATCCAGTTCGCCCGACTGCAGAATCAAATTGTGACTGCCGCCCGCGTTGCCGGTGGTGTGCAGACCGAGCTTGCGCGCGGAATAGGAGCCAAGAAAATAACCGCGCAACACGCCGTTTTCGACGATCACGCGGCGCTGTGTTTGCACGCCTTCATCGTCGAACGGGCTGGAACCCAGACCTTTACGAATATCCGGCACATCGACGATATTGATGTGCGGCGCGAAGATTTGCTGATCCATCTGATCGAGCAAAAATGTGGACTTGCGATACAGGCTGCCGCCGCTGACCGCACCGACAAAGCTGCCTAACAGGCCGGATGAGATCGGCGCCTCGAACAACACCGGTACTTGCATGGTTTTGAGCTGTCGCGCGTTCAGGCGGCGCACGGTGCGTTCGGCAGCGATGCGACCAAGTTGCCGCGCATCCATTAATTCTCTGGCATCTCGCGCCACCGCGTACCAGTAGTCGCGCTCCATCGCGTCGTCCTGCCCGGCGATCACCGCGCAACTGAGACTGTGCCTCGACGTGGGAAAGCCGCCGATGAAACCCAGGCTGTTGGCGGTAATGAATTGCGCCTCGTGCAGGTTGACGGTCGCGCCTTCTGAATTGCTGATGCGCGCATCCGTATCGAGCGCGGCCTGTTCGCATTGTTTCGCTAATTCAATCGCGGCATCGACCGGCAAGTCCCACGGATGATACAAGTCCATGTCCGGGCAATCGCGTGCCAGCCTATCTGCATCCGGCAGACCCGAGCAATCATCTTTGGCGGTATAGCGCGCGATGGACAAAGCCGCATCCACCGTGTCGCGAACCGCTTGCGGCGAAAAATCCGAGGTGCTGGCATTGCCGCGTTGCTGGCCGAGATAGGTCGTGATGCTCAGGCCTTTGTCGCGGTTGTATTCGATGGTCTCGACTTCGCCTTGGCGCACCGTGACGGACTGGCCGAAACCGACCGACACTTCGGCTGCGGCAGCCGATGCACCGCGTTGTTTGGCGTAGTCCAGCATGTCTTGCGCGATGTTGCGCAGGTTGTCGGCAGAATGGGAGAACCGGCCTTGAGCGGGGTCAAAGGGACGGAGTGCAGAAGTTACCAAGGTATTCATAAGCAAAGCGAAGAATTAGCGAAAGGCGGTATCATAGCAGCATCGCACTGACTCCTTGATAACCAGACTCATTAAGAGCTGGCTCATTAAGGCACAACTCATTAAGGCCAAGCACATTACTGTTATGAACAAGCACAAAAAAGACCACGACGAAGACGAGCCGCTGCATATCCATCTGGGAGATGACGAGGACGAAGACGAACATGAAAACGGCGAGCTGGATGATGATGCCGAGAAGCATGACGATGATGGCGTAGAAGTCATCCGGCCCCAGACGCGCAACATTAATAGCTCATCTACCCGGGGACGCGGCCTGCGCAACCAGCCCGTGGCCGAGGAAGAGGAAGAACTGCCGCCGAGCAAGACCAAAATCAAGAAGCAGATGCACGAGTTGCGCGACCTCGGTGAGGAGCTGACCGAGCTGGGTAAGGATCAACTCGCACAGCTCGACATCCCGGAAAATTTGCGCGATGCGATACGCGCGATGAAAAGCATCAATTCTTTTGGCGCGAAACGCCGCCAGATGCAATATATCGGCAAGCTGATGCGCGACGTGGATACCGCGCCGATACTGGCCAAGCTGGATGCGTGGAAAGGCAAGTCGCAGCATCACATCGCCTACATGCACCAACTGGAACGCTGGCGCGACCGGCTGATGGATAACGACAGCGCGTTGACCGAATTGCTCGCCGCGCATCCAGAGGCCGATGCGCAACGACTGCGCACGCTGATACGCAACGCGCAAAAGGAAGTTGAAGCCGGCAAGCCGCCTAAAAATTTCCGCGAGATTTTTCAGGTACTGCGCGACATTATTCCCGAACCAACGTAAAGAACCAACGTAAAAATGGCCAGCAATCCTTCACCGATCATTTTACAAACCGGCAAGCAACCCAAGCACAGCGTCATCTGGCTGCATGGCTTGGGCGCGGACGGACACGATTTTGTGCCGATCGCCGACGAGTTGAAGCTCCCGGTCGCGGTGCGTTATATCTTCCCTCACGCGCCGATGCGCCCGGTCACGATCAACGGCGGATTTGTGATGCGCGCCTGGTACGACATTGCCGGGCAGAGCATCGATGCGCAACAGGATGAGGCCGGGATACGCGCATCGCAATCATTGGTGGAAGCCCTGATCGATCAGGAAGTGGCGCACGACATCGCACCGCAGAATATTTTCCTGGCCGGTTTTTCTCAGGGCGGAGCCATCGCGCTGCACACCGCATTGCGCCAGACCGTACCGTTGGCTGGCGTGCTGGCGCTCTCGACTTATTTGCCGTTGGCGGAAAGCGTGCCTGGCGAATTGCAGGGACAGTCCAAGACATCCCCCGTTTTTATGGCGCACGGACGCAGCGATCCGGTGGTCCCTTATGCGCTCGGGGTGGCTTCAAGAGATGCGCTGCTGGAATTCGGCTATGCGGTGGAATGGCATGAATACGCGATGCAACATTCGGTGTGTGATGCGGAATTGCGGGATATCGAGGCTTGGTTTAAAAATAAAATCGGTGTTTGAGGATTGAGATAAAAGTAGAGCAGCGGTTCTTTCAGAATCGTCAGTCCTCACCAACTTCCTGCACAACAAGCTTGAATTTCGCCAAATCATAATCAAGGCCTTTTTCTTGCAATCCGCTGGGGATCAACAGATAATTTATTCCGTCCAGCTGGATTTTCAAGCTGCGATTGACGGTAAATGTATCCGCCCGCATCAGCAATAACTGAGTATCCACGGGAACCCCCCCATTTTTTTGATAAAGCCACAGCGCGGGCTGGTCGTCTCCTGGCTCGTTTCCATTCAGGTTCAGGGTTACACCGGCAACCTGATTGGCCAGAGTTTCCGCGCCTGCATGCAGTTGGTTATCGTCATCGCGCAGCAAACGCCGCACCACTGCTACTCCCCAGTGTGGCACTCCATCAGGCTGTATACCGAGCAAGCTGCCGATGCCGACCCCCTCGCTACCATGGGGAGGCAAGGCGACGCTAAATCCACCGGCACTGATCTCCTCGGTCATCCAGCGTACTGGCTCCTCTTCGTCGAACTTCGGCCATGCATCGGTGCGTTCAACCACCTTGTCAAAACCGTTCACCACGCTCAACGTGATGTTGGCCAAGTGTCTCACATTGCGGCGCACGGGAGGAGCCATCAAATAACCCAGCAGGGTCTGGGCGGCTCTGGCAACCACTGCCGCTTCATAACTGCCGCCCAGATTGATTTCGTCGGGAACAATATTTTTATTCAGTACTTTCATCAAGTCTTCCAACTTGGCTTGCATCGTCGGCATGCTGACAAAAAGCATGGATGGATGAGTGGTAGCCCCCAAGTTAATGCGGGCGGGTTCGTCCGGACGATCCAAGTCAAAACTGAGGCGGCTGTATTGGTCTAGTTGCACGTGCATGTCGATGGTAGCGCAATACTGGCCTAAGATGCGCTCCGTCAAATGTATCGACAATGGACTTAGGGAGCTGAGTCCAATTTCATACCATACCATCAGACGTCCCACCTCGAATTTCACCGACGTGCTGCCTGCCACACTGGCATAGCGATTGACCGGCGTATCCAGATATTGTTGCTGCTCGGCATGTTTGTACACCTGCGCGAGATTATTCCAAAACGTCTTGTCTATCGGGCCATAGTGCGCACAAACAAATTTCATTTGCATGATCATCGCGTAGATCGTGCGCGCTGCCAGCAACGGTACTTGCGCCTTGATGGCACTGCTGCCTTTTTCTCCGTTGCAATAATGGCTGAACACCGTGAAATAAGCGTTGGCGGTCTGACTGGACCAATTGTTTAGTGCCGACCACAAACGATTTTCCTGGAATTTGCCGAGCTCGAACGGCGTGAAATACTCGCGTGCCAACTTCCTCACAAAAGGCTGGGAAGCCTCATCAAACATGCGCAACACGGCAAGCTGGTGGTCGAGCTTGAATTCGGCATGTCTCGACACCAGTTCTATCCACTCGGCTAGTTCCATGAGCGACTTGAACGCGTCATTCTTCGGCAAATCGTCCAGCAATGCTTGCACAGACTTGATATCTGCCAAGGGATGATCGGATTTTTTTCCAAATATTGCAGTTAACATTTACGCCTCAAAAGCCAATGACTTCTATATATGTCAATATAACCACAAAATACCCTCAATGAACAGATGCACAAAGGATTATCTTGATTCCGTGGTTAGCCGATGACACCCCCTTTCCTCCTTTCGAGTGCGCACTGCGCTCGCCCAATGGCCTGCTCGCGGCAGGCGGTGACCTGTCCGAGCGCCGTCTGCTGCAGGCTTATCGGCACGGAATATTCCCTTGGTTCAATCCTGGCGATCCGATATTGTGGTGGAGCCCAGATCCACGCATGGTGCTGATCCCGTGCGAATTCAAGCTCTCGCGCTCGCTCACAAAAATACTGCGCAACAGCGATTATGAAGTTCGCGTCGATACATCCTTCGAGCAGGTGATGCGAGCCTGCGCCGCTCCACGGGATGGACACAGCGGAACATGGATAAATGAGGACATGATTGCGGCGTATTGTGCGCTGCATAGTCTGGGGTACGCGCATTCAGTGGAAACCTGGATGGACGGCAAACTCGTAGGCGGACTCTATGGGATGGCGCTGGGCCGGATGTTCTACGGCGAATCGATGTTTAGCACGGTCAGCAACGCCTCGAAAATCGCGCTGGCGCATCTCGCACGGCAACTTGAACGCTGGCAGTTCGGCATGATCGATTGCCAGATGAACACGCCCCACCTCGCCACACTCGGCGCACGCGAAATTCAACGCAGCGAATTTATCGCTCGGCTGCAAGAATTGGTACACTGTGAACCGGCTATTAACTGGCAATTCGACACGGACCTTTTTGCATGAGCCAGCTCAACGACATTCCGCTAACCGCGCTGCATTTTTATCTGACCGCGCCCTATCCGTGCAGTTACCTGCCAGACATACTGGCGCGCTCGCAAGTGGCTACGCCCGCATTGCTAATCAGCACGCCTGTGTATTCGGAGCTTGTGCAACACGGCTTCCGGCGTAGCGGGACTTACACTTATCGGCCGCATTGCGATAATTGTCGTGCCTGTGTTCCGTTACGCATATCTGCCAAAGAGTTTTCGGTAAACCGTTCACAACGGCGCGCCTGGAAGCAACACGCGCATCTCGATGCTACGCTGCACCCGCTGCAAGATAGCGCCGAATATTACGACCTCTATCAACGCTATCAGCGCGCGCGCCATCCGGACGGCGGCATGGATAATGACGACCGCGAATCGTATCAAAGCTTTTTGCTGCAAAGTCATGTTGATACGCTGCTGGTGGAATTTCGTGAGCCATGCGACGGGACTGATGAAGCTGCTAGTCAAGTGGCTGGTTATCAGGACAGGCAAGGCGTACTGCGCATGGTCAGCGTGATCGACTTGCTCGGCGACGGCCTGTCCTCGGTGTATACCTTCTTTGATCCGGATCTGCCTGGTGCGAGTTTGGGTGTTTACAATGTGTTGTGGCAAATCGAGCTGTGTCGCAAACTCAATCTGGATTTCGTCTATCTGGGCTACTGGATAGCAGCAAACCGTAAAATGGCTTACAAAATGCAATACCAGCCCGCGCAAGGCTTGCAGGACGGCAGTTGGAGATTACTCGACAAGCCTGTCCTGAGCCCAGTCGAAGGGCCTGACATGATGAAGCCATTAGCCGTCCGGCCAGGCCAGCAGCCAGAGAGCGTTGGGCCGGGCATCCGAAAGACGGTAGCCGAGTCGCATGTTATAAACGCAGCCGAAGGGAAATCAGCTTGAAGACACGTTTGGGCATTTTCATATTTGCACTGCTTTCATTACCACTGGCTGGATGGTTCTTGAGTGGCAAGGAATGGAGTGAGCTCTTCGCCGACAGTTCATCGGTGCCTGCGAACATTCCGGCGACGTTGCTCACCACGCTGATGCTGTTGGGCTATGTGTTTCTCAGTAATCACATGATTAAGCTGAACACCGGCAGCAACCCGCTCAGGCTTCAGGGAAACTATTTTCTGGCGATGGCGGCAGTGAGTGCCGCGCTTGGCTGGTTGCTGGCCTACTTGAACCTGTTTTCAGCCAGCTGGGCAATTGAACAAGGCCACCCCGCCGTGCAGCTGTTGCTTTACACCCCGTTGTTCGCCTTGCTGGCACCTGCCGTACTCAGTACCCGCGCGCTGCTCGGTTCATTTCCCGGTTTACTCAAACGTTTGGCGCACGGCATCCCGCTGCCTTCACATGACGGCGAAATGCTCGCTTTCAGCCTCGTGTTTATCGCCGTGCTGGGGCTGCTAGGTGGAGCAGCATGGCCTGCGGGATTAAGCGGGCTGTTGTGGGTTGCACCGCTGCTGTTGCTGGTTGCGCTGCAACAGTTGTGGCATGAGGATACGATTTTTTCCGGTCTAAAATCCGGCGATTGGGGGCGCGTGATTTGCGCCGCGCTGGCCGGAGTTATCACCTGCAATCTCGCCGTGATCACGTATCAAACCAATGGCGGCGGACTGGAAATTAATCTGCCCAACCCGCTGCTTGAACAACTCGGCTTCGCAGTATTCGGTTTGCTGTGCTTGCAGCTCGGTGATGTCGTCGCGGTAAACTGGCGCGGAAAAAAACGCAACGCGCAGTTCCAGCAAAAGAAAAAGTTTCCGATCCCTGTCATTGTTAAAAAAAAATAAACCATGTATTCATTACTCCGTCCCGCGTTGTTCAAACTTGACCCAGAAACCGCGCACCACTTAACGCTCGGCGGCCTGAATGCCTTGTATTCATTAGGCTTGAGCGGCATCATTGCGCAGCACCCGGCCGCAGATCCGCGCACCGTGATGGGACTGACCTTCCCTAATCCGGTCGGTCTTGCTGCCGGGCTGGACAAGAATGGTGACTGCATAGACGGGCTGGCGACACTCGGTTTCGGCTTCATCGAAATAGGTACCATCACGCCGCTGCCGCAACCGGGCAACCCCAAGCCGCGCATGTTTCGTCTGCCCGAGGCACAGGCCATCATCAACCGGATGGGCTTCAATAATGACGGCGTGGACAAACTGGTCGAGAACGTGAAGCGCGCGGACTATCGCGGCATATTGGGCATCAATATCGGCAAGAATGCCGCCACGCCGATCGAGAATGCGGCTGAAGATTATCTGATCTGTTTGCGCAAAGTGTACGCACACGCCAGCTATGTCACCGTGAATATTTCCTCACCTAACACCAAGAATCTGCGCCAGCTGCAAGGCGAGGATGCGCTGAACAATCTGCTGTCGCAGCTCAAGGCCGAACAGCAAAAACTCGCAGACAAGCATGGAAAATATGTGCCCATCGTTTTGAAAATCGCGCCGGATATGGAGGCTGGGCAAGTTGTGCAAATCGCGCGTCTGCTGATGCAGCATTGCATCGACGGCGTGATCGCCACGAACACCACACTGTCACGCGAAGGCGTGGAAAATCTGAAGCATGGTACCGAGACCGGCGGTCTCTCCGG
Organism: Gallionella sp.; assembly: GCA_017880865.1. Lineage (GTDB taxonomy): Bacteria > Pseudomonadota > Gammaproteobacteria > Burkholderiales > Gallionellaceae > Gallionella. The sequence continues at coordinate 43,422 of JADGRL010000002.1, forward strand.
TGCGCCAGTGCGCGATAAATCCACCGCCGTGATCCGTCAGCTGGCGGCTGAACTGCGAACTTGTGCCGAGCAAGGTCTAGGCAGTGCGTTGCCCATCATCGGCGTGGGCGGCATACTCAGCGGCGCGGACGCTGCCGAAAAGATTCACGCCGGCGCGGCATTGGTGCAGATATACAGCGGTTTGATTTATCGCGGTCCGGCGCTGGTAGCAGAAAGCTGCGCGGCAATGCGCACTATCTAGTCAATCATAAGAGTTGGGTCGAAAAAGGGAGTTGCTTTCTTGTATGTATTAGCATATTCTAATATAATTAAATTTTAGATGGGTTAAATGCGATGAAAAAATCCTTGATGTATTGCCTATGGCTGCTGGGTGCAGCAACCGCAAACGCAACGGAGTCGGGTAATCCGCGACCCAGCAAGCCTGATGTGGGATTGACACAGTCGCTCGCCGTCGCGCCGGTGCAATATCGCGAGGTGGAGCAGACTTATAGCGTCGAAGGCCTGGTGGAGGCGACTCGCCAATCTACCGTGTCAGCGCAAATTGGCGGGCGCGTCAAAGAGATCAATTTTGATGTCGGTAGCCGCGTCAGTCAGGGGCAGGTGATTATAAGAATTGATGAGCGCGAAACCGCCCAAGCCTTGGCGGGCAGCAACGCGCAAGTGTTGCAGGCGCAAGCCACGCTGCAAAACGCAAAAGCGATGTTTGAGCGCTCCAAGCAATTGTTCGAGCAAAAATTCATCAGCCAATCGGCCTTGGATAAGGCGCAGGCCGATTATCAGGTGGCAAGGGCACAAGCTGCCGCCAGCGAGGCGGGTGCGGGTCAGGCCAGTTTGACTCATGGTTATAGTTCTGTCGTGGCCCCGTACAGCGGAGTAGTCGCGGCACGCCTGGTGGAAGTGGGCGAAATGGTTATGCCGGGCAAGCCGATGATGGTCGGCTTTGATCCAGCCGAGATGCGTGTGGTAGTGAGTGTGCCGCAGTACAAGTTGCAGGACATCGGTGCACACCCCAAGGTCATGGTGGAAGTGCCTTCTTTGAAGTTATGGGTCAAGGCGGCATCAACCACGGTGCAGCCTCTTGCCGATGCGCGCACTCACAGCACGCAGGTTAAAGTATCTTTGCCGGCCAATGAGGCGGGGGTATATCCGGGGATGTTCGTGCGCGCACATTTCGTGGTGGGAAAAATAAACAGACTGGTGATACCGGTCAGTGCCGTGTTGCATCGCAGCGAGGTGGTGGCGGTATATGTCGTCGATGAAAAAGGCGGGGTGAAGCTGCGTCAGGTGCGCCTGGGCGAGGCGAGCGCTGACGGCGCAATAGAAGTGCTTTCGGGGTTGAATCCCGGCGAACAAGTGGCTCTGGACCCGATCAAGGCGGGCATGAAACAGTAATTTAACAATTAAAGATCAGGGCATGGAGTTTTCAACTTAACTTCAGCCTTTGAGTTGCGCCTCTTATTGGGATTCGAAAACATGGGTATTTCAGGACGTATCGCTAAATATTTTTTGCATTCGCAAATGACGCCGCTGCTGGCACTGGTGGCGGTGCTGCTGGGTGCGTTTGCGGTGCTGGTGACGCCGCGCGAGGAAGAGCCGCAGATCAATGTCACGATGGCGAACGTGCTGATAGCCTATCCGGGCGCGTCTGCACAGGATGTGGCGAACACCGTGGTGACCCCCGCCGAGCAGGTGTTGTCGCAAATCGCCGGTGTGGATCATGTCTATTCGGTGGCGCAGCCGGGCATGGCGATCGTCACCGTGCAGTTCAAGGTAGGCGAAGAGCATGTGCCATCGCTGGTCAAGTTATATGACGTGCTGCACTCCCATGCAGATTGGTTGCCGCCTACGCTGGGTGTAATGCCCCCTATCATCAAAGCCCGTGGCATAGATGATGTGCCGGTGGTCACGTTGACGCTGTGGCGCGAGCAAGCCGTTGGTGGCAGCATCGAGCTGACCCAGGTGGCGCACGCAATAGAGGCGGAATTGAAGCGCGTCCCTGGAACACGCGAAGTCACCACGCTGGGCGCGACCCAGCGCATGGTGAGGGTGTTGCTCAATCCGGAAAGTCTGAACGCCTTCGGACTCACGATGCAGGACGTGCGCGCGGCTTTGCAATCCGCCAACGTATCGCAGAACGCCGGCAATCTGGTGCAAAACAATCGTGAAGTATTGGTGCAAACCGGCAGTTTCTTGAGCAATGCCAATGAAGTGAGGCAGCTGGTGATCGGCGTGTCCGACAACAAGCCGGTATTTTTGCGCGATGTCGCCGAAGTGCAGGATGGCGCGGATCAGCCGAGCAGTTATGTGTGGCTGGGAGCCGGCCCCGCCGCCGCTGACAAGCAAATCAAGGCCAAGGGGGAATTCACCGCCGTGACGTTGGCGATCACCAAGAAACCGGGCGCGAATGCGGTGGAAGTCGCCGAGAAGTTGCTCGCCCGCGTGGATGAATTGAAGGGCAGCGTGATTCCCGCCGATATACAAGTCAGCACCACGCGCAACTATGGCGAAACCGCAAACGACAAGGCGATGAAGCTGATCAAGAAGCTGTTGTTCGCCACTATTGCCGTGGTCGCGCTGGTGTGGTTTGCGATGGGGCGACGCGAGGCATTTGTGGTCGGTATCGCGGTGTTGCTGACGCTGGCCGCAACGCTGTTTGCGTCATGGGCGTACGGATTCACGCTCAACCGAGTGTCGCTGTTTGCGCTGATTTTCTCGATCGGTATTTTGGTGGATGACGCGATCGTCGTGGTGGAGAACATTCATCGCAGGCGCGCGCTGGCGACCCATCAGCCGTTGTCGGAAATCATTCCCGAGGCGGTGGACGAAGTCGGCAGCCCGACGATACTTGCGACCTTCACGGTGATTGCCGCGTTGTTGCCGATGGCCTTCGTCAGCGGACTGATGGGGCCGTATATGAGTCCGATCCCGATCAACGCCAGCATGGGTATGCTGATCTCGTTGGCCGTGGCATTCGTCATCACGCCTTGGCTGGTGTTGCGCTTTGCGGGTGCACATCACGAAGTGGTGCAGGATGAACGCGACACCAAAATTCATCGCTTCTTTAAAAAATACCTGACTCCGTTCCTCAATGGCGTGTACGGCAAACCGGCGAGGCGCAAATTGTGGCTGGCCATATTGGGCGGACTGCTGCTGGCCGTAAGCTTGGGGGTGGTCAAACTGGTGGTGCTGAAAATGCTGCCGTTTGACAACAAATCGGAATTCCAGATTGTCGTGGATATGCCGGCCGGTACACCCGTGGAGCAGACCAGTGCGGTGTTGCATGAGATCAGCGGTTATCTGGCCACCGTACCGGAAGTCACCGATTATGAGGCATACGCCGGTACAGCTTCGCCGATCAACTTCAACGGACTGGTGCGTCAATATTATTTGCGCAGTGATTCTGAACAGGGCGACATCCAGGTCAACCTGCGCGACAAGCATCACCGCAGCCGCAGCAGCCATGAGATTGCCGGTGCCGCGCTGGGACCGCTGCAAAAAATTGCCCTAGCTTGGCATGCCAACGTGAAGATTGTCGAAGTACCGCCCGGCCCGCCGGTGATGTCACCTATCGTCGCGGAAATATACGGACCGGATTATGAAGGCGCACGAAAAGTGGCAACTCGCGTGCGCGAACAATTCGTCAAGACTTCTGACATCGTCGGCATCGACGATACCGTGACCGAGGCCGCGCCCAAGTTGCTGCTGCAAGTCATGCAGAGCAAAGCCGCATTGCTGGGCGTAGCCCCACGCGACATCGTGGATGTGATCGCGGTCGCGTTGTCCGGTCAGGATGTCGCATCCATGCACGATGTTGACGCGAAATATGCCCCGCCACTGCGCATCGGCCTGCCCGCCGAACGACGCAGCCGCATCGATGAAGTGCTGAAACTCAAGGTCCGCGCGCGAGACGGTGTATTGGTGCCGCTCTCGGAACTGGTGCAAGTGGTGACCCTGCAGCGCGATTACCCGATCTATCACAAGGATTTGCTGCCGGTGGTGTATGTGACAGGCGACATGGCGGGCAAGCTAGATAGCCCGCTGTACGGCATGTTCGGCATCAACAGCAAAGTGAGCAATATCCCGTTGGAGCAAGGCGGAAAACTGGAAAGCTATTTCTTCAAGCAGCCCAGCGATCCGTATGCGGGTTATGCGCTGAAGTGGGACGGTGAATGGCAGGTGACTTTCGAGACCTTCCGCGACATGGGCATCGCCTACGGCGTGGGACTGCTGCTGATTTACCTGCTGGTGGTGGCGCAGTTCAAATCCTACGTTGTACCACTGATCATCATGGCGCCGATCCCGCTCACCATCATCGGCGTGATGCCCGGACACGCCTTGTTAGGTAGCCAGTTCACCGCGACCTCGATGATCGGCATGATCGCGCTGGCAGGCATCATCGTGCGGAACTCAATTTTGCTGGTGGACTTCATCAACATGCAAATCCGTGATGGGGTGGACCCGCAACATGCGGTGATTGCGGCGGCAAGTGCGCGCGCCAAACCGATCGTGCTGACGGGATTGGCGGCCATGCTGGGCGCGCTGTTCATACTGGATGATCCGATTTTCAATGGCTTGGCTATATCATTGATATTCGGGATTCTGGTATCCACCGTGCTGACCTTGGTGGTCATCCCTGTGTTGTATTACGCCACCTTGTACAAAAAATTCCAGTAAAATCACACAAATTCAATTTTAAGGAGATTTAAAGCATGAACGCAGAACGCATTGTACGTATCGTCGCAGGTTCTTTTGTATTGTTGTCATTGGCGCTGGGTTTGGAAGCCAGCCCGATATTCGCGAGTAAATACTTTTTATTTTTCACCGCCTTTGTTGGCCTGAATCTGTTCCAAAGCGGCTTTACCCAGTTTTGTCCGCTGAACAATATTCTTGCAAAATGCGGTGTTAAAAACGGTTCGTGCTAAAGCAAACGTTGCAGTCAATCCGGCTGTCCGAAAATAAGTGGGCCCACATCAGTCTGACCTTGGTCGGACTGATGTGGGCTTTGCCATTTGTACTCAATCGCCATGAAAATCCGCTAACCACGTTTGATCAGGAGTGGTGGAGTGCGATGCTGGGCTTGTTTGCACTAACTCTTTTGATCGCGCGTGAATTCTGGCGGCAGCCTGAAATCCCGCGTATTGTGCAACTGCCCGCCGCGTTGATCGTTGTGGTGATGTTGCAATTGGTTTTGAGCAAGGTGGCCTATTTCGATCAGGCATTGATGTATATCCTGTATTTTCTGTTCGCGGCATTATTGATGGTGCTGGGAGCTAGGTTACGCGATTGTTTCGGACTGACAAGGCTGGCGCAGGTGTTGGCGAGTTTTCTGTTGATCGGTGCCGCACTCAGCGCCGTGGCGGGTGTACTGCAGCATTTCCGTTTGCACTCGTTGCTTGATGCGTTTATTGCAGCGAAAACCACGTCCTTGATGTACGGCAATCTGGGGCAACACAATCATTTTGCCAATTACACCGCGATGGGATTGATTTCGCTGGGCTTGCTGTTTCAACAAGGCAAGTTGAGGGTGGTTTATGTGGTGGCGATGGCAGCGTTATTGCTGTTTGTGATGACGTTGAGCGGATCAAAAAGTTCGTGGCTGTATTTGTTGATGATGAGCGGTTTGGCATGGTGGTGGGCACGGCGGGATAAGACACTACGACCACTTTTGAATTATAGCTTGTCATTGTTTGCGGGGTTTGGGTTGATGCATTTGGTCGTGCAACTGCCCTTATTGGCGGGAGCAGGCGAAAGCACCAACACTGTACTGCGGTTTTCTGGTGTATTGAATAATGATGCTGGCGCATCCAGTACCATTTGGATGAAATTCTACATGTGGCACGAGTCATGGCTGATGCTCATGCAATCGCCGTGGCTGGGGGTAGGATTCGGGCAATTTGCCTGGCATCACTTTCAATTGCTGCCAGAGATGCACGTAAATTACATGTTTGGTTTATATACCAACGCGCACGATCTGATATTTCAACTCGCAGCGGAAGCGGGCTTGGCCGGATTGCTGGCATTGTTTGGATCGTTGGGAGTCTGGTTTTATGGTCTTCGGCGTGCGACGCTGAGTGCGGCGCATTGGTGGGGGTATGCCGTGTTGGGCGTACTGGCCATCCACAGCCTGCTCGAATATCCATTGTGGTATGTTTACTTCATCGCAATCGCCGCAGTTCTGTTGGGCGCATTCGACGAAACACGTTACCGTCTGGAATTGCGTAATATCGGGCGAGTTTCGCTGGTGATGATTTTGCTGCTGGGTTCGCTATCACTGATACAGTTGCGCAACAGTAATCAGCAGCTGAAAGACACTCTGGCGTTACGTTCGGTTTCTGGTGGTGTCGCCGAAGTTTACCCGCGTATCCGTGAAGGGTTGATTGCGGTGCATCGAGGGTCGCTGTTATCACCATATGCCGAGTTCTATCTCTTTTTGGACTCAGAGGTAAATGCAGATCACATTAAACAAAAGCTCGCTCTGGGTTCCAATGTAATGCGCTTTGTGCCAACTGGTCAGGTGGTTTACCGGCAAGCATTCCTTCTGGCGCAAGACGGCCAGTTGGCGGAGGCTAAACAGCTTATGGAGCAGGCCATCTGGTCATATCCGGGTAATGGCGATGCGCATATACAGCTTATGAGCTTGGCGGAGAAAGACCCCGCGCATTTTTCGGCTCTGTTAGAATTCGCAGCCCAAAAAGAACAGGAGCATGCCCGTGCAGTTCGTCAGTAATAATTTACTCACTATTTTTATCGCCGTGTTTAGCGGCATCATGTTGTTGTGGTCGTTGTTTGGAAATCGCTTTCGCGGCATCAAGGAAGTGAATTCGGCGGCGGCGTTGCAACTCATCAATCACAAGAATGCCATCGTATTAGATGTGCGTGAGCCGGGTGAATACGATACCGGACATATTTTGAATTCCAGATTGATCCCGTTGGGCAAGCTCAAAGAGCGCATGGGGGAATTGGAAAAATACAAGGATCAGCCCATCGTAGTGATGTGTCGCAGCGGCAATCGTTCCGGCACGGCTTGTTTTCTGTTGGGCAAGCAAGGTTTTACCCAAGCATACAATTTGGCGGGCGGTCTGCAGGCCTGGAAAAAAGCCAATTTGCCTTTGGAAAAATAAATAAACATGACAAAAGTTTTGATGTACAGCACGGCAGTGTGTCCATATTGCATACGTGCCGAGCAGTTGCTGATGCGCAAGGGTGTGCAGGAGATCGAGAAGATACGCGTCGATTTGCAACCTGAGTTGCGCGTCGCGATGATGGAAAAAACCGGACGGCGTACCGTACCGCAAATTTATATCAACGGTGTATATGTGGGCGGTTATGATGACCTTGCCGCGCTCGATCACGCTGGCGGACTCGATGAACTTTTGGCAAAAGACGGATTTTCACAATAATATTCTAAGGGAAGCTACATGACCGGAGCAGCACAAGAGAATAAGCAGCCCATATTTAACATGGATAAAATCTATGTGAAAGATCTCTCGCTGGAAATCCCGCACGCTCCAAAGATTTTTTTGGATCGAGATAATCCGCAAATCGATATTCAGCTGCACACCCAGGCCAATTCGATTGAGGAAGGTTTGTTCGAGGTGGTCGTGATGGCCACGGTCACGGCCAAGATCGGCGAAAAAATCATGTTCCTGATCGAGGTTAAGCAGGCGGGCATTTTCCAGATACGCCATGTGCCGACCAATGAACTTGAGCCGATTCTTGCGGTGATGTGCCCGAACATTTTGTTCCCTTTTTTGCGCGAGGTTGTTTCTGATGTGGCCGTGCGTGGTGGTTTTGCGCCGGTGCTGCTGAACCCGATCAACTTCGATGCGCTCTACCAGCAACAGGCGCAGGCTGCCGCATCAATGACTACTCACTGATGAAGCCAGCTAATTCCATGCGTTGTATTGCTCTGTTCGTGCTGTTTTTTAGCGCGAGTGGGGTCCATGCGGTGGAGTATGTGTCGGTCAGCGAGAGCAACGCGATACTTTATGATGCGCCCTCGATCCACGCGAAAAAATTATTTGTGGTGAATCGCTATATGCCGTTCGAGCAAATCGTCACGCTGGACAGTTGGGTCAAGGTGCGTGACCGTTCCGGCGGCTTGTACTGGGTGGAAAAGCATGCCTTGAGCAACAAGCGTTATGTGTTCGCATTGTTGCCGTTGCTTGATGTGCATGCAGAGCCTGATTTTAAATCGCCGCGATTATTTCAGGTGCGCCAGCAAGTGGCATTGGAACGCATTGATTCAACCGGCACAGGATGGATCAGGGTTCGCCATCTGGACGGAAATATGGGCTATGTGCGCAGTACCGAGGTATGGGGCGGCTGATGAATATCACGATTATCGGCGCCGGAGCATGGGGAACCGCACTTGCCATCAGTCTGTCGACCAGCCATCGCGTCACGTTGTGGGCACGCAAGGCTGCGCAAATCCAGGCGATGCAAGTCACGCATTACAACCAGCATTATCTCCCTGATATTCTACTGCCCGCCAATATCGAATTAAGCTCGGATTTCGCCGCGTCATTGGTTGCTGCCGACTTGGTCATTATCGCGGTCCCGACCGCCGCATTGCGTTCCACCTTGGAACAGATTGCGTTGTCGCAACGAAGCTTAGGCGTGGTGTGGGTGTGCAAGGGTTTTGAGGCGCAGAGCGCAAAACTGCCGCATCAGGTCGCAGCCGAAGTGTTGCCAGAAGGATTTCAGTATGGCGTGTTGTCCGGGCCCAGTTTTGCGCAAGAAGTCGCGCGGGGTTTTCCAACCGCATTGACACTCGCATCTGCTAATGAGGAGTTTGCGCGCAGCACGGCGCAGGCACTGCACCACGCCTACTTGCGCATCTATGTCAGCAACGACATGGCGGGGGTGGAAGTCGGCGGAGCGGTGAAAAATGTGCTGGCGATTGCGTCTGGTATTTGCGACGGTCTGGGGCTGGGCCTCAATGCGCGCGCCGCGTTGCTGACACGCGGTCTGGCCGAGATCACCCGGCTTGGCTTGAAGCTCGGCGGACGTTCAGAAACCTTGAGTGGTCTATCCGGGGTGGGCGATTTGATTCTCACCTGTACCGGCGATTTGTCGCGTAATCGTCAGGTCGGTTTGCTGATGGTGCAGCGGCACGATTTGCCGGAAATATTGCGCAGGCTGGGCCACGTTGCCGAGGGCGTCTACACGGTGCGGGAAGTGCATCAGCTCGCCCAGAGCCTGGGCGTTGCAATGCCGATTTGTGAAGCCGTCTATCGTATCCTTTACGAGAATATTCCTCCCGCAGAGATGGTCACCACGCTACTGAATCGCGCCCCCAATCTGGAATTCGATGGCGTTTGATTCACCACCGCGTCTCTCTCGTTGCAATTCAATTTGAAGGTTACACCCTCGGTAGGGGCGCGATAAATCACGCCCCTACAATATTTCTTTGCGCCTGAAGACCAGGTCCCACACTCCGTGACCCAAGCGAATACCGCGCAGCTCGAACTTGGTGAGCGGGCGATAAGCGGGGCGCGGCGCGTAATCTGCCAAAGGTAGGCAATCCACTATCCCTGCTGCGCAAGGATGTGGAGTTGACACCTCCACCGTGTTTTCCAGCAACGGTTCCGCGCTCAATACCACTAATACCTGTTCGGCATAATCCTGCCAATCGGTCGCGACATGGATATAGCCGCCGGGTTTGAGTTTCTGCACCAGTTGCGCGATGAACGGGGCCTGGATCAGGCGGCGTTTGTTGTGGCGGGTTTTATGCCAAGGATCAGGGAAGAAAATGTGCACGCCATCCAGTGTGGCTTCGCCGAGCATGTCGCGCAGCACTTCCACGGCATCGTGCTGGATGATGCGTATGTTGCTGATTTGTTGCGCCTCGATCAGCATCAGCAGATTGCCCACGCCCGGTGTGTGAACTTCAAGTGCCAGATAGTCATTCTCGGGATGGGCGAGTGCGATGGTCGCAGTGCTGTCGCCCATGCCAAAACCGATTTCCAGAATTTTCGGCGCGTCGCGACCGAAGGCTTGTGTAAGGTTCAATGGCTGCACGGCATAGGGAATACCGAAGCGCGGTAGCAGCGTGTCGCACGCGCGCTGCTGTGCAGGAGTGACACGGCCCTGGCGCAACACGAAACTACGGATATGGCGTTTGATGAAATCGGATTTTGGTAGTTCGCTCATGATGTTTGCCGTGATTGAATGACCCCTTCCGCTCGCGGGATAACCAGCCACTTGGTTGCCGACTTTTGGCAATCTAGTGGAATGGCTAGTGGTTCCATCAGAGGTTGTGGGGAGAACTAAATGTTAGCTGCGCGTCGAATTGATGATGCCTGCCGTCGGCGAACTCGGGCTGGCGCTGTACAGTTTTTTCGGCATGCGCCCGGCCAGGAATGCTTCGCGTCCCGCTTCCACCGCCTTCTTCATCGCGGCTGCCATCAATACGGGTTGTTGAGCACCGGCAATCGCGGTGTTCATCAGTACGCCGTGGCAGCCCAGCTCCATTGCAATCGCGGCATCCGAAGCGGTGCCGACACCCGCATCGACAATCACCGGCACTTGTACGCGATCCATGATGAGTTGCAGATTCCACGGGTTGAGTATGCCCATGCCGGAACCGATCAGTGAGGCCAGCGGCATGATCGCGACACAACCGATGTCTTCCAGTTGCTTCGCGATGATCGGGTCGTCCGAGGTGTAGACCATCACCTGAAAGCCCTCAGCCACCAGGGTCTTTGCGGCAGCGATGGTTTCGATCACGTTCGGATACAGCGATTGAGGGTCGCCCAGCACTTCCAGTTTGACCAGGCTGTGCCCGTCCAATAATTCGCGCGCCAGACGCAAGGTGCGCACCGCATCTTCTGCGGTGTAGCAACCGGCGGTGTTGGGCAGCAGCGTGTATTTCGACGGCGGCAGAATTTCCAGCAGGCTGGGTTCATTGGGGTTCTGGCCGATGTTGCTGCGTCGGATCGCGATCGTGATGATTTCGGCACCGCTGGTCTCCACCGCTGTTCTGGTCTCGGTGAAATCCTTGTATTTGCCGGTGCCCACCAACAGGCGCGAGTTATAACTTTTGCCTGCGATAATCAGTTTGTCGTTCATTTATATATTCCAGTTAATTTAGCCACCGCCCACCGCCACGACCACTTCCAGCTTGTCGCCATCCGCCAAGGGCTGCGTGGCAAACAAACTGCGCGGCACGATTTCGCCGTTGCGTTCTAACGCAATGCGCTTGCCGGTCAAGCCCAGATCTTCGATCAGCCAGGCCACGTTGATGGCATCGGAAAGTTGGCGCGTGGCGCCGTTAATGCTGACGGTAATCACTTTTTAATTTAAGGCTCAATTAGATAAGGTGCGAAGGATGAACGTGAGCGGGACGCCTGATAAAATCGTCCGATAAATCTGCCTCCTACTTGAACGACGCCCGCGAGTGCCGCGATTTTACGTGGGTTGTCCGCAATACTCAACCTGACAGTTCATCGGCAGCGGGGCGAGACAGTGATGACGGATGCTTTCACTGTGCCAGCGACATTTGATGATGCTCATTCAATTGATGTCGCTGTAGCAAATGTTGGTGACGTTCCGCTTTCAGGTGGTGTGGTAAAGTTACATAAATATCTGGTTCGTGCCACAAGCGGATCATCGCGACCGGCAGCTTTCGGGCCACGAATCACATGCAATGACGTTCTGGTTCGTGCCAAGTAGTCTCATATAACTGGTTTTACTACCTGTCAACAATGTTAATTTTTGGAAGCGGAGCCAGTCTTGCGCGTATCGTTGCCTCGTCCAGCTTAGGTGAACACAGCTCGATGAAGCGATAGGCGAAGCTGCGCAGATAATGTCCGCGCCGCAACGCGATGTAAGTCGTATTCGCGTCGAACAGGTGCTCGCATTTGAGCAGACGCAAATCGGTATCCTTGGCCGGGTTGAACGCCATCGAGGCAATGATGCCGATGCCCATGCCCAGCTCCACATAAGTCTTGATCACGTCCGCATCCAGCGCGGACATCACGATGTCGGGCGTGATGCCTGCATCGGCGAACGACTGGTCGATCTTGGCGCGCCCGGTAAGCCCTTCGTGATAAGTGACGATAGGATATTCGGCCAGTGCTGCCAACGTCAACGGCTGCACCTTCTCCAGCGGATGCCCGGCAGGCACGATCACCGCGTGATACCAGGTGTAATACGGGAACGTATCCAGACGGGTCACATCGCTCAATGCTTCGGTCGCCACGCCGATGTCCGCCTCGCCGCTCAATAACATCGACACGATCTCGTTCGGTCCGGCCTGATGCAGTTTGAGATGAACCTTGGGGAACGCCTTCTTGAACTCGGGAATCACTTTAGGTAACGCATAGCGCGCCTGCGTGTGCGTGGCGATCACGGTAAGCTGGCCTTCATCGCGACGGCTGTATTGCTCGACCAGGCTCTTGATGTTGTTCGCATCGAGCAGGATGCGCTCTACGATCTCCAACAATTCTCGTCCCGGATCGGTCAGGCCGAGCAGGCGCTTGCCACGGCGCACGAACAACTCCACACCCAATTCATCTTCGAGATCCTTGATGTGCTTGGACACACCGGACTGCGAGGTGAACAGCGCATTGCCCACCTCGGTGAGATTGAAGTTGCAACGCACCGCCTCGCGGATGATCCTAAGCTGCTGAAAATTCATTTTTCTCTCCTGCCTGAAATACGCGGAATTGGCGCGGACGGATGAATACCTTGTCGCCGATGGCCAACGGTGTGGCATCGAAGCGCTCGCGGGAAAGTTCGATCTCGACCAGCTCGCAGCTTTCATCCGCCGCGACTTCCACACGCACTATTGAGCCGATCGCGCGCACCAGTTTAACCTCAACCGGCAGCGCGGTGTCGTCCTGCGGTGTGTGGCTGATGTCGATGTCGTGCGGACGTACATAAGCCACCGCGTCGCCGTGTTGCTGTGTCCACGGCGCATGATCGCGGCTGTGGAACAGGTTCACGTTGCCGATGAACTGGTACACGAACGGCGTGGCAGGTTTTGCATACACCTCGTCGGGCGTGCCGATCTGTTCGATCCGGCCCTTGTTCATCACCACCACGCGATCGGCCACTTCCAGCGCCTCTTCCTGATCGTGCGTGACGAAGATGCTGGTGATGTGCAGATCGTCGTGCAGACGGCGCAGCCAACGGCGCAACTCTTTACGCACCTGCGCATCGAGCGCGCCGAACGGTTCATCCAGCAACAAAATTTTCGGCTCGACAGCGAGCGCACGCGCCAGCGCGATGCGCTGGCGCTGTCCGCCGGAAAGTTGCGCGGGATAACGGTCGGCGAGCCAGTCCAGTTGCACCAGGTTCAACAGTTCATGCACGCGGCGTTTGATCTCGGCTTCGTTATGGCGCTGTTTTTTCGGCTTCACGCGCAGACCGAACGCTACGTTCTCAAACACCGTCATGTGGCGAAACAACGCGTAATGCTGGAACACAAAACCGACATTGCGTTCGCGTGCATTGCGCTGAAGGGCGTCCTCTCCGTGGAACAGCAGCCTGCCGGAATCCGCGACATCCAGCCCGCCGATGATGCGCAGCAAGGACGTCTTGCCGCAACCGGATGGCCCGAGCAGCGCGAGCAGCTCGCCGCTGTTCACTTCCAGGTTGATGTCGTCCAGCGCTTTATAAGTGCCGAATTGTTTGTTGAGATTCTCTATCGTGATGCTCATGTGTCACTCCATTTTTTGTGGGTCGGGTTTGAACCAGCGACTTGGCTGCCGTCTTCTGGCGGCCTAGTCGAATGGCTATGCAAAGCCAACCCGACATGTCGGACTAAAGCCCGACCTACATATTTCATCAATGCAAAGGGTCACCGCTACTTTTCGCCTGCCACTCGACTAGCGCTTTCACCAGCAGCGTGACCAGCGCCAGCAAGGCCAGCAGCGAGGCCACGGCAAAGGCCGCGACAAAGTTATATTCGTTATAAAGAATCTCGACATGCAGCGGCAGAGTGTTGGTCATGCCGCGTACGTGGCCGGATACCACCGACACCGCGCCGAATTCGCCCATCGCCCGCGCGTTGCACAGGATCACGCCATACAGCAGCCCCCATTTGATGTTGGGCAAGGTCACGCGCCAGAAGGTCTGCCAGCCGGAGGCGCCGAGCGAAACCGCCGCCTCTTCCTCTTCCTTACCCTGCGATTGCATCAGCGGGATCAGCTCGCGCGCGATGAACGGGAAGGTGACGAAGACCGTCGCCAGCACGATGCCGGGCACCGCGAAAATCAGCTTGATGTCGTGCGCCTGCAGCCACGGGCCGAACCAGCCCTGCGCGCCGAACAGCAGCACATAGACCAGGCCGGATACCACCGGGCTGACTGCGAACGGCAAGTCGATCAGCGTGATCAGCAGGCTGCGGCCCTTGAATTCGAACTTGGCGATGGCCCATGCGGCTGCGACGCCGAACACCAGATTCGCGGGCACAGCGATGCCTGCGGCAATGAACGTCAGCTTGATCGCCGACCACGCATCCGGTTCTTGCAACGCTTTCCAGTAGAGCGTCCAGCCTTTGCTCAATGCCTCGTAGAACACCGCGAACAGCGGCAGGCCGAGGAACAGCACGAGATAAATCAGCGCCACGGTGACCAGCACTAATGTCACACCCGGCGATTCGCGTGTGGAGATTTTTCTTTGTGTGGCTTGAGCAGACATCAGCGCGTACCTCTTCTGGAACTCCACCATTGCAGCGCATTGATGAATAACAATAGCGCGAACGAGATCAGCAGCATCGCCACCGCAATCGCCGTCGCACCCGCGTAGTCGTATTGTTCCAGCTTCGCGACGATCAACAGCGGTGCGATTTCAGAGATGTAAGGCATGTTGCCCGCGATGAAAATCACCGAGCCGTATTCGCCGATCGCGCGCGCAAAGGCCAGCGCGAAGCCGGTCAGCAGCGCCGGATAAATCGCCGGGAAAATCACGCGGCGGAACACATCCCAGCGGCCCGCGCCCAGACTGGCGGCGGCCTCTTCCACTTCGGACTCGACGTCGGCCAGCACCGGCTGCACCGTGCGCACCACGAACGGCAGGCCGATGAAGGTCAGCGCGACCACGATGCCCAGCGGCGTATAAGCTACCTTGATGTCATGTGCGGCAAAGTACTGGCCGACCCAGCCGTTCGGTGCATACAGCATCGCCAGCGTGATGCCCGCCACGGCGGTCGGCAACGCGAACGGCAAGTCCACCAAGGCATCGACGATGCGCTTGCCGGGAAAACGGTAACGCACCAGCACCCAGGCTACGATCAGACCGAAGAAGGCGTTGATGATCGCCGCTACGAAAGAAGTGAAAAAAGTCACGCGCAACGAAGCCAGCACGCGCTCACCCATGACGACAGTCCAGAAGCCGCCCCAGCCCAGCGTCGCGGTCTTGAAGAACAGCGCTGACAGCGGGATCAGCACGATCAAGGATAGATAGAGCAGCGTAAAACCTAGCGCCAGATTGAAACCGGGCAGCACGCTATGGGCTTTAAAATGAGACATCATTAATCCCCATTGCGGGTATTCCTGTTATTGGATAAGCGCGCAGTCTATGCTCGACTTATTAGAAGTAAAAATGAATAATTCTTATTTCTATATCAAGAAATAGCATAAGGACTAGCTTCCTCTACCCATTGCTGTGCTGCTGCCGGGCGGCCAAGCAAATAGCCTTGCACTAAATTGACTCCGGCATGTCGTGCCAGTTCGAGCTGGCTCTGAGTCTCGATGCCTTCCACCACCACTTCCGCACCCAGCTCGCGAATGATCTCCACCAGCATCGGCAGGATGCGTTGCAACCGTGAATTGGTTTCCGCCTGCTGGATGATGCTGCCGTCCAGCTTCACGTATTCCGGTGACAACGTCCAGATACGATCCAGATTGGAATGCTCCTTGCCGAAATCGTCGATGGCGATCTTGTAGCCGCGCTCGCGGTAGTTCGCTATCGCCGCAACCAGCAGCTTCTCTTCGCTGACTGCGCTCTCGAGGATTTCGATCACGACCTCATTGGTCGCCACCTCATGTTGGTGCAGAACCTGTTCAAAAACCTTGCCGTGTGCATTGACCGCAACCAGCAGTTCCGGATGCACGTTGAGGAACAGCAGACCGATGCCCTTGCCCATGTTCAGGTAGTTCAGCGTGTGCAAAGTGCGGCACAGGCGGTCGAACTTGACCAGCCGCTCGGCCACCTCCGCCTGCCGGAACGCGGCGGGCGGCGCGACGGCATTGCCTTTGTGATCGAAGGCGCGCAGCAACGCCTCATAGCCCAGCGGCTCATTCCTTTTTAGATCGACGATCGGCTGGAACACGCTGCGTAAGTGCAAGCCGATGAAATTGGCGCGTACTTCATCATCGAGCACTTCCAGCCGGTAGTCGTAGTTCAGGCTGAGCGTATCGCGCAGCTCCTTCTGCAATGCGTTCAAGCGATATAGTTTCGGCACGATAAACTCACTTCCTGATGTAGAACTGGTCGAACACTCCGCCGTCTTTGAAGTGTTCTGCCTGCGCCTGCTTCAGGCTACCGAACACTTCATCCACGGTGAACAGTTTTAGTGGGGGCAGCGTGGTAGCGTACTTCCTGGCGATCTTCGCATCACGCGGGCGCAGCTCGTGTTGTGCGGCAATCTCCTGCGCTTGTGGCGAATACAGGTATTGCAGATAGGCTTCGGCCACACGGCGCGTGCCACGCTTGTCCACCACCTTGTCCACCACGCTCACCGGTAAGTCAGCCACGATGCTGATCGGGGGATACACGAGGTCAAATGTGTCTGCGCCGTATTCCTGTTTGATGAGCCCCACTTCGTTCTCGAAGGTCACCAGTACATCGCCAATCTCGCGCTGCACGAAAGTTGTCGTCGCGCCGCGCCCTCCGGTCTCCAGCACCGGCACATTGGCGAATATACTGGTCACTAATTTACGCGCCTGCTCCGGTGTGCCACCTTGCTTGATGACCGATCCCCACGCCGCGAGATACGCATAGCGGCCATTACCTGACGTCTTGGGGTTGGCGATGATCACCGCCACGCCGGACTTCGCCAGATCGTTCCAGTTTTTGATATTTTTGGGATTGCCTTTGCGCACCAGCAACACCGAGGTGGAACTGAACGGCGCGCTGCCGTTCGGCAAGCGTCTGGCCCACTCGGTGGGGATCAGCTGCTTTTCGGCAAGGATATCCACGTCGATGGACTGGTTCATCGTCACCACGTCGGCTTCCAGCCCGTCCACCACCGCGCGCGCCTGTTTGCTGGAACCGCCATGCGACTGGTTGATAGTCAGATCGTCACCGGTCTTCTGCTTCCAGTATTTGACGAACAGCGGGTTGTAGTTCTTGTAGAACTCGCGCGACACATCATAGGAAGCATTCAGGATGTTCACCTCGGCGGCGACTGCAGCATGTGACATCAGCGCCACCAAGACCAACGGGGACAATAATTTCGGTATGATATTCTTCATGGGTGGTTCCTTATTAAAAATAATATTGTTCTAATGCACGGCTTATATTTACTCTAGCGGTGTAAATTTACCCGGCCTTTTTCGTCTTGGCGCAACTGGTTGGGCAGACCGTCTTGCCGTGGGTGTCGGTGATTTGCATTTTCCAGGCGGTGCGCACCTGTTGCTTAACCTTGGTCGACAAGGGTGCATAACCCAGTATTGATGCCATGGTGTCGCCCGCCATATAGGCCCAATCAAAAAAACCTAACACCTCTCTGGCGCTATTCGCATTGTCTTGCACCTTGTGCATTAGAACAAAGGTGGCACCGGTGATCGGCCAACTGGCGAAACCGATCTCGTCAGTCAGTATCTCGTAAAACCCCGAGCCCAATTCCCAGTTGTGATGGTTAGCCGCAGCCTGGAATGCAAGCGCGCTAGGTGTTACAAGCATGCCGGAGCGGTTTTTTAGTTGCACCATAGACATCCCGATTTTTGCGGCATAGGCATAATCCATATAGCCGATGGAATTGGAAGTGCGGCTCAAGCACACGGGCACCAGCACATTGCTGCGGCAGCCAGTGCCAACCTTCCAGAAATCAGAGACATCATTGTCCATCACGGCCTTCCACTCTGAACTGACCTTAGACAGGTAGTTGGTGAAAATAAAAGTCGTGCCGGAGTAGTCGGAACGGTAAATGACCGCAATGACCGCATCCGGCAACTTGATATCCGGATTAAGCGCGGCAAGCGCCGGATCGTTCCATTTGGTGATCTTGCCCAGATAGATATCCGCCAATGATTTTCCGTCCAGCTTCAGTTGGCCGGACTCAATACCCTCCACATTAATGACTGGAACCACTCCACCCATTAGGGCGGGAAACTGCATCAGGCCATTCTTTTCCAAATCCTCAGGTTTGGTGGGTATGTCTGAGGTGCCAAAGTCTACATTCTTAGCCTGGATCTGCTTGATGCCTTCCCAGGAGCCTACGGCTTGGTAGTTCAAGCCAACACCGGTCTGTGATTTTTAGGCGCTGGACCATTGCTTATAGATCGATGCGGGAAAGCTCGCTCCCGCCCCGGATATTTCCGCTGCGACAGCAGCCTGAGACATCAGCGACATAAAAGCCAAAATGGACAATACGTTCGGGAAGAAATTTTTCATGGGTGGTTCCTTTTCAGAATACTTTGGTTCAAGCAGACGGCACCTATTTACGTTATCAGCCAGAAACCTATCTGGCCCATAAGAGGATGTCCCAACAGTTGGGAAAAATGTAATCTGTTAACTTATGCGGTCGCATTTTATGAAGACATACTGCGATTGAGAACCAACTTCTTCTGCGATCAATAGTAAGAATGAATATATAGAAAATCGTTGCCACGCCTCGCGCGAGGGAATCAAGCTGCTACCCGGCTATCCCGTTCGCTCGGAGAATTGATGAGTCGCATCGTCACCCGCCTAGCATCCATTCCAGAATAAGCGGGTGATGTGTGGTTTTTGTCAGGCTTAACCGCAAGAAGGGGATTTGTCTAGTACAGTCGACGCTTGGTGACTGGGGCGGCTCAAATAATGCTGCAACGCATACCCCAACAACATGGCGGGCAGAAAAATCCACAGTTCCCAGTTCGGCGCAGCCAGCAATGCAATGGCTGGCCCCGGGCAATAACCGCTGATGCCCCAGCCTATGCCGAACAGGCTCGAACCGATGACGAGCGGACGATCAATGTTCGTGGCTTCGGTAACGAGAAACGTGGCGACCAAAACCGGCTTGGTCAGTTTGGTTATTACTTGAAAGCCTGCCAGTGCCACGCTGACTGCACCGCCCAGCACGAACAGCAGGCTGGGATTCCATTGTCCTGCCATGTCGAGAAAGCCCAATACTTTTTCCGGATGGGTCATGCCGGAAAGCGCCAGACCCAGGCCGAAGATCAAGCCGGTTACGAGTGTTACGATATTTGTCATCAGATCACCCCAAAAATGTGGCGCATGACGAAGGTCGTCAGTAGCCCGACGCTCAAGAAGGTCAGTGTCGCCACCAGCGAACGCAGCGACAACCGCCCCAGGCCGCACACCCCGTGACCGCTGGTGCAGCCGCGCGCCAGTGCCGTGCCGAAGCCGACCAATACGCCGGCGATGGCGAGCAGCCATGCCGGGAAGTTAGTGCGAGGAACTGGCGCACTTCCTCCCAACGCATAGAAAATCGCCGCACCGGCAACGATGCCCAATATGAACAACGCGGGCCACATGCGATCTTTGGAAAAAAGCAGACCGGCGATGACACTGCTGACCCCGGCGATGCGTCCATTCAGCCAGAAAAACAGCGTGGCCGCGCCGCCTATGAGTACACCGCCAAACAATGCGTTTACCATGTTTTAGTTACCCGATTAAAGCTTCCAGCCGTAAGCCAGCCCGAAAATATTTTCTTCCAGCGAGATATTGGCATTGCCGCCGCCGAAGCTGGCAGGAATGGAATTCGCACCATTCAACGTCTTCTTGAAGCCATGGGTATAAGCCGCGCTCAACTCACCGTCTGCGGAGGTTTTCCACGTACCGCCTAAGGTGAGGTGATCCTGCACGACTCCGGGAGCGAGAATATTGAAGAACGTTTGGTCGCTGGGAATCGGTTGACCGGAATGGTTGTAGCCCACTCGCAGGGTCACATCCGGGGCGTAGTCATAACTCACACCAAGCTTGGCCACCGTCACATCGCGCCAGCCGAAGCCGGGCCCATTGGCTGAGCCTAATGGATTGCCCTGCACGGTAAGATTAGAAAGAGGGTTGGCAACCGAATTGACACTGCCATATTTGATGCGCGAAACATCCGCCGCAACAGTCCACGCGGGCACAAATTTATAGGCCAGCCCCACCCCATAGTTCTCGGGAATATCGAAGCTCCCGCTATTCGCAAACAGCCCGCTGTAATTGCTGAACTTGCTGGATTTAATTTTTGATGCCCAGGTTGCACCCAAGGTCAGATCGGGCGTTACGTGCCCTGTCCAGCCCAGGCGGATTCCCCAGCCCGTGGAAGTATCCGTGCCACGATTGGTCAGATTAGTCGGGGAGGCGGAGGCGGTGGAAAATGCGCTCAACCCTTGCGCCGAAAATCGCTGATATGCAAAATTCGCGGCCAAGCCCAGCGCATTTTGCTCATTCAATTTGTAAGCCACCGAAGTGGTGATGAACAATTGTTCAAGATTGATACCCGCATTGCCGGTGCTTCCGAACGCGCCGTAAGGATTGCGGGTGTATTGGGTATTCATGCCGCCGTTGCCATAAACCGCCACCCCTGCCGTGGTTGCCTGATTGATTTTCTTTATATAGCCCAATTCTGGAACGAAGAAATTGCTTTTCCCGTTGCCATCGTACGTGCCATCAGCGGTGCCACCAGGCCCCAAATTATTGCCGACAATCTGCGCGCTGCGTTTTGGGGAAAATAAGGTCAGACCGACATCGGCACGATCTGGCAGAAAAGCCGTCCCGGCCGGGTTGGTGGCTGCGGCAAGACCGTCCTGCGGTAGTGCAATCCCGGCACCGCCGATACCCTGCGATTTGACACCATAGCCATGGGAGAAGTAGCCGTCAGTAGCAAAAGCCGCAGAGCTTCCGAGCAACATAAAAACCAATGGGGCCAGCAAGCGAATTCGTAACATAGACATCTATCCTTTTAAGGTTGGTTTAAACAAATGGGACATGCATAACTAAGCTGCATTCAAAGGTTCAAGTGCATTACTCCCACTCAAAAAAAAGTGGGCATCCCGGGAGGATGCCCCAACTACAACTGGAGGAGAGGCCATGAAAGTTTTTAGCTTTCAGGCGCACATCTTATGAAGACATTCTGAGATTGAAAACCAAATTATTCTGCAATCCATAGAAGGAATGCATATATCGAAATTGGCGCTAAGAAGGGTAGTGGCGCAGGGTTGAATTCGATTGCGTGTATCGGGCGACCTCGTAACGTCTGCCGTGCTTGACCTGCAATATTGAAGTATGCGACCATCCGTTACCAAACGAACGGTAGGTAAAATGCCAATAATCAAAACCAGCAGAGAGCAAATCATCAAAGACGCCATCTATCTGTTTAAGGTGCGTGGCTACTTTGGCACGTCCATGTCGGATGTGGCGCAATCCTGCGGATTGATTAAGGGCAGCCTTTACCACCACTTTGGGAGTAAAGAAGCGCTTGGCCTAGAGTGCCTGAAGTATATACACGAATATTTCGCATTGACTGTTTTTTCAATTGCGCATCTTCCGAATTTATCCGGTTCGGAGAAGCTCATTCGCTTTACGGATGAAGTTGAAAGCTACTTTCTCGAAAGCGAAGGCGGCTGTTTGTTAGGTAATCTCATTCTTCAGGCCTCAGGCGATATGCCGGAATTTAAAGCTGAGATCGAAAGTTACTTCAACGATTGGGAGGCGGCGCTCACAGCAATCCTAATAGCCAGCTTTGGCAAGGCACAGGCCACGCAGACTGCGCGCGAAATCATTGCGAGTACGCAGGGTTGCATCATGATGATGCGGCTCTATGAAAGAACAGCCACGTTCAAAAACATGAACAACAAGGTTCGCCAGTTGCTGGCTTAATATTTAGAGGAGAAAACGATGCTATTTCTTTCAAAGCTTAAAGGCCAGTCGAAGCCGTTACCCGCCAGAACTGCCCTCAATCAAATCGCATTCGCATGGCTGGGCGGGCTGGTTGCAATCGGGCTAATTGGTTTTCTGGTGACCTACACCAGCCAACCGTTAGTTATGGGTTCACTGGGCGCATCGTGCGTGCTCCTGTTCGGCTACCCAGACAGTCCATTTTCGCAACCACGAAATGTGATACTTGGTCACTTTCTGTCAACACTGGTTGGTCTGCTATTCCTGCACCTCGTCGGCCCGCAGTGGTGGAGTATGGCGCTGGCTTTGGCAACAGCGCTGGCTGTGATGCAGCTGACCCGAACCGTTCATCCACCCGCTGGCTCCAATCCGCTGATCGTGTTTCTGGCTGGCGCAGATTGGTCGTTCTTGATTACACCCAGCACAGCAGGCTCGATTATCCTTGTCATCTGGGCATTGCTATATAACAACCTCTCAAAGGAGCGGCGTTACCCATCATACTGGTGACAATTCATACCCACCAATCACCATAGGAGAAAACCATGAAACTGCCTGGTGACAATTCATACCCACCAATCACCATAGGAGAAAACCATGAAACTGCTCGGCACCAACACCAGTCCTTACGTGCGCAAAGTGCGTTTAGTCTTGCTGGAGAAGAACATTCCGCATGAATATGTGGTCGATCCGCCGCGAGAGCCGGGTAGTCTGGTGGTGCGCGTCAATCCGCTGGGTCGCATTCCGGCATTGATACTCGACGATGGCTTTTGCGTGTTCGATTCCACGGTGATTGCGGACTACGCCGATACGCTGAACGATGACCCCATTCTGATCCCGCGCACCGATCCGGAAGCACGCTTGCGCGTCAAACGTTGGGAAGCGCTGGCAGACGGCATCATGGACTCGGCCATTGTGGCGCGCAATGAAAGCATCCGCCCGAATGAGAAACAGGATGCCACCATCCTCGGCTTGCATAACCGGGCCATCTCGAATGCGCTGGAATATGCATCGGAGCTACTGAGTACAAACGCATGGTGCGAAGGTGATGACATCACACTGGCCGACCTCGCGCTGGCAAGCGCCTTGATCTATCTCGATCTACGGCAGGCAGAACGGGATTGGCGTGGCACTCACGCGAATCTGGCGGGATGGTTCGCGCGGATCAGCGCACGACCCAGCGTTCAGGCAACGCTGACCTGAATGTAATTACTGCTGATTGGGCGGCTCTAAAAATCCACCCGAGCGGAATGTCAGCACCAGCGTGTCGCGAAGACCGCCTTCAGCCGTGGGCTGGATCGGGGTGGATTCATGGATGACGCGCTGATCGTCAAGCAGCAATAATGTCCACGGTTCGCTCAACGTAAAGCGCTGCCCGTGCCGTCCCTCGGCCTCAAAGATGCGGCTTTCACCGCCGATGACATGCTCCCGCGCCACCAGCAGGATGGCGACGAAGTCCACACCGTCACGGTGCGCGCCCTCGGGTGTCGGTCGTCCGATGCCATTGCGGGTGTCGATGCGAAACTGGTGCGCTTCCACGTACCAAGGGCGCTCGCCTTTGAGGGCCGAACAGACGCTGGCGATGGATCGCAACAATTCCGACCACACAGGTTGTGCCACGGTATAGTTTTCAATCGGCGCGAACAATCTCAGCATCCCGCCGTGCAGCGCGTTGTATTCCAGCGGCTGGTAATGCGCACGATGGAGAATCTGGGTGACGGTGTCCTGTTCAACGACGAAACAGGAATGTCTGCGGCGGCGATAACGCCCACCGTCTTTGAGAAAATTATCCAGCGGCAGATCATCCCAACCTGCCTTCAGCGACTCCAGCGCAGATAGCGGATATTCAAGAAACGAAGCAAGTCCTGCCGGATTCAACACCCCAAAGTAATGACTCTTCACCGCCTCGGCAAGATGTTCCGGGGCGATATAGGTGGGAGCGAGAGTAGCGATAGTCATTACGGGTTGTTCATGGTTTGGTCTTTCACGATTCTACGTCAATGGGCTGCCTTTCTCCCGATTAAGCAAAGCATGCTGTAGATCACCGACAGTCCAGCATCGGCAATGTGGTTGTGATGCAGATGTTAGGTCAGCCAGACGGGCAAGGGAATGAAGTTATTTCGCATAGCTTATGCACGTAATGAATGTCTGGCAAGGAATAAACAAAAGCCCCACAGAATCTGCCAGGGCTTTTGCTACTGAAATACTGTGATTACTTTCGCGCCAACTGCCGCACCACACTTACCAAGCGGTCGATCTCATCAACGGTGTTGTAGAACGCCAGAGACGGACGTACTGTAGCTTCGAGTCCGAAGCGGCGCAGGATAGGTTGAGCGCAGTGATGGCCGGTGCGCACGGCGATACCTTCGCGGTTTAATGCTTCGCCGACTTCGATGGTTTGATAGCCATCCAGCACGAACGACAGCACGCTGGTCTTGTCCGGCGCGGTACCAATCAGGCGCAGGCCTGGAATGCTATTCATCTCCTTCATCGCGTATTTCAGCAACTCGTGCTCGTAACGGTTGATGTTGTCGATGCCGAGTTTTTGCACGTAGTCGATTGCTGCACCGAGACCGACTGCATCGGCGATGTTGCCGGTGCCCGCTTCGAATTTCGACGGGGCAGGGTGGTAGCGCGTTTTCTCGAAAGTGACATCTTCGATCATGTTTCCGCCGCCTTGCCATGCAGGCATATCCTCCAGCACTTCCGGTTTGCCGTAGAGCGCGCCGATGCCGGTGGGACCGAACACTTTATGGCCGGAGAATACGAAGAAGTCGCAATTGAGATTTTGCACGTCGGCTCGCATATGCGAAACTGATTGTGCCCCATCCAGCAACACCTTCGCGCCGTAACGATGTGCCATCTCGATCATTTGCTTTGCAGGCGTCACTGTGCCGAGCGCATTGGATACTTGCGTGAACGACACCAGCTTGGTGCGCGAATTGAGCAAGCGTTCATACTCATCTAACAACACTTGGCCATCGTCATCCACCGGAGCCACTCGCAGCTTCGCGCCCGTTTCAGCGCATAACATTTGCCAAGGCACGATGTTGGCGTGATGCTCCAGATGCGAAATGACGATCTCATCATCCTTGCCGATGTGTTTGCTGCCCCAACTTTTGGCTACAAGATTGATCGCTTCAGTGGTGCCGCGCACGAACACGATTTCTTTGCTGGAACTGGCATTGAGGAAGTCGGCGATCTTGTCACGCGCACCCTCATACGCATCGGTGGCACGGGCGGCGAGTTCGTGTGCAGCCCGGTGGATGTTGGAATTTTCGTGCTTATAGAAGTACGACAGTCGATCTATCACTGCTTGAGGCTTCTGTGTGGTCGCGGCATTGTCCAGCCATGCCAGCGGGCGACCATTCACCAGCTCTTTCAAGATGGGGAAATCGCGGCGCACTGCTAGCACATCGAACGGCGGATGGGCGGAAGCGGCAACTTGTCCTGTGGAGGATTGGCCTACAAAAGGCGTTTGCTTCGCGTTGGCTTGCGATGGCTTTTGATTGAAGCGCGCAGCTTCATCCAGAAAATACAGCGTTGCACCCGCCATCTTCGGATGTTCACGGGCGTTGTCTTTCAACAAATCGCGCAGCACATCTTCACCCGGATAACTGGCATCCAGATTTGGAGCTACTGAGAAATTAGCACCGGGTGCCCAGTCATTAGTCAGCGGCAATTGCGGCGAGGATGTGCGATGAGTGTCCAGATGCAGATCAAGCGGGTCGCCCCCCGTCAGGGGAAGGGCCAGATCGTTGGTACGCGGCGGTGTCGAGGAACCCAGCGATGGCGCATACGCCGACAACTGTCCCGGCACGCCCGCGAATAATTCGTTCGCGATGCGTTCTATCATGGCGACATCCGGCACAAAACCTTGCCCTCCTGTCAGCGCGGCAGCATCTCCGTGTGCAGGAATGTTTGCCGAACTGACGTCAGGAATATTCAGCTTACTTGTACTCATGGTACTTACCCACTTCGACGTCTTCGAGCACGGCGAGCGCGTCGTCGGTCAACACAGCAAGTGAGCAATACAGCGAGATCAAATAGGACGCGATGGCCTTGCGGTCGATGCCCATGAAGCGCACGGACAAGCCCATGCTTTGCTCGCCCTGCAGATTCGGTTGATACAAACCGACCACGCCCTGACGGCTTTCGCCTGTGCGCAACAGAATGATGCTGGTCTTGCCTTTCACGACTGGGATCTTGTCCGAAGGAATCAGAGGAATGCCGCGCCATGTCAGGAATGGAGAACCGGAGATGGTGACCGTAGGGGGTGGCACGCCGCGACGGGTGCATTCACGACCGAAGGCGGCAATCGCCAAAGGATGAGCCAGGAAGAAGCCGGGCTCTTTCCAAACTTTAGAGATCAATTCATCCAAATCGTCCGGTGTTGGTGCGCCGGTGCGAGTCTTGAAACGTTGGCTGGCGGCGACATTGGTCAGCAGGCCGTATTCTTTATTGTTGATCAGTTCGCTTTCTTGGCGTTCTTTAACGGTCTCGATAGTCAGGCGCAATTGTTCTTTGATCTGATTGTGCGGGCTTCTATACAGATCGGACACGCGGGTATGCACATCCACCACGGTGTTTACCGCGCTTAGCATGTATTCACGCCCCCACTCTTCGTAGTCCACGAAAGCTTTAGGCAATTCGCGCTCATCGCGTTGCGAGCAGGCGACGGTCACGCGCGAAGCATCTTTCACCTTGTTGACGCGATAGATGCCGGCTTCCAGCGGAACCCAGCTCAACAGCTGCGGCAACCAGCGCGGGGTGATGATGGAAAGTTGCGGGACGGTCTTGGTGGCATTCGCCAGCGTGCGCGCGGCGACATCGCTCAAGGCCAATTGGTCTTTGTGGTGTTCTACAGTCATGAATCACTCCTTGCTAAAATTTTTAGGGAAAAAAGCTAAGCGATGGTCATGCAGATTGAGGTGAGGTTCAACCTGCTATAGCCATCAAATCGCTTGGTTAAAATAAAATATGCTCACATCGCGCGATAAACGAAGACAGCCTAATCTCCAGCGCACCAGCCAACTTATTAACTGTGATCAGCGAAGGCACAGCGTGGCCGCGCTCCACTTCGCCAAGATAAGAACGATTGAGGTCGGCACGTTCGGCCAGCTGCTCTTGTGACCAGCCGCGCTCTTCGCGCAATTGCCGTAGTACCAGCGAGAATTGTTCAACCGAGTTGCTCATATTCGTGGTGTACCGGTCTTGGCCGGTTCATGCTGCGAACTGGCTTGAGTGATATGACTATTGGGCGGAACACTGTGCGTCAGCCAGACATTGCCGCCGATGGTCGAACCCTGTCCGATGGTGATGCGCCCGAGGATGGTCGCGCCAGCGTAGATCACCACGTCGTCTTCAACGATGGGATGACGCGGCTGGCCTTTTTTCAGCACGCCATTTTCCCCGACAGCAAAGCGTTTTGCGCCCAAAGTCACCGCTTGATAGATGCGCACGCGTTTGCCGATGATGGATGTCTCGCCGATCACGACACCCGTGCCGTGATCAATGAAAAAAGCGCTATCGATCTTTGCGCCGGGATGAATGTCTATGCCGGTATCGGAATGAGCGATCTCCGCGATGACCCTTGCGATCAGCGGCAGTCCTGTGTTGTGCAATTGATGTGCCAGGCGATGATGGATGACGGCGACGATGCCGGGATAGCACAGCAACACTTCGTCCACGCTGTGCGCGGCCGGATCACCTTCGAATGCGGCGATCACATCAGTATCGAGCAGGGTGCGCAGGCGCGGCAAGGCGGCAGCAAAATCATGCACGATCACCTGCGCCCTTGTCCCGACGTCGCTGTCGTTGAGATTCCCGACATCGCTGTCGCCGAGATATCCGATGTCGCAGCCACTGTGATTTTGTTGCCGTGCGGTGTAACGCAACTCCAGACGCGCTTGGGAGAGCAAAGCATGCAGCGCCGCATCCAGCGTGTGGCCGATGTAAAAATCTTCGCTCTCTTCGCGCAGGTCGGGAGGTCCCAAGCGCATTGGAAACAATACGCCGCACAATGCTGTGACGATGCTGCGCAACGCTTCGCGCGAGGGCAGTTCGCGCCCGCCTGTTTCGGTCGGTCGGCCCTGACTGATGCGCCATTGAACACGTGCCGCACGCAGCCCGGTGACGATGTGATCGAGCGACCATTCGCGCGAATCGCCCGCCACCAGCCGCAACTCGTTCACGGCCTTATTCATACCGGCAAACCAGCCGCGTCGAAAATGCCTTCAAACAGGATCGAACTCAGATAGCGCTCGCCCGAATCCGGCAGGATCACGACGATGGTCTTGCCCGCGTTCTCTGCCTTTTGTGCCAAACGCGCGGCGACCGCCACCGCCGCGCCGCTGGAGATACCGGAGATGATGCCTTCCTCGCGCGCCAGACGACGGGCATACAGCACCGCGTCTTCGTTCGTCACTTGCTCGATGTCATCCACCAGCGACAGATCCAGCACGCCGGGCACGAAGCCAGCACCAATCCCTTGTATTTTGTGCGGCGCGGGTTTAAGTTCTTCGCCGTTGCGTTTCTGCGTCAGGATCGGGCTGGCGGAAGGTTCCACCGCGATCGAACGGATCGCCTTGCCGCGCGTCTTCTTGATGTAACGCGACACGCCAGTGATGGTGCCGCCGGTGCCGACGCCGGAGACGAAGATGTCGATCTTGCCATCGGTGTCGTTCCATACTTCAGGACCGGTGGTGGCTTCATGGATGGCCGAATTGGCAGGATTATCGAACTGTTGCAGCAACACGTATTTTGGATCGGAGGCCGCGATTTCACGGGCCTTGGCTATTGCGCCGCTCATGCCCTTGGCACCTTCCGTCAGCACCAGCTTCGCACCGTAGGCGACCAGCAATTTGCGTCGCTCGATGCTCATGGTCTCCGGCATGGTCAGCGTGAGTGGGATGCCGCGCGCCGCCGCGACGAATGCCAGCGCGATGCCGGTATTGCCGCTGGTGGCTTCGATGAGCTCCTTGCCCGATCCCAACAGGCCGCGCTTATCGGCATCGTCGATCAGCGCCACGCCGATGCGGTCTTTCACCGAATAGGCCGGATTACGCCCCTCGATCTTGGCCAGCACAGTGGCACGGGCACCATCGAGGATGCGGTTGAGCTTGATCAGCGGCGTGTTGCCGATGGACTGGGAATTGTTTGCGAACGAGTTAGACATATCTCTCTCCTATAAAATAAAATGAATACGTATCAATCTTGCATAGAAGGTAAGCCGTGATTCAACCAACCTTGTTGCGGATCACCCGTGCCCTCGAAACCTTCGAGAATGTTGAAGGCATTGCGGAATCCCGCTGCGGTCGCCGCCTCTGCCGCTGCCACCGAACGCTTGCCGCTGCGGCACAGGAACAGCACCACATTGCCCTTGCTGGCGAGCGCTTCCAACTCGCGAATGAAGTGCGCGTTCTGCGACATATCGGCATCCTTAAGCCATTCCACATGGTGCACATCCTGATGGTGGGCATCCGGCACCGAACCGACGTTGCGCAATTCTCGCGCGGTGCGCACATCGACCAGCTTGGCGATGCCGGAAGAAAATAACGTCCAAGCTTTCTGCGGCGTGACATCGCCGGCATATTGCAACTCAGCGTGCTGTGCTTTCTCGCGTGCAGCAGCAAGAATGGCGTGTGACTCGACAGAAGCTTCAGATGGGGTGCGCGCGATGCCATGCGGCCCACTTTGCGCAATTTCGGTAGCGATGAACATTAAACCTCCTCAAATGAAAGCCGACCAACTTGAGCGTTGCAGGTGTGCAAACGCACTTTGATAAGCGATGAGGCTGCATCGTATGCCCTCCGTCTTAGAACAAAAACAAAGAAAAAAAGATAAGCAATGCAGAAAGTGGAATATCTGTGCGATGCTGATATTCCTGTTAATGCTCAAGTCAACTTCAAAATGCGTTCGGCGTTCTTATACAACACGCTATCCAGCACCTCTTCCTTGAACCCGAGGTTCAGAAAGTCATCCACTGTTTGGCGCATGGCTCGGAAGGGATAAGACGTGGCAAAGAGTAGCTGATCGCGCAGAAAGCTATTGGCAGCTTCCACATACAAGCTGCTGCCCGGCTGAAAAATGTACATGTCCGGCACAAGATTTACGTTCTCGTAGCGAAAGGCGACGCCGATGATTTCGTTCACATAGGGGTAGCAGCCGTGATAAACGACAATATTCAAATTTGGAAATTGGCGTGCGATACGACCGATCGGAGCCGGATCGGTATGTTCAAAATTCGGCGTGGTCGGGCCGGACATGATGAATACGGGAAGGCCCAATTGGGCGCAAGCGTCGTATACCGGCAGGAACTGTGCATCATCCGCCGCCACCGGTGGATTGCCGAAGCCGGGTTCGACATTGATGCCGCGCAAGCCGAGTTGTTTGGTGGCGCGTTCAATTTCGGCCAATGCGGCTTTCACTCCGTGCGTTTGCGGATCGACCGAAGCGATGCCGATCAACTCTTTGTAAGGTGCGGTGATCTCCTTGATGCGGTCATTGGAAATGCTCAATGACGGTGTATCGCGTCCCACTACCACGGCTGAAGTGATGCCGCTTTCGCGTACTTCAGCGACGAACCCTTCCAGCGTGTGTGAACGGACGAAGTGTTCGTCATGCTTGGAGCCAACGCGACGGTTCAACCATTTGGCCACTTCGTATTCCTTGGTTCCCGGTGTCGCGCCATAGAAGTCGTGCAAAAAAGAGGGTCTGCTGCGCAGGTCGATGATTTTTCTGGTGCTGCTCATGGTGATATTCCTTGTGTGTTAATTAGGGCAGAGCTGGCCGTCCAAAACTCGGGACAGTACTTTCCCTTCTAGTGCGGCAAATTCTGCAGCACCTCGTTCACGGCGACGCGGTAAGTTGATTTCCAGATCCAGCGTGATGCTACCTTGTTCGATCAGCACGACACGATCTCCCAGCGTGACAGCTTCCGCGACATCGTGCGTCACCAGCAGTACCGTAAAGTTGTGCTGCTGCCACAGGCGTTCGATCAAACATTGCATCTCGATACGGGTCAGCGCATCCAATGCACCCAGCGGCTCATCCAGCAGCAGCAATCGCGGCTGATGAACCAGCGCACGCGCCAATGCGACACGCTGCCGTTGCCCGCCGGAAAGATTGGCCGGCCACTCATCTGCACGATCGGCCAGGCCGACTTCAAGCAATGCAGCAAGTGCCGCTGCGCGCTTATCTTTCGGTAAACCCAATGCCACGTTCTGAATAACCGTGCGCCAAGGCAGCAGACGCGCATCTTGAAACATGATGCGCGCATCGGGATGAATACCGGCAGACGTTTTTCCATCCAGCACGATTGCGCCTGCTGTCGTTTGTTCCAGCCCGGCCAGCAAGCGCAGAAAGGTGCTCTTGCCGCAGCCGCTACGCCCGACGATGGCGACGAACTCACCCGGCGCGATAGCGAGGTCGAGTCCATGCAACACTTCCCGCTCGCCATAGCGTTTGACGAGGTGCGAGGTGTTGATCGCGATGCCGGTTGAGCTACTCACTTCAACCTCGGCGACTCTTGCATCCATTGCGTTTCCTTTTCATGTTTGATATCCCTTGTGCCATTTCAGGCAATGACGCTCCAGCAATCCGGCGAGCACGTCCGAACTTTTGCCCAGCAAGGCATAGATTGCGATACCCAGTACCATCACATCGGTCTGTAAAAATTCGCGCGCGTTCATGGTCATGTAGCCGATACCTTCGTTCGCTGAAATGGTTTCCGCGACGACGAGGAACAGCCACATGTAACCAAGCGACATACGCAGCCCAACCAGAATCGAGGGCAATGCACCCGGTAAAATAACTTCGCGGAACAATGCGAATCGGCTGAGGCCGTAAGTTCTGCCCATTTCGATCAGGTCTTTGTCTACTGAGCGCAGACCGTGAAATGTGTTCAGATAGATCGGAAAGAACACGGCGAGTGCGACCAGAAATATTTTGCCGCCTTCCCCGATGCCGAACCATAGGATCACCAAGGGAACCAGCGCGAGTAGCGGCACGTTGCGAACCATCTGGATAGAGGAATCGATCAGGTTCTGCGCCAGTCTCGAAAGCCCGGTGACAAAGCCCAGCAAAAATCCAATGCTGCCGCCGATGAGCAAACCAGTAACGGCGCGCTTAAAACTGGCCAGAAAGTGGTGGTACAACTCGCCACTGGAAGCGAGTTGCACACCGACCTTGAGCACGTCTAGCGGGGCAGGCAGAATGCGGGTGGATAGCCAACCTGCCTGAGCTGCCAGTTGCCAGCCGAGCACGATAGTGACAGGCAGCAACCATGACAGTAGCCAGTCAGAGCGAAATGATTTGGTGCGGCTGCTCACTTTCAACTCTGCGACACGCGCAATTCAGGCTTTTCCGAAACGACACCGCCAAACGGGCCGCTCAGTACATGACCCGACAGGTGCTGTTGCCCCTTGCCCGGCAGCAGCGGGAATAGCAATTCGGCAACGCGGTACGACTCTTCCAGATGCGGGTAGCCGGATAGCACGAAAGTGTCGATGCCAAGGTCGGCATATTCCTTGATTCTGGCCGCAACAGTTTGCGGGTCACCCACCAATGCAGTACCGCAACCGCCACGTACTAGACCTACGCCCGCCCACAGATTAGGACTGATTTCCAGTTCCGCACGGGTTCTGGCTTTTCCACCTTTGTGCAATGCCGTCATACGGCGCTGACCTTCGGAGTCGAGTTTAGTTAAAGCACTCTGCGATGCATTAATAGTTTCATCATCCAGTTTACTGATGAGTTCCTCTGCTGCTGCCCAAGCCTGTTCTTCCGTTTCACGCACAATGGCATGCAGACGAATACCAAAACGCATGGTGCGACCATGTTTTGCAGCGCGCTGTTTCACATCGGCAATCTTGGCTGCGACGGCTTGAGGTGTTTCACCCCAAGTAATATACAAATCCACTTTCTCAGCGGCCAACTCATGCGCAGCTTCCGAAGAGCCTCCGAAAAATAGCGGTGGGTATGGGCGTTGCACAGTAGGGAACAGTAGCTTGGCTCCCTTGGCTTTGAAGTGATCGCCGTCGAAGTCAACTGCGTCTCCCTGATGGCTAGCCTCCATGATCTCGCGCCACAAGGTAACGAATTCGCGTGCCGCATCGTAGCGCTCTACAGAATCTTGAAACAGCCCGTCGCCCTCAAGTTCTGCCGTGTCGCCCCCCGCTACCAGATTGAGTGCCAAGCGGCCGCCGGATAAACGATCCAGCGTGGCAGTCATGCGTGCCGCCAGCGCGGGTTGCAGTAAACCGGGACGAAGCGCTACCAGAAACTTTAATTTTTTGGTCACCCCGATCAGGCTGGAAGCCACCACCCACGGGTCTTCGCAAGAACGTCCGGTCGGAATCAACACACCGTCATAGCCGAGCGTATCCGCTGCTATTCCGATCTGCTTGAGGTAGTCATAATCAAGCGCGCGTGTGCCTTGCGTACTACCCAAATAGCGGCTGTCGCCGAATGTAGGAATAAACCAAAAAATATTTAATGACATTGTTCTCTCCTAAAAATTATTTTAAATACAGACCTAGCTCTAATTTTCTATTACTTTTTTTGCTGCGGAAGCCACACAACTTCCCGGATATTGAGTTGCTTGGGAATCAGTTTCAGTTCGTAAAATGTGTCGGCTATCTTTTGTTGCTCAGCGATGACTTTGTCATTGAGATAGCTCACGCCGAAACCGCCGCGTACCAATGCACGTTCCAGTGTTGCTGTATTCAAGCCGGTGAGTGGAGCCAGTGCTTCGGCAACTTCTTTGGGTTTGGTTTGAGCCCATTCGTCCACTTTCTTCAATTCATCAAAAGTGGCTGCGATAACATCAGGGCGACGAGAGGCGTAGGTTTTTTCAGCCAGATAAAACTGGTGATTGTTTACTGTGCCTTTGCCATCTTTCAAAACACGCGCACCGATAGAGGTTTCTGCTGCTGCGAAGAACGGATCCCAAATCACCCAAGCATCGACGCTGCCGCGCTCAAAAGCTGCACGGGCATCGGCTGGCGGTAGAAACACGGTTTCGATGTCGCTATATTTAAGGCCGGCCTGCTCAAGTGCGCGCACCAACAGGTAGTGCACATTGGAACCTTTATTTAGCACAACATTTTTGCCTTTTAAATCAGCTACTGATTTGATCGGGGAATCTTTTTGTACGACGATAGCCTCGCCTCCAGGGGCTGGTGGTTCATAGCCGATGTAAGTGATTTGCGCATTGGCAGCTTGCGCGAAGATGGGCGGGGTTTCGCCTACCGTGCCGAAGTCGATACTGCCGACATTTAGACCTTCGAGCAATTGCGGGCC
Organism: Gallionella sp.; assembly: GCA_017880865.1. Lineage (GTDB taxonomy): Bacteria > Pseudomonadota > Gammaproteobacteria > Burkholderiales > Gallionellaceae > Gallionella. Next base: position 77,724 of record JADGRL010000002.1, read on the forward strand.
GGCTGGAAATTCGGTCCATGTTACGGTGATGCCGAGGGGCGCAAGACGTTTCTCCAAAGTGCCATGAGCCTTGAGCAGAATCAGCGTGCCATACTTTTGATAGCCGATACGCAATACATTACTGTTGTCGGCAGCTTGGGCTGCCGAAATAATTGCCAACGAAAGCACTCCGGCAATAAAAACAGACAAAATGCGATGCAAGTTTTTCATAATAATTCCTTGGGTGAGTGATGAATAATGCAACTAAACAGCTAATGAATTTCGCTCGCCGAGCGAACGAACCAGATTAAATTCGGGTAATGCGGGATATAGCGCTTCGACAAAATTTCGCACCCCGTTCTGCACGCGCTCTTCGATAGCGGGATCAAGTGTCAAACCGAATTCATCCGACCAGACGATCTGTTGTTCGACCGCGTAGATGCTTTCCAATACTTGACGGGGTGCCAGAGAGGATAAGACCGGACGCAGTGCATAATCCAAAATGAGCGTGTGTGCCGGACTGCCGCCGTTAGCCAAAGGCAGTACGACTTTTCCGGTCAGACCAAATTGCGGCCACAGATCGATGAATGCTTTGAGAATGCCGCTGTAGGCTGCCTTGTATACCGGGGTGGCGATGACAATGCCTTTGGCACGTTCGACCTGTTGCAGCGCAGCGATGATTTGCGGATGTTTGAAGTCCGCATGTAGCAGTGCCTCGGCAGGCAAGTCGCGCACATGCAAAGTCTCAACCTGAAAATCTTCCTGTTCAAGTCGATCTCCTATGTCTTTCAGCCAACGGCCTGTTCTGGATGTCACCGAGGGACTACCCCCGATCAATAAAATCGACATGCTTATTCCCTTGAATAAATTTATAAATACGAAAGCTTCTTGTTTGCAAAGATTGAATTTCAATCTTTAATCCAAGGCAGGTCACGATTGATCCAGCCATTTTTCAGATTGACCTCTCCTTCAAAACCCTCGGTCACGTTGAATACATTTTTGAAGCCAAGTCGGCTGACAGTTTCGGCAGCTGCAACAGAGCGCTTGCCACTGCGGCATAGCAATAAGATGACATCCAATTTGCCGACTTTGCTTTCCAGTTCGCGTACAAAACGCGGATTGCTAACCATTGGATTTCCAATTGCCCAGGCATCATGAATGGAACCGGGCACATAGCCGACAGACTCACGTTCTTCAATAGTGCGCACATCGATCAACAATGCGTCGCCCTGTTCAAACAAATGCCAGGCATCTCGTGGCGATATATCACCTGTGTAACGCAGTCCAACTAATTCTGCGTTTTTACGAGCATTGGCGAGGATAGTTTCTGACTCGGTAGCAATGTCAGATGACGACTCGATAGTGATGGACATACGATCCTCTCCAAATTAAATGGTTACCCGGTTAAGTCTCTCGGGCGTTGGTGAGTTGGCATCGTATTACCGGGGGCTTAGAACAAAAACCAAGAAATAACGATAAGCAAAGCAGAAAGTGGAATATCGAGGTGGTGCTTGAGGTGTTGAGGGTGGGAGAGAGGAGGAAACAGAACGTTTCCCCTCTGTTTATACAGACAACAACATTATTTAGCGTCAGCATCCTTTACACGAAAGCTGTCGTGGCAGCTCTTGCAAGTCTCGCCGAGCTTGCCGAATTGGGTTTTGATTGCGCCAATATCGCCTGTAGCAGCAACTTTTTGCAATTCATTAGCCTCTTTGTTGAAAGCGGTCGCCACTTTTACTACTTCGTCATGTTTGTCAAAGAACTCCGGTTTCAAACGCGATTTTTTCCAACCGGTAGCCTGATCTGTACCGGGGCCGTAAAGCGCCCCCAAGCCCGAGTTCGCAACAGCAGCAATCGAATTTGCAGCCGCGATGACTTGATCCTTGTTGAATGTCTCAGGATGTTCGACGACTTGATTCTTGATCTTGGAGCAATTCCAGGCGGCAAAAGAATAGGCCGATTGACGGAACTTAACTTGTTGATCTTCAGCTTGCCCTGCGATTGCTGCAGTGTTTGCCGATGCGATAACTAATGCCAATGCTAATTTGAATTTCACTTGCGACTCCTTAACGGTTATAAAAAAGAAACGACCTGCAAAACTACCAACTCTGTACGGCGGAAGGAGCCGCTTTTGCCGGAGTCAGATACTGCACTCCGCTACTTACGCCCCACGCCACTACTCCTGCGATCGCGAGTGCAAGCACTAAGCGATGTACGCCTATGTTTGACACTTCGATGGCCTGATCTTTAGGAACATGTTTCTTGCCTGTCAACATGGGGCGGACAAGATTGTGTTTCTTCACTCTGGCGTAAAACACGATCGCCGCGATATGCAATACCAGCAAAGCGGCCAGCACGTTAAAACCAAATGCATGCAAGCTGCTGAGTTTGTCGCTCACTGATTTGCTCACCAGAGAAAACAGCGGTCCTTGAAATGCGATGTCATCATTGGCAAACAGTCCGGCTCCCACGAGTGTTGCCAAAACGCCCAGCAAGGCGATCACCGAAAGTGCTCCCAGAGGATTGTGACCGTGACCTTTCCACTGACCTTTCAGGTAAGCGTTGATCTTGGCAGGCGTGGGGAAAAAATTAGTGAAACGCGCATGTGCCGAACCAACGAAGCCCCAAATGAGACGAAAAACCAGCAGTCCCAAAATCAGCACACCAATGCGTCCATGCCAATCAATCAGCGCACCACCGATCTCACCCGTGATGACCGCAGACAAAACGGCGAGCGCCAGCAGCCAATGAAACAGGCGCAGGGGTAAATCCCAAACTTGAATAGCGATAGACATTGTTGATCTCCATTTAAAATGACTCTAATGCAGGGGAAGAACAGCACATCCCGTGCCACCTCATGAACGGAGGCGGTAACACAAAATAACTAGCTGATAGTTAAGGGAGTTGAGCTTAATCAACGAAATAATTGCTTGCTCACACGTGCCCCGCATTGCTTTGCAAACAACAGCCATGTTGATTGGCTGTTGCCTGCGCAGCAGTTTCGGTCATTTATTTGGCTTGATAACTAGCGAATCACGCTTCCAGCAGCAACATTAGCGAGCAGGAGTCTGGGTATCTTCGGTATGGTCAAGCGCAAAGCAATACAGCAATCCGGCACCGCCTGTTTTGACCAGATTTTCCTGGCTGCAACCGCGGCTGGCGTGCGCAGAATTCCACGAGATATTTCCGCCGCCGGTACGGTCGAAGTGACCGACTTGTGCCGAACCATCGGCGCTATTGCTGGTGTAGTTCTGGCAAGTATGATCAGCCGTGCCGGTAAATGCGCGGCCATCCGGTAGAGATCCGGTCAGGATATCGTGCTCGTTAGGAATATCGCCCGCACCTTTCACTAGCGTATTTTTTTCAGTCAGCGCAGTGGTGCGGCTCAAGTTGTTACCCAGTCTGGCGGAGTCGAGCAAATCGCCATGCAAGTCGGCAACATCTTTTGCAATCTTAACGCCGCGTACGTTATACCAGGGACCGGCACCGATGCGATCACGCGCATTGATCGCGGGCTGTCCATTGTCTGCTTGTGTGCTGAGATAGGCGTGCCAGGTTTTATTGCCCACACCAACCGCCGTTGCCAGCTTCTGGCAATGCGCATCGGCACCCGCCAGCCCCCCCAGATCGGCACCCTTGCCAGCGCCGACACTGGTGACAAAAAAGCCCAGCGGCTGTGTTGGTTTGGCTTGTGGTTGAGGTGCTGGTAATTGTGGTGCAGGCTGTTGCGTGGAGCAACCGATCAAGACGCTCGATAGTAATGCGGACATTAGTAATGTATTTGTGTTCATATATTTTCTCTTTGCTTGTGATGGTTAAAATTTAATTGCGGCAATATTTATCCGGCCTGATTCTCTATAGCTAATTTGTCCTGTTCGCCAACTTGAAGCCGTCCTTCTTGGTGATCTCTGTGTGGCTTGCGGCGAAAAGTAAGCGAGAGACGCTTCCAGCCGATCACCGCTGCTGTCACGCTGAGCGTTAAGCCCAGTAGCACCCACGTCAGCATCCACGCATCCCACAGTGGTCGCTGGTATAGCCAACCGAAATCCCAGTGATGCAAGGCGGAATATAACCAGCGGAATACACGACGGCTGCTATCTTGCTTGGCTAACAGGCGGCCATCCTGCGGGTCGATATAAAGGTGGGTGCCCGCTGCATCGTCCAGCTCGACGAGCAGCACTGGCAGTGGCCTGTCTGCCACGTCACGATGCAAGCGCAAGTAGTAATAGCTGTCGTATTTATGCAAGAGCGTTTGCGTTGAGACCGGAATATCACCCGCGATGCGATGCACGGCGGCGAGTAACGATGCATCGCTAAAGCCTGATGCGATGTTGTTTGCCCGTGGCAAACGGCGACCATCCCGGGTAAGTTCCAACTGCACGGTTTCATTGCCCAGACGTCGCCAAAGCAGTTCCACGATCTCGGCTTCATTGACGCCGGAGACACGAGGTTCTGCGCGCCAGGATTTCGCCAGAGCCGGGTCATCACCTCCGAAATAACGAACTAACTCTGCTTTGCTTGGATTTGCGGGGGAGAATAATTGCCAGGGATTACCGCTCAGAAATCCGCTGAGCCCCCATGTGAGTGCCAGCACGCCGCCGATCAGACCTCCCCAGAAATGCCACTTGAACCAAAAGTTGCGGTACGGATGCACCCGACCTTCGGAGTAAGTCTTCTTGCCGAACAGACCCGGGCGCCAGCGCAACCAGCCGACGATCAGGCCGGTGAGCGAAGCCACTACGGTAGCAAAGCCTGTCCAGGTCAGCACGTCGGCACGGGATTCTCCCAGACCGATCAAGTCCAACGGTCGAAACAAATGCACCCAGTTACCTGTCCAGTAAAGGCCGCGTTCGATACGGGTCGAGGCACTGACGACTTCTCCAGTGCGTGCCGAAATCAGTAGCTCGCTGCCAGCGCCATCGCCCACCGCGATGCGGTGGAACGGGCGCAAGGCTTCTTGATTGCGCAGAATGGCTGGCTTTTCAATGGTTTCGATAAAGTTAAAATTGACAGCCGCATTATCTGAATCGGCAACATGCTTGCTCACCCAGTTGGCGGCGATTTTCAATGCCTGCTCAGCAGAGGTTTGATGCAAAGAGCCATCGGCTGCAGACAAAGCAAAGCGCTGGCCCTTGCTATCTTCGATCAGCCACAGTGGCTCTCCGGCCTGCGATAACAATCTGGCTTCAACGATTTGGTTCGTTCCCTGTCCGCCATCAATTTTTTTGCCGGCCAATTCTTTACGCTGAGTTGCGCTACGTTCCCATGCCTCACCCGCACTGAGCCAATTGCTTTCAGGTTGCAACAAGTCAGCGCTGGCAAGTTGTTGCGCACGGCTGGGGCTTGTCGGATCGGCATACATAATTACCAGCCCGGAGAAAAACCACAGCAACATAAACAGAGCTAGCGCGATGCCAACCCAACGGTGAACTTCAAATAACAAACGTTTCATCTGGATTACCTCGATCAGAAATTTGGGATACAAAAACCCTGGAGGCGTAAGCGGCCTCAAGACCTTATGTACATCAGCAATTACGATGCCACGTCGAGGATACCGCGCATGCCGCGACCAGTAAGGGGGTGTGCAGATTGACGTGGAGCGGACTGCTGTTATTCGGGCAGTCGATATGCGCCAGCTGCTGCAAACGAAGCAGCACTACGGTGCGGCTCTGTTACAACCCGGAAATATAATTCGACAGTGAGTCAATCTCGGTATCGTTCAGGGATTTGGCAATGATGTTCATCACACCGTTCGGGCTATTATTGCGCGCGCCATTTCTCCAATTGCGAAGCTGCTCGCGCAAATAGATTCTGTGCTGGCCGCCGATTACCGGGCGCGTTTCAGCAGGGGAACTTTTCCCTTTTCCGGCTTCTCCGTGGCAACTTTGGCACGGCAAGATATTTCTCGTCATATCGCCACGCGTAAAAATATCCATGGCGAACTGATTACCTCCCGTGCCGTCCCCTTGCATGGTGGGATTGCTGGCAAAATAGGCGGCGATGTCCGCCAAGTCATTTTCCGTCAGTCCTTCGGCCATAACATTCATGATGGGATGTTTGCGCCTGCCGGTTTGGAAGTCCTTGAGCTGTTTTACAATGTATTCGGCATACTGCCCGGCGAGCTTGGGAAATGACGGCGAGCTGCTGATGCCGTTCACGCCGTGACACTCCTGACAATTTTCAGCCTGTGTTTTTTTCTTGCCTGCGGTCGCATCGCCAGTGCCGATACGCTGTTCGTCTGCCGCTGCGTTATCGTCGTATGATAGTGAGTCAGCAGCTGCGACAGGGGCAACAAGCAGGCAAGCGATCAGCAATAAATAGCTTTCCCGTGAGTGACGCAAGGAAATGCTTACCAATTCTCGGATTTTTTAGCATCCGCAATGTGTTGAACTATATCCAGCGATTTGGCAACGTTGGCGGCGGGAGCAAGGCCAGTCAATGTCGCCGCGATCTTGCCATCGGGAGTGATGATGAACGTCGTGCGCTCGGCAAAGCCGTGGTTGATTTCAATGCCGCGAGTGTCCTTCTTGCCGGGCGCAGCATCGCGCACCGTCAACTCATAGGACTTGGCGATTTTGCCATCCGCATCCGATGCTACGGCAACTTTACCCGCGCAGTAATTCGCATCCGCCGAGAAATCATTGAGTCTGTCGATGCTGTCGAGCGACACCCCGATCACCGATGCTCCGACGGCAGAGAACTTTTCTTGATTGAGCGAGAATTCATGCGCCTGAATATTGCATCCGCCCGTGTAGGCGGATGGGTAGAAGTAGACGACGACCGGGCCTTTGTTCAGCGCCTCTTTCAGCGAGTAGCTAAATGCTTTTCCAGCCAGCGAAGCCTCCGCCTTAAAGTCGGGGGCGGATACTCCTTCCGGCAAGGCGGCGAGTGCGAATTGCGCCAGCGCACCCGACAATAAACAACCCAATAATAAGCGTTTCATGGTGTTCCTTTCTAACTTGCGAATGAGGTGACTATTTTTTCTCTTTGTCTTTTTTATAGACGCGATGACAAGCCTTGCACGTCTTGGCCAGTGTTGTTGCCGCTACGGTCGCGTTATCGAAATCTTTTGCCGCTACGTATTTTTCAATGGCGATGGACAGGTCTTTACTATCTTTTGACCAATCTACCGCGTCTGTCGCGTTGCCTTTGTGCACATAATAGTCCTCAACTTCGCCAAACATATCTTCCAGCTCTTTTACATCCTCGTTGGCACCTTGAGCATTCTGAACCCCTATATTTTTAGACAGGCTCTTTTGCCTGTCTTCCATGGTCTGCATGTAATCTTCATCTATGGTGACTTGAGCGGCGCTTGCGCCACCTGTCATCACGATTAAACTAAAACCTAACATCAACGTACGCATACTGATTTGATCCATCTTTCTAAAACAGGTGAAGCCCAAACAAGGAAGTAGCTCGGAAGTTTTAAATTCCGGGCTACTTTGCTAGTGCAACGAAGCTCGGTCAGGCGAGTAGGTCTTTGATGACCTCTCCGAAAACAACCGTAGGACGCTCCGATCTACCATCGTGCAAGAAGGTGGTCTTTAGATGGTTCAGTCCCAATAGTTGCAGCACGGTGGCGTGCAAGTCGTAAGTGTCGACCGTCTTGCCAATCGACTGCAAACCGATCTCGTCGGTTGCACCGAATGTAGTGCCGGACTTGACTCCGCCGCCCACCATCCATTGCGTGTAGCCCCACGGATTATGGTCGCGCCCGTCACCGCTTTCACCCCAAGGTGTGCGGCCAAATTCAGATGCCCACACCACCAAAGTCGTATCCAGCAGGCCACGCTCTTTCAAATCAGCCAGCAGTGCTGCAATCGGCTTGTCGACCATGCGGGCATTCTTGCTGTGATTGTCTTCAAGCTTGTTGTGCGCATCCCAGCCCAAGGCAGCGTCAACGCCTACTGCCGGCCCGGAAACCACCTGAATAAAACGCACACCGCGTTCTGTCAGACGGCGGGCGCGCAACAACACTTGCCCGTAACTCTTGGTCGCTTCATCGTTCAAGCCGTAGGCTTCTTTGGTGGCTTCGGACTCTTTACTCAAATCCACTGCTTCCGGTGCAGAGGTCTGCATACGATCCGCCAGTTCATAGGAACGGATGCGTGCTTGCAGTTCCGTATCTTCGGGGTAATACCCGGCCCGTTTTTCATTCAATCGTTTCAGCAAGTCTAGTGAGTTGCGCTGCTCTACTTTCGCTATTGAGCCGGGGCGCGCCAGATTAAAAATCGGGGAGTCTCCGGGGCGGAAGGCAACGCCTTGGTATACGGCCGGAAGAAAACCCGAACTCCAGTTCACCGAACCGGCACGCGGCTCTTGGTTGTTGTTGTACAGCACGACATAAGAAGGCAAATCGCGGTTGGCTGATCCCAGTGCGTAGCTCACCCATGCACCCAACGAGGGGCGGCCCGGATTCACATCGCCCGTGTTCAATTTGAGGATGGAAATGTCATGCGTTGCGCCCACGGTCACGCTGGATTTGATGAAGGCGATCTTGTCGGCATGCTGCGACAGATTTGGCAGCAAATCGGAGAAATAGGCACCGCTTTCGCCGTATTGTTTCCAGCTACGTTTGTCCGAAACAAAAAGCTTGGTGATACCGCCTTGGGTGCTGGTCTTGATCCCTTTCAGGAACGATTCGGGTATCGGCTGTCCGGCAAGTTTTATCAGCTCGGGTTTGTAGTCGTACAAGTCCAGCGTGCTGGGTGCGCCGTCCATGTGCAGCCAGATGACGGTTTTCACTTTCGCCGGGAAGTGCGGGCTTTTCGGGGCGAGCGGATCGACCAGATCGGCAGCGGAAGCGGCGGAAAATAAACCTCCGTTGGGCAGGAAGCCGCTGAGCGCAACACCGCCCAGACCGATGCCCGCTTTAAGTAAAAAATCTCGACGCGATTGATTGTTCATGTTGATTCCTTTTTTGAATGACTATCTATTATCAGAAGCGGTAGGCGAATTCGTTTGAATTCGCGACGGTATGAACCAGATCGACAAAGGCCGCCAGCCGGATCGGGTTTTGCACTTGAGCACTCTTCAATCCGGTCGGAACGCTGAGCACAAATTTACCATCCGCCGTTTTTCCCTGAATGATTTTTTCCTGCTTTCCCAAGAAGTCATGTAGTGCCGCTTTCTCGGATTTGTCCGCATTGCGCGCGAACAGAATCTGGTACAGCCTGTCCACTTGTGCCATCTCGTTGTTGCCAGCTTCGTTGATGACCCGGCCTGCCAATGCCTGCGACCAGCCGAATACAATCTCGCTGTTGAACAGCGTTAGCGCCTGCAACGGCGTCGTGGTCACGTCGCGCTTGCTATGCACCAGTTGCGGATTGGCCGGATCAAACACTTCCAGCATCGAATAAGGCAGGCTGCGGCGCGTGAATACATAAAGGCTGCGACGGTTATGATCGTTCACATCCTTCGACACTACCCATGAAGGGTTGTCGTTAAAGTCAACACCAATCGTCGCATTCGACGGCAATGGCGGGAACACCGACGGACCGCCGATCTTGTCCACGAGCTGCCCCGATGCAACCAGCAGCGAATCGCGAATCTCTTCGGCTTCCAGACGCTTGCGCGGGAATACGGCCAACAGCAGGTTGTCGGGGTCAGCTTTGTAAACATCGGCACGGTGCGCCGACGATTGGCGGTACACGCTCGACAGCAAAATTTGGCGGTGCAGCTTTTTTACGCTCCAGCCTTCGTTGACGAAGTTGTTTGCCAAATAGTCCAGTAATTCCGGATTGACCGGCTTGTCGCCAGCTTTGCCGAAATCGCTGATAGTCTTCACGATGCCGGTACCGAAGTATTGCGCCCATACGCGGTTTACGAAAACACGTGACGTAAGGGGATTCTTCGGACTGGCGATCCAGTTGGCCAGTGCGGTGCGGCGACCCGATGAGGTTGCCGATGGAACGATGTTCGGCTTTTCGTCAGTGAGCGCAGCAGGGAAGGCAGGTTGCACTTCATCCAGCGGACGTTCATGTACGCCGGTGAAACGGATATGGGTAGGAGGCGAATCAGGATGACCAAGCTCGGTCACGGCAGAAATCCATTTTGAACCTGAAGCCGGCTTGAGGTTATCGAACGTTTTTAGCTGCGTCGTCAATTTTTCATACTCGGCCCACTTTAATGCTATTTCCTGCGTGTATTGCGGATGCTTTTTGTCTTCGGCAACCACCTTGATGAAGGATGCAATATCCTGATCAGTGGTCACGTTAGCCAGACGGTGGTTTACCCAACGATCCAGTGGTGTCCACTGCGCTTCAGGCTTGAAAATCGCCTCGCGGCTATCGGTCAGATAACGCTCTTTGTGATACTTGAGACCCGCTTCACGGTATATATCAAGTATCGCTTTCTGCTGGGCGACAATATCCTTGGTGGCAGCTTGATACTTGGCCTGTGCCTCCTCATATTTCTTTTCCTGCTCGCCTTTCTCTTTGGGTGCAATTTTTTCGTCCACGCTGGTGTTCGCGAAGAATGCCTGCAACGAGAAATAATCTTTTTGCGTGACTTTGTCCGTCTTGTGGTTGTGGCATCTCGCGCAACCCACAGTTTGCCCCAGCAACGCCAGACCGACAGTGTCGGTCATGTCGGTCTCGATTTGATATTGGCGCTGCACCAAGTCGCGCGAGTTGTAATTGTCGGGATAGCCGATCAAAAATCCGGTGGCGATCAATGCATTCTGGTCATTGGGCGCGATCTCATCACCCGCCAGCTGCTCTTTAACAAACTGATCGTAGGGCTTGTCCTGATTGAACGCGCCAATCACGTAATCGCGGTAACGCCACATGTTGGGACGAGTGTTGTCATTTTGAAAACCGGTGCTGTCTGCATATCGTGCGAGATCGAGCCAACGCCGCGCCTGACGTTCGCCGTAATGCTGAGAAGACAGCAAACGATCCACCAATTTTTCATACGCATCAGGTGAACGATCCACCACGAATGCTTTGACATCTTCCGGCGAAGGAATAATACCCCACACATCCAGCGTCGCACGGCGAATAAATGCGGCGCGATCTGCATCCTGCGAAGGCTTAACCCCCTTGGATTCCAAGCGCGCCAGCACGAATGCGTCGATAGGTGTTCGCACCCATTTGTTTTGTTTCACCTGCGGCGTTGCCGGTGCCTGCACCGGTTGCCACGACCATAGTTTGGCCGCAGCGCGCGACGCTTTAGCGGGGGCATCGGAATGCTTATCTTCTGCCGCCCCTGCTGATGTCGCCAGACTCAACAGCACTGCGAGATAAATTACTTTCTTTTTCATGGTTACGACTCCGTATCTTTTCGGGATTATTTTTTATCAACCACAGGTGCTGCCGCATCGGCGGGCTTGGGTTCTGGAGCTGCAATCTTGGTCAACGTTCCGCCCTGATCCTGATAGTCCAGCACACCGACAGCGCCCGCCACTTTGTAACCTTTGCTCAACAGCAAGTCGCCTGCATCGCCCGCGCGATGAGCGCGGATCGATATGGTGACAATGGTGCGATTCTTGGGGATGTACTCCAGACTTTCCGGCAGCGTTTTGAGCTGAACGCTCAAGTAAATCGGGAATCCGCCGTACTTAGTCACCTCATCGGGACGGCGAACATCAATGAACAGCAGCTTTTCGGGATGCCCCAGCAATTTATCGATCTGATTGCGATCCAATCTTTTCGTCTTATGTGTCCACGGATTCGGGTCCACGTATTTTTCTGCGGCCTTGGGCGCATCGGCGGCGAAGGAGTGTGAAGCCGTCAAGGCCAGCGCGAAAACTGCGATCAGTTTGTTCATCTTGTTCATAGTTGTTTCACTTTCATATGGATTAAAAAATTCGTGCAGTTCAACTCACTGCGTCGCAATTACATTGGCAACTATCGTGCCAATCACCCCGCCATGAATGCGTGCACAGCGCAAAGCCTTGCTGATATTGGGATGGCGGGTTTCATTGTGCGCGGAAGTACGACGCGAAATTTATGCCGGGTTGCTGGGAATGCAGCAGCTTGCCTGTTGCGCTGTTGCTGACTCAGCAGGTATTGATATTTCTATCAAGAAAGCAAAAAACAATTAGCCTCAGAGAACACACTGGTCACAGAGACAGCGGCACAGGCTGAAATATGTGACGCGTCTCTCTCTCTGTTCTCTGTGGCAAATGGTTTCAAGTTTTATGCTGTTCGGATTTGCGCATGCTGTTTAAACAACATGCTGCGCAGGCAACAATTCCCGTTTCACCGTCAGGAGCCGTTTCATTTGTATTGCTTGCCGCTACTGGGTTTCTGGTGAGTGGCACAGTTCGTGCTGAATATTCCCTGCCATGAGCGAATGTGCATCACCCGAATGCCTTAGCTTCAGCATGAATCGAGACGGATGTGGAAGTTAAACCGAACTTCGCAATGACCTATTAACGAAACAGGGGAATTAAATTGAAAGGCGAATTCAAATTGAAAGCAAGCAATCGAATTCTTGCGTTGGCATTATTCACATATGCGGGGACAAGCTTTGGCGCGACACCCACAACACAAGAATTACAGCAACAAATCGAAGAACTGAAAAGCGGCGTTGAGTCTTTGCAACAGCAAGTGCGGGCGGGGAAAACGGCTGCGCCCGTAGCGGCTGCCACACCGGATGCCGCCGTAACCAGGGAGGATCTTGATGGTCTGCGCTCCGCTTTGGAAAACTACAAGTACGACGTACAGCGTCTGCGCGATACCAAATCGCCGACAACGACTCGCGGCACCACTATTTCCGGTACCGTACAGGTGCGAGCCAATTCAACCACTGTTCCGGTAACCACCGGCGCTGCAACTACACAAGCCACACCGCGCTATACCAGCTTTGATGTCCCGCTGGCGAACATCGCCTTTGCGGGCAACCTGTTCAAGGACTACGGCGAAGGCCATAACCTGGATTACAAGGTGGGATTCGGTTACGCCAAGGCAGCGGCCACGACTACAGCTGCTGCGGCCACCAGCGTCTTCAACCTGCAGGACGCTTACGTCCAGTACAACTTAATCAATCCCGCTGTCACCGGCCTGGAAGATCCAAACCTCAATCTTCGTCTCGGTCAGCAAGTGACTGCATTCGGCTTGGAAGCGCAAACGACGGACGAGCTGAAGCCCAGCATCAATGCGGCACAGTTCGTTGCCGGATTGGGGGTGGGAACACGCCAGATCGGTTTGATCCTGCGTGGCGACTACAATCCTTACGTGGATTACGGTTTCAATTACCGCGCACCGTTGTTTGAGTATGCTGTGGGCGTCGTCAACGGCAGCGGCCCGAACCAGTCGGACAATAACTCCAAAAAAGATTATCTGGCTCGTCTTGCCGTCACTGCGCCGGTGGATTACACCAGCTGGTTGCGCGAGCTGAAATTCGGCGTGTCATACCAGCATGGGAAGAAAAACATCCTGACCGGAACATCCACCACTGCGGTCGACGGCAACAGTGATCGTTACGGCTTCGACATTTACTACAATCATCTGCCGTTCGGCGGCACCTATGAATACGCGACCGGACGAGATGCGACTTTCGTAGCCAATCCTTCGCTTGCTGCTTCGGCGAGTAATATCGCGACCACCAACACCGGCAACACCGGCACAATCAAATCTGTCGGGCAGACCCTCACCCTGTTCTACACATGGGGCGAACAATGGCTGAAGTCTTCCAATGGCAACGGGGTTGGAAAATACGACGACTGGTGGCCGAAGACTTACCAGCCCTTTGTCCGCTTTGACCGCTGGGATCCGAATACGGCGAACACTGCTGCCACAGGTGCGAATGTATCAGCCAAAATCGACATCAGCACGGTTGGCTTCAACCTGTTCTTTGCGGAAACGACCAAATTCCAGATCAACGTGAACAGCTACAGATATCACAACCCGGTCACCCCGAAGAACCGGGAGGTTATCGCCCAGTTCCAGTTCGGCTTCTGATTTTTCGCAACTCTTAATTTAGGAACATCAAATGAAAAGCAAAGTAAACAAACTATCCTGGCTGTTCGGCGCATTGACGCTGTTCCAGTTGATCCCGCTGGCTGCGCATGCGGAAGAAAAGCCTCAAGAAATTCGTATCGGCGTTTCCAGTGCCGGGGCCGGGGGGCGGCCGTTGGCCGGGGGCTTCCCTCTCGCAACTGCGCATTTGCATGCGGTACTGGAGGAGGAGTTTAAAAAGGATGGCATCAAGATCAAGTGGTTCTTTAACATGGGGGCAGGGCCTGCCACCAACGAACAGTTTGCCAACAAACTGATCGACTTCGGTTTTCACGGGGACTTGCCGCTCATCGTGGGGCGCTCGACCGGGCTGAAGCACAAGATCATCATAGGACAGGGGCGTTTCGGCGAAGTCACCTTTGTGGTGCCGGCCAATTCGGAAGCCAAAACGCTGGCCGACCTGAAAGGCAAGAAGATCGGTGTTTTCAAGGGGACGAGCGGGCAACTGGTGCTGGCTCGTTTGCTGGAGCGTAACGGTTTTACCGAACGCGATTTCAAAGTGGTTAGTCTGGATACGGCCACCATCAAGGCCTCCTTGGCTACCGGCGATATCGATGGAGCGATTGTCGCCCCCTATGACTTGGTCGCGCGCGGCGTGGCCAAGGTGCTGTTAAAGATTCCACGCGACCCCAAGCTTCAGGGCATAGTCACCTTATGGGTCGGCGAAGAATTCGAGAAGAAATATCCCGATACTGTTCAGCGTGTTGTCACTACTCTCGTTAAAGAGGCGCAGTGGGATTCGGAAGAAAAAAATCGCACCGAACTCCTGCAACTGTGGGCACGCCAGGCCACTGATACCTACCTCGATTATGTGGAAAGCTGGAAAAGCTACAAGCTGAAGGAGCGCAATACACCGCTGCTGGATGAGTATTACGTGAGCCGTTTGCAGAGCGCAGTCGACGAAACCAAACACTTCAAGCTGATACGCCACGATGTATCTCTCGATGGCTGGATCGAACCGAAGTATCTGAATACCGCCCTGAAAGAACTGAAGCTGGAACACTACTGGGATGAGTATGACAAGGACGGCAACATCAAGAAGTAATGTCTGATTTTAATGTCGACAAAAGCACGGGGGGTGGCGCTCGTCACCTCCGCGCTTTATGCAAAGAATAGCAATACATCCGGTTTATTGAAGTTGGGAGTAGATCATGAGTGACATAACAAGGCCTGCTGTTTATTGGCCGAACAATTCCAAGTGGCTGCAACACTTGCTCCCGTATGTTGGCGGCTTCGCCACGCGGTTGAGCTATGCTGCGGTCGGCTTATTACTACCGCTGGCACTTTTGGGACTCTGGCAATTCGCCGTGACCCACGAGTGGATCGCCATACAACTTTTACCGCCACCGGAACTGGTGTGGCAATCCTTACGCGAACTGTGGGAGTCGGGCGATCTGGCCAGCAATCTTGCGATCAGTCTGTCGCGCATCGGCTGGAGCGTGCTGATAGGCAGCTCCATAGGCTGGCTGCTCGGCTTTTGGATAGGACTATCCAACACTGCACGCGCTTATCTGTACCCGTCGTTTGAAGTGTTCTCGCAATTCCCGGTGGTCGGCTGGGTTCCCATCCTGATCATTTTTCTGGGCATTGATGAAGCGCTGAAGATTGCCGCCATTTCTTTCGCGGTGGTGGTGCCGGTCACGGTGGCCACCTATAAGGGCATCGTCAACATTCCGCGCAACCTGCTGGAAGTGGCCCAAGTTTACCGTTTTACCCGTATCCAGATATTGCTGCGCGTGGTGCTGCCCGCTGCGCTGCCCAGTCTGTTCAGCGGCTTTCGCCAAGGCATCATGCAGGCATGGCTGGCGCTGGTCTTCGTCGAGTTGCTGGCCTCCAGCGAGGGCATCGGATATCTGATGGTATGGGGACGCCAACTGATGCAGCTGGATCTGGTGTTCGTCGGCGTGATCGTAATCGGCATCGTCGGTGTGTCGCTTGACTTGTCCTTGCGCTGGATTGAGTCGCGTCTGCAAAGCTGGCGTCATGCTGCGCATTGATGGAACAACTAGCCAATCCACTAAGGTTGTCAAAAGGCGACAACCAAGTGGCTGGTTATAGGAGATAAAAAATGAGCCTGATACAAACTATTCGCAATCGTGACTGGCGTGGCGCTGCATTACCTATCGGGCTACTGGCGGTTTGGTACATCGTCACCGCCTTTGAATGGGTGAACACCAAGCTGGTCGTGCCACCCGAAAAAGTCGTGCAAGTGGCGTACAACTATGTGACGCATGCGAGTTTTATTGGCGATGTGATAGCCAGCCTGACCCGCGATCTGTCCGGCTTTGTGCTCGGCGGCGTAGCGGGCATTCTGCTGGGCGTGGCGTTAGGGCTTTCGCGCTGGTTCGAGCGCATTGTCGGCCCGAGCTTCAACACCCTGAAGCAGATCTCGCTGTTCGCCTGGTTACCGCTGATCTCGACCTGGCTGGGCACCGGGGACAGCGCGAAGATTCTGTTTATTTCCCTGTCCGCATTCTATCCGGTCGCGCTCAATACCTTCGACGGTGTGCGCGGCATATCGAAAGCCCAAATCGAAGTAGCCCGCGTGTATGGATTCACCCGCTGGCAAATGGTCACGCGCCTGATCTTGCCCGCCGCATCGCCGCAGATACTCACCGGCCTGCACCTCGGACTGATCTACGCATGGGTGGCGACCATCGGTGCGGAGTTTTTATTGATCCGCTCGGGTAGCGGTCTGGGTAATACCGTCATTCAGGGACGCGATGCCTTTAATGTCGAGCTGATTGTGTTCGGCATGTTGGTCATCGGTTTCGTCGGCGCATTCTTCAACCACATCGCTTCACGCATCGAGGCCCGGCTGCTCGCTTGGCGCGGCGATCAGGCTTAACCGTATTATTTTTTAGGAGAACATCATGGCTCATGCAGCTACGCTCGAAATTAAGGGACTCAACAAACAGTATCAGGTGCGCGGTGAATCGCTGTCGGTATTGGAAGACATTTCGCTATCCATCAAACCGGGCGAGTTCGTCAGTATTGTCGGCTCCAGCGGTTGCGGTAAATCGACGCTGCTGAAACTGATCATCGGTCTGGAAGATGACTTTCAGGGCGAGCTGTTGCTCGATGGGAATCGCATTGTGGGAACCAGCCTGGAGCGCGGCATCGTATTTCAGGAACACCGCTTGTTTCCCTGGCTGACCGTGGAGCAGAACATCGGCATCGGCCTGCTCAACAACACTAAACTGTCCGAGGAAGAGAAGCGCAAATCTGTGCAGGAGCATATCGAGTTGGTTGGTCTGAAAGATTTCGCAAGTGCTTACCCTTATCAACTTTCCGGCGGTATGTCGCAGCGCGTGGCCATCGCTCGCGCTTTGGTTAATCGTCCTGAAGTATTGCTGCTGGATGAACCGTTCGGTGCGCTGGATGCATTTACTCGCGCTTATCTGCAACAGGAACTGCAACGTATATGGGAAAAAGAGGGCATCACCATGATCCTGGTGACGCACGACGTGGAAGAAGCCGTGTATCTGGGTGACCGCGTCGTGGTGATGCAACCACGTCCGGGACGTATCAAGCGGATCGTGGATATACCGCTGCCACGCGAGCGCAATCGTTCCAGCGCCGAGTTCGTCGCACTCAAAGAGGAAGTGCTGCGCGAATTTGCGGACACGCCGGTGACAGAAACCGAATTGGTGGCCGAGCTGGTTGTGGAAGAAGCCTATCCCAATATCCACGAACTGAAGGCCGCCTAACACAAAAAATCAGCGATCTGGTGATCGCTGCTTTTTTAATACCCGCTAACAGCAAGCGTTATTCGATGATGCCGAAATGTTTAAGTTGTGTCCTCAGTACATTGCGACTGATACCCAGCAGCTTCGCGGCCTGCACCTGGTTCATGCGAGAATGTTCATAAGCCTGAAGGATCAGCTTGCGTATCACCAGATCGTGCAACTCGTCATGACCTTGCTCGAACAATTGCGCGAAGATCTTTTCCAGCACACACATATCCGTTTCAGTTTGATGTGTCGAATTCAGGCAATCCTGAAAAACGGTTTGGATGATAGGCAGATTCAGATTGGAAGGACGCAGCACATTCCCATCACATACCAGCAGCGCGCGGTGGATGGTGTTCTCCAGCTCGCGGATGTTGCCCGGCCATGGGTACTCGAGCAGCATGCGGAGCGTATCGGGTGGCAATTCTGGTTCCGTGCTGTGCAAACGATCTTTGTAAATGGAAATGAAGTGTCGCACCAACGGCAGAATATCTCCCGTGCGTTCCCGTAATGGGGCAAGTTGGATCGGAACCACATTGATGCGGTAATACAAGTCTTCGCGAAAGCGTCCAGCCCGTATAGCTTCTTCCAAATTTACATTGGTAGCCGCGATCAACCGGACGTCGATCGGTATCGGCTTGCGTGACCCGATGCGCACGATCTCACGCTCCTGCAATACACGCAGCAGCTTGACTTGTGTAGAAAGCGGCAAGTCTCCGATCTCATCAAGGAACAGCGTGCCGCCATTCGCGCTTTCGAACCAGCCGATCTTCGTACTGACCGCACCGGTAAATGCACCGCGCTCATAGCCGAATAATTCGCTTTCGACCAGCGTCTCGGAAAAAGCCCCGCAATTGATGGCGGCAAATGGCCCGTTACGGCGTGAGCTCAACGAATGAATATGTCGCGCGACCAGTTCCTTGCCCGTTCCGGTCTCGCCCTTAATGTATGCGGTAGCATCGCTGGGTGCTACTCGCTCAATCAAGGACAACAGCTTTTTGGATTCAGGATCAGCAAAAATCAGCGCGCTTGCCCGGATGGACAAGCTGATTTGTTGTGGGTCTGGAAATGTGAGTAATCTGCCTGTCACTGGGTTCACCATCTAATTTGTTCAATAACATCAATGTCTATGTTTATCGTGGTTTTAACGACCAAACATCTACCAGAAAAAACAGGGGCAGTCGCCTGCCCCTGAAACTAGGTATTGCACCTAGGGAGGAGAGAAAAAATCTATGCGGCTAAACGCTCATTTCGACAAAGCCGCCCCCGTGCATCTGCCGAGAACTCGGGGCGCCCAAGGTGGTAGCCTTGAAACAAATCGGCTCCTGATTGACGAGCGATCTCCAATTGCCTTGCGGTTGCTATCCCTGTAATGGCGACTTGTATGCCTGCGCTATGGAACCGGTTCACCAATTTATTGAATGAACTTGTCGCACCGTGCGAATTCTCTGTAGTCCGAATCAATACGCCGTCCATCTTGACAATGTCCGGTTGCAGTTTGAGCACTCTTTCCAAACTGGAATGCGCTGTTCCGAAATTGTCCACGGCGATCTGGTAACCCAGGCTACGGTAATTGCTTACCGCAGCCTCCAAATGGGCATCGTCTTCGTTCGTTGGTTCCTTGATCTCGATCACCACACGCGAAGTGGGTACCGAGTAGTAATGCAGTAACTGCTCGAAGGTTCGTCCGTGGTCGATGACGCTGGTCAGCAGCCGTGGATGCACGTTCAGGAACAGCAGCTCATGTTCGTCAAAACCGCGTGCGTGGTTCAGCAGGTGAACGGTGCGCACGAGCCGGTCAAACTGCACCACTCTGTTCACCTTCACTGCGCCTTCGAATGCAGTATCCGGCATCAATTCGACATGCTCGAATAGGGAAGTACGCAACAATGCTTCGCGCCCTACCACTTTTCCGTCTGCTCTTAATATTGGCTGAAAGGCACTGGACAAACGCATTCCCATGAAATTGCACACCAACCCCTGTTGCTTCGTGTCGATCAAAGCGTACTCGTCTAGATCGAGGAACAGGTTGTTACGAAGCAGTAGCTTCAGGTAAAGGTAGGATTGGTGTGTCATGGCTGCTCCTACTTCTTACTATAGATTTGATCGAACACGCCGCCGTCGGCAAAGTGTTCTTTCTGCGTTTTCGTCCAGCCACCGAACACTTTATCAATCGTGAACAGGCTCAGCTTGGGGAATTGCTTCACATATTTCTTGGCCACTTTTTCATCGGTCGGACGGTAGAAGTTCTTTGCGGCGATTTCCTGACCTTCTGGCGAGTACAGATATTCCAGATAAGCCTCGGCGACTTTGCGTGTGCCGTGTTTGTCCACGTTCTTGTCCACCACGGTGACGGGGGGTTCAGCCAGGATGCTCAAGCTTGGATCGACGATTTCATATTTTTCCGGCCCCAGTTCCTTCAGAGCCAGATACGCTTCGTTTTCCCAGGTAATCAGCACATCGCCGATACCGCGCTCGGTGAAAGTCGTGGTCGAACCGCGCGCGCCGGAATCCAGCACCGGTACGTTGGCGTACAACTTGGCAACGAATTCCTGAGCCTTCGCTTGGTCGTTGTTGTTGTGCTTCAACGCATAGCCCCAGGCTGCCAGATAGTTCCAGCGTGCGCCGCCGGAGGTCTTCGGGTTCGGCGTGATGACTGCCACACCCGGTTTGATCAGATCATCCCAATCCTTGATATTTTTCGGATTGCCCTTGCGCACCAGTAGCACGATGGTCGAAGTGTAGGGCGAGCTGTTGAGCTTCAGGCGCGTCTGCCAGTTGGCTGGGACCAGATCGCTCTTGGTCGCCAGCGCGTCGATGTCGGCGGCGAGTGCGAGTGTCGCCACGTCGGCTTCCAGCCCGTCGATGATGGCGCGCGCCTGTTTGCCGGAACCGCCGTGTGATGCGCTGATGGTGACATCGTCGCCGGTTTTGGCCTTCCAGTATTTGGCGAAGGCGACGTTGTAGTCCTGGTACAACTCGCGGGTGGGGTCGTAGGATACGTTCAGCAACTTGATTTCAGCTGCATGTGATGCGCCCGAAAAAATTCCGGCGAAAAGTGCTGACAACAAAGTCAGCGCGGTGAGGGTGGATCGTTTCATGTTGTGTCTCCTTTGGTTTTTTAATTAAAAAGTGTGTGCAACGCCGACTGCTATGACGGAAGGTGATGCGCCCGCACCGACGATGGAAGAGGCGCCCGCCGTGCCGTTGCTAGACAAACCATAGTTGGCTGCCGAACCGTTGCTGATCTTGCTGTACAACGCATAGACGGTGGTACGCTTGCTTAGGTTGTGATCGAAGCCCAGCGAATATTGCTTGACGCCGGTATTGGCGACGCCGCCCACATTATTTTGTTTGGTCACGGCGACCTTGATTGCGTTGCTATCCGACACATTGAATTTGCCCGATACATAGATCGCGCTGTGACCGTACTTGTTGGCATGGGCCACGCCAACGTTATCGCTGGTCTTCTCAACGGCGGCGTTTACGCTGAACAAATCCTGCGTGTAGCCGAAACCCAGACGTGTCGCATTTTCCGAAACCGCTACAGCAGTTGCTGAGCCAGCGGCTGCTGTTCCCGCTGCGGCAGTTGCTGCTGCAGCCGTACCAGGAGCAGCGACAACACCCGCGTTTAACGCCAGGTTATGTACTTCATAGGCAAGTGAGCCGTAGAAGCCGTTTGCGTCATACCAGCCTGCCAACGACAAGGCGGTTTGTTTGGAAGTAGTGGCTAAGGAACCGACTGTACCGACGTTCAGGCTCGGGTTCAGATTCACATAGCCGACCGCACCGGTAAATCCGCCGATCTTTGGGCTGATGTAGGCCACCACCTGATTCTGACGACCGTCGAAAGAGGCTGCCGCGCTCGTACCCGCCACGCCGCCGAAGATGCTGCGGTTATCGGCGACACCGTCGGTGAACACGTCGAGACGACGGGTGGAAATGCGGTACGGTGTGTCATAACGCCCGGCGAGCAGCGTGCCGACGCTGTCACCTGTGATGCCCAGGAAAGTGTTGCGCGTGCCCAGCGTAGCGACCGTCGCGTCGCCTGGGTATAGCGTTGACTCGACCTGCCAGATCGCGGACAGACCATCGCCAATATCTTCAGCGCCCTTGAGTCCGATGCGCGAGGTGTTGCTCGACACGCGACCGACTTTTGCACCCGCCGTGCCATTGGTTGCGGTGCCGGTATTGACCAAATCGTAAGACACATCGAGCTTGCCATACACGTTGACGTTGGCGGTATCCGCGATGGCTAGCAGTGGGGTAGAAAATGCCGCGACAATTGCCGCTGCCAAGATTTTGTTGCGTTTCATGCTTATCTCCTAAGTTGTGTGATCGTGTTTGTTTATTCACGATGAACGCATCTTAGGAAAACGCCTTGGGCGCGTGAACCAATTAGTTTTTGATTAGTTATCTGTTTTTTGAATATGGGGATGAGCAAGCAGCAGATCTGTGGAGAGATATGCATGACTGCTCAGTAGGGGACGAGTGATAAGGGGGCTTCATGTCGGCTACTGCCATTTGCGACTGTCCGGTTTCGGGCGGAGTAATCACAACATTGAATTTCCGCAGTGTGTCGTTATGCAAAGTTACGAATTATGCAAAGCAAGCTGTTTGTGAAACTGTAACACGCTGATATCCAGTAGTCTGCTGGTGCAGTTGGCATCAATGAGGTGAACATAATAATCACAGTTCTATGTGGTTGGAGCCACATTTGTAAAGACTACTATGAACTTGATACTTCTTCAATATCGTCGACACTGCGCATGCGTCATGAGCGCACAACAACCAGGCCATTGCTCGTTGTTGAGGACTTTGAGATGAGGTATCGCGGACTCGCGCATCTTCAGGAGCTATGCTCGAAGAAACATCTCTATCGCGCCCAGGACTCATTGTTGAAGTTCCTCAAACACTTTTATTATGCAAAGCTAACGAGCCAGTTAATGCCATGAAACCGTGTCGGAGACTGAATCGCATAACATGTACTTTGCATAATTCGTAACTTTGCATAACGACACTTATGGAAAGCTTTGCATAAGTGTCGGGAGCGGATAGTTACGAAGTGCGGCTTTCGTGAAATGGAAATTCTGCGGTTGGTTGCAAGTAAACTGCCTGAAAGCGGAACGTTACCAACATCTGCTACAACAACAATCCAAAGACTCAAATGATGCTGGCGCAGTCAGAGCAACAGCCGTTACAGCACTCGCCCCATTGTCGATGAACTCTCAGGTTGAGTATTGCGAACATCCCACGTAAAATGCGCAGCCTCGCGGGTGTAGTTCAATGGTAGAACGGCAGCTTCCCAAGCGTGCGACACGAAGTCGATAAAGGTCTGGAGCCCTCTCGTCACGAAATAGAACGAGTAAAATTAAATTGCAGCCCACCCATAATATCGGGATAACTGCCATCGAAAGATGTAAAACATCGGCGTAAGCCGTATAAGTAATTGTTCTGCTGTTCCGCAAGGAATTGACAGAACCAGGGGTTCAGCTCCCTGTAGTCTAGGAACAGTGCGCCACTGGTAACGGTGGGGTGCTAAGCGTTCTGACAATGTAGCCACCTTACGGGGTATATCTTCCCTGTGAGGGGGAGGTGTGATTTCGGGAGTCGTACTCGAATGAGGCACTAGACTGGGTTGGATGGTTAACGAAATGTGAACCGTTGGTAAACGTCGTCAAGCATGAAAGAGCCAAACGCGACTTGTAGTATCGGGCTCTAGCCAAAATGGCATGTGATCGGTTATTTGCTTGCTTGGTGCAAATACGCTGACATAGCATCACCGGCGAAAAGACGGAACCTTCCCAACTCGTTGTTACTTGTGCGGAACGTGGTAAGCCCAATATGGTGTCCAGCTTGTCTGGTGGACAAAGATGGTCGCAAGGTCATCCGATACTGTAGTGGGTAGAGGATTGTGGAAAAAGCGAATGCTGTGCTGTAATGGCGCAGATAGGGGATTATTGCCCCTACGCGAAAGCGTGCAGACTTCCACATGGTGATCTGTCGCGAGACAGGTTTGTAAAATCGTACCCGATGGGGACAGATGTATTGTCCCCTAGGGGGTGATGCGTCTATTTCCTTCGGGATTATTAGGCGGGTGTAGCTCAATGGTAGAGCTCTTGCTTCCCAAGCAAGTGACGAGGGTTCGATCCCCTTCACCCGCTCCAATATCGGAGGTTGATATGGACGCTAGGTATCAAGAAGGCGATGTTGCCTCCACAGTTTGGCATAGTTGGCACCAGATTCATTGGTCCGATGCACATCAGACTGTTGCGAGGTTACAGACGCGAATCGCGAAAGCGGTAAAAGCAGGCGAGTGGCGAAAAGCCCGCTCACTGCAACGGCTCTTAACCCGAGCAACCAGTGCGAAAGTTCTGGCGGTAAAACGGGTGACGGAAAACCGTGGTCGGAAAACTCCGGGTGTAGATGGTAAAACTTGGAGCACTCCAGAAGAAAAGTGGGAAGCAGTCCTTGGCCTTAGCAACAATGGGTACAGACCGTTACCGCTGCGACGTATCTATATTCCCAAAGCAAATGGTGAAAAACGCCCCTTGGGCATTCCAACCATGCGCGACCGGGCGATGCAGGCGTTGCATTTGTTAGCATTAGATCCCGTATCTGAAACAACCGGAGACTCGCACTCCTACGGCTTCCGCCGTGAGAGATCGACTGCCGATGCGATTGAACAAGTGCGCAATGTGCTTGGGCGAGCAGCGTCGCCGCAGTGGGTGTTAGAGGGCGATATCAAAGGGTGTTTTGATAATATCAATCACGAATGGTTGGTTGCTAATGTCTGTATGGACAAAAGCATCCTCAATAAATGGCTGAAAGCGGGATTCATCGAGTCGAAACAGTTGTTCCCGACGAATGCTGGAACCCCGCAGGGAGGTATTATTTCCCCGGTACTAGCGAACATGGCACTTGATGGATTGCAACACGAGCTGGAAGGATTGTTTAGTACAGTCCGGCAGGCACGTGAAGCGAAAGTCCATTTGGTGCGCTACGCGGATGATTTCGTGATTACTGGTAGCTCGCGAGAGTTGCTGGAAGAGCGGGTCAAACCTCTTGTGGTGCAGTTCTTGACTGCAAGGGGCTTGGTACTCTCGGAGAAGAAAACCACCATTACTCATGTGACGGAAGGGTTCGACTTTCTGGGATGGAATGTCAGGCGTTTCAAGCGAATGCTGCTTACGCGGCCCTCGAATAAAAACGTCAAAGCATTTATTGCCAAGATACGCGATTCGTTGCGGACAATGCGAACAGCTAAACAGGAAGACGTGATAGAAAAACTCATGCCGATCATTCGGGGGTGGGCTAACTATCATCGAAGCCAAATGGCCACGCGCACTTTCTCGAAATGCGATCATTTAATCTGGCAGATGTTGTGGCGTTGGGCAGTTCGCCGCCACCCTAACAAGGGAAAGCGGTGGATCAAACAGCGATACTTCAAAAGCATCAAGGGGCGCGATTGGCGCTTTGCTGAAAAGGATAAAGTTCTGCCCGTCTTGGGTGAGTTTCGGAAACGGCCTCACACCAAGGTGCAAGCAGATGCGAATCCTTACAACCCAGCGTTCGATGAGTACTTTACCAAGCGGCTTGCCCGCAAAATGGAACAGGTGCTTGAAGGGCGCAGAAAATTACGTTGGCTGTGGTGGTTTCAGGAAGGGCTTTGCCCGATCTGCCTTCAAAAGATTACGCGAGATACGGGATGGCATTTGCATCACCGTGTTAAACGGTCTCAAGGAGGTTCGGATGTGCCAAGCAATTTGGCGTTGTTGCATCCGAATTGCCACCAGCAGCTTCATGTAAATGAGTAAAGACTACCGCTGGCATTGCTCTTGACTGAGTAATGTTTTTGGGTTGCTTGAGCCGGATGCAGGGAAACTTGCAAGTCCGGTTCTTAGGGGAGGGGGTGGCCGCGAGGTCGCCTCCTTACCCTCCTGCATACGAGGGTTCGATCCCCTTCACCCGCTCCAAGGCACCACTAAAAATCCAGATTTCATCCCCACTGCTGTGTTGCGTAAAAAATTTCTTGCTGACATATCATACATATGCGGCGCGGCGAAATTTTTCCCGCGCCTTGCATTTGGGCGAACTCTGAATTTTTAGAGGCACCTTTCAGAATGTTCCTGCACCCAGCCTATTTTCGAACCCAGCTTATTTCAGCGCGACATCCGGCACACTGGCATATTGGTCGTGCATCACGATGCGCGCGACGAACAGGATCGCCAGCACATTCGCCGCTATCGCGATATATCCGACCTTTTCATAACCGACGATCTGCCCCGCGTTGTTTTGCGTGATGATGTACCCTGCCAGCGTGGTGGCCAGCCCCATCGCGAATGCCTGCACCGTGGCGTTGAGCGACATGAATGTGCCGCGCAGTCTGGGTTGTGCCGCCGATGTGATGATGGCCATCGCCGGAATCATGCGCCCTGAAACCAGAACGAAAAATGCCGTGGTGCAAATCAGCCAGACCCACAGCGGTGCCGCACCGATGTTTGTGACAACAAATAAAGGCAGCATTGCGGCCAATGCGACCAGACGATAAATCTTTACCTTGCCGCGCAAGTCAGCCCAATGGCCGATCAGGCGCGCGGTGATCAGCGTCGCCGCGCCGCCTGCGAGGTAGATGAACGGGATGTCGTGCAGCGAGATGCCGACATTGCCCACCGCGTAAATCGTGATGTAGGGGATCACCGTAAAGCCGGAAAAAATAATAAGCGCGGAAAACAGCAACGCGCGCAAATGATTGGGATCGCGCAGCACGTCGAACATCGCCGAAAATGGATGGCTGCGCCGAGCCTGTCCTGTCGAAGGGCTGATGTGATGGCGCAGCTCCGGCAGAATGCGCGCGCCGACGACGATGAACAGCACGGCCAACACCGCGATCAGGATGAACGGCGCGCGCCATTGAAAATGATTGGCCAGCCACAGCGACAACGGCACACCGGCAATCGTGGAAATGGAAAATGCCGTGGACACGATGCCGCCTGCCTTGGCACGCCGCTCAAACGGGATCACATCGCCGATGATGGTTTGCACCATCGCGCCCATCACGCCGCCGAACGCGCCTGCCAAACCGCGCGCGATCAGCAGTGTGGCATATCCGGGGGCCAGTCCGCACGCCAGCGTCGCCAGTCCAAACAGCCCGAACATGACCAGCAATAGGCGCTTGCGCTCGAACCGGTCGATGAATGTTGCAGCCAGTAATCCCGAGCAAGCGGCACTGAAACTGTAGGACGCGACCAGCAGACCGAATTCATGCGTGCCGATCCCGAATGCTTTGATCAGCACAGGACCTAACGGCATCATGATCATGAAATCGAGGACGTGGCTGAACTGGATGCCAGCAAGGGTGAGCAGTAAATTGCGTTCGCGTTGCGGGGTAAGCGGGGGATGCATGTTGGAACGCTTTGATTACAAGGGTGGCATTCTATCAGTGACGATTAGAAAAAATTGCGCTTCCGGCAGTGTTAAAATCACCCCCCGAATTTTTAACGTTTTATCATGCCGCAACTCTCCTTCGTCCATCTGCGTTTGCACAGCGAATATTCCATTTCGGATGGGATGGTGCGCGTGGACGAGGCGGTCGCCGCCGCAAAGCGCGATGCGATGCCTGCGCTGGCGCTGACCGACCTGAATAATTTTTTCGGCCTGATCAAGTTTTACAAAGCGGCGCGCGGCGCGGGACTCAAGCCTGTCGTCGGTTGCGATGTATTCATCACCAATGATGCCGATCGTGAGCGCCCGTATCGTCTGCTGTTGCTGTGCCAGTCGATTGCAGGCTATCTGCTGTTATGCCGTTTGCTCAGCCGCGCCTATCTGGAGAATCAGCATCGCGGACGCGCCGAGGTGCGCCGCGAATGGTTTCATCAGGGCACAGACGGGCTGATCGCATTGTCCGGCGCGCATCTGGGCGATGTCGGCTGTGCGCTATTGTCCGGCAATGCGCTTCTGGCGAAACAGTTCGCGCAGGAATGGGCTGCGTTGTTCAACAACCGTTATTATTTCGAAGTCCAGCGCGCCGGATTTGTGGATGAGGAGCATTACATTCATGCTGCGACCCAGCTCGCCACCGAGCTCGGCCTGCCTGTGGTCGCCACCCATCCGGTGCAATTTCTCAGCGGGGAAGATTTTAAGGCGCACGAAGCGCGGGTGTGCATCGCAGAAGGCTATGTGCTCAACGACAAACGGCGCGCGCGGGTTTTCACGAACCAGCAATATTTCAAGACCCAGGCTGAGATGGCGGAGCTGTTCGCCGATCTGCCCGAGGCGCTGCAAAACAGCGTGGAAATCGCGCGTCGCTGCAATCTCTCTTTGGTGTTGGGTAAGCCTCGCTTGCCGGATTTTCCGACGCCTGACGGTCAGGGTCTGGACGATTATTTGCGCGAGCAGTCGGGCGTTGGTTTGCAGCAACGCATGGCGATGCTTTACCCCGATTCGGCCGAGCGCGCCTCCAGGCAGCATGAATATCAGGCGCGGCTGGATTTCGAGATCAATACCATCATCAAGATGGGCTTCCCCGGATATTTTTTGATCGTCGCAGACTTCATCCGTTGGGCGAAAGACAACGGCGTGCCGGTCGGCCCCGGTCGCGGTTCGGGCGCGGGTTCGCTGGTGGCTTATAGTTTGCACATCACCGACCTCGATCCTCTGCGTTATGCGTTGCTGTTCGAGCGCTTCCTGAATCCTGAGCGCGTGTCGATGCCCGACTTCGACGTGGATTTTTGTCAGGATGGGCGCGAGCGCGTCATCGACTATGTGAAGCAGAAATACGGCGCGGCCAGCGTCGCGCAGATCGCGACCTTCGGCACGATGGCTTCTAAGGCGGTGATACGCGACGTAGGGCGCGTGATGGATTTTCCTTACGGCCTGTGCGACCGCCTGTCCAAGGCGATTCCGCTCGAAGGTGTGAAGCCGGTGTCGCTGGAAAAAGCGCGCGCGATGGAGCCGGAAATCAACGCCATCGCCGAGAGCGAAGAAGGTGTGCCGGAGCTGCTGGAGCTGGCCGGACGACTGGAAGATTTGACGCGCAACGTCGGCATGCACGCGGGTGGCGTGTTGATCGCGCCCGGACAGCTCACCGACTTCTGTCCGCTGTATTGCGCCGACGCTGGCACCAGCGTGGTCAGCCAATTCGACAAGGACGACGTCGAAGCGATCGGCCTGGTGAAGTTCGACTTTCTGGGCTTGCGCACGCTGACGATACTCGACTGGGCGATGCGTCATGTCACACGACTCAATGGCGGCATCGCGCCGTTCTCGCTCGATACCCTGAAGCTGGATGACACAGCGACTTATGATTTACTGAAGGCAAGCAACACCACTGCGGTGTTCCAGCTGGAATCGCGCGGCATGAAGGACATGCTCAAGAGCGCCAGACCGGATTGCTTCGAAGACATCATCGCGCTGGTCGCGCTCTATCGTCCCGGCCCGATGGATCTGATCCCGGATTTCGTGCGACGCAAGCACGGAGAGAAATTTGATTACCCTCATCCCGCTGTCGAGCCGGTGCTGCGTGAAACTTACGGCATCATGGTGTATCAGGAGCAGGTGATGCAGATGGCCCAGATCGTGGGCGGTTATAGCCTGGGCGGAGCGGATTTGCTGCGCCGTGCGATGGGCAAGAAGAATGTCGAAGAAATGGCCCAGCAGCGCGAGATTTTCGTCGAGGGCGCGCAAAAAAACGGCACCACGAAAGAGCTGGCCGGCACCCTGTTCGATTTGATGGAAAAATTTGCCGGCTACGGTTTCAACAAATCGCATGCCGCCGCCTATGCTCTGGTGGCCTATCAAACGGCGTATCTCAAGGCGCATCATCCGGCGGCATTCATGGCGGCGACGCTGTCGGGCGATCTGGATAACACAGAAAAGGTGCGCATTTTTTATGCCGATACGCTGCAACAAAACGCGCCGAAGGCGAATGCCGAAGGTCGGACAAGCATCCGCGTGTTGCTGCCGGATGTGAACAGCTCGGGCTACGTGTTTTCTCCGGTGGATGAGTCCACCATTGCCTACGGGCTGGGTGCAATCAAGGGAACCGGCGAGGCGGCGATAGCCAGCATCGTCAAGGCACGCGAGAGCGGCCCTTTCAAAGACCTGTTCGATTTCTGCCGACGCGTGGATAAACGCATCGTCAACCGGCGCACGGTTGAAGCCTTGATACGCGCGGGTGCGTTCGATAGCCTCAACGATCATCGCGCCAGTTTGATGGCCAGCGTGGATGCGGCGTTGGCGAGCGCCGATCAGCAGGCGCGCGCGGTCAACCAGAACAGCCTGTTCGGACACGACGAAGCCGATGCGGTGTTGATCGTGCAGACCGCCGATGTGCCGCGCTGGCGCTTGCGCGAACAGCTTGCGTTTGAAAAAGCCAGTCTGGGTATATATCTGGGCGGCCATCCGTATCAGGAATATGCCGACGAACTGACCAACTTCATCAAGGTGAATTTAAACGAGCTCACGCCGCAATTCGTCGGGCAATCGAAAGGCGGTGGCTCAGGTGGCGGATCAGGCGGTGGCGCATACACATCAAGGCGTGGCGTGCCGGTGGTGCTGGCCGGCATCGTGGCCGGGCTGCGCATTCAGCAAACGCGGCGCGGGCGCATGGCGATCATCACGCTCGATGACGGCAGCGCACAGATCGAGCTGACGGTGTTCAACGAAATATTCGAGGCTAACCGTCCGTGGATCAAGGAAGACGAACTGCTGGTAGTGCGCGGCAAAGCCAGTCTGGACGAGTATTCCGGCAATGTGCGCGTGAGCGGTGAAGAGCTGTTCGACTTCGCTTCAGCACGCTCACATTTCGCGCAGCAACTGGCCTTGCGCTGCGATGCCAACGCCAGCATCGCGCAACTTAAAAAATTATTTACCCCGTATCGCGATGGAAAATGTCCGGTGCAGATTCACTACCGCAACGATCACGCAAATTGTTTGTTGCGTTTGGGCGAGGCCTGGCAAGTGACGTTGCATGACGATCTGCTGCGCGAGCTGCGCGACTTGCTGAAGCCGGAAAACGTGAAAGTGATTTACGCTTAAACAGGGTTACGCCTGAAGCGGTATTGAGGGCGCTGCAGCTAGTAGTCTTTCTAGTAGTTACATCAGAGAGTAGAATTGCCCGCTTGCGCAATTTGAGTCGGTGAAAAAACAATAGTGATGGACAGGGTCGGGATGTTGCCGTTGGATGTGGCGGGCGTGGTCGTCGTGCTCTGGCTGGCACTCGGACTGCTGGGGCTGGCGCTGCAGCGCAGCCCGCACCTGATCATCCGCGTCATCTTCCCGATCGGTGCGATTGTCTCGCTAGTGCTGGCCGCAACCGGCTGGTGGGCGCTCAATGAACTTTCCAGCTTCGCGATATTGCCGCTGGGTCTGCCCGATCTGCCTTTTCATCTGCGTCTCGATCCGCTGTCCGCATTTTTCCTGATCCTGTTGGGCGGCGCTTCGTTCGGCGTGTCGCTGTTCAGCGCCGGTTATTTCAAATCCATGCCAAGCAATACGTTGGGTTTGCTATGTCTGGAATATCATTTGTTCCTGGCCAGCATGGCGCTGGTGCTGCTGGCCGACGATGCCTATATGTTCATGGTGGCGTGGGAGACGATGGCGCTGTCTTCCTACTTTCTGGTCACCACCGAACACCATGTGCCCGACATCCGCAAGGCGGGCTTTTTGTATCTGCTGATTGCCCACGTCGGGGCGATAGCGATTCTGCTGAGCTTCGGCGTGATGCAGGGCGGGCATGGCATCGGCGCCTATACCTTTGCGGCGATGCGGGAAGCGCATCTGTCGACGTTCTGGGCATCGGCGGCATTTCTGCTGGCGCTGTTCGGCTTCGGCGCGAAAGCGGGCTTGCTGCCGCTGCACGTGTGGTTGCCCGAAGCCCATCCGGCCGCGCCCTCGCCGGTTTCCGCATTGATGAGCGGCATCATGCTGAAGACGGCGATCTACGGCATCCTGCGCGTCACGTTCGATTTGCTGGCCAATTCGCTGGATGGACAGCAATGGTGGTGGGGCGTGCTGGCGTTGGCGTTAGGTTTGATCACCGCGATATTTGGCGTGATGTTCGCGGCGGTGCAGGGCGACATGAAGCGGCTGCTGGCTTATTCTTCGATAGAGAATATCGGGCTGCTGCTGGTGGGCATCGGCCTGACCATTATTTTTCACGTCTATGGCAAAGATGCGCTGGCGGCGTTGGCGCTGACCGCGACGCTGTACCATAGCCTGAATCACGCGTTCTTCAAGTGTCTGCTGTTCATTGGCACGGGTTCGATTCTGCACGCGACCGGCGAGCGCAACATGGGGCGCATGGGCGGGTTGATCCATCATATGCCGTGGGTCGCACTGCTGATGCTGGTCGGTGTGCTATCTATCTCTGGCCTGCCGCCTTTCAACGGTTTCGTCTCGGAATGG
This sequence comes from Gallionella sp., assembly GCA_017880865.1. Classification (GTDB taxonomy): domain Bacteria; phylum Pseudomonadota; class Gammaproteobacteria; order Burkholderiales; family Gallionellaceae; genus Gallionella. Next base: position 109,804 of record JADGRL010000002.1, read on the forward strand.
TTGCTGTTGCAGGCGTTCCTGTTGTCGCCAGGTCTACCCAACAACTACATCAACATGCTGATCCCGGTTGCGGCGGCGGTGATCGCGCTGGCCGCCGCGCTGGCGGCGTATGTGATGGTGAAATTCTACGGGATCATTTTCTTGGGTCAGCCGCGCGGCGAAGCCAAGGCAGAGCCGCACGATGCCGGCATCTGGGAGCGCATAGGCTTAAGCTGGCTGGCGTTGGGCTGCGTGGTGCTGGGTCTGGCGCCGGTTTATGTGGTGAGCCAGCTCGATCTGGTGACGCATGCGCTAGTCGGACAGAAGCTGGGCAATGCCGCTAACGGCTGGCTGTTCTTGGCACCGGTTGACATCGAGCGCGCCAGCTACAGTCCGGTGTATTTCCTGCTGGCGGTGTTGGGCGTGATGCTGGTGACCGCAGTGGTGGTGCATTATTTTTATCACGGCAGGCTGCGCCGTGGCCCGGCCTGGGACTGCGGTTTTCCTGAGCAAACTTCGCGCATGCAGGACACCGCCGAAGGATTCGGCCAGCCGATCCGGCGCATCTTCGAGCCGTTCTTCAAGATTGAGCGCGAGTTGCCCAGCGCCTTCGATACGCATCCGCGCTATCACGGCCGCAGCGACGACCGTATCTGGTTCGCGCTGTATCTGCCAATCAAAAGCCTCACCGAAAAGCTCTCGTCCTGGGCTTCGCTATTGCAGCACGGGCGCATCCATTTGTATCTGACCTATACCTTTGTCACGCTGGTCGTGCTGCTGGCGTTTGTGTGATGGATCAATCCCTCGGTATCCTGTTTCAAATCTACCAGTCATTGCTGGTTGTGGCGCTCGCGCCGCTGCTGACGGGTTGGGTGAACCAATGTCGCGCTTGGTTGCAAAACCGCACCGGCCCTGGCGTGCTGCAACCTTATCGCACGTTGCGCAAACTGTTCCACAAGGATGCGGTGATCGCCTATAACGCTTCGCCGCTGTTCCGAATCACACCTTATATTTTATTCGGCTGCATGTGGCTGGCGGCGGCGATCATTCCGATCATCGCGGTGGATTTGCCGTTCTCGCCCGCCGCTGATGTGATCGCGCTGGTCGGCGTGTTTGCCTTGGCGCGGGTGTTCATCGCGCTCGCCGCGATGGACATCGGCACCGCGTTCGGCACGCTGGGCGCGCGGCGCGAGATGCTAGTGTCGTTCCTCGCCGAACCGGCATTGTTGATGGTGTTCTTCACCGCTTCGCTGATCAGCCACTCGACGCAGCTGCCGCGCATCGTCGACGCGCTGGCGCATCATCAGTTTGTTTTGTACCCGAGCCTCGCCTTTGCCGGACTGGCTTTTGTGATCGTGCTGCTGGCCGAGAATGCGCGCATTCCGGTGGATAATCCGAGCACGCATCTGGAGCTGACGATGATCCACGAGGCCATGATTCTGGAATATTCAGCGCGTCATCTTGCGCTGATCGAGTGGGCGAGCAGTCTCAAATTATTTGCTTATATTGCCGTTGGCATTGCATTATTCGCACCCTACGGCATTGCCGAGGCAGGCGATTGGCGCGCGTTGCCGCTGGCTATGGTCGCGCTGCTAATCAAGCTGCTCGTGGCTGGTGCGGGTTTAGCTTTGCTGGAAACGCTGCTAGCCAAAATGCGCATATTCCGCGCGCCGGAGTTTTTGGGCACCGCATTTTTGCTGGCGGTATTGGGCTTGCTGATCCACTTCCTGCTGGGCGCATGACGATGAGTTACACGATACAAATAATCAATATGCTCGCGGCCCTGTTGCTGCTGATCGCGTTCGCCATGCTGTCGCAACGCCGCATCCTGTCGCTGATTAATTTGTTTGCATGGCAGGGTCTGGTGTTGTCACTCAGCACCTTCGTGGTGGCGTATTCGACTCACCAGAATCATTTGTATTATTCCGCCGGGTTGACGCTGCTGCTCAAGGTGCTGGTATTGCCCTGGCTGCTGCATCGCCTGATACTCAAACTCAACGTGAAGTGGGACGTGGAAACGCTGATCAACATTCCGACCACGATGCTGGTCGGCATCGCTCTGGTGATTTTCTCCTTCAATCTGGCCGCGCCGATTTCGCAGCTGTCCGAGAGCATCACGCGTGGTCTGATCGGCATCGCGCTGGCCAGCGTGTTGTTGTCGCTGCTGATGATGCTGACGCGGCGCAAGGCCGTCCCGCAGGTGGTCGGTTTCCTTGCTATGGAAAACGGGCTATTCTTCGCCGCGACCAGTGCCACGCACGGGATGCCGCTGGTGGTGGAATTGGGCATCGCGCTGGACGTGCTGGTGGCGACCTTTATATTTGGCATCTTTTTCTTCCAGATACGCGAGACTTTTGACAGCCTCGACATCTCCAACATGGAAAAGCTCAAGGATGATTGAGGCACAATCATGATTGATTTACAACTCTTGGTTCTGCTGCTCACCCCGTTGTTGGGCGGCCTGCTGCTGGCCGTGTTCGGCTCGCGTTCCTGGGCGGCGGAGCTCAATTCTCTGATGAGTTTCTGCACCCTGATCGCGGCGGTGGTGCTGACGATGCGCGTGATCGACTCAGGCCCGCAGGTCGCGTTCAATGAACAGTTTTTCATTGACCAGTTCAACGTCTTTTTAGTCGCACTGACCGCGTTCGTCGCGTTCACCACCTCGCTGTTTTCGCGCCCCTATATGCGCATCGAGCAGCATCACGGCAAGCTCACCACGCAGATGCTGCATCTGTACTACAGCATGTACCAACTATTCACGTTGGCCATGCTGGTGGCGCTGACCTCGAACAACATGGGCATCATCTGGGTGGCGATGGAGGCGGCGACGCTGACCACCGTGCTGCTGGTCAGCCTGTACCGCACGCCCGCCAGCATCGAGGCGGCGTGGAAGTATTTTATCCTGTGCGGGGTGGGCATCGCGCTCGCGCTGTTCGGCACGATCCTGCTGTATTTCGCCGCCGAGCGCGTGCTGGGCGAAGGCGGCACGGCCTTGCTGTGGACGCATTTGAACCAGGTCAAGGGCAGTCTCGAACCCACCGTGCTTAAAATTGCATTCGTGTTTCTGCTGGTCGGCTACGGCACCAAGATCGGTCTGGTGCCGCTGCACAGCTGGCTACCGGATGCTCACGCGGAAGGCCCCACGCCAGTCTCGGCGGTGCTCTCCGGCCTGCTGCTGAATGTCGCGTTATGCGCGGTGATGCGCAGCAAGGTGTTGGTGGACGGTGCCTTGGGTACAGATTCCGCAGGGGGCGCGCACTTCGCCGGCAACCTGATGATGGGTTTCGGCCTGTTGTCGGTGGTGGTCGCCGCACTGTTTTTATCGCGCCAGAAAGACATCAAGCGCATGTTCGCCTATTCCTCGATCGAGCACATGGGGCTGATCACGTTTGCATTCGGTATGGGCGGGCCGGTGGCCACGTTCGCGGCGATGCTGCACATGACCATGCACAGCTTGACCAAGTCGGCGATCTTCTTCGCGGTCGGCCATGCGGTGCAAAAAGCCGGCACGCAGCAGATGGAAAATATACGCGGCATTTTGCAGATCAGCCCCACGGTGGGTTGGGGGTTGATGCTCGGCACACTGGCGATTCTGGGTATGCCGCCGTTCGGCGTATTCGCCAGCGAATTTTTGATCATCACGACGGCGATGCACGACTATCCGTGGACGACGCCGATTCTGCTGATCGCTCTCGGCATCGCGTTTGCCGCGATCTTCGGCAAGGTGCAGCCCATCGTGTTCGGCGAAACTACGGCGAAGCCCTTGCCGCACCAACCCGCGTTGATTCCGGTGTTCGCGCATCTGTTGCTGGTGTTGATCCTCGGACTGTATATGCCGCCCTATCTGGCCAACTGGTATCGCCAGGCGGCGGCTTTGTTAGGCGGATAACATGCCCATTACCCATCCCAACCTGCACTTGAAAAAATTGCCCGGCGCGATACCCGCGTGGCAGGGCGAGATTACTCCCGACGATTTGCAGCCGATTTGCCAGAACGTGAGGGACGGCGGCGGGAGGCTGGTGGCCTTGTGGGGCAGCGATGTGCGCGCGGAAGGTAAATGCTTTGCGCTACATGTCGCTCTGGTCAATGAGAAGGGTTTGATTTGTCTGAACGTGCTGTTGCCCGCTGAGCCGCCCAACTATCCCGACATCAGCGGGATTTTTCCTGCGGCAAACCGGATGCAGCGGGCGACATATGATCTGCTCGGCATAGCGGCGCATGAAAGTCAGGATCAGCGCAAATGGCTGCGCCACGCGGCCTGGCCGGGCGGCAGCTTTCCGCTGCGCAAGGATTTTGTGAACGACCCTCTTTTCAATCCGTATGAGCTGGACGCTTATCCCTTCGTGCAAGTGGAAGGGGTGGGCGTGCATGAAATTGCGGTCGGGCCGGTGCATGCGGGCATCATCGAGTCGGGGCACTTCCGATTCTCGGTAGTCGGCGAAAAAGTGCTGCGTCTTGAAGAGCGTTTCGGTTACACCCACAAGGGCATCGAAAAACGATTCGAGAGTTTAAACGTTCAGCAAGCCGCCAAGCTCGCGGGCCGGGTCAGCGGCGACAGCACGGTCGCTTACGCATGGGCATACGCGATGGCGGCGGAGAGCATCGCCGCAGTCACGCCACCGGATCGGGCATTGTGGCTGCGAGCGTTGTTTCTGGAACGCGAACGCATTGCCAATCATCTGGGCGATCTGGGTTATCTCGGTAACGATGTCGCGCTGTCGTTCGGCTTTGCGCAGTTCTGGATTTTAAAAGAACAGGTTTTGCGCAACAATGCCGCGCTGTTCGGGCACCGCTACTCGATGGACAAGATTATTCCGGGCGGTGTCGCGGTGGACTTGGTTGAGCCGGGCCAGCAAACGCTGATCGAGGAATGTGCGATGCTGGAGCGCGAAGTGAGTTTGCTGCGCGGCATCTACGACGAACATGCCGGGGTGCAGGATCGCTTCATCGGCGCGGGACGGGTAGAGCCTAAGCTCGCCGCCCAGTTAGGGTTGTGCGGCTTGGCCGGGCGCGCCAGCGCGCAGTCATGGGATGCGCGCGTGCAGTTCCCCTGCGCTCCCTATGACAAACTGGACGTGCAGATGGCGACCTATCGCAACGGCGATGTCGCGGCGCGGGTGATCGTGCGCTTCGATGAATTGTTCGAATCGCTGCGCCTGCAGCGCGAAATTCTGGCTCATCTGGCACAGGGCGATACCTTGTCGGTGCCGCTGGCAAACCTGCCCGTAAATAGTTTCGGCGTGGGCATGGTGGAAGGCTGCCGCGGCGAGGTGCTGGTGGCGATCCACACCGATGTGCGAGGCAAGCTCACGCGCGTGCATCCGCACGACCCGTCCTGGCAAAACTGGCCGGTGCTGGAACACGCCGCGATGGGTAACATCGTGCCGGATTTCCCTCTGATCAATAAATCGTTCAACCTGAGTTATTCGGGGCAGGACCTTTAGAGGCTCATAAATGTATCAACTTCTCAAACAAATCATCAAGACCGGCATCAAGACCGAAGCCGCGCCGCTGCCGGACGAGTCTATGCGTGTTGAACCCCAGCGGTTGCAGCAGGAAATTTTGCAGTTGTTCGGCAGCGCGCTGAACATTCGCCATGTCGATGCCGGATCGTGCAACGGTTGCGAACTGGAGATCCACGCGGTCAACAATGCCTATTACAACATTGAAGGCTTAGGGATAAAATTTGTCGCGAGCCCGCGTCACGCGGACATGCTGCTGGTCACCGGCCCCGTGTCGCGCCACATGGTGACCGCGCTCAAGCGTACCTTTGACGCTACGCCGGAGCCGAAGCTGGTGGTGGCGATCGGCGATTGCGCCTGCGGTGGCGGCATCTTTACGCCATGCGGTGCCGATGGCGTGGACGAGAGCTACGCCAGTTGCGGCAAGGTTTCAAATGTGATTCCGGTGGACGTGGTAGTGAGCGGTTGCCCTCCTACGCCCACCGCGATATTGCAGGGCATCCTCACCGCGATCAGCGCGCAGAAATAACTATTTATTTCGAATGCACGCTGTGGGAGCGAGATTTATCGCACCCCAGCCTTCTAAAAAAGACACCAGTATGCCAAACTTGCAGCCGTGGAAATTCCCGCTGGCTTCGTCACACCGCAATGAACATGACAACACGAATAACTCAAGGGTATCCCGTCCTGATTATAGGAGCCGGGCGCGGAGGTTTTGCGCTGCTTGAGATGTTCATCGAAGACAAGCTGGTTGAGGTGGTCGCCATCGCAGATCCGAATTCTGACGCACCCGGAATCAAGCTGGCACAAAGTCGCGGAATCCCAACTTATACCGATGCGAGTTTGGCGCTGCAAGCCTGCAAGAAATACCCGGATTGTATCGTGTACAACCTGACTCACGATGAAGCCATCACCGCTGAGGTCGTCAAGGTTTTTGGCAGCAACAAACGGGTGGCAAGCGGTCTTGAAGTGAATTTATTCTGGCAGATGGTCACGAATTTGAAACAGATCAAAGGCGAGCTTGAGAAAAGCCAGAGCCAGTTGCAAGCCATTATCCATAATGCGATGGATGGCATTATCACGATCAGCGAAGTCGGAAATATTCTGGGATTCAACCCCGCCGCCGAGCAAATTTTTGGTTATGCACAGCAGGATGTATTAGGCAAAAACTTGAATATGCTGATGCCCGAGCCTTTTCGAAGCGAGCATGATGGCTACCTCAACCACTATAAACAGACCGGTGAGGCCAAGATACTGGGCGTATGCGGGCGAGAGGTGGTCGCCGTCCGGAAAAGTGGCGAGCAGTTTCCGATGGAATTGTCAGCATCGGAAATGGTGTTGGGCGGCCAGCGTTACTTCGTAGGCATCGTCCGGGATATTACCGAACGCAAGCAGGCCGAACAAAAAATAGCGCACCTGGCTCACTACGATTATCTGACCGACCTGCCGAACCGGGCGTTTTTTCTGGACTGCCTCAACCATTCCATTTCATTGGCCAAGCGCAATAATTACAAAGCAGCCGTGCTGTTTCTCGACTTGGACGGATTCAAGCAGGTCAACGATACGCTGGGGCATGAGGGGGGCGACCTGTTGTTGCGCGAAGTTTCCAAGCGGCTAAGGGGGCTTATCCGGGACTCGGATACGGTGGCTCGGGTGGGCGGTGACGAGTTCATCTTTGTGCTGAACAGCCTCGGATCGGATGAAAATGCTGCATTGACGGCCAATAAAATAATCGCCGCCTTGTCAGAGCCCTTCGATATTAAGGGTCAGCAATGCAGAGTGGGCGGCAGTATCGGCATTTCGATGTTCCCGGATGATGCCAAAGACTGTGAAACCCTGATCAAGCAGGCCGATGATGCGATGTATCTGGCCAAGCAAAGCGGAAAAAATACTCACCGGTTTTATCGGGAAAAGCTACCGACGCCATCCGGCGAATAATTGTGGGGCGTAACGCCTTACGCCCCTACGAACACCCATTATTTAATCCGCATTCCGGGTTGTGCGCCGTCATCCGGGCTGAGTATGAACAAGCCTGGCTCAGTGCCGGAAGCCGCCAGCACCATGCCTTCCGACAGGCCGAATTTCATCTTGCGCGGTGCGAGATTGGCGACCATCACGGTCATCCTGCCCTTTAATTTTTCCGGATCGTAAGCCGACTTGATGCCCGCGAACACCGTGCGCGTTTGCGCTTCGCCGATGTCCAGCGTCAGCTTCAACAACTTTTCCGCACCTTCCACATGCTCGGCATTGACGATCTTGGCCACGCGCAAATCGATCTTGCTGAACTCGTCAATCGAAATGGTTTCGGCGATCGGTGCAAGGGTTGAAGGTTGCTCTTCTCGTTCGCCTGGCTTCGCCCCCCTCGCTGAGCTCTCCCCGCTTGCGAGAGAGGATTGAGGTGAGGGTGTGTGCTGTTGTGCTTCGGCGTGACGAGTCGGCGAATGTGAATCGGCGGCGGGTGCGAGGGTTTGTTTGTTGGCTTCGATCATGGCGTCTATTTGTTTAGTGTCTATGCGGGTCATCAGATGTTTGTATTCGTTGATACGATGATCAGCGGGTAGCGAAGTGTGTACATCTTCCCAGGTAAGCGGCGGAACGTTAAGGAAGATTTCTACATTCTTGGCCAGTTCGGGCAGTACGGGCTTAAGCAGTATTGTTAACCAACGGAACATATTTAAAGCAAGTGTGCAGACTTGTTGCAGCTCATCTTCTTTTCCTACTTCTTTGGCCATTGCCCAAGGTTTGTATTGGTCAACGAATTGATTGGCCGAATCAGCGAATGCCATAATTTCTCGCAAAGCTTTTGAGAAATCACGTTTCTCAAAAGCATCGGCAATCAAGGTGGCGGCTTTCTCAGCCTCCACACAGGAGTATCCGTACTTTTGTCCCAATAACGCAGGAACATTATTTGCCACCAAATCGGCAAGTTTTCCATCAAATCGTTTGTTGATAAATCCCGCGCAACGGCTGGCGATGTTCACATATTTTCCCACCAGATCAGAATTAACCCGCGCCACGAAATCTTCCAGACTCAGGTCGAGGTCCTCCATCGTGCCGTTGAGTTTGGCGGCGTAGTAGTAGCGCAGGTATTCCGGGTTGAGTCCCTGTTTGAGATAGCTGTCTGCGGTGATGAACGTGCCGCGTGACTTGCTCATCTTCTCGCCGTTCACGGTCAGGAAGCCATGCGCGAAAATCTGCGTCGGGGCGCGCTGACCGGAAAACTTCAGCATCGCGGGCCAGAACAGCGCGTGAAAATACAAAATGTCCTTGCCGATAAAGTGATACAGCTCGGTGGTGGAATCGGCCTTCCAGAATTCGTCGAAGTCGATGTTTTTAGTGTCGCACAGCTTCTTGAAGCTGCCCATGTAACCCACCGGCGCGTCCAGCCAGACATAAAAATACTTGCCCGGCGCATCGGGAATCTCGAAACCGAAGTAGGGCGCATCGCGCGAGATGTCCCAGTCGGACAATCCGGATTCGAACCATTCGCGCATCTTGTTGGCGGCTTCGGCTTGCAGCGGTGCGACGCTTTGCGTGCCCAGCTTGCCTTGCGTCCAGGCGTTCAGAAATTCGTGGCAGCGCGGGTCGGATAATTTGAAGAAATAGTGATCGGAGCTGCGCCGTTCCGGCTGTGCGCCGGACACGGCGGAATACGGGTTGATTAGTTCGGTGGGAGCGTAAGTCGTGCCGCAGGCTTCGCAGTTGTCGCCGTATTGATCGCGGGCGTGGCACTTCGGGCATTCGCCTTTGATGAAGCGGTCCGGCAAAAACATTTCTTTGACGGGATCGTAGAACTGTTCGACCGAGCGCACCTCGATGAAATTGGCGGCCTTGAGTTTGCGATAAATCGATTGCGCGTACTCGCGGGTTTCGCTGCTGTTGGTGCTGCCGTAATGATCGAACGCGACATGGAAACCGTCGAAGTCGGCCTTGTGCTCATGCCAGACGCGGTCTATCAGTTGCTCCGGCGTGATGCCTTCACTCTCGGCGCGCAGCATGATCGGAGTGCCGTGGGTGTCGTCGGCGCAGACGTAGTGGCACTCGTTGCCCTGCATCTTCTGGAAGCGCACCCAGATGTCGGTCTGGATGTATTCGACCAGATGGCCCAAGTGGATGCTGCCGTTGGCGTAGGGCAGCGCGGAGGTGACCAATATTTTTCTTGGTCCAACGGGTTTTTTGCGATTGGTCATGAAAAGTTGCCGAAATGCAGTAAAGGCGCGGATTTTAGCAAATCGCGCGCGATAACGGCTAATTGGTTAAAATCGCGCCCTTGGAAAAGATGGCGCAACGATTTCTAGAGGAAACAGCAATGAGCATCAAGTCAGACAAATGGATACGCCGCATGGCGGAGCAGCACAAGATGATCGAACCGTTCGAGCCGAATCAGGTGAAAGAGCAGGACGGCAAGCGTATCGTGTCGTACGGCACCTCCAGCTACGGCTACGATATTCGCTGCTCCAACGAATTCAAGCTGTTCACCAACATCAACAGCACGATCGTCGATCCGAAGAATTTCGACCCGAGCTCGTTCGTCGAGGTTAACGCTGACTACTGCATCATCCCGCCGAACTCATTCGCGCTGGCGCGCACGATCGAATATTTCCGGATCCCGCGCAGCGTGCTGACGATCTGTCTGGGCAAGTCTACCTATGCGCGCTGCGGCATCATCGTCAACGTCACGCCGTTCGAGCCGGAGTGGGAAGGTTATGTGACGCTGGAATTTTCCAATACCACCCCGCTGCCCGCGAAGATTTACGCCAACGAAGGTGTGGCGCAAGTGCTGTTCTTCGAGGCGGATGAAGTCTGCGAGACGTCCTACAAGGATCGCGGCGGCAAGTATCAGGGGCAGGTGGGCGTGACGCTGCCAAAGATGTAGTCTGTCTGCACGCAGCAGGATGAGTTTTTAGCAATAAATTCCTTCTCACAGCACCGCTGAAATCTGCGACAATCCGCGCCAATTCGTTATCCCCACTGGGAGCACCATATGAAGTTCCGTTTTCCTATTGTCATCATCGATGAAGATTTTCGCTCGGAGAATGCCAGCGGTTTAGGGATTCGCGCCCTGGCCAACGCACTCGAGAGCGAAGGCATGGAGGTTCTGGGCGTCACCAGCTACGGTGACCTGACTTCGTTCGCACAGCAGCAGAGCCGCGCCTCGGCATTTTTGCTGTCTATCGACGATGAGGAATTCGGTGCGGGCAGCAAGGAAGAAACCGAAGTCGCGCTCAAAAGCCTGCGCGCGTTCGTGCAGGAAATCCGCTTCAAGAACGCCGATATTCCGATCTACCTGTACGGCGAGACGCGCACCTCGCGCCATATCCCGAACGACGTGCTGCGCGAGTTGCACGGCTTCATTCACATGCACGAGGACACGCCGGAATTCGTCGCGCGCCACATCATCCGCGAGGCGAAGGCCTATCTGGATGCGCTGGCGCCGCCGTTCTTCCGCGCCTTGCTGCACTACGCGCAGGATGGCTCCTACTCGTGGCATTGCCCCGGACACTCGGGCGGCGTGGCGTTTTTGAAGTCGCCGGTCGGACAGATGTTTCACCAGTTCTTCGGCGAGAATATGCTGCGTGCCGACGTGTGCAATGCGGTGGATGAGTTGGGCCAGCTGCTCGATCACACAGGACCCGTGGCGGCATCGGAGCGCAACGCGGCGCGCATTTTCAATTCCGACCATTTATTCTTCGTGACCAACGGCACGTCCACGTCCAACAAGATCGTGTGGCACTCGACCGTAGCACCTGACGACATCGTGGTGGTGGACCGCAACTGCCATAAATCCATTCTGCACGCGATCATCATGACCGGCGCGGTGCCGGTATTTCTGACGCCGACGCGCAACCATTACGGCATCATCGGGCCGATCCCGAAGTCTGAATTCGATCCGAAAAATATCCAGCGCAAGATCGACGCAAATCCGTTCATCAAGGACAAGACCAAGAAACCGCGCATCCTGACGATCACCCAGAGCACTTACGACGGCATCGTGTACAACGTGGAAATGTTGAAGGAGATGCTGGACGGGCGTATCGACACGCTGCATTTCGATGAAGCTTGGTTGCCGCATGCAGCCTTCCATGATTTTTACAAGGATATGCATGCGATCGGCCGCGACAGGCCGCGCGCCAAAGAGTCGATGATCTTCGCCACCCAGTCTACGCATAAATTATTGGCTGGACTGTCGCAGGCCTCGCAGATTTTGGTGCGCGAACCGGAGAGTCACAAACTTAATCGCCATATTTTTAACGAAGCTTATCTGATGCACACCTCGACCAGCCCACAGTACGCGATCATCGCCTCGTGCGACGTGGCGGCGGCGATGATGGAGCCGCCGGGCGGCACCGCGCTGGTGGAAGAATCCATTTTTGAAGCACTGGATTTCCGCCGTGCGATGAAGAAGGTAGACGAGGAATTCGGCCTGGACTGGTGGTTCAAGGTGTGGGGGCCGGACAACATCGCCGAGGACGGCATCGGCTCGCGTGAAGACTGGGTGCTGAAGGCTTCCGACAAGTGGCATGGTTTCGGCAAACTCGCCGAGGGCTTCAACATGCTCGACCCGATCAAGGCGACCATCATCACCCCCGGGCTGGATGTGGACGGCGGCTTTGCTGACAGCGGCATCCCCGCTTCGATGGTGACCCGATATCTGTCCGAGCATGGTGTGATTGTCGAGAAGTGCGGGCTGTATTCGTTCTTCATCATGTTCACGATCGGTATCACCAAGGGACGATGGAATACGCTGCTAACCGCGTTGCAACAGTTCAAGGATGACTATGACAGGAATCAGCCGATCTGGCGCATCCTGCCCGAGTTCGCAGCGAAATATCCGCGCTATGAACGTGTCGGTTTGCGTGATTTGTGTCAGCAGATACATGAAGCTTATACGCTGCACAACGTGGCGCGCATGACCACCGAGATGTATTTGTCCGATATGCAGCCGGCGATGAAGCCATCGGATGCGTTCGCCAGAATGGCGCACGACGAGATTGAGCGCGTGGAAATTGACCAGCTCGAAGGTCGCATCACCGCGGTGTTGCTGACCCCTTATCCGCCGGGCATTCCGCTGCTGATTCCGGGCGAAATGTTCAATAAGACCATCGTCGACTATCTCAAATTTGCACGCGATTTCAACGAGAAGTTCCCCGGCTTCGAGACCGACATTCACGGCCTCGTCGCGGAAGAGGTCGAGGGCGGGAAATGCTATTTCGTGGACTGCGTGCGATAGTTGTAGCGGCACGATTTATCTCGAAGAGGTTCTTGTGTCTTGTGGGTTATCGCGCCATGATCTATTCGGGTACATAAAAAGTGCGCAATAAATTGCGCCCCGACAATCAATTTACGAAATGGATTTAGGCGTCGCCGTGATGGGTTTCGATCTGAATCCCGATTTCCTTCAGGAGTGGTGTGGGTAATATACCCCCTGCGCAGACGATGACCGCATCATTGGGCAATTCGATAGCGGTGCCTTTTTGATCGAGCAGAACGGTGGCCGATTTGATTTCCTTGATGGTCGATTCGAGCAACACGGATAGACGCCCGGAATTACTCGCCTCCTCGGTAAGCTCCCGATTCTTCGGTTTTACGCGGCTGAAAGCATTGCTGCGATAGCTGAGCGTGACAGTCGTGCCGGGCTCGTTTGAAATAGACACCGCAGCTTCCAGGGCCGCATCGCCGCCGCCGACCACCAATACGTGTTTGCCGCGATATTGTTCCGGATCAACGAGGCGATACACCACCTTTTCCTGTTCTTCGCCGGGTACATCCAGCTTGCGCGGCGTGCCACGACGGCCAATCGAAAGAAGTATGCTGCGTGTGGGGTAGCTGGCGCGATTGGTGACGACCGTGAAAGTGTCGCCCTGGCGCTCGATTTTTTCCATGCGTTCGCCGAAGTTGATCTTGATGCCCGCCTTGGCGACCACATCTTCCCAGACCTTCATCAGCGACTCTTTGCTGATTTCTTTAATATTCACTTTGCCGATGATGGGCAGATTCATCGGCGCGGTCATGACGATTTTTCCGCGCGGGTAATGCAATGTGGTGCCGCCGAAAGTATCTTCCTGTTCGAGCGTCACACAGCGCAGACCGTGATGTTTTGCGGCAAGTGTGGCGGCAATGCCGGCGGGGCCAGCACCGATGACAACCACATCATGCGGCGTTTGGGCGCGGCCCCGCTTCAGGATCGATTCCATCGCCTGGCGTCCCTGTTCCACCGCTTTTCTGATCAAGCCCATGCCGCCGAGTTCTCCCGCAATGAAAATACCGGGAACATTGGTTTCGAAATTGGGTTTGAGCTGAGGGATGTCTACCCCCCGGGTTTCCGTGCCGAACACCAGTTTGATTGCGCCAACCGGGCAGGCGGTAGCGCAAGCGCCGTGGCCTATGCAATGCGCCGGGCTGATCAGCACGCCCTTTCCGTCGATAATCCCTATCGCTTGTTCAGGGCAGGCTTCATAGCAGGCACCCGAGCCGAGGCAAATGTTAGGGTCGAACACCGGATGCAGCGTCGAGGGCTCGGTCAGACCGGACTCTATCGCTTCATGCCAGGTTTCCTCGGCAATTTTTTGACGACGACTGCGTTTGAAAAGAAATATAACCAAAGGCACTGCCAAGGGCAGCACATAAAGCAGGTAGATGAATAACTGATCGTTCATTTTTGTATGAGCCTGTTGATGCGAAAGTTGATTTCGCTAAGAAGTTATATTTATCGGATTGCTTGGGCAAGGCCGACAGAATACCAATAAATAAGGGATTTATTGATGTACCGAAATGTTTATTATCCAACCGCCAAATTGGACTTTCAAAAAGTGAACTTGTTCCAAGACGTGCAGTCTATCGGCGCAGTTTTTGCAATTCAAGACACGCGGGAGGAGTTTTGAGTCTTGATTATGACGCATGCTAATATATGCAGATATACATAAGCATTTTTTAAACATTGTCTGGTTATTGCGTGATAGGTGAATGGATATGGCAGGTGAGAATGTTGCAGGGACGGGTCGCTTCGGTGTAACTCAGGGAATAGCGTGGTTTGCCGGTAGCGTTCTGACCGTTGCGGCATGCTGGGTATATTACAAGGCATCAATCCACGAATTGCCTTATAAACCTGGGGTGGGAGTCGGCTATTACATGGGTCTGGTCGGCGGCGTAATGATGCTGCTGATGCTGCTATACCCGGTGCGCAAGCATATGCAATTTGCCCGCAACTGGGGACCGTTACGCTACTGGTTTATGCTGCACATGATGTTCGGGATCGGCGGACCGATACTTGTCTTGTTCCATTCGACCTTTCATGTGAGGTCGCTGAACGCAGGCGTCGCGTTGACTTCCATGTTGCTGGTGGCCATCAGCGGTGTCATTGGGCGCTTCATTTACAAGCGCATCCATCACGGGCTCTATGGGCGAAAATCCGATTTGGAAGAATTGCAGAAAGCCGTTGATGCCAACCAGAATAAGGTGAGCAAGGTGAACACGGTCTTGATGGAAGCAACCGGAATGGGCGAGAAATTGAAGCAGTTTCGCGTCATGGCGATTGCTCAAAATGGGACGTTCACTGTTCGCGCCTGGAATTTCATGACTCTGGGTTGGCAGCGCCGCAATCTGGCGAAGCACTGTCACCAGGAGCTGCGACGGGCCGTCGACCATCTGGCCAATGCCGAAGGTTGGGATAAGCAACAGCAGGAGCAGCATTTTCAGACGGCGTCATTGGACGTAGATGAGTATCTCGATGCTGTACAGCAGGCGGCTCAATTTTCATCCTATGAGCGGCTGTTTCGTTTGTGGCATATTCTGCATTCCCCCTTCGTCTGGTTGTTGGGGATTAGTGGAATAGTCCATGTCATCGCTACCAAGTTCATGTACTGATGGCTGCCAGATGTTATTGCGCTTAATTTTCCTGACTTTATCCCTGACTTTTTCCGGTGTCACGCTGGGGGCCGGGGAGACCGCGCTGATGCCCGGCGAAGTGATCGAAGGGCACGCCAAGCTCGAAGCCGAGTGTAAGGAATGTCACGTTCGTTTCGATAAAGAAGCGCAGACCGGGCTGTGCTCGGATTGCCACAAGGATGTGAAGGCTGATATCGCGAATCGCAAAGGATTTCACGGCAAGCTGGACGAAAAAGAATGCCGTGTCTGCCATACCGAACACAAAGGACGGAATGCGAAAATCGTGGTTTTTGATACGAGTAACTTCGATCACGCGAAGACCGATTTCCCTTTGCTGGGGGCCCATCAGAAACAGGAAAAAGTAAAGTGCAAGGATTGCCACGAGGTCAAGAAAAAATACCGCGAAGCACCTTCAGTCTGCAATAGCTGTCATCACAAGGATGATAAACACAAGGGCGGTCTGGGCACCGACTGCAAGAGCTGTCATAACGAACGCGACTGGAAAGAAACAAAATTCGATCACAGTCTGGAAAAAACGCGTTTTGCTCTCGGTGGCAAGCATGTGGACGTGAAATGCGGCAAATGTCATATCGACAGCCGCTACAAAGGAATAGCGCATGAATGCGTGGCTTGCCATCTCAAGTCTGATAAGCATAAGGGACTATACGGCAAGAAATGCGAGACCTGCCATACAGATAAAGACTGGAAAAAAATCGACTTTAACCATAATCTTGAAACAAAATTCAAGCTGCTGGGTAAACACGTATTGGCAAAATGCGTGAGTTGCCATAAAACACCGCTTTTCACCAAGGTAAAGACTCCCAACACATGTGTCGCGTGTCACCGCAAGGATGATGTGCACAAGGGTGGGCTGGGCGATAAATGTGCGACTTGCCATAATGAAGAAAAATGGAAATCTGCCCAATTCGATCATGACAAGAGCACCAAATTCCCATTGTTGGGCAAGCACGTTACAACCAAGTGCGACGCTTGCCACAAGCCCGAGCTAAAGGAAAAGATTGCAACCGTCTGTGTGGGCTGCCATCTGAGCAAAGACAAACATAAGGGCGACTTTGGTACGAAATGCGAATCCTGCCACAAAGAAAAAGACTGGAAAGAAATCAGTTTCGATCATGAGCGCGATACTAAATACTCATTAAAGGGCAAGCATGAAAAGGTTAAATGTACGGCGTGCCATACAGGAAAACTGTATCAACAAAAGCTGAAGCTCGATTGTATTTCCTGCCACAAAAAAGACGATGTGCATAAGGAGAAGCTGGGTAAGCGTTGTGATTCCTGCCATAACGAAAAAGGCTGGAAGGATGCCAAGATCGATCACGGTCGGACACATTTCCCTTTGCTCGGTTTGCATGTGAAAGTGGAATGCAAGAAATGCCATCAGACGCAGATTTTCAGCGATACCCCATCGGATTGCTTTGCTTGCCACAAAAAGGATGATGCCGGAGTGCATAAGCGTCGCTTGGGTACAAAATGCGAGTTATGCCACAACGCACGGTCGTGGAAAGCGTGGGATTTCAACCACGACAAGCGTACCCAGTTCAAGCTCGATGGAGGCCATAAGAAATTGGATTGTTATGCCTGCCATAAAAAAGAGGTGGGTGATCGTGCTCTGGTTCCGCGTTCATGTGTTGGCTGTCACGAAAATGACGACGTGCATCAAGGCAAGTTTGGCCAGCAATGCGAACGCTGCCATTCCACCAGTAACTTCCGTTCTATTCTTATAGGAGCTGAGTCACAACGTCGTTAACAGCCGCCCATAAAACGTCAAAGATCTCGTTTGAGATGGATGTGCATTACCGTTGATCTCAATTTTTTAACCACTCGTCTGTGTAAATTCGCCATTTATTCCGATGGCCACAACTGGACGGGCGGGTTTTGAGCGGCATCGATTTGTTGGTAAGCTGGCGTACGGTCTGTTGCAGTTGCTGCTGGCGATGGAAATGTCGGCGTTGCTTGTTGGCGCATGGAATTAAACGGCAAATGTCGGCAATCTGCGCGGCGGATAATCGAAAGGCTGGATTATAAAAATCCCGGATTCAGAACTAAAAACGGAACCAACATTTTTAAAGTGTGTCACAACCAAACTTTGATAGGGGTGGAAAATGAAAAACGACAGGAAACAAGCGGGGGTAGCGTACATGTTTCAGGCCATGAGATCGCCGCGCTGGATCGCGATGATGTTCATATTGCCACTGCTGGCCATTGCGCATTTGGCATCGGCGCAAACAACCGGTGCTGACACCACTAAATTTGACCATATCAAAACGGGGTTTAACCTGACGGGCCCCCACCTTCTGGCGCAGTGCGATTCCTGCCACGTCCAGGGCATGTTCAAGGGAACACCACGGGATTGCGCCGGTTGCCACAGCGTGGGTAACCGCATGGGTGCGACAGCAAAACCCAACAGGCATATTTTTACCGTCGCTGCATGTGACAGTTGCCACCGTGCCACGGTCTGGACTCCGGCATCGTTCAGCCATGTAGGGGTGGCTCCGGGTGCTTGTATGACCTGCCATAACAGCATGACGGCGACAGGCAAACCGAGCGGCCACGTTTTTACTTCTGCTTCATGCGATGGCTGTCATCGTACCGTGGCCTGGATACCGGCAGGCTACGACCATAAGGGTGTGGTTCCTGGCACCTGTACGACCTGTCATGGAGTAACGGCTACAGGCAAACCCACTGGGCACGTTTTGACTACTTCTCAATGCGATGTTTGCCACATCACAGCGGCCTGGAGGCCAGCGGGGTATAACCATGCTGGTGTGGTGCCGGGTACTTGCGCGACTTGTCACGGGATAACTGCCACGGGTAAACCGAGCACCCACGTTGCGACTGTCGCCTCGTGTGATGGTTGCCACACCACCGCAGCCTGGAGGCCGGCGGGTTACAACCACTCTGGCGTGGTACCGGGCACCTGTGCGACTTGCCACAATGGCACGACGGCGAAGGGTGTGGGCGGCGGGGTTACGACTCAGTACCCTGCCTACTCCGGGCATGTACCTACGACTTTCTGGCCTTCATGCGATAACTGCCACAAGTCGACAATCAGCTTTGCAAACGCCAATGTGCATGGATCGGGGGCCGCTGTTTCAGGCCAATGCAATATTTGTCACAGTAAACACAAGAATTCGCAATCGTGCGATCAATGCCACTCCACAAGTACCTGGAATAAATAACGACATCTCGGGTAAGGGCGCGCTATGTCGCGCCCTTCTTCTGACACATGAATAGATCAGGGCAAAGCTACCTCTTCGAGGTAAATCACGTCCCTGCGATAGCGAATTTCCCAGTGGTTATATCGAATGTGCCGATTGCGGTGTTGGAAGAAAGGAAGAATTTTGAAGGCAGATAGCGCGTTGCGAATCATCCGAAATTTCACCCGCTCGTTCACCGTTGCCGTGTTGCTGAGTGGCGTTGCGATAGAGTCGGCTCATGCCCACATTATTGAACGCGTCGAAATCAACCCGGCGGGAGATGAGGCGGAGATCCAGATCATATTCGACACCCGGATTCAATATCTGCGCGAGGTATCGCTCGGCAATGGCGAGGTGCATCTGTTCTTCAATCTTCTGGAACCTGATCCATCGGCCACTGGCCCGGTTTCGGAAGCTATGGTTTCGCCGCCGTCTGATATTTCCCCTCATTTCACGGTCAGTTATCCCGAGCTCGATTCAGCGCTCGACATCAAGTTTGATAATCTGGTGAAATATCGCGTTCGTCCCGGTAATGATGGGCGCAGCATTAGCATTTTTACGCCTGTGATCAAGCCGCAAGTCGAGCCGTTGGCTGCTATGCAAGCGCAGCGCAGCCCGGAGGAAATTGAGCTGGAGGCAAAGCAATTGTTCGGTAGCGCGACTGCCGCACTGGGGCAAGGTCAGATTGGTGCGTCGATTGAAACCTTGAATCAGTTGCTTAATCTTCCTCCCAATGGGCAATCTCAGCCGGCGCAGAAACTGATAGGCGAGGCGCGCGAGAAAAACGGGGAGTTTGCCAAGGCGCGCGTCGAGTACGAGTTATATCTGAAGCTTTATCCGGACGCAGCGGATGCGGCGCAAGTGAAGGAGCGTCAGGCTCATCTGCCCAGTGATGCGACCAAGCAGGTGACACGTACCGGACAGAAGAAGGCCGTCGAGGAAAATATGATGGTCTACGGCAGCGTAACGCAGAATTACTACAAAGGTGTTTTGCATACGGTTGCGACGGATAACGTGAATGGCACGCAGTCGTCGTGGTCAGGTACAGACCAGTCGACGCTGATCTCGACTCTGGATATGACCGGGCGGAAACGCACCGAGACCACCGATACGCGTTTTGTGGTGCGCGATGATTACAACGCGAATTATCTGCGCGGGAAAACGAGCAAGAATCGGCTGAGCTCCGTTTATGTGGAGCAAAGCGCGCGCGACCACGGCTACATGTACCGTCTGGGTCGGCAGATGGGATCGGCAGGTGGCGTGCTGGGCCGTTTTGACGGCGCTTGGGTAGGTTATAGTCTGGACCCGGCATGGCGTGTCAACGGTGTCGTAGGTTCACCGGTGGATTTTTACAATACTGCAGCCGAAAGAAAAAAATTCGCCGGCATGAGTGTCGATCTGACCCGTTTGCCCGAACAGTGGAGCGGCAGCGCTTACCTGATCCAGCAACGCGTAGGCAACGTGACGGACCGCCAGGCCGTCGGTATGGAAACGCATTATTTTGATGTGCAAAGCAACTATACGGGGCTGCTGGATTACGACACGATATTCAAGGCGGTCAACATCGCGACGATCCAGGGAAATTGGATGACGGCATCAGGCTCCAACTACAACCTGCTGGTAGACCACCGAAAATCGCCGACCTTGCAGATCACCAATGCGTTACAGGCTCAGACAGTACAATCCATCGCGGCCTTGACTCAATCAGGCGTGCCAACAGATACCCTGCGCACCGATGCACAAACGTTAACATCAACCTCAAACTTAGTGATGATCGGAACGACGCAGCCCGTTGCCGCGCACTGGCGGTTGGGTGGTGATTTTCGTATCCTGAACACTTCCGGCACCGGGGCGGTGGGAACGCTGCCTGCGCAACCGGGCACTGGGAATATGTATATTTATTCCGCACAGGCGATAGGCAATAGTTTATTGATCGAGAACGATCTGAGCATGGTGACGGCCAGCTATATCAACGCCCAGTCCTATAAGGGGCATTCTCTGGGATTGAATCGTGTCGAGGCACTGTGGAAAAAATGGCGGCTGGATATGTCGGTGCAATATTATGCCCAGAACGGCTCAGCGTTCGATACAAGCTATCATCAGGCGCGGATTACGCCCAGTCTCAAGGTGAGCTATCGCCTGAACGACTCGATCAACTTCGAGGCTGAGGGCGGGGTTGAAGACACGCGCACCAATAGCGTGACCCAAAGCAGTACATCGCGACGCCAATATGTATACGCCGGTTACCGCTGGGATTTCCGTTAATCAGGTTTTTCTGTCGTACATCACGAAATGATAGGCATGCACATTCTTCGCGTCCGGCGCGTGGCTCTCGCGTTCGGTCTCATGCCACAGCATGCGGTCGAATTCCGTGAAGTGCGTATCGCCTGAGATGTCGGCGTCGATTTCGGTCAGATAAATCCGGTCGGCCAAATCGATCGCCTGACGATAAAGCTCCGCACCCCCGATCACAAAAATCTCCTGATCATCGCCGCACGCCGAAATCGCTGCTTCGAGCGAATTCACCACGATCACATCAGGCACGAAATAATCAGTATTGCGCGTGACGACGACAGTAATGCGCCCCGGCAGTGCCCTGCCGATAGACTCAAATGTCTTGCGCCCCATGATCATGTGATGCCCCATCGTGAGCGCCTTGAAATGCTTCAGGTCGGCGGGCAAATGCCACGGTAGCGTGTTGTTGGCACCAATCACGCGGTTCTTCGCCATCGCGACGATGATTGAAGTACGGGTCATACCGGTGCCGGGATATGTGTTGTTCATACCGCGACCGGTGCCTTGATCGCCGGATGCGGGTCGTAGCCTTCCAACGTGAAATCTTCGAACTTGAATTCAAATATATTTTTGATTGCCGGATTGATGCGCATAGCCGGCAACGGGCGCGGTTCGCGCGACAACTGCTCGCGAGTTTGTTCCATGTGGTTCGAATACAGGTGCGCATCGCCGAAGGTGTGCACGAAGTCACCCGGTAGCAAATCGCACACTTGCGCGATCATCAACGTTAGCAGCGCGTAGGAGGCAATGTTGAAAGGCACGCCGAGAAAGATGTCGGCGCTGCGCTGGTAGAGTTGACAAGACAACTTTCCATCAGCCACATAAAATTGAAAAAACGCGTGACAGGGCGCGAGCGCCATCTGGTCAAGCTCGCCGACGTTCCAGGCCGATACGATCAGGCGGCGCGAATCGGGATTCTTTTTTATTTGCGCGATGACTTCGGATATCTGATCGATCACGCGCCCGTCGGGTGCAGCCCATGAGCGCCATTGTTTGCCGTACACCGGGCCGAGATTACCTTTTTCGTCAGCCCATTCATCCCATATTTTGACGCCGTTGTCTTTGAGATACTTGATGTTGGTATCGCCCTGCAAAAACCACAGCAGTTCGTGGACGATGGATTTCATGTGGCACTTCTTGGTGGTCACCAACGGAAAGCCTTGCGCGAGGTCAAAGCGCATCTGGTAACCGAACACGCTTGTCGTGCCGGTACCGGTGCGGTCGGATTTTTTTGTGCCGTGTTCCAGCACGTGTTGCATGAGATCGAGATAGGTGCGCATAAGATATAAAACCAATTGATTTTTCCGCGATAATGACAACCTCTGTCATTTATCGAGGACGCAATGCTAGCACAACTGACCGCCACACTGACCCCGCCGAAGAACCAAACTGCCGCCCATCTGCTGGTGCTGTTGCCCAAGGGCAAGGCGTTGCCTGAGGATTTGCCGCAGGGTGAATTGCTCGCAGCCGTGCTCAAGCGCCGCGACATGAAGGCCATTGATCTGGCTAAATCGCCGGTTGCCGCCAATGCCGCCGACGGCAGCCTGATCGCGTGGACGATGCTGGATTTTGACAAGGACACGTTCGCACTGCAGGTGCAGGTGCGTAAAGCCATGCAATTGTTGCTGCAAGAAAATCCCAAGGCGCTGAGCATCGCCGTGCTGGGTGATGAAGCGCAGCGCAAGCGTGCCGCCGAGCTGGCGGTGTATGGCGCATGGGTGAACGGCGCGCTGCTGCCGGTTCACAAGAAAAAAGACGAGCGCAAAGCGCTGCAAAAAATCGCGCTGTACGGTTATGCAGACAGCAAAAGTTTTGCCACGCTCAAGGCGCAAGCAGAGGGCAACCTGCTGTGCCGCGAACTCACCGTATTGCCGCCGAACGAATTGACGCCGGGTCTATACCGCACGCGCATCAAGAAACTGGCGCAAGAAAATGGCTGGAAGCATGAAGAGTTCGACATGAAGGCGCTGCGCAAGATGGGCGCGGGTGCGTTCGTCGCGGTCGCGCAGGGCAGCGACACGGAGGATGCCGCCATCGTGCATCTCGCCTACAAACATCCCAAGGCGAAACAGACCGTGGCGCTGGTCGGTAAGGGCATCTGTTTCGATACCGGCGGACACAACCTCAAGCCGTCGCGTTACATGCACAACATGCACGAAGATATGAACGGCTCGGCGGTGGCACTCGGCATCCTGCTCGCCGCAACGCAACAAAAGCTGCCGGTCAACATTGACTGCTGGCTGGCACTGGCGCAAAACCACATCAGCCCCAAGGCGTACAAACAGAACGACATCGTCAAGGCGCTTAACGGCACCACCATCGAAATCATGCACACCGACGCCGAGGGCAGGATGGTGCTGGCCGACACGCTGACGCTCGCCTCGCGCGAAAAACCTGACCTGATGATCGACTTCGCCACGCTCACCGGCAGCATGGCGACGGCGCTGGGCGCGCGCTATTCGGGCGTGCTGGGCAACCGCGACGAACTGGTGCAGCGTGCGGTCAATGTTGGCAAGCAAAGCGGCGAGCGCCTGTGCGCCTTTCCGCTGGACGAAGATTACGAACCTGCACTGGATTCCAAAGTCGCCGACATCAAGCAATGCACACTGGATGGCGAAGCCGATCACATCCTAGCCACGCGCTTTTTGAAACGCTTCGTCGAGCACGATGTGCCGTGGCTGCATGTGGACTTGTCTGCCAGCCGCTGCGAAGGCGGGCTGGGCAGCGTCGCGAGCGATGTGACGGGCTTCGGCGTGGCGTGGGGGCTGGGGATGCTGAGCGGCAGTTAGTGATGGATATGGCACTCACCGACATATTCGAACGGCAGCTTCGCGCCCTGAGGCATTCAGCCCGCCTATGAAAATAATTTCCTTCATGTTGTTCATGTCGTCGGTGCTATTTATGGCGGCGGCAACTGCCGACTCACAGCAGGAGGAGGATATTGAAGTTAAGGTGCAAATCGCGGGCGAAAACGTGATTGTGGATTTAAGCCTTGTTGTTCCGGCCACCCGGCAGGAAGTCTGGGACGTGCTGACAGACTTCAAACACATGGCCGGTTTCGTCTCCAACCTGAAGGAGAGCCGGGTGGACAGCATTTCGAAAGACACGCTGAAGGTATTTCAGCGCGGCACCGCATCGTATGGTCCGATCACTTTTCCGTTCGAAACAACACGGGAAATACAGTTGACCCCTTTCAATAAAATCCAGTCGCGCATGATTAGCGGCAGCATGCGCGAGATGAAAGGCACGACACAGCTAATTGATGAGGGTGGGCAAATCAGGATCATCTACCACACGGATACCGTTCCGGGGGTTTGGATTCCTCCGATAGTGGGAAAGGTTTTCATCGAGCATGAAACTCGGGAGCAATTCAATGAAATTAGGAATGAGATCATCAAGCGAAAACAGACTTCTGTTACTTCGATAGTGCACTGACATTGGCGTACGGTAGCTATGTGACAATTCCGGAATGTCGTACCAAGTATCCGAACCCACTATTTGACAGAGCCCAACTTATTGTTACAAAGACTAATTTTGTCCGCTAATTCGATGCCTTAATCCAAGCACTGCGACAAAAGAGAATACCGATAGTATAGTCATCAATCTTGGTCATGTACCCTAGCTTGAGAATTCCTACAAAACCATTGAGCATTCATGTCTTTCGATAACGTTGCGTTGCACCGCATTACCTGGCTGCTCACCGGCATGGTCGCGGTATTCTTCGTGGTGTGGCTGACGCCGCCACTACTGGCTCTGCGAGGCGTGGATATCATGCCGCTGCCGCTGCATAACGCGGTGGAAACGTTCGCCATCGTGATCACGATGATGGTGTTTGGACTCGCCTGGAATGCTTATGGCGCAGACCGCCCCGGCAACACCCTGATAATCGCCTGTGGCTTTTTCGCTGTGGGCATGGTGGACTTTGCCCACATGCTATCGTTCAATGGTATGCCTGATTTCGTGACACCAAACGGGTCGGAAAAGGCTATCCAGTTCTGGCTGTCCGGGAGCTTTCTGACCGCGCTAACCTTGCTGGTCGTGGCCTTGCGGTCGTGGCAGCCATTAGCCAAGCCGCAGGCACGTTATGGTTTGCTGGCAGGAAGCCTGGCCATTACGGTAATCATCTACTGGCTGGTGTTGTTTCACGAACAGGACTGGCCGCATACCTTCATCGAAGGCGAGGGGCTGACCCCTTTTAAGATTGACGCGGAGCTTTTCATTGCCGCCCTATTTCTGGTTTCCGCCGTGCTGTTCTACCGTCAGGCGCAGCAGCCCCTTGCGCCATTCCGTGCTTTCGATTCCGCCAACCTGTTTGCCGCTGCAGTCATCCTGATCCTGAACGAGCTGTGTTTCACGCTGTACAGCGCAATGGGTGACATTTTCAATCTGCTCGGGCATCTCTACAAGATCGCCGCCTATGTGTTCATCTACCGGGCCGTGTTTGTAGAGAGTGTGCGTGAACCATATCAGCGGTTGCGTCGCGAGATTGAGGAACGCAAGCTGGCCGAACAAAATCTGGAAGAATCGCGTGCCCAGTTGCGCGGCATGACCGCTCGCCGCGAGGAAGCGCGCGAAGAAGAGCGCAAGTACATCGCCCGCGAAGTGCACGATGAACTGGGGCAGATACTGACCGGATTGCAGCTGAACGTTTCGGTCATCACTCACAAGTTCGCGGCGGATTCACCCGCATTGAGCGAGCATTTGCTGGAAACCATGACGCTGACGAACAGCGCGCTCGACGCAACGCGCAACATCGCCTCGGCGTTGCGCCCTGCCGCGTTGGACATGGGCATCGTCTCCGCGCTGGAATGGCTGGCCGGGCGTTTCGGCACCAACACGGGCATACGATGTGAAGTGCATATCGCGGAAACTGAAATCGAGCTCGACGAAAACCATGCCGTCGCGCTGTTTCGCATCGTTCAGGAATCGCTCACCAATGTTGCCCGACATGCAAAGGCCGATAAAATAGACATCACCCTTTTCAGGGAGGGTGAGGTCTATGTTTTGAAAGTACGCGACAATGGAGCTGGTTTCGATTCGGACGTCAAAAAGGAAAACTCCTTCGGACTGGTCGGCATTCGGGAACGCGCGCTGCTGCTGGCTGGAACGGTTTTTATCAACAGTTCGTCGGGTTATGGCACGGAGATCGTGGTGCGCATACCCGTTAATAATAAGTCGAGAACATTGTGATTAGAGTATTGATTGCCGATGACCACGTCATCGTACGCGGCGGATTGAAACAACTGTTTGCGCTGGTTGGCGACATCGTCGTGGCGGGCGAGGCGACTAACGGTGCTGAAGTGCTGGAGGCATTGCGTCATGGACAGTTCGACCTGGTGCTGCTTGACTTGACCATGCCCGGCATCAGCGGCGTCAGCCTTATCGGGCACATCCGCGCACTCAATGCACAGCTGCCGATTCTTGTGCTCAGCATGCATAACGAACTCCAGGTCGCCAAGCGCGTGCTTCAGGCAGGCGCCGCAGGCTTTGTCACCAAAGGCAGCAAACAGGATACATTAATGGATGCCGTGCGCAAGGTGGCGGCGGGTGGGCGTTTCGTCGATCCTGTCATCGCAGAGCAGATGATGTTCGAGAAGCCCGTGTCGGGAGAAATTGCACCTCATCAACGGCTTTCGGAACGCGAGCTGCACATCATGAAGCTGTTTGCCAAAGGGCGAGGCATCAACGAGATTGCCGAAGAGCTTTGCATCAGCAACAAAACCGTCAGCACCCACAAGGCGCGTCTGATGCAGAAGATGAATTTTCAGAGCAATGCCGAACTGATCCGTTATGCTGCCGACCAAGGTCTGATCGAATAACGTCAGTCAGGGGATTCCTACCCCGCGCTGTTTTCCCTACATGAAAATCAAGATTGCCTGACGGTCAGTCGGCGCAGGCTTTGCGTATTATGCCGATACGACTTCAAAATTGATTTTTTCAAAATTCCCTGCGTCGTTATTACCTAAGGATAACCTACATGCAAGCAAGCCAGAAGCAAGCAACGACCGGCGTAAGTCGCGAGTTGCTGACCTTCACGTTGGGCCGCGAAGAATACGGCATCGACATCCTCAAGGTGCAGGAGATTCGTGGCTACGAAGCCGTGACGACGATCGCCAATGCACCCGAATTCATCAAGGGCGTGATCAATTTGCGCGGCATCATCGTGCCGATCGTGGACATGCGCATCAAATTCAAACTGGGCAACGTCAGTTATGACGAGACCACCGTGGTGATCATCCTGACCGTCG
>JADGRL010000080.1 GCA_017880865.1 Gallionella sp.
AGACTTCTACAACACCGGGAATCTTCTGCTGAACGCCGGAAAACTGGAAGATGCCGTGGCGAATTTTCGCCAAGCATTGAAGATCGAACCGAATCTGGCTGATGCTCATTACAATTTGGCCAATGCGCTGAAAAGACTTGGCCAGAATGAAAGTGCAGTGGCGAGTTACCGGCGGGCACTGGAAATCAAACCCGATTATGCTGAGGTGCATGGCAGTCTTGGTGTAGTACTGCATGACCTATGGAAGTTTGACGACGAAGTGGCAAGTTATCGGCGCGCTCTGGCGATCAAACCCGATTTTGCCGAGGCACACAGCAATCTGGGCGTTACCCTCAAGGAACAAGGCAAGCTGGCCGAAGCAGAAGCCAGTTATCGGCGGGCGCTAAAAATACAGCCGGATAACGCGATGTTTCGTGTGGCGCAAACATTCTCATTGCCGATTGCGCCCCAGACCGTGACAGATTCAATTGCAGTCACCGCAGAATTCGATCGTTCCCTGCGGGAACTGTCCGAGTGGTTGAAGTCTTCGCCCACAAACCGGGCAGGGTTTTCCGAAGCAGTGGGCTCTCAACAACCTTTCTATCTTGCTTATCGTGATGGCAATCATGTCGCGCTCTTGTCACGCTATGGTGACTTGGTAACATCAAGTCCTGATCAGATTCCGGTCACGCCCATGCCAAAGCGAAAAAGAATACGGCTCGCGGTTGTCTCCAACCATTTTCGCCGCCATTCAGTCTGGGATGTCATCCTCCGGGGTGTATTGGCTAACCTGGATCGCACTCGATTTGAAGTGGTGCTTTACAACATGAGTCATGTGGAAGACGAGGAAACGAAGTTTGCTAGGTCACTGTGTGATGTTTGGAGGGATTTCCATACAGTCTCCGGCTTTAACGGCTGGCTGGATGCAATGACCGCAGATCGACCCGATGTGATTTTTTATCCAGAAATCGGGATGGATCCCATGACGTGTCGCTTGGCGACTCGTCGGCTTGCGCCGCTCCAAGTAGCAAGCTGGGGACACCCAATCACCACCGGATTACCGACGATCGACCTTTATTTTTCCGGCGAGATGCTTGAAGCGCCGGATGCCGATACGCACTATCGTGAGAGACTAGTGCGCTTGCCCGGTACGGGGTGTTGCACGACACCGATTGAGCTTAAGCCGGAAGCCCTGCCCGAACTTGCGGCGGATTTGGCCAAGCGGCGCGGCGTTCGCTTTGTGATCGCCCAGACGCCATTCAAATTCGACCCTGCCGATGATGCGCTGTTTGCCGACATCGCCGCTGCTGTGGGCGAAAGTACTTTCATCTTGTTAAACGATCCCCAATTTTCTTGGGCGACGGAGCAATTGATCACCAGGCTAAATCAGGCATTTCGCGAGCGCGACCTCGATCCAGAACAGCATCTGCTGGTGATTCCGTGGCTATCGCGGGAGAAGTTCTATGCGCTGCTCGACCTGTGCGACATCTATCTCGATTGCCCGTCGTTCTCCGGTTACACCACGGCTTGGCAAGCGATTCGTCGCGGATTGCCGGTGGTCACGCTGGAAGGCAAGTTCATGCGCCAGCGCTTGGCAGCCGGATTGCTGCGCAAGATCGGGATGACCGACACCATCGCTGCATCCAAAGATGATTATGTGGCGATTGCGGCCCGATTGGCGGCGGAATGCCGCGACCCGGGCCGTCGTGCAGCCCGTCGTGACAAACTCAAAGCCGCAGCTCCGCAAGCGGATCATGATATCGGGGTGGTGAGGGCGTTTGAGCAGAGCGTGATTGATGCATTGGCTCGGGGGCGGCATTTTGAGTTTGACGCTTTCGGCAACACAACCTGTCTGCCCAAACCCGAAAGCCAACCCAGATCAAAGGAAAAGCATATGTTGTCTATTGTGGTAAATTTTTTTAACAATCGCCGGGAGGCGGAGAATACGCTTTATTCATTAACTCGTGCATACCAAAATGACCTTAATGATATTCCATACGAAGTGATTGTCCTGGATAACGGATCAACTCAACCGTTGTCCGAGAAACAGGTTCTGGCCTTTGGTCCAGAGTTTAAATACCGCTTTGTTTCCACTACCTCCGTGTCTCCAGTGCAGGCAATCAATATGGCTTGTCGTGATGCGCTGGGTGAAGAGCTTTTGGTGATAATAGATGGCGCCCATATAATATCACCCGGTGTCTTGAGGCGGTGTGCTGATGCCTTCTCTCTATTTCCTTCGCCATTTATTGCCACCGTTCCATTCCATTTGGGCCCCAAGCGCCAGAATGAATCTATTGTAGAAGGGTACAACCAATTAATGGAGGATCGACTTTTAAGCGGGTGTGGATGGAAAAGCAATGGCTACAATCTCTACAAGATTGCAGGCGACTTCGCTGATGCAAGTCGTGGCTGGTTTGGGTGTTTATTTGAGAGTAGTTGTTTCGGAATTAGAAAAGCAGATTATCTTTTCCTTGGGGGATTAGACGAGCGATTTCAGTCTCGCGGTGGTGGGCTGGTGAGCCCGGATTTTTTTAACCGTGCCATATCCATAGAAAACATGCAATATGTCATGCTCCTCGGTGAAGGTACCTTTCACCAAGTTCATGGAGGTGTGGCAAGTAATGCTCCATATTCGCGACACCCCGCGAACGAATTCCATCAGGAGTATGTAAATATCAGAGGTATTCCTTACCAACAAGTTCTGAGAAAACCATACCACATGGGGATTTTTCCAGACGAGGCCCTGCACGTTGCAACAATATCAGCAGGTTTAGCAGAGGAATTCTGGCTAAAGAACAAAACTAGCCTTTAAAATTACAGCGATGTGGACGTTCTGCCAGCCACTCCCCTTGGTCTTGTTGACTGGTTGCCGGCTTGCTTGAAATGGTTAATCCGGCACCGAAACGCGTACTGGATATAGGCTGTTTTTGTGGATAATCCGGACGCTAGTTGAAACAACATTTCCCCGGCTGCGAAGTCATTGGCATTGAAATGCTGGACAAAGCCGCAGCTATGGCCGCGCAGGCCTATGACCGCGTGATCGCGGGAACATTTGAGCAGGTGGATTTTGAAACAGAGGGATTAATAGCTGGCAGCTTTGACACCATCATCGCCGCAGATGTGCTGGGGCATATCTACAACCCGTGGCAGGCATTGCAACGCCAAACCGCTGCTGGCACCGAGCGG
Organism: Gallionella sp.; assembly: GCA_017880865.1. Lineage (GTDB taxonomy): Bacteria > Pseudomonadota > Gammaproteobacteria > Burkholderiales > Gallionellaceae > Gallionella. The sequence goes on from JADGRL010000080.1 coordinate 3,166, forward strand.
GGCAATCTATGTCAGTCTGCCCAACGTGCACAACCTGAACGTGCTGTCCGCGTTGGCATCGGGCGAATGGCGTTATCTGGGAGCGGGCATCCTCGATATTACGCACATCCGCTTCTTCACGCTGGCGCAGGCCGGCGAAATGCTGAGCCAGACCGGCTGGACCATCGGCGAAGCCCGCGTGAACCCGGACCCGAGCTTGGCTGCCCTGTTCGAAGGAAAGAATCTCGACGAGATAAATACGATCAGCATCGGCAAGCTGAGGCTGGAAAGCCTGGACCAAATGGATGTGGCAGGATTGCTAGCAGTGCAATTTTTCATTCGTGCAGAGCCGGCGCCTCAGAATCATTCGCAGTGACTGGCACATAGAGACGAAGGTGGTGATCGGCAGGATTTATGCGGGGGTTGTGTACGGGATTGGATGGGGAAATACTGCACGATGGTGCGCTTGTCGGCATATAACAATCCTCTGTATGCCACGTAAACAAAGGGGCTTAGCTTTTCTAAGTTACTTTTTACCCGTATTTTTACCCGTTTATAATGACGTTGACGCCATGCTGAAAGCTGGAAGAGCCAAGACGAAAGATTAGCAACACTTATTCCAGCTTCGTTATTCAACCTATTTGAGACACCACCGCTGCCGTTGAACAAGATCGTACATGGGCACACCTATTCTTTTGTGGATTTCCTTGGCGTAGCTATGTGGCACATAACCCATCCTGATCCAGTCCTGGACTTCCAGCCAAATAGTATCAAGCTTCTCTGCTGCTATTTCAACGCCACCTAATTTTGTGATGGCATAAGC
>JADGRL010000005.1 GCA_017880865.1 Gallionella sp.
GACGGCATAGGGTGCGAGCTCAGTCATTTCGTTCTGCCTCTATAATCCAAGAAAATCCATTGCAACCCAGAATCCTCGTAGGAGCGCAATTCATTGCGCTCCTACATCAAGGTTCAGGCTTGGCAATCTCCAGAGTTTGCCGCAGCAACTTTTCCGGCACATCGCCTTGAACCACCGCGCGTCCCACTTGCTTGAGCAGCACGAAGCGCATTTTGCCGCCTTCGACCTTCTTGTCCAAGCCCATCAGATCCAGATATTTTTCCACACCCAGATCGGGTGCTTCCACCGGCAAACGGGCACGCTCGAACAACGTGCGGATACGCGATACATCCTGCGCACTGATCCAGCCCAAGCGCTGCGATAAGTCTGCCGCCATCACGGTACCTGCCGCGACACCCTCACCATGCAGCCAGTTACCAAAGCCCATGCCGGATTCGATCGCGTGCCCAAAGGTGTGTCCCAGATTTAACAGCGCGCGCTCACCGGTTTCTCGTTCATCCGCCGCGACCACCTCGGCCTTGTTCTGGCAACTGCGTGCGATGGCGTATTGCAGCGCGGCGGTATCGCGCGCCAACAGCTTGTCCATGTTGAGTTCCAGCCATTCGAGAAATGGCAGATCGCGGATCAGGCCGTACTTGATAACCTCGGCCAAGCCTGATGCCAGCTCGTTATCCGGCAGGGTATTAAGCGTATCGGTATCCGCCAGCACAAGCTGTGGCTGGTAGAACGCGCCTATCATGTTCTTGCCCAGAGGATGGTTGATGCCGGTCTTGCCGCCCACCGAGGAATCCACCTGTGACAGCAACGTGGTTGGAATCTGGATGAACGGCACACCGCGCAAATAAGTCGCTGCCACAAAACCGGTCATATCGCCGATCACGCCGCCGCCCAGCGCGATCAGCGGCGTGCTGCGCTCGCAACGATTAGTCAGCAGCGCGTCATAGATCAGATTCAGCGTGTCTGAATTTTTATATATTTCGCCATCTGGCAAAATGACCGTCACGCTGCTGACCCCGATGCTCTGCAAGGTTAGCTGCAATCTTTCCAGATACAGCGGGGCGACCGTGGTGTTGGTCACGATGGCTGCGCGCTTCTTCGGCACGGCATGTTGTAGCAATGATGCCTGATCGAGCAGCCCGCTGCCGATATGTATCGGGTAACTGCGCTCGCCCAATCCTACTGTCAGTGTTTGCATCTTTTTCCGTTCAATCATTATTGGCTAATTTTTCCGAAGGCGGCTATTTCATCGGCCAGGTGCAGCATCAGCGCATGAGCGCTTTGCCTGCCGCTCTGAATGACAATATCCGACACTTGTTGATACAGCGGATCACGCTGAAAAAAAAGTTCAGTCAGCCTGGCGCGGGGATCAGTGGTCTGCAGCAGCGGGCGATTGCGATCATGCTGGGTGCGTTGCCATAAATCGTGCACGCTGGCCTTCAGGTATATCACGATCCCGTTCCGTTGCAGTATCGCCCGGTTTTGCGCTGACAACACCGCGCCGCCGCCCGTGGCCAAAACCAGATTGTCGCGTCCGAGCAGATCATGAATGACAGCGGATTCACGCTGGCGAAATCCGGCTTCGCCCTCGACATCGAATATGTGCGGAATCGTCACGCCAGTGCGCTTGATGATTTCTTCATCGCTGTCCACGAAGGTCTTGCCCAGATGTCTGGCCAGTACGCGACCCATCGTAGTTTTGCCCGAACCCATCATACCCACCAGGATCAGGTTACCGGAGCTGAACTTGCGATCATTATCTGGACGACTGCTATCGGGTCGACCGTTATCCGGGCGGCTGTTTTCTTGATCGCTTTGCATATTGCATATTGTAAACGATAAAAAACAAAAGCCCGGACTAGCCGGGCCTTTTGCTGTGCGTGTTAAATTTTTCTCTTCAAAAATTAAAAGGTGAATCGGGCAAGGTGCAAGGTACGACGTCTGCTTTAGAGGGCCGCAACCGGAAATCGATCTGACCGACGGCGGACGAACCCTGAACGAACGTCTGGGCGCGTATTCTGGAGACCACCCACATCGCGCTGGACTTGGTATAAGTCAGGTTGAAAGTGGCCACGCCGTTCGCATCGGTGGTCGCCGTTCCGGGCAAATCTTTACTGTTAGTCGAGGCGATGGAACCCCCGTAGGAATTCACCGGCGTAATTTTCCCATCAATAGTTCCTGTTGGTACAGTAAATGTTGTCCCTGCAACGGCAGGAGATGTGGCACCGTTGGCTGGAGTCAAAATTGAATTCGTGCCGGAAGCGTAAAACAATCTTTTTCCGTCTTCACCCGCATCCAGAATCAAATTCTGATTCGCGTCCTCATTCAGAAAGGTCCCTCTGTAGGCGGCATGCCATACAGGTGTTGTAGAGGCATCCCAATAGCCGCCATCGTCATCATAATAGCATTTAAATCCGGTAGTCCACGCGATCGGCCAGACACTGAGGTTGACCACGGTGCCCAGCGGAGCCGGACTGCCGTTGGAATCGGAAACCAGCACGGACATCGGGTATTGGTAGATCGTGCTGATGGCTCCCGCATCAATAACAAACGTGGCCTGACCGAAGGCGACCGAACCTGCCGAGCCGCCGACCACGATCGCCGCATCAAAGCTCGACGACGTAGCATTTGAGGCCGGTGTGCCATTGACATTATATAGAGGCTGGGTGGCAATCGTGGTGCCGACCACGCTGGCGCGAATTTGCTCTCCGGCTGCGCCGGATGAGAGCGAACCGGAAGTAAAGGTCGACGGCGCCGCGCCCAAGGCGAGGCCACCCGTCGTCGTGATCGCGGTGAACACCACGACCGGCGAGATGACTTCTCCCGAACCCGTGTTGCCGCCGACTATCGAGAACGCGACCGGCACCCCGCCCACAGGATTATTATTGATGTCTAACACCAGAGCGCTCAGATTCGAATAACCGACCGTGGTACCGACACTCTTGGGTATGATCGAAGGCGAGGCCTGCAGCGAAATCTTGGCGGGTGTCGTCGCGGTCATCCCCACCGTCAGCGTGTCGCTCAGGGTTGGGCTGGCATACACCTGGACATTGGCCAACCCCGTTGCGGCGGTCGTCAGCGTCGCTGTTGCACAAGTAGCTGGAACACCTGCTACAGTACATGCAGCCGGAGCTACCTGTATAACGGTAGGTGGAGTCACTGCTCCCACCCAAGTGCCTATCGTGGTCGCGAACGTCACGATGGGTGTCCCGGTTGGAACCGTGACCTGCACGTCCAGGGTATCGCCGATACGCATCGCGGCGGTTTTGGGGCTGCTCGGGACACTGACCACCGCCGCACTACCGGGCGGGGTCAGCGTCAGCTGGCTGATGCCGAACGTGGAGCCGGCGCCCGTCACAGTAATGGTGCTTGCTGTCGTGGCACCCACGGCGGCGGCCGTGACGGTCGCCGAACCCGCTGTCAGCCCGGCGACCGTGACCGTCAGCTTGCCGTTCACGTCCGTCGTCCCGGTGGCCGTTCCCGCAACCGGGACCGGCGTCAGTGTCACGGTTCCGCTCCCGGCCTGGGTCAGCGTCACTGCGACACCGGCAATGGCCAACTTGCCCGCATCCAGCACGGTGAGGGTCAATGATGTTGTAGTGCCCGGGCCAGTGGTGGCTACCGTTGCCACTTGCTGACTCCAGGTCAGCGTGGTACCCACGATCTGCACCGGCAGCAGGGCCGTGGCACCGCCCGCAGTTGCTGTTATGGTCGCAGTGCGGTTCGCCTTGCTGGCGGTACCGGAGGAAAAAGTGGCCGTGGCTGTACCGTTGGCACCCGTGATGACGGTCTGAGTACTGAGCAGGCCCGTATCCGCGCTCAGGGTTATCGACGCATTGGATTTCGTGGCATTATTCGCATCCACCGCCGTAACCGTCAGCGTGCTGATGTTTGAGTTATCCGTTTTAATCGTCGTGGGCGTGGCTGAAATCTGGATGCCGACGACCGTCGATGGCGCTTTCGTGGTCGAGCTAATCGTAGTGCCGGTGCAACCGGCAAAAACTGCAATCACTGTTGCCAACGATAAAGGCACCAAAAATTTGGTCATTTTTTGACTGTAAAAAAGGTTCAGCATGTTTTATCTCCCGTTCACGTTCTCTACTTAATAATGCATGTACTACCAGCCATCAATTTATTCATCAAGATTCGATGGCAACGATCGGGTTTGACTGCCCTATCCGGTGAGATCTATCTGGCGAGCAGATTGACTCACATGCGATGCAAATACAATTTAAACTCGATCAACGGACAATCCAACCCTACAAATGGTACGCGATGCAATAATTTTCCAAAGCCCGCCAAATCCGAAAAAGTATGGTCCCATTTCTGAATGTCTAGCCTTAACGCAAGTTCAGTGCATCCTTGATGATTTTAGGCGTAATAAAAACCAGCAATTCATTTTTATTGTCGATTTTGGATGACCTTCTAAACAGGTAACCCAGCAGCGGCAAATCGCCCAGCAGCGGCACTTTATCGGTACCGTTGCTGAGTACCTGGGAGTACACCCCGCCGATCACCACCGTACCGCCGTTTTCCACCAGCACCTGGGTGCTTATCTTATTCGTATCGATGCTGGGAATCCCTTGATACAAGGAACCCACCGAATCTTTACTTAATTTTATATCCATGATGACATGATCATCCGGAGTGATTTGCGGCTTGACTGACAAACTCAAAAAGGCCGGTTTAAACGACACATTCGTTCCGCTCGCGGAAACCGTCGAATACGGCACTTCTGTACCCGATGCAATCAGGGCCTCGGTCTGATCCGATGTCACCACGCGCGGACTGGAAATAACCTTGCCCTTGCTATCCGTTTCCAGCGCGGTCAACTCGACTGACAGCAACTTGCTTAACGAATTATTGAATAGCAGCATGGAGAATGCACCTGCAGCACCCGCTGAGGGCAAATTGACATTAGGCGTGGCGGCCTGCACGGTCAAAGGCGTTATTGTCGCTACACCCGTAGTGGGGTCTATCGTCGTGACTAATGGCCCGCCGGTTACTTGATTGGAACCTATATTGCCATTCATATTGGTGCCATTGACCCTGAAGGCATCACGCGAATTGTAGCCCAGTCTCACGCCCAGATTCTTGCCGAACTTGTCCGTAGCCTCAACCACGCGCGCTTCGATCATGACCTGACGTACCGGCACGTCGATTTGTTTGATCAATTTACGCACCTCTTCCAGATGTGCGCCTGTATCTTGAACAAACATGGTGTTGGTCCGCGCATCCACTACCGCGCTGCCGCGTTTGGAAAGCATGCGCTGCTTGTCGTTGGTTAACATCGCAGCCATCACATCGCCTTTTTGGAAACTTAACTGAAAACTTTCTGTGCGCAGCTCTTCCAGTTCAGCGATTTCCTGATGTGCGGTCAATTCGATTTTTTCCTTGGCGGCGATCTCTTCACGAGGTGCCACCTGAATCACGTTGCCACTCTTGCGCATATCCAGACCGCGACTTTGCAAGATGATGTCAAAAGCTTGGTCCCAAGGAACATCTTTCAAACGCAGCGTGATATTTCCGCTCACGGTATCGCTGATGACCATGTTGGTTTCGGTAAAATCGGCAATCACATTCAACGCTTCGCGCACATCGATCTTCTGAAAATTCAGGGTCAGCTTTTCGCCCGAATAGCCGATTTTACTGCCCTTCCCCAGCTTGTCAGGATCCACATAAACGGACTTCACTTCGATAATAAATTTATTGTCAGTTTGGTAGGCGGCATGTTCCCAGTTACCCTTGGGTTCGATTACCATACGCACGTTATCGCCCTGCACAAAGGTATCCACGCCCTGCACCGGCGTGGCAAAGTCGGCCACATCCAGTTTGCGCTGCAAATTGCTCGGCAAGCTGGTTTTAATAAAATCAACGATCAGCGTGGTGCCTTGTTGCCGGATGTCAATGCCAATACCAGGATCGGAAAGGTCGACCTGGATGCGCCCTTCGCCATTTTTACCGCGTCGAAAATCGATGTCGCGCAACCCATGCTTTTGCGTGCCTAGCTTTGCCTCGGCAAAACGCTCTACGGTACTGGTGGCCGTTGCATCTATGGGCTTGCTATGCAGGGTGATCTGAAGGTTATTGCCATCAAGTTTGGTTTGATAAGTCAACATTTGATTAAGGTTGACCACCATGCGGGTGCGGTTGCCAGCCTGAACAATATTGGCGCTGCGCAAATCCCCTTCGGTGAAATCCTGAACCGATTTACCCAAGCCGTTTGCTGTATTTGGAAAATCGAACACGATGCGCGGCGGGGTATTGGTGGCAAATCCGGCTGGCAGATTCGCCAGCGGCTGCGCCAATTCAACCTTGATGACGGTCACCCCGTTACCGGTGCTTACATTCAACGCGGTAATGCTGTTCTGCGTGCCGGCACCCGGTACGTCGGCGGCCTGTGCCTGCATACCAGACATACCCAAGGCGAGGATCAGACACAGCAATCGAACCTTGCTCCTGATCACGTTATTTTGATGTTTCATTATTTTGCTCCTCAATCATTCAATTAACTGCAGGCTGCTCATGCGCTCAGTCCAGTCGCCTGCGCTGTCTTGAACCATCTCCTTGACTTTAACTTCGGTATCGGTCACTTCCTTGATTAAACCAAAATTCAAACCCATATGGTTACCGGCTTTAACCCGATACAGCTTTGAATCGGAGGCGCGTATCACCGCATAGCCTACATTAGCCCGGTAAAGGTAACCGACCATTCTGAGACTTTCGAGTGGAAACTCTTCCAATGCCTCTTTGGGGCGATCCAACTCTTTCTGGTCTATCCCGGCATTGGCAGCATGAGCCTCTTGCTTGCGCGGCTTGAACGGATCAGGCAGATTCTTTTCATTGTTGTACGCGAAATATTCATAGGGCCTCACCTCCGGCGGAGGCTCTATTTTTCCGCGCATATCCGCACCGGAATTTTTAACGAAATCGCGCAAATCCTGAAATTCCTCGCCACCACACCCTGTCAGCAGGATCGAAGCCAGCACTAAATGGATCAGCTTCATTTTTTCGCTCCCGCCTGCTTCTGCGCGGCCACTTCCGATTCATCCAGATAGCGGAAGGTCCTGGCTGTAGCGTCCATAGTCAAAACGGTTCCTGCAGGGGTTATCGATATGTCATTCAGCGTGACGATACGCGGCAACATCGCGATGTCACTGGAGAATTTTCCGATGTCATCATAATTTCCCGTCACCTTGATGCTGATCGGCTGCTCGGCAAATGATCCGCTCAACTTTTCGACACCGGGGCGAAACAGGTCGAATAGCAAACCACGTCCCAAACCGGCTTGATTAATATCGGTCAATAACGCGTCCATTTCCGATTTACTGGGCAGCTGTTTGAGCAACGCGCCAAATGACTCCTGGGTTTCGGTAAGCTGCTTCTTGATCAAGTCGAGGTTGATCGCCTGCCGCTTCTTATTCAGAAAAGTTTCTTTCAATTGCCCTTCTTCTAGCTTGACTTTGCTCAAATTATCCCATTCATCCTGCCAAAGCAGCAGCGCGCCCGCCACAACGACAGCTGAAAACATCAACACGCAAGCGAGCAACTTGGCCGGCCAGGGCCACGCGCCGGGAGTTTTCGGGTTCAGGTTCTTCAGATCGGCTAAATTCTTTTTCAGGTCATCCAAGTTCATCGTGACACCTTAATTCTTTCCAGCAACAGGTTTGGCGGGGGGCGCGGCAACCGCTGCCTCCGGCTTGGTCAAATTAAAATTCATCGTAAACTCGCTGATACGACCCGTGCCCGAACCGGAAGCATGTATTTCCACTAACGTGGGGGAATCCAGCCAAGGTGAATCCTCAACCGCCCGCATCAAGGTGGAAATGCGCGCGTTCGCCTGAGCATAACCCACCAGATTGATTCTATTGCCCGACTGCTTAAGCGTCTTGATATACACCCCATCCGGCAAGATTCGCAACATCTGATCCAGCAGATGCACCACATCTGAACGCGTACTTTGCAAACCTTCCACGACATTCTTGCGTGCCAGCAAAGCCTGTGTTTGCTCACGGAGCTTATTGATTTCCTCAATTTGCTTGTCAAGAATCAGAGTTTGTTGTTTCAGGTAGGCATTGCGTCTTTCCTGATAGGATATTTGAGTGCCGATCGCGACCTGCACGAACCCCACCAACAGGGCGGCCAGCACCACGGCAATGACGCTGAACGCAATAAATTGAATTTGGCGAGCGCGTCGCTTTTCAGCACGATGCGGTAGTAGGTTTATGCGTATCACGATGGGTCGAACCTCCGCATAGCCAGACCACAAGCGATAATCAATGAGGGCGCATCGGCTTGCAATTGCCGCGCCTTGATTCGACTCGATAGCGTCATCAAGGCAAACGGGTTCGCCACCATGGTACTCACCTGAGTTCGGGTTGCCACCGCATCATCCAATCCGGGCAATGACGCACAACCTCCCGCAAGCACGATGTAATCCACCTCGTGATATTGCGTCGTAGTAAAGAAAAACTGCATGGCACGAGCAATTTCCGTCACCAGGTTCTCACGAAAAGGCGACAAAACATCGCTCTCATAGTTATCCGGCAATCCGCCATTGCGCTTAGCCGACTCAGCCTCCTCGGCAGACAGACCAAACACACTTTGAATCTGTTGCGTCAATTGCTCCCCCCCCACCTGCTGATCCCTTGAATATACTGATTGCCCATTACGCAACACATTGAAATTCATCACGTTCGCGCCAATATCGATAAGTGCCACACACTTATCTACCGCACCATCGGGGAGCTGATCGCGAATTTGCTCGAAGGCCAACTCGGCCGCATAGGGCTCAACATCCATCACAACCACTTTTAATCCGGAAATCTCGGCAGCAGCAACGCGATCCTCGACGTTCGCCTTGCGAGAAGCTGCCAACAATACTTCCAGCTCCTCGGGATTTTCAGGGGCGGGGCCCATCACCTGAAAATCGAGATTAACTTCTTCGAGTGCAAACGGAATGTACTGGTTAGCTTCAGATTCGACCTGAAATTCCAAATCCTCTTCGCGTAGACCAGCAGGCAAATATATCGTCTTGGTAATCACCGCTGCCGCAGGTAGTGCCAAGCCTATATTTCTGATACGTGTTCCCATTCGCTTCCAAGCGCGTTGCATGCATTCCGAAACAGCTTCAAGATTATTAATATTGCCGTCAGTGAGGGCATCTTTAGGCAACAACTCAATCACATACCGCTCAATAATGTATCCACCCTTTCTGGACGATTCACTCAACTCGACCATCTTGATTGATGACGCACTGATATCCACGCCAATCAGAGGCGGTGTTTTAGCCCACAAAAAGTCCAGAGGAATATCAAAATTTACTTTAAGCATTGGCTGGTTAGCGCTCTATTTGTACAAATTGGTTTAAATCCTAGCAATAACTATAAATCGTGTAAAGCTATTTTTGGGGGTTATTTATATTCACAGAGCCGATATAATTCGGGACGCATCAACATTGTTACTTATTTCGGACTTCTGCACATGCCTTCCCGTCGCTGGCTTCTCCCTGTTCTTGTCACTCTAGCCCTTTTTTTGCTTCCCGCGATATTGCTGGGTTTGGCGGCCCTATTGGCTTATCCATCGCTGCCTTCGCTGGAAGCGCTCACTGATTATCGCCCCAAAATTCCTTTGCGCGTTTACAGCGCGGAGGGGGTGCTGCTCAGTGAATTCGGTGAAGAGCGCCGTGCGCTGGTAAAAATCTCAGAAGTTCCCGAAGTTATGAAACAGGCCATCCTTGCCGCCGAGGACGACCGATTCTATGAACACGGCGGCGTGGATTACTCGGGTGTGCTGCGTGCCGCAATCTCCAACTTGACCTCTGGCGGAGCCAAACAGGGTGCCAGCACGATTACGATGCAGGTGGCCCGCAATTTTTTTCTCACCAAAGAAAAAACCCTAACGCGCAAATTTAATGAAGTGTTGCTCACCTTCAAAATCGAACACAGCCTGAGCAAAGACGATATTTTGCAGCTTTATATCAACCAGATATATCTGGGCCAGCGTGCCTACGGCTTTGCCGCAGCCTCTCAGGTTTACTTTGGCAAACCTCTTGCCCAGGTCACGATTGCGGAAGCCGCGATGCTCGCCGGTTTGCCTAAAGCCCCCTCCTCCTTTAATCCGGTCGTCAATCCGAAGCGCGCCAAGCTGCGCCAGCTTTACGTTTTGCGCCGTATGCATGAGTTAAGCTATATTAATGATGAACAGTTGCTGCTTGCGCAACAACAACCCATTGTGACCATCCGTGCCAATCAGGAGTTCGGTGTCAAGTCAGATTACCTTGCAGAAATGGTCAGGCAGGCAGTTTATGAAAAATTCAAGGATGACACCTACACGCAAGGTTTCAAGGTTTACACCACGATTCGACAACAAGACCAGGTCGCCGCTTATCAAGCCGTCCGCACCGGCGTGCTGGATTATGACCGTCGCCAAGGCTACCGTGGTCCGGAAGGGTTTGTCGATTTGCACGGTGACAGCAGCAACATCGAGCTACTAGACGAAGCCCTGCAGGAAGCTGACGATGGTGATGATTTAATCCCCGCCGTGGTTCTGGCCGCCACACCCAAGCTGGTTAAAGCTTATTGCAAGGGTGGTGAAATGGTTGAGGTCAGCGGCGATGCATTGCTTTTCGCCCAGCCGGCTTTGAACAAGAAAGTCGCCTTGAACCAGCGCATTAATGCAGGCTCCATAATTCGATTGCGCAAGGATGATAAGGGCATCTGGCAAATAAGCCAGCTCCCGCAAGTCGAGGCCGCCTTTGTTTCCGGCGACCCGCGCAGTGGCGCTATTTACTCGCTGATCGGCGGCTTCGATTTTAATCACAACCAGTTCAACCATATCACTCAGGCATGGCGGCAACCGGGGTCGAGCTTTAAACCTTTTGTTTATTCCGCCGCACTGGAAAAAGGCTTCACCCCCGCCACGGTGATCAATGATGCGCCGCTGATTTTTGATGCGGAGCAAACCGGCAACGAGCCTTGGGAGCCGAAAAATTACGACGGGAAATTTGAAGGGCCGATGCGTATGCGGCAGGCTTTGATCAAATCAAAAAATATGGTTTCGATCCGCATATTGCAATCCATCTCACCGCAATATGCAAAGGACTACATCACCAAGTTTGGCTTCGATGCCACCAAGTATCCGGCCTATCTGACCATGGCTCTGGGAGCCGGATCGGTGACACCGATGGAAATGTTGACCGGTTACTCGGTATTCGCTAACGGCGGTTTTTTGGTTAGTCCATATTTTATTCAGCGCGTCGAAGATGCACACGGCACCGTGATCAGTCAAACTACGCCTGAAGTGGCTGGAAATACTGCAAAACAGGTTATCGATGTGCGCAATGCCTATACGATGGTCAGTATGATGCAGGACGTGGTCAAACACGGCACGGCCATTCGCGCAATGCAACTCGGGCGACATGATCTGGCCGGAAAAACCGGAACCACCAATGACATGTTTGATGCCTGGTTTTGTGGCTTCCATCCGACCGTAGTCGGCATCTCCTGGATGGGCTACGACCAACCGCGCAGCCTGGGCGACAAGGAAACCGGCGGCGGTGCTGCCTTGCCGATCTGGATCGGCTACATGGAAAAAATACTCAAAGATGTGCCTGAGGCTGTCTATACGATGCCCGACAATATGGTTGCGCTGCACATCAACGAAGCAGGGTACCGTGATGAAAACAGTTCCCGGATCGAATACTTTTATCAGGAAAATGTGCCGCCCGAACATGCCATGCCTGCACCCAACGAAACTATAAAACCGGCAGACACGGTTAAGGATCAGCTGCTCTGATGCCCCACAAGCCACAGACTACGGGCTACAAGTTACACGCTTCAAGGCGCGACTTGATGCGCGAGCAACTGGCGCATCAAGCCGCGAAGTTGATGGCGGAGGATGGCATCACCGACCATGCCTTCGCCAAGCGCAAAGCCGCGCGCCAACTGGGTGCGGCGGACACGCAACACCTGCCCAGCAATCAGGAAGTGGATGACGCGCTGCACAGCTACCGTGCGCTGTATCAGCACGACAGCCACCCCGGCATCTTGCGACAACTGCGCGAACAAGCCTTGACCACCATGCGCATGCTGGCTGAGTTTAACCCTTACCTGACCGGTTCGGTGTTGAGCGGCACGGCGGGTGTTCAGTCGGATATCAACCTGATGCTGTTTTCCGATGACGCGAAAGCCGTGCTGCTGTTCCTGCTCAAGCACACCATAGACTTCGAAGATGGTGAATGGAGAGTGCGGGTGGGCGGACACGAAGAGACCGTGCCGAGCTACACCTTAACCGGCGAATCCGGCACCCAGACGCACATCATCGTGTTGCCCGAAAACGCCCGCCACAGCGGCAGCCGTCATCCGGAGACCCATGCGGATATCGCGGCGCTGGAAACCTTGTTAACTTTTTGAGCTCAGCCAGCGTGCCGCATCCAGCGCGAAGTAGGTCAATATTCCGTCCGCCCCGGCGCGCTTGAACGCCAGCAGCGATTCCAGCACACACGCCTCCTCGTTCAGCCAGCCGTTCTGCGCGGCAGCCTTGAGCATCGCGTATTCGCCGCTCACCTGATAAACAAAAGTCGGGGCCTTGAATTCGTCTTTCACGCGGCGCAGGATATCCAGATAAGGCATGCCGGGCTTGACCATCACCATGTCCGCGCCTTCCTGTAGATCCAAGCCGACTTCCCACAGTGCCTCGTCGGAATTGGCGGGGTCCATCTGGTAGGTATATTTGTTGCCCGAGCCCAGGTTGCCGCTGGAACCGACCGCATCGCGGAACGGGCCGTAGAAGCTGGAGGCGTATTTGGCGGAGTAGGCCATGATCCGGGTGTGGATGTGGCCGTTGGCATCCAGTGCCGCGCGCACCGCGCCGATGCGCCCGTCCATCATGTCGGAGGGAGCGACGATGTCGGCCCCGGCAGCGGCGTGAGTCTGCGCCTGACGGGTCAGCACCGCGATGGTCTCGTCGTTGAGTACGTAGCCACTATCGTCGATCAGGCCGTCCTGTCCGTGGCTGGTGTAGGGGTCGAGCGCGATATCGGTCATCACGCCGAGTTCGGGAAAGTGCTTTTTCAGCTCAGTGATCACGCGCGGTACCAGACCGTTCGGGTTGTAGGCCTCATTCGCGTCCAGACTCTTCTGCGGTGTATCGATCACCGGGAAAATCGCCATCACTGGAATGCCCAGCTTGACGCATTCCTCGGCATCCTTGAGCAGCAAGTCCAGAGACTTGCGCTGCACCCCCGGCATGGACTTGACGTCCTCGATGCGGCTCTTACCTTCCAGCACGAAAACCGGGTAGATGAAATCCGCAGAGGTGAGTACATGCTCGCGCATCAGGCTGCGCGAAAAGGCATCACGGCGCATACGCCGCATCCGCTTGTGGGGGTACTGTCCGAGTGTCTGCATGATTTTTTCCTATTCGTTACTCTTCATGGAACTATTTTAGAAACGTCTTATCTGATGCTTTGTGCGATGAAAGTCGTTCCACGTTTCTCCTCCCTGAGCGTGTGCCTTAACCTTGTTAAGGCTTTGTCCCCGGCCTTCCTCCCCTTGGCCGGGGACATTTTTTTGGCTATTCTGATTCCAGTTGGTTCACATCAGCTAAATCATCCGCATCGAACCAACCTGCAATCACCGCCTCAGCCTCTTCGAGGCCGATCTTCTTCAGGCTGGAAAACAGCTGCACGGTGCACTGCGGAAAATGCTCGGTTAGATGAGCTTTGACGCTAAACAGCGTCTTCGTCGCCTCTTGGCGGCTGAGCTTGTCAGACTTGGTTAGCAGGATATGCACCGGTTTGCCGGTCGGTGCGAACCAGTCCAGCATACCCTCGTCCCGTTCAGTCAGCGGATGTCGCGAATCCATGATCACCACCAGACCGCATAACTCCTCGCGGGTTTTCAGGTACTGGCTCAGCAGTTGTTCCCAGTGCCTCTGCACATCGGGCGGCACTTTGGCATAGCCGTAGCCGGGCAAATCCACCAGAAATTTATTTTTACCCAGCGAAAAATAATTCAGATGCTGGGTGCGCCCCGGTGTCTTGCTGGTATAGGCCAGTCGCACATGGTTCGCCAGCGTATTGATCGCGCTCGACTTGCCCGCGTTGGAGCGCCCGACGAACGCGACTTCACGGCCGCCATGCAGCGGCAAATCCTTTATATGGTTTACGGTGGTAAAGAACGCCGCTTGTGAAAAAAGTCCCATTACTTCCAGACCGCAAAAATCTTGTCTGCGGCCGACACTGTCGCGGCAATGTCTGCCTCGGTGTGGGCGGAGGAAACGAAACCCGCCTCGAAGGCCGACGGCGCGAGATACACGCCCGCTTCCAGCATCGCGTGGAAGAAACGATTGAACGCTTCCTTGTCGCAGCTCATCACCTCGGCATAACTGGTGGGCAAAGCCTTGCTGAAATACAAACCGAACATGCCGCCGACCGATTGCGCGCAAAACGGAACGCCGTGTTTTTTAGCGCTGGCCGACAAGCCTTCGGTCAGCTGTTTGGCCAGTTTGGACAGGTTTTCGTAAAAGCCCTTAGCCTGCACGAGCTTGAGCGTAGCCATTCCAGCCGCCACCGCCACCGGATTGCCGGACAGTGTGCCAGCCTGATAGACCGCGCCGAGCGGAGCCAGGCATTGCATGATGTCGCGCCGCCCGCCAAAAGCCGCCGCAGGCAGACCGCCGCCCATCACTTTGCCCAGCGTCACCAGATCCGGCTTGATGCCGTAATAACCTTGCGCACCTTGCAGGCTGACGCGAAAACCCGTCATCACCTCGTCCAATATCAGCACCGCGCCATGCTTGGTGCACAGGCTGCGCATCGCATCCAGGAACTCGCGCTTGGGGGCGATCAGATTCATGTTGCCAGCTACCGGCTCGACGATCACGGCGGCAATTTCGTTGCCCATCTCGGCGAATGCTTTTTCCAGTCCGTCCGCATCGTTGTAATCGAGCACCGTGGTCAGCGCGGCGATCTCGGTGGGCACACCGGACGAACTCGGCTGGCCGAACGTCAGCGCACCAGAACCGGCCTTGACCAGCAGGCCGTCGGAATGGCCGTGGTAGCAGCCTTCAAATTTGATAATGCGCGAACGCCCGGTAAAGCCGCGTGCCAGGCGTATCGCGGTCATCGTGGCTTCGGTGCCGGAACTCACCAGACGCACCATTTCTAGACTCGGCAGTAGCTTGCACAGCAACTCCGCCATATCCAGCTCAGCCGCCGTCGGCGCGCCGAATCCCAAACCTTGCGCTGCCGCATCCTGCACCGCCTTGACCACGTCGGGATGGCAATGCCCTACGATCATCGGCCCCCATGAACCGACGTAATCGGTATAGCGTTTGCCATCGGCATCCCAAACATAAGCACCTTGGCCGCGCTGTAAAAACAGCGGTGTGCCGCCCACTGAACGAAACGCGCGCACCGGCGAATTCACCCCGCCCGGAATGACTTTTTGGGATTGATCGAATAGTTTTTGATTAAGCGAAGTCATGTTGCGTCTTTCTACCAAAATAATTTTATTGAAACTTCAAATTTGAAAACTGCCGCGCCGCATCCTGAATATCCGGCACGCTGAACACCGCCGAAATCACCGCCAGCGCATCCGCACCCGCTTCCAGCAACTGCGCTCCGTTGTGTGCCGTGATGCCGCCTATCGCAACCTTGGGCACCGCAATCTCGCGCTGCGCCTGCCGCAATAAATCAAGCGAGGCTGCCACGGCCTCCGGCTTCACCGTCGAGGCAAAGAAGCTGCCAAACGCCACGTAATCCGCGCCCAGCCGGACTGCCTCATGCGCCAGTGCAATACGATTATAACAAGATACGCCGATGAGCTTGGCGCTGCCCAATACCGCGCGCGCCGCGGCCACGCTGCCATCTTCACCGCCCAGATGCACGCCATCGGCATCGGCTAGCTTAGCCAGCAGCACATTGTCATTGATGATCAACGGCACTGAGAATTCATTTGTCAATTTACGCAACGCAATCGCCTGTTCCTGACGCAGGCCTGCATCAGCGGTCTTGTTGCGATACTGCAAAACCCGCGCACCACCCTGTAAAACCAGACGCACTTTACGCAACAACTGTGCCGTATCCGGCTCGTCCGGCGTTATTGCATACAAGCCGCCAATCACCCGTTGAGCAACGCGCCCCGATTCGACTCTTCCCACCGTTCAGCCTCTGCTCAAACCTGCCGTCAATTCAGACGTTCAGGCTGGGGTTCATCTTCATCATCCTCTTCACCACGCGCCCAAAACAGTCGGTCCGGAATATGCTGGCCCATGCCGGGACGGAAACCCGCATTCAAGGTTTGCCAAGTGTATTCCTGCGCCTCCTTGACTGCCTCCGGCACATCCACGCCCTGCGCCAGCAACGCGGCAATCGCGGCGGACAAGGTGCAACCCGATCCGTGATAAATCCCCGGCAGACGCGCCCAGCTGTCGCTGCTGACGACCCCGTGCTCGTTGTACAAGGTATTGATGACCTTGGGCGTTTGTTCATGCGTGCCGGTGATCAGCACATACTCGCAACCCATGCGCAAAATGCGTTTGGCGCATTCCTCAAGCGAGGGATCATCCTCTTCATTGTCTTCATCCAGCGCGAGGCGGCGCGCCTCCATGCTGTTCGGCGTAAGGATCGTGGCCTGCGGAATCAGCAATTCGCGCATCGCGTCCAGCATGTCGTCATTCGCCAATTCGTCGCCGCGCCCCGATGCCAGCACCGGGTCCAGCACCAGCGGAATATCGGGGTAATCCGACAACACCTCGGCAATCGCCGCGATGTTTTCCACACTGCCCAGCAACCCGATCTTGAATGCCGCCACCGGCACATCTTCGAGCATCGCGCGCGCCTGATCCTCCACCCATTCCGGGTCGATCGGCAACACATCGTCCACCCCGCTGGTGTCCTGCACGGTAATCGCCGTGACCACCGACAACGGATGACAACCCATGCTGGAAATGGTCAACAGATCGGCCTGCAAGCCCGCACCCCCGCTAGGGTCGGTTGCGGCGAAACTCATTACTAAAGGAAATGTTTCGGACATGATATTTGGCAAGTGTTGATAGGCGCGACGAATCGGCATTTTACCCTATATGATAGCGACTTCCGAACACAAAAATAATTTCAACCTGAAGGGATTCTGATGCGCATTCTCCACACCATGCTGCGCGTAGTCGATCTTGAAAAATCGCTCGCTTTTTATATCGGCGTGCTCGGCATGAAATTGCTGCGCCGCACCGACTACCCGGACGGAAAATTTACGCTGGCTTTTGTCGGCTTCACCGACGAGGATCACGGCGCGGTGATCGAACTCACCCACAACTGGGGCGTTGAAAAATATGAGATTGGCAATGCCTACGGCCACATCGCGATCGAAGTGGAAGACGCTTATGCTGCCTGTGAAAAGATCAAACAGCGCGGCGGCAAAGTGGCGCGCGAAGCGGGGCCGATGAAACACGGCAGCACGGTGATTGCGTTTGTCGAAGACCCGGATGGATACAGAGTTGAATTGATTCAGAAGTAGCTAGGGCCGTTCGCCCTGATAACCAGCGTTGGCTATCGTCGTTTGATAGCCTAGTCGAATGGCTAGTTGTTTCATCAGCCTGTCGAAGGGTTGCCGTCATTCCCGCGAAGGCGGGAATCCAGACATTAAAGACAACTTCGCCGGTGGTAGACCGGCAGCTAGTCACTTTTTCTTGCTTCGCCAAAGAAAAAGTAACCAAAAAGAAGGCTAGCCGTTCCGCAAAGGTGTGTAAAAACTACGGGATTTTATCTGGGTATCTGAAATGATTACCATACTAAGATTCCGTGCGAAAAAACATTACTCAGAAATTGGCGTACCAACATTGAAAGTTGTGGGGTGTAGAATGATTGCGCCTTATCAACTCTGGAGTTTGCAGGATATGCTTAACCTTCCGATTGGGAGACTATTTTCAAGAGTTATACGCTCGTTTGGATGCCATCAAGGATGCGTGGAGGAATATCACTATGCATGTAGATAGTACTTATACAGAGCAAGAGTCAAAAGTCTTATTTGAGAATACGTGCGCACTTATGAAGAAGATTGCTTTACGGATGGACGACCAAGGTCTTCCACTTGCTTAGGTTTCTGAATTATTCCAACGACACGTTCAGAAATAAATAATATCTTTCAGGCTAAACCCCCGGCATCATAGATGCGCGGGGGGTATTGTTTAACGAAGCCGATAAGAACCAGACTTAAACACTTGCATGCAGTTTTACGCCTAATGCCTTCGTAACTTTCAGAATAGTGTCGAAGCTTGGGACTCTCTCACCAGAAAGTGATTTATACAAACTCTCGCGAGAGAGTCCTGTTTTCTCGGCAACTTGAGCCATGCCTTGAGCGCGAGCAATATCCCCGAGAGCCTTGGCAATGAAAGCTGCGTCACCATTAGATTCCTCGAAGCAAGCATCCAGATACATCGCCATTTCTTCCGGCGTACGAAGATGTTCTGCCACGTCATAGCGTGTAGTTGTGATCATATTTCGATCTCCTTTAACTTTGAAGCCAAGTCCAACGCTGTTTTAATATCTGCTGCTTGTGATCGCTTGTCGCCACCTGCAAGAAGAATAATTAATACATCGCCGCGCTTGGCAAAATAGACTCGGTAACCGGGCCCATAGTCGATACGCATTTCGGATACGCCAGCACCAATGGGTTTTACATCCCCTGCATTGCCAGCCCTGAGTCTTTCGACTCTAGCCAAAATTCGCATCCGTGCTTGCATGTCGCGAAGCCCGTCAATCCAGTTGGCATATTTCTCTGTTTTGCGAATTTCGACCATAGACGATTGTAGCCTGCTGGCTACGCCTGTCAAGTTCTTCATATATTTCCTGTTTTGATATGCGGAATACCCGTGCATGCAAGGCTGCTGCGTGAGCGTAAAAGCCGCGTAGGAATTCAGCCCCCAGCCCTGCAGCTTTAGCTTCGTACCAGTCGTAGGCCGACATTACGTCTTCCTCCACTTCTGGGAGAAAACGCAGCGTATAACTCACGTGAGGCTGGCGATTTTTTGTTGGAGTTCTTGCAGGGATAGCAGCGACCCCGGACTGGATGCGTGCCGTGCAAAACGCTTGTCCAGTTCCCGAATATGGCTTTCTGGAACGGGAACAGCTTGATCATTGGCGGCAATACTGTCCCAGTGGTCTTCAAGAAAAACGATTTTTTCCGGGATGCTCATCGCGGCAATTTGCGGGATTTCGGTTACGTTCATTTTGATGGCGCTCCATCCAATTGATAAATTTCACTGGGTACAGGCATGTTATACCGTTTTTCAATCATCCCGCAAATTCGGCGACTCGCTTAGGGGTACCCTACCGCGCTCGTCCAAATAATTTGCCACCTTGGCAAACTCCGCCACACCCAAATTCTCCGCGCGCAGTTGCGCATCAATCCCCAGCTTTTCAAAAGCGGCTTCATCAAGATAAGCGCGCAGCGTGTTGCGCAAGGTTTTGCGGCGTTGCCCGAAGGCTGTTCTGACAATGGCTGCAAAGAGTTTTTCGTTTTTCACTACAATTTCACTGGCGGGCAACGGAATCATGCGCACGATGGCGGAATCCACCTTGGGTGCGGGGCGGAAGGATTCGGGCGGCACGTCGAGCAGTTTTTCCATGTGAAAGCGGTATTGCAGCATCACCGACAGCCGACCATAGGCGTGCGTGGAAGGCTCGGCGACCATGCGCTCGACCACTTCGTTTTGCAACATGAAATGCATGTCGGTGATGCGCTCGGCATAGGCGGCGAAGTGGAACAGCAGCGGCGAAGAGATGTTGTAAGGCAAGTTGCCGACGATGCGCAGCGGTGCGGGTAGCGTCGCGATATCAAACTCCAGCGCGTCCCCGGCATGGATAGTCAGCTTCGATTTCGGCTTATCCTGAGGATAGTCGCTCTCCAATCGCGCGATGATGTCGCGGTCGATCTCTACCACATGCAGATGATTCAATCTTTTCAGTAACGGGCGGGTCAGTGCACCCAAGCCCGGCCCGATCTCGACCATATTGTCTTCAGGCTTGGGACTGATTATGGAAATGATGTCGCCGATGATTTGCTCATCGACGAGAAAATTCTGGCCAAACTTTTTCTTGGCTTTATGCACGATTTGTTCCCTGGGATTGGCGGTATAGGAATAAACAAAAAATTTTCATTAGCCCATTTAATTTTTATATAAACGTTGAAACCTGTAGGAGCACAGCTTGCTGCGCGATGAGCAATCGCCCGAGAAGTCGTGCTCCTACATTGCATACCGTTCGTATTTCGACATCTGGGCGGCCAGCCTGATCGCCTCCTTCAGACTGCCGCTATCGGCTTTGCCGGTTCCCGCCAGATCCAGTGCCGTGCCGTGATCCACCGAAGTACGGATGATCGGCAGGCCGAGCGTGACGTTCACGCCCTGTCCGAAGCTGGCATGTTTCAACACCGGCAGACCCTGATCGTGATACATGGAAAGCACGCAATCGCACTGCGCCAGTTTGTGCGGCGTAAACAAGGTATCGGCGGGCAGCGGCACACTGACGTTGAAACCCTCGGCGCGCAACTTGTCGAGCACCGGAATCATCACCTCGATTTCCTCGCGCCCCAGATAACCGCCCTCGCCCGCATGCGGGTTCAAACCCGCCACCAAAATGCGCGGCGCGGCGATGCCGAAACGACGTTGCAAGTCGCGCTGAATGATTTGCAACACGTCTTCCAGCAGTGTTGCGGTGATCGCGTCCGGCACATCCCTCAAGGCAAGGTGAGTGGTCGCCAATGCCACGCGCATCCCGCCGCCGACCAGCATCATCACCACAAGTTTGGTGTTGGTTTGTTCGGCCAAGAATTCGGTGTGTCCTGTGAACGAGATGCCCGAATCGTTGATGATGCCCTTGTGCACCGGTGCGGTGACCATGCCGGAGAATTCTCGCGTTTGGCAGCCTTGCACCGCATGGCGCAGCGTCGCCAGCACATAGCCGCTGTTGGCCGCATTGAGCACACCGGGCTGACATTGGGCAACCAGCGGCACATGCATCACCGTCAGCGTATTGGGCTGATTGATCATGGCTTGCCCGGCCACAAAGTCACGCAGTTGCAGCGCGATGCCCAGTTGCGCGGCGCGCTGTTGCAGCAGATTTTTATCTGCAATGACCACGAGCGGTATTTTTGGCGGCGCGGCGACCAGCTGCACACACAGATCGGGACCGATGCCCGATGGTTCGCCAGCGGTAATAACTAACGGCGCGATAAGCGCATCGGCATTCACTGGCTACTTGTTCTCATCAATGCGATATTCGATAAACGCCCGGTCGCGCAACTGGCGCAGCCAGTCCTGGAACAACTCGTCCGACTTGAACGTGCCGATTGCAACGCGCGCCTGCTGGCGCTTTTGTTGCACACTGACATCGGTATTGCGCCGCTCCAGAACCTGGATCAGATGCCAGCCGAATTGTGATTGCACCACTCCTATTTGCTGGGGTTGCAGCTTGTTCATCGCCCCTTCAAATTCCGGCACGGTCTGCCCCGGGGAGAGCCAGTCCAGATCACCGCCCTGTTGCGCGCTGCCATCCTGTGAATATCGTTTGGCCTGCTCAGTGAAATCCGCACCAGCTTCGATGCGCTGCTTGATTTCCATGATGCGTTTTTTAGCTTCCGCTTCCGGCACGATCTCGCTGGTCTTGATCAGAATATGGCGCGCATGGGTTTGCGAAATCACCACCGGCGCATTAGCGCTGCGCTTTTCCAGCAGCCTGATAATGTGGAATCCGCTCGGGCTGCGCAACACCGCAGACGTCTGACCGGGTTGCATATTTTGCAACTCGTTCATAAACAGCGGAGGAATACTGTCGCCGGAACGCCAACCCAAATCGCCACCCTTCAGTGCGTCCTTGGCATCTGAAGTGCCGGCCGCCACTTGCGCAAAATCTGCACCGCCTTTCAACTTGCTCAATGCCTGTTCGACTCGTTCGCGCGCAGCCTGAATTTTATCGGCGCTGGCCTGTTCCGGCACCACCACCAGAATATGCGCGAGACGGAATTCAGCTCCCGCACTACCGATCCGGGCCTTATTGGCGAGATAGTTGTCCACCTCGCCTTCGCTGATCAGCAGCTTGCTTTCAACTTCACGCTCGCGCAGCCGCGTAGAAATGATTTCGCCGCGAATTTCTTCTCTAAATTTCTTGTAATCCACACCATCCGCTTCCAGCTTGGCGCTGAATTTATCCAATGACGGGAAGCCGTTCTGCTGCGCGATGCGCGTAATCGCCAAATTCAACTGGGTATCGTCCACGCGCACGCCATTCTCCCTGGCGTACTGCTGTTGCAGCAAATCGGTGATCATGCGTTCAAGGATTTGCCTTTCCAGCACATCCGCTGCGGGCAATGGCGTGTCCTGTTTCTTCAATTGGCGCACCACCTCTCGCACACGAGCATCCAGCTCATAACGGGTAATCACATCGTCGTTGACCACCGCAACCACCGCATCAATCTTTCCGACTTGCGGATCAGAGTTTCCGGATTGTGCGGGGACTGACTTTGTTGCGGCCTTCGCAGGCAGCGTATTGGCAGCATAGGCAGCTTGCACTGTCAGCAACGCACACCACATCATCAGGATAGTTATTCGCATCATTTTCTTTCGGTTATCACTGCAGTACTTGCGGGGGTTGATTAGCGGTCTTGTCGGTCAATTTGGTATATCCGGGCACGCTTTGCTTGAGCAGGATCAAAGGATCAGAGCCGCTCACGTTAATGAAGTCATTGAGCTCGAGCTGCACGAAGAAAATATTATTAGATTCGTTTAGAGCGGTCGTAAAGTGTTGCGCCACCAAACGAAGTGTCCAGCAGCTTTGATTATACTCAAGCCCGGCGATCGAATCCAAAATCCGTCGGTCCGGGAAAGAATAATTCCAGCGTCCCACCGCATGCCAACGATTCAACAACGGCCATTGCGTGGAGAAATCAACTGAACGCAGTGTGTTGCGCTGAAAACGATAATTCAAATTGAGTACCTTGCCAGGCTCCGGCCGATAATGCGCCGCCATGTTATAAAGCTGCGTGTGAGACTGATTGGGATCGAACTGAACCAGGCTATCCAATGACAATGGATTTGTCACTCTCCCTGAAGCTCCCAATAAAATATCCGACTTGCCGGTGCTGTTAGTGGGTGCAACCAGATTGACCTGTGGCGTTATGGAGCTGAAACGCTCAGCCAATATTACTTTTAACCGTTCTGCTCCCGTATTCTGCTCCTGCAAACGCGAAGTGGCCGCCAAGGTGACCTGGTTCGCATCGCCGATTCGATCGCTGCCAAAAAAACGATTTTCGATGAAAATATTGGTGAAGTTAAAATCGGCTTGTGCAGTATCAAAAACCGGCAGCAAGCTTTGATCTTTATAGGGCACATAAACATAAAACGCGCGCGGCTCAAATGTCTGCACATAATCGCCGCCGCTCAAATTCAATTCACGGTCGAAAGCAACCCCGCTATCCACGCTGATGATAGGCAAGGTGCGCGAGGTATTCTGCAATGATCCAACGTTATTCGCACCCATCGCATAATAAGTGCTGTGCAACGCCACCTTGGGAGTCACATAATATGCAGGTTTGCTCACCAGCGGATAACTGACACTGGGATTGATTACCAATCTTGAACCGTTCACCAAGGTGGGATGACTGAAATCCACATACTCGCTGGCAAAACCGACGTTTGCACCGGCATAATCTTGGCGTGCATTGAGCGTCAATTGCGGCAGTCGCGCATAAGGGGCGACAATCGGCGCGGCCGGGTCTTGCAGGGTTTGGTAACGTTGCACGCGCGCCATCGCTGTCCATGCGCCCGTGTTGTAATTCAGCCCGCTCTCTTGCAATAAGTTGGCCTGAGAGGTGACATTCACCGCATTGCCCAGGTCGCGAAAATAAGCGTCGTCCAGAACTCGATTGTAATTGACATAGCCATTCAAGCTGTTCGCCAGAGATTGACTATGGAGTAACGAGTAATGTTCACGATTACTTTTTGCTAGGGAGTCATTAGGCAGCACATCCACGTGCAGTTCACCACGATAACTGGGCTCCAGATAACGAAACTCGTTGTTGAGCATCAAGCCTCGCTTGGTTATCTCGCGCGGAGCAAGCGTCGCATCAAAATTGGGGGCGATGTTCCAGTAATAGGGCAGCGTCAGTTCGATACCGCCCTTGGTTGTGCTGCCAAAAGTCGGCGCCATAAACCCCGACATTCTCTGCTGATTTAGCGGGAAGTCCATCCAGGGCGTATACAGAATTGGAACTCCCTTAAAATCTACCGATGCGCTGTGGGCTACACCGATTTGCCGATCGCGATCGATTTCCAGCTCGCTCATATTCATCTGCCAATCCTGATTCCCTGCCGGACAAGTGGTGTAGGTCGCGTTATCCAGGCTGAAATGCTGGCTATCTTGAATATGAAGCACGTCCGCCGTGCCGCGTGCAGCATTTTCCTTTAAAAAATATTGCGGTTGCTCCATCGTACCCGCGTGGCTATCCAGATTGAACAACAAGTGTGGCCCACTCATCGTATTACCGTCTTGCTCCAACACCACCGCGCCTTGCGCATCGACTTCGTGCGAGTTCTGCTGATACAGCAGGTGGTCTGCGCGAATCGACTGGGCGCCTTGGCGCAGCGTCGCCTTTCCGGTCGCCTCGATTTGATCACGCCCTTTTCCAACCAGGCTATCTGCTTCAATAATGGCGGGGCTTTCCTGGCTGGACTTCGTCAATACGGAAGGAGTTTTGTCCGCGTTCAAAACGGGCAGGTCTTCACCTGCGTATGCATGATGCGCAAGACAAAATAGCAAGATAATGAAAAGGTGTTTGAATCGAAACCGCATAACGCGCAGAAAATAATAAAATGATAAACTCCTAGCAGTTTAACATTAAGTACATTCGAGAACCCAATATGCAACGCCTGCAGCAGCTTACCCAGTGGTTACACAGCCAAGTCCCCAACGAGTCGTTCACTCTCGCACCGGCATCAAGCGATGCCAGTTTTCGCCGTTACTTCCGCGCCACTTTCGAGAATCGCACCTTGATCGTGATGGATGCCCCGCCGCAACACGAGGACTGCCACCCGTTCCTGCACATCGCAAAATTGTTCGAGGATGCTGGTACTTATGTGCCGCATGTGTACGCACAGGATTTGACGCAAGGTTTTCTGCTGCTGTCCGATCTGGGCAACACCACCTATCTTCAGGCGTTAAATGAAGGCAATACCGGAACCGCGCGCGAACTCTATGGCGCGGCCACCGATGCGCTGATCAAAATCCAGTTAAGCTCGCGCGACGACGAATTGCCGCCTTACGACGAAGCCCTGCTGCTGCGCGAAATGCGCCTGTTCCCGGAGTGGTACATCGCAAAACATCTCAATGTCACGCTCAGCCCGGCGCAAAACGCCAAACTTGAAACCGTGTTCGCGCGCATACTCGCCAACAACCTCGCCCAACCCAAAGTTTACGTGCATCGCGACTACCACTCGCGCAACCTGATGGTGACCGATCCGAATCCCGGCATCATCGATTTTCAGGATGCCGTCTACGGCCCGATCACTTACGATCTCGCCTCGTTGTTCAAGGATGCCTACATACGCTGGGAAGAAGCGGAAGTGATCGACTGGCTGATACGCTACTGGGAAAACGCACGCCGGGCCGGGCTGCCGGTACATGAAGACTTCTCCGAGTTCTACCGCGATTACGAGTGGATGGGCGTGCAGCGCCATCTCAAGGTGCTGGGTATTTTTGCGCGCCTGTGTCACCGCGACGGCAAGGACGGCTACCTGAAAGACCTGCCGCTGGTGATGACGTATTTGCGCGCCGCTTGCGCACGCTATATCGACCTCAAGCCGTTGTTGAATCTGCTCGACGTATTGGAGCCCCGCGTCACTCAAGAAGGTTTTAGCTTTTGATGATGCTGCGCATCTTCCCGATGGAACAACTAGCCGTTCCACTAGGTTGTCAAAGAACGACAACCAAGTTGCTGGTTATCTCCCCAGCCCTCTCCCGCATGTGCATGCGGGAGAGGGGGAAAACGTTGAAAGGCATAAACCCATGATGGCGATGCTGCTGGCGGCCGGTCGCGGCGAACGCATGCGCCCGCTCACCGACCACACACCCAAGCCGTTACTCGAAGTCGCCGGCAAACCGCTGATCGTGTGGCACATCGAAAATCTGGTGCGCGCGGGTATACGTGAGATCGTCATCAATCATGCGCATCTGGGCATGCTGATTGAAAAAGCGTTAAGCGATGGCAGCCAGTTCGGTGCGCATATTCAATATTCACCCGAGGCCAGCGCGCTGGAAACCGCAGGCGGCATTGCCTGCGCCCTTCCGCTGCTGGGCGATGAATTATTCGCCGTGATCAACAGCGACATTTTTTGCGATTACGATTTTGCGCATCTGCCCGAACGTGCGGCGGAGATGCAAACCAGCGGCGATACCACGCATCTGGTGCTGGTGAGCAATCCCGCACAGCATCCCGATGGTGACTTCGGCTTGCAGCAACAACGCGTCACTGACAGCACACCCAAGCTGACTTTCAGCGGCATCGGCATCTACCAGCCCTCGTTGTTCCAACCTATTTCACGAGGCAGTGTGGCGCCGCTCGCTCCTCTGCTGCGCGCGCAAATCGCCTTGGGCCGGGTCGGCGGCGAACACCATTCAGGCCTATGGGTGGATGTCGGCACACCTCAACGCCTGTACGACCTCGATCAACTTATCAGCGCATCTGGCAAAGGGTAATTGCCGCGACTAGTGGTAGGATGTGTCAGGTGAAACTTTTGTAGCTGATCAAGCCTGGACAACCTGGTTGACTTGTATGCGGAGGGATAAATGTTAAACGACGATATTTCCTGGCTCTCCGAAGCACAGACTCAGGACATGTTCATGCATTTCCCGCTGCCGCTTGCCATTGTGGGGAGCAACGGCGACGCCAAGCTCATCAATAAACGCTTTACCGCCGCTTACGATACGTCCTGCCTCAAGTCAGACCAGTTGCGGCAGGTTTTGTCAGACCCGGACAATGTGCCGAGAACCCTGACCCTGCTGCAATGCAACGACTGCCAGACTGAAGTTCGCGCCCACACCGTCAAACTTGGCGAAGACGTGATCCTGATACTCGATGAATCCGCCGAAACCGCCTACAGCGAAGAGCTGACCGAGTTGCGCCAACGCCTCACCGAACTGGAAAAACTCAGCTCAACCGACCGTTTGACGGGTGCCTGGAACCGGGTACACTTCGACAAGACCATCGCTATCGAATTAAGCCGCAGTATCCGCTATCGTCAGCCCGTCGCGCTGATTTATTTGGACATCGATCATTTCAAACGGGTCAACGATACTTACGGTCATGCGGTCGGGGATGAAGTGCTGCGCGAGTTGGTAAAAATTATCCAGAAAAACATTCGCACCTCGGATTTGTTGTTCCGCTGGGGTGGAGAAGAATTCGCTATCCTGGTTCCATCTACCAGTTACCGTTCTGCAGCAACTCTTTCCGAAACGCTGCGCACCAAAATCGAACAACATAAAATCGATACTGTCGGCCGCATCTCCATCAGCCTGGGTGTCGCGGAACACATTCCCGGCGAAAACGAAGGTGCATGGTTTCAGCGTGCGGATATGGCACTGTATGCCGCCAAGAACGGCGGGCGCAATCGCGTCGTGGTCGATCCAAATGGCAGCAGTGATGTATGGGCGGCGGATCAAAGCGCCACAATTTTGCGCATGAGCTGGCATGAATCCTATGATTGCGGCGAACCCACCATCGATCAGGAGCATCGCAAATTATTCGATCTGGCCAATGTGCTGATCAATGCTGCGTTTAAGAGGGAATCCAATCCGCCCGGATTCGATGAAGCCTTAAAAAAACTGCTCGCGCATGTAATACAGCATTTCGCCGACGAAGAAGCCATACTTGCCCATCACCACTACGCCGGACTTGAAGTCCATGCGCAAGCCCACAAAGTGTTAATAGAACACGCGCTACAACTTCGCGACTCGGCAGCAGCGGGCGGTGTCACGATAGGCGAATTGGTCGATTTTATCGCGAACGAGGTGGTCGCACGGCACATGCTCAAAGTGGATCGCGAATTTTACCCGCTGTTCAATCAATCCCTTTCTTCCCATAGCCGATGATTTAACCGGGCCCGTTAATCCAGACTGAAAATCGCTGTTGCCCCAGATACCATCTCGACAAGAAACCGCGCGCAGCTCACAATGCCACACATGCTCAATCCAACCATTTACGCCCAACGCCGCGCCCGTCTGCTTCAAACAATGCAGCGCGGCGTCGCCATCATCCCCACCGCGCCGGAAGTGGCGCGCAATGCCGACACGCATTACGCTTACCGCCACGACAGCAATTTTTATTATCTGACTGGCTTTACCGAACCGGAGGCGGTGCTGGTGCTGGTTGCCAGCCCACGTGAAGGCGGTCGAACCAAGTCGATTCTGTTTTGCCGCGAGAAAAATCTGGAGCGCGAAATTTGGGACGGTCACCGCGTCGGCCCCGACGCCGCCAAAGACCAATTTGGTTTTGATGAAACTTATTCGATCGCGCAACTGGATGAAAAACTGGCCGAGCTGATCGGTAACCAGAGCACGTTGTTTTACCCGCTAGGTGATGATGCAGGATGGGATCAGCGCATCCTCAAGTTGCGCAGTGCAGTACAGGAAAAAATCCGCAGCGGCATCCGCGCCCCGGATGAAATCCGCGACGTGCGCGCGCAGCTGAACGAAATGCGTTTATTCAAGGATGTGCACGAACTGAACATCATGCGTCGCGCCGCCGAAATTTCCACTACCGCACATCGGCGCGCGATGCGCTTCACCCGTCCTGACCAATTCGAGTATCAGGTGGAAGCGGAACTGCTGCATGAATTCTGCAGCCATGGCGCGCGCCATCCCGCCTACACCTCCATCGTCGCGGGTGGAGCAAACGCCTGCGTGCTGCACTATGTGGGGAACAACGCAAAGCTGCGCGACGGCGATCTGCTCCTGATCGACGCGGGCTGCGAACTGGACGGCTACGCCTCGGACATCACGCGCACTTTCCCAGTCAATGGAAAATTCAGCGCCGCGCAAAAAGATGTATATGAGATCGTGCTGGCCGCGCAGGCTGCCGCGATCGCCGCCGCACTGCCTAACCAGAACTGGGATGCGCCGCACGATGCCGCGTTGCGCGTATTGGCGCAAGGCTTCATTGACCTCAAGTTGTGCCAGGGCAGCGTTGATGCCGTGCTGGAGAACGAGAGCTACAAAAAATTCTACATGCACCGCACCGGACACTGGTTAGGGATGGACGTGCACGATGTCGGCGATTACAAGGTGGACGATAAATGGCGCGCGCTGCAACCCGGCATGGTGCTGACCGTCGAGCCCGGCTGCTACATCCGCCCCGCCGATGATGTTCCTATAGCGCTGTGGAACATCGGCATCCGCATCGAGGACGATGTGGCGATCACCGAGCTAGGCAATGAAGTGTTGACCATTGCCGCGCCGAAAACGGTCGCGGATATTGAAGAGCTGATGAGGCCATCATGAGCATCCAATATGACATCGCGATCATCGGCGGCGGACCGGTCGGCGCCGCGCTCGCACTTGCCTTGCGCGACAGCGGGCTCAAGGTCTGCGTGCTGGAAGCGCGTTCGGCG
Organism: Gallionella sp.; assembly: GCA_017880865.1. Lineage (GTDB taxonomy): Bacteria > Pseudomonadota > Gammaproteobacteria > Burkholderiales > Gallionellaceae > Gallionella. The sequence continues at coordinate 29,656 of JADGRL010000005.1, forward strand.
AATTCTGGCAGCAAAGATGCGCGCGCCCTCGCCTTGTCCTACGGCAGCCGCCTGTTGCTGGATCGCCTCGGCATCTGGGACGCACTGCACGACGTATCGCCAATACGCACGATCCACATTTCTCAACGACTGAGTTTTGGACGCGCCGTGTTGCGCGCCGCCGAGCTGGGCGTGCCGGAATTAGGTTATGTGCTGCCCTATCCCGCGCTGCAGGACGCATTGACCGATGCGCTGCAACACAGCGATGTTGCACCCATTTACGGCGCGAGCGTCACCGAACTACACGACGAAGCGGATCATGCCGTGATCAGCTATCAGCAAAACAAAGTTGAGCACACCCTGCGCGCACGTCTCGCGGTGGTCGCCGACGGCGGCAAACTATTGGCGCAACAGTTTCCGCCTCGCGTGCGCGACTACGGGCAGAGCGCGCTGATCACCCACATCACTTGCTCTGCACCGCAATCCCCGCAAGGGGGACGCCGTGGTGTGCCCGGAACCTCCGGTTCCACCCTCACGCAGGCAACTACAGCGTTTGAACGCTTCACCCCGCAAGGCCCGCTGGCGCTGCTGCCGTTCCAGAACGGTTTTGAGCTGGTATGGACTGCGCCGCACCAGGTCGCACAGGACATGCTGGCTTGGGACGACGAAAAGTTCCTGCGCGAACTTCAACTGCACTTCGGCGACCGCGTCGGAGAATTTCTGACCGTCGGCAAGCGCACCTGCTTCCCTCTCGGCTTAAGACGCGCCCCGCATCTGACTCCGATGCCGCACACCGTGCTGCTCGGCAACGCCGCGCAAACCATGCATCCGGTGGCCGGACAGGGTTTCAACATGGGGCTGCGCGATGCATGGGAACTGGCTCAGGAAATTCTGGATGCATCACCGGAAACGTTGGGCACCGAGGCGATGCTCAGCGCCTATTGCAGCCATCGCCGCACCGACCGAGAAACGGGGATAAAATTCACCGATGGCTTGGTGCGGCTGTTCTCCAACGACCTGCCGCTGGTGAGCGCCGCGCGCGCCGCCGCACTCAGCGCGCTGGACTGCTTGCCGTTTGTGAAGAAGTTTGTCGCGAAGCGGATGATGTTCGGGGCGAATGGCTAGCAGTTAGTAGGATGGGTTGAGCGTAGCGATACCCATCAGATACCCATCCAACAAAGTTGGCTTCGCCGGTACTCTTTACGGGTGCTACCACCGGCGAAGTTGTTTTGATTGTTGGGTATCGCTGCGCTCAACCAAACCTACGTGCTGCTCACGAGCTTGGCCCCACCTAAAACAACTCCACTACCACTGGCGCATGATCCGAAGGCCGCTCCAATTTCCTCGGCACCTTGTCGATCACGCAGCTTTTGCATTGCGCCACCAGCGGTTCGCTGATCAAAATATGGTCGATGCGCACGCCGTGGTTACGGCGGAACGCCATCATCCGGTAGTCCCACCAGGTGAAGGATTTTTCAGCCTGCTCGAACAGGCGAAAGCTGTCGTGCAAACCGAGCTTGATCAGATTCTGGAGCTGGATACGCTCGGCTTCGCTGACCAGCACGCTGCCTTGCCATGCGACCGGATCATGCACGTCGCGGTCTTCCGGCGCGATGTTGTAGTCGCCCAGCACCACCAGTTTCGGATAACGCACCAGCTCTTCTCTCAGCCATTCGCGCAACGCGCTGAGCCAGCCCAGTTTGTAATAGTACTTGTCGGAATCGACTGTCTGCCCGTTGGGCACATACACGCACACGACCCTCACATCATTCACGGTTGCAGCGATGACGCGCTTCTGCTCGTCGGCATAATCCGGAATACCATATTGCACATCGCTGAGCGGCACTCGGCTCAGGATCGCCACGCCGTTATAGGTTTTCTGTCCGCTGAATACGCTGTGATAACCCGCCGCCTGCAACTCGGCCTGCGGAAAGTCCTCGTCCTGCTGTTTGGTTTCCTGCAGACACAGCACGTCGACAGGATTCGCGGCGAGCCATTCGAGCACATGCGGCAGACGCACTTTCAACGAGTTGACGTTCCATGTCGCCAGTTTCATTGCGCGGCGGGCACAGCCGGAACTGTTTGGCCTTCACTGACTGGAGGTGTTGCGGGAGATTTGGGCGGCGCGCTGCGTTGACGGTAGCTTGCAGTCTTTGGGTAGCCCGCCACATCGAGTTCGCTGTTCCATGCGGATTCTGAAAATCCGCCGAGGTAAGCCTTGCCTACCTGCAAAGCAGGTGAATTCATGCTGCCCGATAATTTCTGGAATGCTTCGATCTCGCTTTTGGTCTTCAGCAGCTTTTCGCTGAACGGCACACCGCGTTTGTTCAACAAACTGCGCGCCTGATCACACGGCTGTCCACAAACTTCACCAACATACAAGGTGACCGGAAAATTCTGCTGCGCGCGCTGCGTTTCATAAGGCAAATCCGCATTCTGCGACACATCACTCGAAAGTTTCATGCGCTCGACATCGGTAATATCCGTAGGTGGGACATCACTATAATGCACCATGCCCGCCTTATCTACCCAGCGAAATAACTCGCCCGCTTGCGCACCCGATTGCATGATCACCAGACAAGCCAACAACTGTACGAGGTGTTTCATTTTTCCTCCTTAAGAAGTTTAAAGTAATCCATTATGCCGCAACAACGCGTCCATGTCGGGCTCGCGACCGCGGAATGCTTCAAACGATTGCATCGCTCCGCGACTGCCGCCCACCGCCAGTATCTCGCTGCGAAAGCGCGCGCCGACATCGGGATTGAGCACGCCGTTCTCTTCGAACAGGCTGTAGGCATCGGCCGACAGCACCTCCGCCCACTTGTAGCTGTAATAGCCCGCCGCATACCCACCGGAGAAGATGTGCGAGAAGCTGTGCGGAAAGCGATGGAACGCGGGCGGGATCAGCACAGCGACTTCTGCGCGCACTTCATCGAGCAATTGCAAAATGCTCTTGCCGCCGCCCGCCTCGAAAGCACTGTGCATCAGCATGTCGAACAGCGAAAATTCGATCTGGCGCAAGGTCTGCAAACCGCTCTGGAAATTCTTCGCGGCGAGCATTTTGTCGAACAGCGCGCGCGGCAGCGCTTCACCCGTTTCAACATGGCGCGTCATACCGTGCACCACGTCCCATTCCCAGCAAAAGTTTTCCATGAACTGACTGGGCAACTCGACCGCATCCCATTCCACGCCGTTGATGCCGGATACGCCGAGGTCTTCCACTTCGGTGAGCAGGTGGTGTAGGCCGTGACCGAATTCGTGAAACAAGGTGATGACTTCATCATGTGTAAAGACGGCTGGTTTTCCGCCGACCGGGGCAGAAAAGTTGCAGTTCAAGTAAGCGACCGGGGTTTGAATTCCGGTACCAAGTCGGCGGCGCGTGATCACGTCGTCCATCCAGGCCCCGCCGCGCTTGCTGTTGCGCGCATACATATCGAGATAGAACTGGCCGACCAGTTGCTCGCGGTCGTCGCGAATATCGAAGAAGCGCACATCGTCATGCCACACCGGAGCATTAGCCGCCTTTATTTTCAGACCATACAGCGTCTCGACCAGCTTGAACATGCCGGGCAGCACCGCATCTTCGGGGAAGTACTGTTTCACCTCCTGCTCGGAAAAAGCATAGCGTTGCTCGCGCAATTTTTCGCTGGCATAGCCCACGTCCCAGGATTGCAGACCTGTCCTGAGCCCTTCGACTACGCTCAGGACAGGCTCAGCCGAATGGTCCGAAATTCCCAGTTCGGTGCGCGCGAATTCGCGCAACTCGGACAAATCTTTTTCAGCGAAGGGCCGCGCGCGCTGCGCCAGCTCGCGCATGAACTCGACCACCTGTTGCGGCGAGTTCGCCATCTTGCTCGCCAGCGACAATTCGCCAAAGTTGGCAAAGCCCAATAACCGTGCCTCTTCGCCGCGCAGCTGGACGATTTCATCCATCAGCTTGGTGTTATCCCATTCGGGTTTACCGAACTCGCTGGCGCGCGTGCCGCTCGCCCGATACAATTTTTCGCGCAAGTCGCGGTTGTCGGCGTATTGCATCACCGGGCCGTACGAGGGCGCTTTCAGCGTGAACATCCAGCCGCTCTTACCCGCTGCTTGTGCGGCTTCCTGCGCCGCCTGCAGCACATCTTCCGGCAAGCCGGAAAGCTCTTTCTCGTTCTCGATCACCAGCGTGTAGTCGTTGGTGGCATCGAGCAGGTTGTCGGAAAAGCGAGACGACAATTCGGCCAGACGCTCCTGAATTTCCAGGTAGCGTGCCTTCTGCGCGTCCGGCAACTCTGCACCGCCGAGTCTGAAATCCCTTAACTCGTTCTCGATGATCTTCTTGCGCGCCGCGCTCAGCCCCGCGAATTCAGGGCTGTTGCGCAACGCCTTGAATTTATCGAACAGCGCGAGGTTTTGGCCCAGCTCGGCATAATATTGAGTGATCACCGGCAACGTGGCGTTATACGCCTCGCGCAATTCGGGACTGTTCATCACCGCATTCAAATGCCCGACCGGCCCCCAGGCGCGCGACACCCGCTCGTTGGCATCTTCCATCGACATGACGAAATTCTGCCAGGTGGGTTGCGCGCTATCGCTCAACAGCCGCGCAACCAGCGCGCGGTTTTCCGCAAGCAGTTGTTCGATCGCGGGAGCGATGTGTTCGGGTTTGATCTGCGCAAAGCGTGGCAGGCCGGTAAAATCTAATAATGGATTCATAGTTTGCTCTGAGAAATATCCGGAGTCCCTATACATGAGATGTAATAGGACTCCAGAAAAGGTTACGTGAGTTTTGACGCGAACTTAATTTTGATAAACCAGCTGACCGTCCACCAGCGTGTAGCGCACTTTGCCCTGTACTTCGAGGCCATTGAACGGCGTGTTCTTGCCTTGGCTCTTCAGCGCACCGGGTTCAACTTTCCAATACGTGTCCGGATCGAACACGCACACATCGGCAGCCGCACCGACGCTCAAATGGCCTGCATCCAGACCCAATATGCACGCGGGTTGCAGCGTGGCTTTGGCGAGCGCAGCAGAGAGCGAAATTTTGTCTTGCTGCGCCCACTTCAACACCAGCGGCAGCAGCAGTTCCAGCCCGGTCGCACCCGCTTCCGCTTCGGCGAACGGCAGCTGCTTGGCATCCTCGTCGACCGGCGCGTGGTTGGAGCAGATCGCGTCTATCGTGCCGTCGAGCAATCCGGCGCGCAGTGCGGTGCGGTCGCGCAGACTGCGCAGCGGCGGAACCAGATGGCAATTCGGATCGAAAAAACCGATGTCCATTTCGGACAGGTGCACATGATTCATCGAGACATCAGAGGTCACCGCCAGCCCTTGCTTTTTAGCGGCGCGGATCATCTCGACGCCCGCCGCGCTGGAGACACGGCAGATGTGCAGCTTCACGCCGGTCTCGCGAGCCAGCGTCAGCATCGTGGAAAGCGCGATGGTTTCGGCGCACACCGGGATGGCTGGCAAACCGCAACGTGTCGCCACCTCGCCGTCATGCGCCACGCCGTTTTTGGCGAGAAAACTGTCCTGCGGGCGCAGCCAGACACTGAAGCCGAAGGTCGCGGCATATTGCATCGCGCGCATCAGCACGCGTGTGTCGGTGAGCGGCGCATCGGCCTGACTGAACGCGACGCAACCGGCATCCGCCAGTTCGGCCATTTCGGTCAGCTCCTGTCCCTTCAGTCCCGTTGTCAGCGCGGCGACCGGATAAACGCGCGCCTGATTCAGGTTGCGCGCGCGGTGCTTGAGCATCTCCACCAGACCCGGTTCGTCCAGCGGCGGATCGGTGTCGGGCGGACACGCGAGGCTGGTGATGCCGCCCGCGACCGCCGCTTCCATTTCCGATTCCAGCGTCGCCATGTATTCATAGCCTGGTTCGCGCAAGCGGGCCGCCAGATCGATCAGGCCAGGTGCGACAATCAGCCCGCTCGCATCGATCACCTTGTCCGCTGAAAAACCTGCCAGCACCTTACCGACGGACGCAATCTTTCCCGCCACGATGAACACGTCATGTTGTGCGTCGATGTTGTTTTTCGGGTCGATCAGGCGCCCGTTTTTGATATGGATATTCATGCTGTTGTCCCCGCCAGAATACTCATCACAGCCATGCGCACCGCGATGCCGAATGTCACCTGAGACAGGATCACCGAATGCGCGCCGTCGGCCACGCTCGAATCGATCTCCACGCCGCGATTCATCGGGCCCGGATGCATCACGATCGCATCCGGTTTCGCATACGCCAGCTTCTCCTGGGTCAGTCCATAATATTTGAAATATTCCTGCGCTGAAGGCAATGCCGCACCCTGCATGCGTTCATGCTGCAGGCGCAGCATCAGCACCACATCCACATCACGCAAGCCCTGCGCCATGTCGTGATAGACCCGCACGCCCAGATTCTCTACCATCGTCGGCAGCAGCGTCTTCGGCGCGATGACGCGCACTTCCGGCACGCCCAGCGTGGTCAGCGCGTGGATCTGCGAGCGCGCGACGCGCGAATGCAGCACGTCGCCGACGATCGCGACGCGCAGATTGTGGAATTCTTTTTTGTAGTGGCGGATCGTGAACATGTCCAGCAGCGCCTGGGTGGGATGGGCATGGCGACCGTCACCGGCATTGATGACATGGATCTCGGGTGCAACATGGCGCGCGATGAAATGCGCCGCACCGCTTTGCGCATGGCGCACCACGAACATGTCGGCATGCATCGCGCACAGGTTGTCCACGGTATCGAGCAGCGTCTCGCCCTTGCTGGTCGAAGATGAACCGATGTTCAGATTGACCACATCCGCAGACAGGCGTTTGGCGGCGATCTCGAACGTGGTGCGCGTGCGGGTGCTGTTTTCGAAAAACACGTTGAACACCGATTTGCCATGCAGCAGCGGCACCTTCTTGATCTCGTGGCCTTCGGCGACATCTAAAAAAGTCGCGGCTTTGTCGAGAATGTTGCGCACGATGCCCGCCGGCAGACCCTCGGTCGTCAGCAGGTGCTGGAGTTCACCGTGTTTATTGAGTTGAGGATTGTTCATACGATTATTCCCGCTGCGGGTTCATCAAAGTAGGCCTGCAAGATTTGTTGTGCCGCATATTGGTCGATCAAGGTTTTTTGCTGCCGGCCGCGTATGCCCTCTTCGTTCAGCTGCGCGCTCGCGGCGAGCGAAGTATAACGCTCATCAACCAGAATCGTAGTCAAATTAAACCGCCCTTTGAGACGGTTGGCGAAACGGCGGCACAGCGCGGTCAACTCATGCGGCGTGCCGTCGTCGTTGCTCGGCAGACCCACCACCAGCGCGCTGGGCTGCCACTCTTTTAACAATGCCTCGATCTTGGCAAATCGCGTATCGGTCTTTTCATCGTTGATAGTAGTCAGCGGATTGGCGCGGCGCAACAAGTTATTACCGACCGCGATGCCGATGCGTTTGGTGCCAAAATCGAATGCGAGGAGCGTACCTTCAGGGATAAAAGCTGAAGTTAACATCACCACTTCTTCATTCCAATTCCATTTCGAAGGTCAAACAAGGCGGCGACAAGCGAACGACGCAGACAGTGCTACTGGCACGGCCAGGAGTGAGCGAGGAAGCCAACGCAGTTTCACCGATAAAATGGAATTGGAATCAGGCATGTCCGGCATCCTCCATCAGCGTGGCATAACTCACTCCCAGCAAATCCATCGCCGCCGCAAGCCGCTCTTCGGGCGGCAAGTCGAACAAAATGTGTTCGGAAGCCGGCACGGTCAGCCAGATATTCTCGGCGACTTCGTGTTCCAGCTGCCCCTGATCCCAACCCGCGTAGCCCAGCGTGACAATCACGTTACGCGGTCCCTGTCCCATCCCCATCGCCTCTAGAATGTCCTTGGACGTAGTCAGTGCCAGCTTGTCGTTGATGCGCAATGTGGACTGCCAGTTACCCAGCGTGTCGTGCAACACGAAGCCGCGTTCGGTTTGCACCGGCCCACCAAAATACACCGGCATTTTCACGAGTTTCGGCTGGTGTAATGGAATACTGATCTGGTCGAACATCTCGCCCATCGTAAGACTGATCGGGCGATTCACCACGATGCCCAACGCGCCGTTCTCGTTGTGCTCGCAAATATAAGTCAGCGTGCCGGCAAAAAGCCCTTCCTGCATGGCAGGCATGGCAATCAGAAAATGATGGGTCAAATTGAATTCAGGCATGCTGGTATTGTAACTGTCCGCGTCCCGCCGCACAATTTGAATCAAAGGAACCTCTAGCTATGGTGCAATGACAGGTATTCCATAGTCCGGCGCGCAATATGCTGCAACGGCAAAATTTCGGACACGGCGCCTGCCGCAATCGCCTCTTTGGGCATACCAAAAACCACACAGCTCGCCTCGTCCTGCGCAATGGTGTGTGAACCCGCCTGTTTCATTTCCAGCAAACCGTGCACGCCGTCTTTTCCCATGCCGGTCAGAATAATGCCCAGCGCGTTGGCTCCGGCCACATTGGCCGCCGAACGAAACAGCACATCGACCGACGGGCGATGACGATTCACCAACGGCCCCTGACTCAAATCGACGATATAGCGTGCTCCACTGCGCTTGAGCAGCAGATGCGAATGTCCCGGTGCAATGTATGCATAGCCCGGCAGAATCCGCTCGTTATGCTCGGCTTCCTTGACCGAAATCTTGCACAAGGTATTTAACCGGTCTGCAAACGACTTGGTGAAATGTTCCGGCATATGTTGAGTCACCAGCACACCCGGCGCATCCGCAGGCAATTTGGTCAATATCTCTTTAATCGCCTCGGTACCGCCGGTTGATGCGCCGATGACGATCAATTTTTCAGTGGAAGAAAAACGCCCCGCAAAGCTGGGCAAAATCGCATCCGCAGAAAGACTTTCCTGAACTACCGGCGACATTAATCTTTTGCGCACCCGGGCCTGTGAAACCGCGCGGATTTTATCGGCAATCTCGATGGCATAGTCTTCCATGCCCCGGACAATATCCAGTTTTGGTTTGGAAACGAAATCCACCGCGCCCAATTCCAGCGCGCGAAAGGTGATATCAGAGCCTCTTTCCGTCAGCGTGGAAACCATCAGCACCGGCATCGGGCGCAAACGCATCAGGCGCTCGAGAAAATCCAGCCCATCCATCTTGGGCATTTCCACATCCAGCGTCAGCACGTCCGGATTAAGCGCCTTGATCATCTCGCGCGCGACCAGCGGATCGGGTGCCGCGCCCACGCACTCCATATCATGTTCGCGATTGATGATCTCCTTCATCACGCCGCGAATCAGCGCGGAGTCATCGATCACCAGCACTTTAATTTTATGGTTTTTCATATTCACTCTTATTCAGACCATCGGCTTGTACAGACTTTTATCAACCAAACAACTCCACATCGCCTTCCAGCTTGGAATAATGCAAACGTGTCTTGTACTCGGTTTCGCGCTCGATAATCGTATCGTTATGCACCTGTCTCAACTTCTTCACCCTTACCAGACCGGTACTGGGGAAGTAGTACACTTTGCGCGGAAAAATATCGAGCAAATCCTGCGCAGCGACTGGTATTTTTTCCGTCTTGAGAAACTCCAACACGAACTCCGCATTCCGTTCGCCGACATTGGCAATAGTGAACCCGCGCAGCACCGAGCCGCCACCAAATACTTTCGCTTCAAGATTACTGCGCTTCGCACCCATCTTGAGCAATTGGTTGATCAAGATTTCCATCGCGTAAACGCCATAACGTGCCGACTCGCCCAGCGGATTGCTACGATCCTGGCCGCTATCGGGCAACATGAAGTGATTCATCCCGCCGATGCCGCTGACCTTGTCGCGTATGCAGGCACAAACACAGGAACCCAGCACGGTAACCAAAACCATATCGCGCCCGGTTGCGTAATACTCGCCCGGCAATATCTTGGCCGCCTCCGCATTATGCTCGCGATCAAAATACAAATGCGGCGAGAGAACTTCTTCGAAGCCATGCTCAGCCATAGAGAACTACCCTTCTCCGATGCAATATCAATACAGCCGAGTTATTTGACATGATTATGTCCATGAGATTTAGGTTTGGCCAGTTCATAGACTGTTTTGCCACGCAACTGAAACAAGTGTGCGGCATTATGGAAATTTTCCGAATGACCGGCGAATAGCAGTCCATCCGGTTGCAATAAGGGCGCGAATCTTTCCAATATTTTAAGCTGCGTTTCCTTATCGAAATAGATCATCACGTTTCGACAAAAAATCGCATCCAGCGGACCGCGTATCGGCCAGCTCTTGCTGAGCAGATTCACCGGTCTGAAAGTGATCATCGCGCGCAATTCCGGCCTCACCCGCACAAAACCCGATTGCGCTCCCGTGCCCTTGAGAAAGAATCGCTTCACCATTTCGGTGTCCAGCTTTTCAACACGCTCGATAGGATAAACACCCGCCTCCGCCTTGGCGAGCACATGGGTATCCAAATCGCTGGCGACAATGGAAACATTTGGCGTGAAGCTGCCCAGCGCATCCACGATCGTCATCGCCATCGAGTAAGGCTCTTCTCCCGTTGAAGCCGCCGAGCACCACAGTGAAATCGGGTGCTTTCCCTTATTTTTTACTACATGCTCAGCCAGTATTGGAAAATGATGCGGCTCACGAAAGAACGAAGTCAGATTGGTCGTGAGCGAATTGACGAACGCTTCCCATTCCGTTTCATTATTGCTTTCCAGCAGCGCCAGATAATCCCGGAAATTATCGATTCCGTTCGCGCGCAAACGACGCCCCAGACGGCTGTAAACCATATCCTGTTTGGAGGACTTGAGCGAAATCCCGGCGTGCTCATAAATCAACCGGCACACTCGCTCGAAATCTTCCTTCGTGAATGCGAATTCACGATCGCGACCTCCGCCAAATTGAATATCTGCGCTCATAAAAAGTCCTATTAATTCCCTGTTAGGTCTACTGTCAACTACACTCGTCTTAGTTTACACGGGCTAAAACATTTTAGTGCGACTAAACTAATTTTCAGTCCCTGTTCCTTCCCACATTTTGAAACAGGCTCAACCCTATCCCCGAATAATTATGGACAATCCCAGGCAACTGAATAGGAAGAGGCTTTGGCTTGACGTGGCGTACGCATATACGTACCATTCAACCTTCTTTGAAGGAGCAAGAAATGCACACACTTACCGCCAGCGAAGCCCGCGCAAATTTGTACCGGCTCATTGATGAAACAGCAGAGTCTCATGAACCCATCATCATTTCAGGGAAGCGCAGCAATGCTGTGCTGCTCTGTGCAGAAGATTGGGACGCAATTCAAGAAACTTTGTATCTACTTGCCGTGCCCGGCATGCGCGAATCCATAAAAGCAGGGATGGCTGAACCCCTCGCAAGAAGTGCGAAGGAGCTTAAGTGGTGAGTTGGGAGGTTGTGTATGCCAAGCAAGCACTCAAAGATGCAAAGAAGCTTGCTGCAAGCGGTCTCAAACCCAAGGCGCAAGAACTACTCGCTGTGCTTGCTAACAATCCATTTCAAAATTCGCCGCCCTTCGAGAAGCTGGTCGGAGATCTTGCCGGCGCTTACTCGCGCCGCATCAATATTCAGCACCGTATCGTGTACGAAGTCTTTACCAAAGAGAAAATCGTTCGTGTCCTGCGGATGTGGACGCACTATGAATGAGAGGTATCACCCTACCATAAGGACTTCCCTGCCAACTTCATTTTTCAACAACACCTAATTTTCTCCTCAGTTGTAAATCATTCGCTCCGATTTAATCTGGAGCGGTGTCAATTCCGCCCAGCCGCAGGCTGGATGCGGATTGCCAACCTTTGGTGCATCAACCACATCACTGCAATTCGCGCTGCGCCGTCGCAAGAACAGACTGCATTTCCATAATCGGCCTTCACGGGCTAAAACATTTTAGCGCGACTAAACTAATTTTCAGTCCCCGCTCGTTTCCAAATTTTGAAACCGGTTTTGAAACCGGCCGACCTTATTCTTATTACCCACAAATTTCCTGTGACTTTAGGGTAAACTTCATAACGGTGGGGAGAATTGTCAGGGGAGAATCATAAATGTGTGCGAGTGCGGGTGCTACTTTGCTAGACCTGGCCCCAATTTTCTTATTCGTTTGACAGACGGGAAGCCCGTTCCGTTTGTGGCGACCATTCCAGATATTGCCTGGAAAAAATAACAATTTTGGAAAAGAAGACTTCATGAAAAATTGCTGGCTGGAATATTTGGTTTCGGATTGATTGTGGGATTGATTATTGCTGGGTTTATGTGGGTGTTTTTCAGGTAGGGTATTTTTTTCGCTTGTGCGAAAAAGTATGGGTTCTTGTTATTAATCAATAAAGGGAAATGTTATGTTTAATAGATTTTTGGTTCTTGCTGTTGTGTTATCGAATCTTTTGCTTGGTGGTTGCGTAGTGCTCTTATCAAAGAATGCGCCACAAGGCACTAAAGTGACTGATGAGCAAATGTCTAGTTTTGTGGACAATAAAACTACAGAAAACGAAGTGTCCGCCATACTTGGCCAGCCGAATGAAAAGACCGGGCTTGCTACAAAAGAGGTTTGGACATACAAGTGGGAACAATCTACCGAATATTTGGATGCTACGACCATTCGTAAAACCAAAACCACGCATGAAGTGGTTGAGTTTGAGTTTAGCTCAAACGAAATTCTTTTGCATCACAGAAAAACAGCTTTTTTGACAGATATTAGAAGTTAGTAGAGCAATAAGGAATAGCATTGGGTATGTCCAGGGTCTTTCGTTAGACTTTTTACACTCACTTATCAGAGGAAATGTATGAATCAAGATAACAGCGCAAGCGTAGCTTCGGAAACCACAAGTCTTGGCGGAAAATCATGGACGGCACATGTCCGTGTTGTTCTTGTCGGCCTCGTCTTATTCTTTGTCGTAACACCATTGGCTTGGTCTGCATCGCCTATTGCTGGAATTATGGTATTGGCTGCATCTCTTACGTTTGTGGTCTATCAATTACTACATTTGAAGAGTTTTCACCTTTACTTCGATGATGTCGGAGTCTGGGTCTATTCAGGCATTCTGCCTTGGAACAAAGGCATTTCTGGCGTGAAATGGCGCGACCTCGATGAAGCTGTATATTTTCAAACAATGGGAAGCTGGCTTTTCAAATCATACTCAATTCGCATTGGGCATCGTTTTACAAAATCGAACGAGATACTTCTTAGCCACTGGGCTCACGGCCACGATGTAGTAATGAAAATTAATGGTCAGCACCAAGAGCTTGTGAAAGCAAATGCATTAAGTTGATGGGAAGCTCGGTAGCGCGGTAGGATGGGTGGAGCGCAGCGATACCCATCGCTAAGACAGCCATCAGTTGATAGGTATCGCTGCGCTCCACCCATCCTACAACCTGCATTACCGGCCTAACAGGCTGACATGGTAGAATCCCCGCCTTTCCAGTTTTCACAATTCAGGAATCTTCGCCATGTTCTCCAGCAAAAACACCATCGCCCGTACCGACCCCGAATTGTGGGCGGCCATACAAAATGAAAACCAGCGCCAAGAAGATCACATCGAGCTGATCGCCTCGGAAAACTACACCAGCCCGGCCGTGATGGAGGCGCAGGGCAGCAAGCTGACCAACAAGTACGCCGAAGGCTATCCGGGCAAACGCTATTACGGCGGCTGCGAGTTTGTGGACGTGGCGGAACAGCTCGCCATAGACCGCGCCAAGTCGCTGTTCGGCGCGGAATACGCCAACGTGCAGCCGCATTCCGGTTCGCAGGCGAATCAGGCGGTTTACGTTTCGGTGCTCAAACCGGGCGACACGATTCTGGGCATGAGCCTAGCACACGGCGGCCATCTGACCCACGGCGCGTCGGTGAACATCAGCGGCAAACTGTATAACGCCGTCCAGTACGGACTGAACGACAAAGAAGAAATCGACTACGACCAGGTGCAAGCCTTGGCGACGCAGCACAAGCCGAAGATGATCGTCGCCGGAGCCTCCGCTTACTCGCTGGTGATCGACTGGAAGCGCTTCCGCGCGATCGCCGACAGCGTGGGCGCATATCTGTTTGTGGACATGGCGCACTACGCGGGTCTGATCGCGGCGGGCGTGTATCCGAGCCCGGTCGGCATCGCGGATTTCGTCACCACCACTACTCACAAGACGTTGCGCGGTCCGCGCGGCGGACTGATCCTTGCGAAGGCCGAGCACGAAAAAGCGCTGAACTCGGCGATCTTCCCCGCGCTGCAGGGCGGTCCGCTGATGCACGTGATCGCGGCCAAGGCTGTCGCCTTCAAGGAAGCGGCAAGCCGCGAATTCAAGGAATATCAAATGCAGGTGGTGGACAATGCGCGCGTGATGGCCCGCGTGTTGCAGGAACGGGGCTTACGCATTGTATCCGGACGCACCGACAGCCATGTGTTCCTGGTTGATCTGCAACCCAAGCACATCACCGGCAAAGATGCCGAAGCGGCGCTGGGACGCGCGCATATCACCGTGAACAAGAACGCGATCCCCAACGATCCGCAGAAACCTTTCGTCACGTCGGGCATCCGCATCGGCAGCCCGGCGATGACCACGCGCGGCTTCAAGGAACTGGAAGCCGAAAAACTCGCGCACCTGATCGCCGATGTGCTGGATGCGCCGAACGACGATGCGGCGATCGCGCGCGTGATCGTTGAAGTCAAGAAGCTGACGACGCAGTTTCCGGTTTATGGCGACTAAAACAGGACTGAGGACTAAGCTGCGAGGACTGAGGCTAGTGGTGCTCCGCCATTGCTCAGTCCTCAGCACTCGTTTCTCAGTCCTGACTTCAGGATGAGATGCCCCTTCTGCAAAGGTGAAAAAACCCAGGTGGTTGACACCCGCGAAAGCGAGGATGGCGGCAGTATTCGCCGCCGTCGCCGTTGCCTGTCCTGCGATAAACGTTTCACCACTTACGAGATGGTGGAGCTGCGTATGCCGCAGGTAGTCAAGCAGAACGGGATGCGCAGTGAGTTCGATGAGGAAAAGTTGCGCACCAGTTTCAAGCGCGCACTACACAAACGTCCGGTTTCGGCCGAGCTGGTCGACGCGGCGATAGATCACGTTACGCAGAAGCTTCATGCGTTGGGCGAGCGCGAAATCGGCTCGCGGCAAGTCGGCGAGCTGGTGATGAAAGAATTGCTCAAGCTCGACAAGGTTGCCTACATCCGTTTCGCGTCGGTGTATAAAAGTTTTCAGGATGTCGGCGATTTCGCCGATGCGGTCGAGGCGGTACGCAAAGCACCGGCGCGCAGGGCCGCAGATCACAACGGCAAACCACGGGAGCCCTAGCATGTTTTCCGCGCAAGACAGCGTGTATATGGCGCAAGCGCTACGTCTGGCGGAACGCGGCCTTTATACCACCAGCCCGAATCCGCGCGTCGGTTGCGTGCTGGTAGCAGATGAAAAAATTGTCGGTAGCGGCTGGCACGAACGCGCCGGTGAACCGCACGCCGAGGTTCTCGCGCTGCGTGAATCCGGTATGGCGGCGGGCGGTGCGACGGCTTTTGTGACGCTGGAACCTTGCAGCCATCATGGCCGCACCCCGCCGTGCGCCGATGCGCTGATTGCGGCGGGTGTGGTGCGAGTGGTAGTGGCGGTGCAAGACCCCAATCCTCAGGTGGCGGGGCAAGGCATCGCAAAGTTGTGTGCAGCAGGTATCCAGGTCGAATGCGGTTTGATGGAAGCGGCGGCGCGCGAATTGAACATCGGCTTTTTCGCGCGCATGGAGCGCGGCACACCGTGGCTGCGCAGCAAGATTGCGGCCAGTTTAGATGGTCGTACCGCATTGGCGAACGGGGTCAGTCAGTGGATCACCGGCGATGCGGCAAGATTGGATGTGCAATACTGGCGTGCGCGATCTTGCGCGGTGCTGACCGGCATCGATACGGTGCTGGCGGACGACGCGCGTTTGAATGTGCGCGAGATCGAAACAGCGCGCCAGCCGTTGCGCGTGGTTCTGGATAGCCAGCTGCGCATGCCGCTGACCGCGCGGATGCTGAGCGAGAAGAACGTGTTGATTTATGCCGCTGTGCGCGATCCCGAAAAGATTGCGGCACTGGAAAAAACGGGCGCATCGGTTAGCGTGTTGCCGGATGGAAACGGGAAAGTTGATTTGCCTGCTGTGCTGCGCGATCTCGCACAGCGCGGCTGCAACGAAGTGTTGGTGGAATCGGGCAGCACCTTGAACGGCGCATTACTGCGCGCAGGACTGGTCGATGAATTGTTGCTGTACCTCGCGCCGCAGTTTCTTGGCGATGCAGCGCGTGGCATGGCGCAGTTGGGCGAGCTGACTAAATTGGATCAGCGCATTGTTCTCAAGTGGCAAGATGTGCGCCAGATCGGGAATGATTTGCGCATCATGGTGAAGGTGGAACATGTTTAGTGGGATCATCGCCGACATCGGCAGCATCAAACAGGCGACCGACCGCGATGGCGGGTTGCGGCTGGTGATCGAAACACGTGCGCTGGATTTGAGCGATGTGCAACTCGGCGACAGCATCGCCGTGAACGGAATATGCCTGACCGTCATCGAACATAGCGTCGACAGCTTCACGGTCGATGTTTCGCGTGAGACATTGAGTTGCACCGTGGGTCTGGATGCGACAAACGCGCCGGTGAATCTGGAGAAGGCATTGCGCTTGGCGGACAGGCTGGGCGGGCACTTGGTCAGCGGCCATGTCGATGGTGTGGGCGAGGTCGTCGCATTCACCGATCTGGGTGAAAGCTGGAGGCTGGTGGTACGCACACCAAAGGCATTGGCGAAATACATCGCGATCAAAGGCTCGATCACGATCAACGGTGTCAGTCTGACCATCAATCAGGTGGCCGACCATCAAGTAAAAGGCTGCGAGTTCAGCCTCAATTTGATCCCGCACACACTGCTGATGACCAATCTGAAAAATTTGCGCGCGGGCAGCCTCGTCAATCTCGAAGTGGATTTGATCGCGCGCTATGTGGAACGCATGATGCATGCAGAGAAAGAATATAACAAATGACCGGAATATCACCGTTACAGGAAATCATCGAAGAGATTCGCGCCGGGCGCATGGTCATTTTGATCGATGAGGAAGACCGCGAAAACGAGGGCGATCTGGTGTTCGCCGCCGAATTCGTCACGCCGGAAAAAATCAACTTCATGGCCCGTCATGGTCGTGGTCTGATTTGCCTGACGCTGACCGAGGCGCATTGCAAGCAGATCGATTTGCCGCTGATGGTGCGCGAGAACGGCTTGCCGTTGGCGACCAATTTTACGCTTTCAATTGAAGCCGCGAGCGGCGTGACCACCGGCATCTCGGCAGCCGATCGTGCGCGCACCGTGCAAGTCGCCGCCGCTAGAAATGCCAAGCCTGCCGACATCGTGCAGCCCGGACATATCTTTCCGCTGCGCGCGCAGAATGGCGGTGTGCTGGTGCGCGCGGGGCATACCGAGGCGGGCTGCGATCTGGCACAACTGGCAGGACTGACCCCGGCCTCAGTGATTTGCGAAATTCTCAAGGACGACGGCGAAATGGCACGCCTGCCGGATTTGATTGTGTATGCAAAACAGCACGGACTCAAAATCGGCACGATTGCCGATTTGATCGAACATCGCAGCCAACATGAGAAACTGGTCGAGCGTGTAGCGCGGCGCAAAGTGCAGACCGCTTACGGCGAATTTGAACTGGTGACCTACGTGGACAAGACCACTGAACGCACGCATCTGGCTCTGGTGAAAGGCGAGATTCGCCATGATGCCGAAACGCTGGTGCGCGTACACGAACCGCTTTCGGTGATGGATTTTCTGGAACAAACCGATCATGCGCATTCGATCAGCGTGAATCAAGCCATGAAAAAAATCGGGCAGTCCAAAGCGGGTGTACTGGTGTTGCTGCATCGCGGCGAGACCGCGCAGAATCTGCGCGCGCGCGCCGCCCTGGATGACGGGAGCCTGCAAACCGCACAATGGGATCCTCGCAGCTATGGCATCGGCGCGCAGATATTGCGGGATCTGAATGTCGGCAAGATGCGTTTGCTGGCGACCCCGCACAAGATGCCGAGCATGACGGGATTCGGGCTGGAAGTAGTCGGTTATGCTTCGAATTAATAATGCCCTTTGCACAAGCTAAACAACAAATACTTTCTTCACATTGAAGAAAGCTTAAAGGTAGAAAGATTGATATGAAAGAACTTGAAAAAAATCTTAACGGCAATGGTCTGCGCATCGGCATCGTGCAAAGCCGTTTCAATCCTGAAGTTTGCGAATCCCTGCTGGGTGCCTGTCGTGCGCAATTGGTGCAACGAGGCGTGCAGGACGATGACATCACGCTGGCCACCGTTCCCGGCGCACTGGAAATTCCGCTGGTGCTCCTGCACATGGCGGAGAGTGAAAAGTTTGACGCGCTGATTGCGCTCGGTGCGGTAATTCGCGGCGATACATACCATTTTGAAGTAGTGGCCAATGAATCGGCGCGCTGCGTAAATGAAGTTCAGTTGGCCTGCGGTGTGCCGATTGCCAATGCGATTCTGACCACCGATTCCGACGAACAGGCGATCGCGCGCATGCACATCAAGGGCAGTGAAGCCGCGCTGGTGGCAATCGAGATGGCCAACTTGCTGCGAGGTTTGTCATGAGCATGAACAAGACCGATGCTGCGAGCGATGCTAATAAAGCGCCACACAAAAGTCCGCGCCATCGCGCCCGCGAACTTGCGCTGCAAGGAATTTATCAATGGCGTGTCGCTGCGGGCGAGTATGCACAAATTGAAAAGCAGATACATGCGGAAAAAAATCTCGGTCGCTACGACAGGGAATTATTTTCCAAACTATTGCGAGGCGCTTTGAGCCAGCACGCCGACATCGAGGCACTGCTCACCCCCTACATCGACAGATCCCTCGACGAATTGAGTCCGGTAGAATTTGCGGTGCTGCTGTTGGGTGCATTCGAGTTATCACAGAACCTCGAAGTGCCTTACAAAGTCGTCATCAACGAGGCGGTTGAACTCGCCAAAACATTTGGCGGAACCGACGGGCACAAATACGTCAACGGTGTACTCGACAAGCTTGCACCGAAAGTACGCGCAACGGAGTTTGCCGGGCGAAAATAAACAGGGGCGTCGCTGAGCGCAAAATCTGTAGGAGCCCGATTTATCGGGCGGTTTTTTCATTGGATAATTCTGGGGGCAATTATCGCGCAATACATTGCGCTCCTACATGGCATCTCGGCCTTAATTGATTGTCTGGATTTAATGCACTTGCAATAGGGATGATCCTGCATGTCCGAATTTGACCTGATCCGCCGCTATTTCACCCGCGCCACACCAAGCGCGCTGCTTGGCGTGGGCGATGATGCCGCGCTGTTGCAAGTGAGCGACGGCTATGTGCTAGCGGTATCCAGCGACATGCTGGTAAGCGGCACGCATTTCTTTGCCGATGCCGACCCGTTTATGTTGGGACATAAGACGCTGGCGGTGAATCTGTCCGACATGGCCGCGATGGGTGCGAACCCGCGCTGGGCGACGCTGGCAATTGCACTGCCCGACGCGAATGAGGCATGGCTGGAAAAATTCAGTGCGGGCTTCTTCGCGTTGGCCGATCGGCATCGCGTTGAACTGGTCGGCGGCGATACCACGCGCGGCCCGCTCAATCTGTGCGTGACGATATTCGGCGAAGTGCCTGCGCAGCAGGCGTTGCGGCGCAGCGGCGCTAAAATTGGCGATGAGGTTTGGGTGTCCGGGACATTGGGCGATGCCGCTCTGGCACTCGCGCATCTGCAAGGACGCATCCAGTTGAATGCTGTCGAATACGCCGCTTGCGCACCCGCTTTGCATCAGCCTCAGCCGCGCGTCGCGCTGGGGCTGGCATTGCGCGGTGTCGCCAATTGCGCGATCGACATTTCCGACGGGCTGCTCGCCGATCTCGGTCATATGCTCTCCGCCTCGTGCGTGGGTGCGCGGTTAGACTTTTCGGCGCTGCCGATCTCACCGGTCTTGCGTGCTCATTTGCAGCAACCGCCAGGCATGCAATGCGCGTTGTCCGGCGGCGATGATTACGAACTGTGCTTCACCGCGCCTGCCGCGCGCCATGCCGAATTGCTGGACATTGCCGCGCGACTCAACTTGCCGCTGACCTTCATCGGCGAAATTGTTGCAGGCTCAGGCTGTATCGTGCACGATGCGGCGGGTGATCCACTCAACATAGAAATTTTAGGTTATGACCACTTCCGATGAATTAATTGTAAAACCAAGCTGGCGATTCCTGTTCAGCCACCCGGCACATCTGCTGGCGTTCGGCTTCGGCAGCGGTCTGGCGCGCAGGGCTCCCGGCACGTTCGGCACGCTGGTCGCCTTTCCGCTGTACTGGCTGCTCGCGCCGCTTTTGAGTGAGGAGTTATTCATACTCATGCTGGTTCTGGCATTTGCGCTCGGCGTGTGGATATGCGGCTTCACCGGCCGTGCATTGGGCGTTGCCGATTACGGCGGCATCGTGTGGGATGAGATCGTCGCGATGCTGCTGGTGCTATTCTTCACGCCGCCCGGTTTGGCTTGGTCGCTGCTGGCCTTTATACTGTTCCGTTTTTTCGACATTCTCAAACCCCCGCCGATACGTTATTTCGACAGCAACTGGCACGGTGGCCTAGGCGTGATGTTCGATGATCTGCTTGCGGCCGGATACGCCTTGATGTGTCTGGCTTTGGTCAAGAGCCTATTGCTGTGAACCGCCTTGCCGCCAGACTGATTTGTGCGGCGCTGCTTTGCTTTAGCGTTTTAGCCTATGGTCAGGAGTTCACCGCAAAAATTATTGCTGTGATTGACGGCGACACCGTGCTGATTCGGCTAGATGGCAGGCTGGTGAAAATTCGTCTGGCCGAAATCGATGCTCCAGAAAAAGCGCAATCCTTCGGCGAAACTTCCAAGCGCTCGTTGTCCGGCATGGTGCTGGGCAAACAGGTGACGGTGGTCAGCCAAACCGTCGATAAATACGGGCGTCTGGTCGCGCACCTTTATATAACTGCGCCAAGACCGACCGAAGGTCGAGCGTCTGGCGGCGCACCCCTTGCGGGTGACAGACTGGATGTAAATGCCGAACAAATCCGCCGTGGCATGGCTTGGGAATATTCATATTTCCATACCAACAAGGCTCTGATCGCGTTACAGGACGAAGCCCAAAAAGCGCCGGGCGGCTTATGGGCACAGAGCAATCCGACCCCGCCGTGGATATGGCGCAAACAGCATCCGAACACTTTTTCTGCACCACCCAATGCCGCAGTTTCATCTGCCGCTGCTCAGGCCAATCCCGCCGCGCATGACCCCGGCTGCGGCAACAAGAAGCATTGTTCGGAAATGTCCTCGTGCGAGGAAGCCAGATATTACCTGACACTTTGCGGCGTCAAATCGCTGGACGGGGATGGCGACGGCACACCGTGCGAAAAGTTATGTACGCCGGATAAGACTGGCCAGAAATAAAGCCCATTTGCAATAAATTTGCAATAAATCGGGGGGGCACTAAGCCGTTTCAGCGCCCCGTTGATACGCCCATTTCCCGTTCTTTCAGTTTTCATACCCCGCTTAGATGATGCAGACCTTAATTACAAGTAGTATCATTTTGCTTCGCGTTGGATAAATTTTAGATGTATGGGTGATGCATGGACGCGCTCAATAATTTATGCGGGGCGACTTACCTGAAGCACATGCGTTTTAATTTTATGTTTTTATAGGAGTTATTTGCCATGAAAAATAATTTGAATTGTCTTATTACAGGTGGAAAGTTACTGGTTATCGGCTCATTAGTCGGCGCGTTGATTACCGGATGCGGCGGCGGAGGCGGCGGCTCTGTAGCCACTCCTGTTTCTACACCTACGGCAACAGCCGGAAGCTCGGCGTCGAGTTCCGGTTCCACCGGGGTATATACCAAAAATGGGGCCTCTTATGCGTTGACTCCCGCTCCTGCAGCAGCTGGAACGGCCAAGTTATTGACTCTGCCTAATACTGGCGGCGCGGTGGGGGTACTTACCGTTACCAGTGTTTCTGCAACACCGATTGCGACTTCTTTGACCGCCATCAATGGGACGTCAGTAGACCCGGCACACAATGTCGGGATGGCCTTTAGTTATTTGAATAGCAAAATTTCGATTTTCGGGTTGCCGTCGCACCCGACCAGCCCCGATAAAGAAATTTCGACTTACGACACACTGACTACTAACACCCTTTCGTTTAGTGGCGGCTCTGCAATGATACCCGGGGCTGTCATGAATACGGCGAATCAGACCCTGGTCATCGCAACAGGGAATGGTTTTGACGTGGTCGACTATACAAACCCGGCTGCGCTGAAAAGACTGCGCGAGATTCCTTCTTTACAGTCGGATCCAGTAGCGGGTGTGGAGGTGATGGAAAACTTCGCGTTTGACGCCAAGCTACCTGTAGCTGGTGCAAACTATGCGATGATTATTACCGGGGGTAGATCTAGCTACAATGTTGCCAACCCGGTTATGACACTGGTCGACGCCAATACCGGTACGGTTTACAAGCCAGACACCGCGACCGCAGCACTATTTACCATAAACCAATATATCGATGCTGCTGCTGTGGATACGACCTACCATGTGGCGGTGCTGGCAGATGAAGGAACCGGTACCACCTTCGTGGATTTAACCAAGCTGACCCTCAATGCAACAGCGAAGACTTATACCTTGCCTGCTGCGGCAGTCAGCCTTATTCCAACCTATTACAAGTATGACAACCTCGCGATCGAAAGCACCAAACATCTGGTGATGATGGGGGCAGGTATGGGAGGGACTTCGATGGTTGTAGGTCTGTTAAAAGATCCTGCGGTCGGATTGGGTTTCAGTAAAGAGGTCATAGTGACCATGCCGGCCGGTACCGATGATACGGGTGCCGCAGTCACTTGGTCTGGCAGCGGCGACCCTCATGGGGCGGGGGCTTATATTACCGATCCTTTACACCCCACCTACACCACACCAACCGCTCTTGGCTTATGGGTGAATTATGCCGGTGACCATATCGCGATTATCAACCTGCAACATGTACTGGATGGGACGCTGGCTGGGGGAACGTACAATCCAACGACCACGACCCCGAAGGATATTGCCTATTTCAAGATTCCTTAACCGGCAATATCTGCAACGGCAATTGACATGAAATTGAGTGCATGGGCGACACTGGCCGCCCATTCACTCACATGAGTTCAAACTTTGCATGTCGCATCAGGGGCTGATTTTCCGCCCCTGTTTTTTTGCCAGACTAAAAATTCGTCATTCCCGCGCTGCTACTTGGTAATTCGCGTTGGCGCCCCCTCAATAAAGCATTTGTGCTGCAGGCGCTCAGCCACCCTCGCTTCAATGCGCAGCAATCTCGTTCGGTTTTCAAGACCGATGGCTGGCAAACCCCATCATCAGCTTAACGAAGCGGGCGCGGGTATTCACCCCGAGCTTGGTATAAATACGCTTGATCTGAGTGTTCACCGTGTGCGGACTGGTACCCAGCTTGTCGGCCACTTCCTGCGCGGAACTGCATTCCAGCAAGGCCATCGCCACTCGCGCCTCGGCGGTCGTCAGCCCGTAGGCGCTTTGCAGCGATGCCTGATCAATCTGCACTTGCTGCGCACCATCGGCAATGAAAACGATAGCGGCGTATGCACCACTCTGTGCACCGAATTCTGTGTGATCTCCCAGCGCCGAAAACTGCAAGGTATAACTGGCTACGCCGGAAGTTTGGGGCACCGTGACACATTGGGAGAAATGCGGGGTGGCATAAGGATCGCGGTTCACCGTCGCACTGATTGCATCATTGATCGAACTACAGGCCGCTGCATCCTCCGCAACCAGATCGCCGAGACCGGCAGTATGGGTCAGCTTGCGCAGCCGCAGACCCTCGCCATCTTTCAGCATGCGTCGTGCGGAACGATTGGCGAATGCCACCGCGCCCGAACCATCCAGCAGCAACACCCCGGAGGGCAACCGGTCGAGCGCGGCCAGGCTGGTTGCCACGGTCAGCTCTGCCGAGCGCAGGCGCTGCATCACGCCCAGCGAACGCGACAGATGCGGCAGCACCAGACGCAGCCGGGCGCGATTTTCTTCATCGAAATCCGGGTGGTGCGAGCCACGGAAAAAAGAACAAATCGCAGGCACGGAAGTGGTTGAGTCCAGCCCGAACACCATGCCTGTCAACAGTTGCACCATGTTCTGGTTGCGAGATAAGCATTCTTTATAGAAATTGGACGCAAGCAACTGCGCACGAGGAACCAGCTCATCTCCGAGTACCACACTCCCTGTGGTGTACAGGTTTTTTTCAGCAAAAGCGATCTTCCAAACGTCTTCGTCATAGTACTTATGCACATATTGATCGACATGCTCTTGCGTAATGCCATGCAGGAAGAAGTACCCGGAATTTTGGGCGGTGTGTAACGGCGAGTAGAGGATACATGCTGGCGCCTGAATGTATTCCGCCACCGCAGGCAATATGTCGCGGGTCCAGCGAGATGGGTCGGTCGCCCCTTCGTAAATCAGCCCGATCAGATCGGACAGACGCGTCAATTCCTCGTTAGTACGATCCATGTTCCCCCTCCCCCTTTATTTTGCTTTATACCCAGTTCTAGTGATGCGCACTTCAGCATCGCACTGTACCATGCCGCCGACCATATACGTCCAACAGGGAAATAACCGCCATGAAACCCGCCTTCAGGAACTTGCTGTTCATCCGAGAGAGCAGGGAAAACAATCGCGAAGCGGTTTAGTCCTTTGTCGCATAGCAGCACAATTTTCAAACCTACCCGCTGCAAATGTAGCCAGTTCTGTGCACCTGAATTATTTTTGCCGTTCAATCACTCTTGGAGAATCGTCTCATGCAACTCAAACCCACCTTACGTAAAGCCACCGAACTCGGGCTCTGCCTCGTCGCCATTACCACCTTGATTCTTGCCGGATGCGGCGGAGGGGGTGGTGGAACTGCTGCTGGCACATCAGCTACCGTAAAAGCTACCGGTGTTGTATACCCCATTGTGGTAGGACTCTCTTACCAGACAAACTCGGTCAGTGGTGTTATAGCTGCAGATGGCAAATACACATATCAGGGCAAGGAAAATGTTACTTTCAGCGCTGGCGGTATAGCACTTGCGACAGTCCCTGCTGCGGCACAAGTCACGCCTATCCCACTCGATAATAATGTTTCGTCGACAAACCTGTTGCGCTTATTCAAGGCGCTGGATACCGATGTAAATTTAAGCAATGGCATTACGCTTAAACCATTGGCAACATCGAGTCTGACAGGTATCGATTTGAGCAGTGAATCATCGGTATCGGCTGTGCTGTCGAGTTTATTGCCCACTGCCATCTTACCTGCTGTGAGCGATGTACAGGTAACTACGACTTTGGCTGCCGCAAAAACGACGGCGTTGCAGAACATGGGCACTTTTGGCTCGACATACAAGGCTATCATCGTCCCCAAAGGCTGTAACACGCTTCCCCAGTATCCGAAGAATGCAGTGGTTAATTTGACATCGCAGCCCAACTGGGTCACCGGGGCCATATCAGGAACGGCCACCCTCACGCTTAACGATAACAGCACGGTGACGTTACCTATCAACGCTGCCAGCGGTACTTACACGGCTTCAGGCGGCACGGTTGCTTATTCTTTCGTACCGAGCTACGGGGGGAAGACACGTGTGTTGTTTATTGATTTCATCGCTTGCGGGAGGATGGTTGTGCGCGACAATTCACAACCCAATATACCTCCCGTGCCTTCAATCGGTCTCACTTACTCAGTCACCCTTCCGCAAGGAACGCCACCTGCATCTGTATATACTTTCTCGAATATTCCGTCAGGCGCAGACACCATTGTTGCGATGGGATCGGTTGACCTTGATGGCATGGTGGTATCGCAGAGTTGGGTGAGCAGCAAGGGAACGACGGGTACCGGCAACACTTTTTCAGAAAGCTTTAACTATAATGAAAAAGGCAGTATCACGCTGACTGCAACGGACGACGAAGGGGCGACCGCATCCAAGACTTGGCAGTTTAATTCTGGCGGTACGGCGGCTTCTACACTGACACTGGCTGGGTCAGTTAACTCGTCGCTGGCAATGAACAACGATACTTTCTGGAATCAAGGTCCTGTGATAAATACTGGGACTATTTTTAATGCCATGTTGATTGATGGTACTTACCCGGTAATTCAATCTGAGACCTTATATGCAAGAGCTTGGACAACAGGAGTCGCTAATACCGGTCTCGCGCCTGCGGCGGGGGTTACACAATTTAATATAGCGGTCTATCAAGACACAGTAGCAAACCGGACATATCTTGACCTTGCTGGCGGTAAGGATACATCCGCATATTACCTTTCCGGTGGCAGTACTGCAGGTTTCCGATGTGAGTTTATCGCATCAAATTTAAGCCCGTCATGTGCAAGTGCAGGTATAAATATGAACCGTACCGCAGGGAGCATATCTTTCACGAACACACCCATGGTGATCATGGTAAATGGAGCAGCACCATCAGGTTCCTTTACCTTAAACGGTACGTTGTCATTCACACCTTTTTAAAATCATTAGGTGAAAGGCACCGGCTTTTCTGGACAAGCGGGTACGGCTGTTTAGTTACTCCCGTTTTTCCGGTGAGCTCTGTTGGTAGCGTTACGCTGAATTAAAGGGAACCTCCGCGCGGCCTGCCGATTTTTACTCAGCATGATTTGAAAATGAGGCAGGTGCGGTGTTCGCAGTCATAACAATCAGGTGACTTCAAAGGAAGTCTCCGTTTTCAATCAATCGAGACTTCCCCAATTCTCCGTCTCATACACAGGTGTGTATTGAGAGGTTTTTCACCAACCATAAAGGGCATGTGATGAATAGAATTAAATTGGCGATGACAGGGCGCAAATGGGCAGGCGTATTCGGCCTTCTGCTTCGACGCGGCGCGATAGCGGCGTGCGGGGTGTTCGTGATCGGCGTGCTTCCGGCGGCGGCGGAGACGTCGCGGAGCGGCGAAGTTTGGCATGACGAACTCACTATCAAGGAGGTGGTCAGCGGCAAGGTAACGCCGTATGACCAACACGAAGCGAGTATTCCGGGTGACGTTATCGCCGACAAGATGAATTCCCGGGCCGATGCGCAGGCTCTCTGGGGTTCGCAAGGCGGCACCGTTAGCGAATACACGGGTTGCGGCTCATGCGGTGTCGGGTCAAAAATAACGGTTGTCGTAACCTTCAGCTCGGTTATCGATACTCACGTTTTCAAGCGCGATAAGTAAGCGTCTCGGGGATATTCAGTTGATGATCGTGATGCCGCTACGGTTATCCCAAAATCTGCGCCAGCATTTGGCGCAACGAGTGCTGGTCGCGGGGTGAAAGGTTGCCCATGCTGCGAATGACGAGTGTTTGTTCAAGCGTGGTCAGGACAGGCTTGGCGAAGGATGGCTTGAGCAAACCAGCCGCTTGCCAGTCAATAATTGTGCAAGTGGCAAAGTCCAGTATCGTGTGGGGTTGGCTGGTGATTGCCATGATGAGCAAGTCCGGGCGATGCGCGTGGTAGGCGGTGTTGGAGATTACGACGGCGGGACGTTTTTTGTTTCCCTCTTGATTGGTGAAGGGGAAGGGTACGAGGAGAACTTCGCCAAAGGTATACGCGGATTCGGAAGCCACGGCGAGGGTTACAGTTTGTCGTACACTGAGTCGGCGTCGTTATCCCAGACGGCGGCGAAGCTTGTAGCAGCGGCTTGCGCGGCAGACCGTGTTAACGCGCGATCTTTTTCGCGGCTGCGCAGAAAGTCCACGAAGTCGGTGACTTCTGCCAAGCGAGTGGGAGGCAGTTGCAGGATTTTTTCAATCAACTGATGTTCGGCGGCATTCATGGCAAGCTCCAGTCGGAGGATATATGCGCCAGATTATACGTAAAATAGTGTAGGGAAGTGAAGTTCGATGTTTCATTTCAACAGGATCGGTACCATGCACTTTCGCTTCTTGTTTCTTGCACTGCTCTGTCTGCCCTTTACAGCACACGCTGCCACGTTTGGCCGTGTGCGTACAATATATACAGACCTTCCTCGGCAGTTTCGTATGGTGCAAGCGTGGATAGCCATCCACGAGGATGAATTGATGGCGGATTGGGAGCTGGCGGTAAATGGCGAACCCGGGTTTCCGATTGATCCGTTGCGTTGAGGGGCTGGCGATGATTGAGGTTAATTCCGTTGAGGCGGTTTCCGATTTTGGGTTGCTTCTTACCTTCAATAGTGGTGAGCAGCGGCGCTTTGATATGCGTCCCTATCTGCACTACCCGGTGTTCCGTCGCCTGGAGAATCCGGGTTATTTTTCGATGGCGCGTGTAGATTACGGCACCGTTACGTGGCCAGGCGATATCGATATAGCACCTGAAACGCTTTACGAGCGATCCATCCCCATAAAATCCTAGTTAGCGGAGCGCGCGGAGCCAAGTGCAGACTCGCAGCAGCGCGCCGCTTTCCCCTGTGCGCCGTCGATACATAAAACAGCGAATACACAGGTTGCGGCCCATGCGGTGTCGGGTCAAAAATAACGGTTGTCGTAACCTTCAGCTCGGTTATCGATACTCACGTTTTCAAGCGCGACAAGTGACCCGCCCTATTCAATCCGGTGTATTCATCATAACTAAGGGTGTGCTTGCGCACCTTTTCTAACCAGCGCAGTCGGGTTAATTTGCATACTATTTTTTAGACATCGTTTGATGCTAAAATGTGTGCCTTGAATGCGGAGATATAACTATGCGTACCACCCTTGCTCTTGATGATGACTTGCTTGAAAAAGCTCAAATGTTTATCGGACCGATGGAAAAAACAGCCTTGGTTCGTGAAGCCCTCAATGCGTTGATCCAGCGCGAGAGCGCCAAACGACTCGCATTGCTCGGGGGCTCTGAACCATTGCTTGAATATGTTCCTCGCCGCCAGTCCGAACCGGCATGATTCTGGTTGATACTTCGGTTTGGATAGACCATTTTCGTCATGGTGATGTGGAATTGGCGAGACTCCTGAACACGGGTCAAGTGCTAACTCACCGGTTTGTTATCGGCGAGCTTTCCTTGGGCAATTTGCAGAACCGCAATATCGTTCTCAGTACCTTGCAAAACCTGCCACAGGTCACCGTCGCCTCAGATGATGAAGTATTGCATTTCATCGGGAACCAAGCGCTTTTTGGCTCTGGAATTGGTTACATCGATGCACACTTGTTGGCCGCTGTGCGCCTTACACCGGGCGCGTTGTTATGGACGCGAGACAAGCGCTTGTTGGCAGAGAGTGTCCGGCTTGGACTATGCGTAAACTTGGTTCATTGACAGGTTGATTTGCATCGTGATGAATTGCTGGCAGATTGTGAGCTTGCCAAGGAGGGCGTCGAACCATTCCGGATCGACCCACTAAAGTGAAGGATTCTCACGATGTTGCTTGATGTAACCCATGTGACCGTGCAACCCGATTTCACCCTGCTTCTTGAATTTGAAAATGGGGAGCGGCGATGCTTTAGTATGTCCACCTACATTGATCACAAACCTTGGAGTCGGCTCAAATCCGGCCATCTATTTCAGGGAGCTTTTGTAGAAAACGGCACTGTGGCGTGGCCGGGGAATATAGATATTGACCCCGAAACGCTTTACGAGCGTTCGGTGCCTTTCAACAAAGCGTAGGCACGCGGTATGAGAGAGTGTTCGTGGCGTCTATTGTTGCACAGGCTGATCGCTGGCTCGAAGCATCAGCCCCTGGCAGGGGCAACGGTCTGCGAGACGGCAGCGTAACATCACCAAAATAGCTCAGCGATCTGAAACGCCATTTTATGGTTATTTATTGGGTACGATTCACACCGTCCACTACTCAAGACTCTTAAATAAAAAATATGAAACTTAATATCCTCGCATTAATTATATTCATACCCGCTGCTTCATTCGCTGACGACATGCCTGTATCTGTTAACTTGGGCAGCTTGGGTATTGTTATAGATACGACAAGACATATCTCCGAAAAATTCGATTTACGTATTGAGGCTAGTCAATCGGTTTTTGGGTGGAGCGATCTAGCCAGTGCGGCTGCTCGTGGAAGCTGTATTTATTGTGGTCCGTG
Source organism: Gallionella sp. (assembly GCA_017880865.1). Classification (GTDB taxonomy): domain Bacteria; phylum Pseudomonadota; class Gammaproteobacteria; order Burkholderiales; family Gallionellaceae; genus Gallionella. The sequence goes on from JADGRL010000005.1 coordinate 59,647, forward strand.
GGGTAATCGATATGTAATCAAGCAACAGACATTGGGGCCTATCGTGGATTGGTATCCAGTGGAATGGCCCCCACTCGAAGGGCACTTCCGAACCAGCGTTGGATTGTTATTGAACAATAATAAGACTGAAGTCGAGGGGCTCAGCAGATATGAAGCGGCTAATGTTCTGATAGTTTTTGACACCTACCGCATCAATGGGAACGAATACTCTACTTCTCAAATCGGTAGGCCACACGGAAAATTTTCATACAAACGTTATGCCCCGTACCTTGGCATCGGCTGAGGTAATACACATAATATCCAACCCAATAAATGGACCTTCACTGCCGATGCTGGCATTCTCTTTCAAGGCAAGCCCACTCTCACTTACACAGCGACCGGCAATGTGCCAGGATTACAAGCTGATCTCGAAGCGGAGCGAATCAGCATATTGAATAAAGAGCCATCTTGGTGGCCTGTTATTTCGGGTGGCCTTGTTTATATTTGGTAGCCGTGGGAGCCAGACTTGAAGGGTGATAGCTCGTCGTGCTGCAAGGCGAAAAATGGTTGGGCGCGCCCAGCTTTGGACACACCATCACGCCAAGCTACGAAACCCTGCTGATTTGTTATATGCCCAACACCACAGGCAGGACGTCTTTCGCCCTCGCTTGCCCTTCGTAGACCAGTCCGATCAAGACGGATAGAAGTGTCAACTCCTCGTTGGTTTGATCTATTTCGATTTTTTCTGATTTCATACCCTGTTCTAGTGATGCGCACTTCATCGTCGCACTGTAACATGCCGCCAACAAAAAAATCTTGTGGCAGCGCTGATGCATATCAAATGTTCGGCTGACCTAATCAAGAGCTGAACGATTTATATGTAATTAATTTTTTAAGGAGGTTAGACATGGATATGCATTGGAATTGCCTGAAGAAGGCTGGACAGTTACTGGTTGTCGGCTCGATAATCGGCGCATTGCTTGCCGGTTGTGGCGGTGGTAGTACTGGTACTGGTTCTGGTACTGGTTCTACTACTGCTACGCACCAGCTTTCCGGAGGGCTTGGAAAACAAGGTGGCGGCGCGTCGGTCAATCTTACTGGTACGGCAACGAGCAGCACAGTCGCAGATGCGAGCGGAAATTACACTTTCCCTGGCTTAGGGAATGGGAGCTACACCATCACGCCAGCTTTACCAGGATATGCATTTAATCCAGCAAGCACTTCAGTAACTTTGTCTTCGTCGGACCCTGCGAGCGTGACAAACCCAACTCCAACAACAACAAGCCCTTCGAACGGAACAGTAAGTGGAAACTGGACTTGTGTTGTTCCAGACAATAACGGCGCAATGGCCTTTACCAGCGCTGGCACGTGGAGCACAACCGCCGGAGCTTATTGTGCTGGCACGAGTGTAAGTGGTACGTATTCTATCTTTGGAAATCAATTAACTACAAAAACAACTGCTAGCACAAACACTTTGACGTTGATGGGAGCCGGGATGGATGTCGATTGCTCCGGAAGTATGGACATAAACTCCCCCGCAACAATTGTTTTCGGTGGCACTAGTACTTTTACCGCGACCGATACTTCATATCAATCGATGACATGTACACAGACTAGCACTGGCACTGGTACTGGTACTGGTACATGCTCAAACGGCGCAACTGATTATCCGACCTGTACGCCACCCACAACAGGCACTTGCTCAAATGGCGCGACTAATTATCCGACCTGTACGCCACCCACAACCACTACCACCACCGGTCAGCTCATGGTTTGGACTAACAGAACATCGACTCCGACCGGTAGCATTTCGGTGACTATTGACGGAGCTTCCGCAGGCAGCTTAACTCAAAACTATACTACGAGTACGCCAAGTTGCGGTGCCGCAGGTGCCATCACTCAGACACTGACGGCAGGTTCCCACTCTGTTTCAGCTGCCTCCGGAACTCTGACTTGGCCATTAACAAGTTATACAGTCACTGCGGGCGGCTGCATGTCGGTCCTCCTCCAGTAGGTTTCTGCGGTTTAAGACAAAACTGTTTTGGATATGGATGGATGCACTCCCACGGCAAGGGCGGGACAACGAGTCCCGCATGCTGTTGTCTCAGTAGCAGGGTTTTTAGCCAGTTACAGATAAAAACCGGTCAGGGCGAGATACCTTGGCCGGTTTTTTTATGCGTAGCAGTACAAACCAACATGCGCCGTATTTTTTAATTCACTAAATCACATCGATAAAGCACAGTATTTTTAGCTGTAGCGTCCCGCTCACCGTCAATTCATCTTCCACCAGTTCTAGTGAAATGCATCGCGATAAGTCGTACCCATCGGCTAAGTCCTTCCCTCGTCGTGCTGCAAAGCGAAAAAGGGTGGCTAAAAGGGAATCAACCGGTTGTGAACAGGGAGGCCAGCTCCACCTTGTTGCCGATGTCGAGCTTGGTGTAAATACGACCCAAAAAGTTGCGCACGGTGACTGGGGCAATATCCAGTAGCAGCCCGATTTCTTTATGTGACTTGCCGATGCCATAAAGTCTGGCTACTTCGAGTTCACGCGGGGTCAGCCTGTGCAGTGGCGATACCTTGCGGATATTCAGCAGCAACATATTTCCAAGGGTAGTTGCCGAGACAGCATGGTCTGCGAGCAAGGCTTCTCTTCCCGGATGGAGCTCCATCATCAGTTCTGCTGGTAGCCTCCCACTTTTCCATTCCGGCCATGCCTTGCGCACGAGCTCGGCGAATTTTCTGCCGCAATGGTATAGCGTGCCATCCATGCGGGCGAGCGCACGGGTTCCCGCCGTCCCGGAATCAGGCAAGGCCGAAAGTCCCAGTCCCAACAGCCTGTTGATTTCCAGCGCCTCGATGAGATGAGGCATGATCTGTTCCAGAATGTGACCGTCGGCTTGGTCCCAATGATCGTGTTTATCGTTGCGGTAAAGCGATAGCCACTGCCCGTGAGGGTGTCTGCTGCTGATTGAGTTGATCACCATATTATTCAGATGACCATAGCGCCGTGAATAATCCAGCATGAGGCTATTTTCGGGGGTATTGAACCAGCTCGGTGCATGGAAAAATAAGGCGCGATTGGGATTGGAAATAACGGCGTCGATGACCGTGTCCTGATGGTTGATGGATGCCCAGTCATCCAGCACTTCAGGAGATTCGTTATGCGAGTATATGGCGTGCGCGACGAGTCCGGTCTTGGTCATTTCGCCGCTCCCCCAGGCTGCCGTGCGGAAAGGGATTTGCGCCTTGACCAGCGCCAGCGCCAATTCCTGGAACTCGTCAACCGGTGTTTCTCTTGCCGCACAGTAAACTTCCAGGATCAACTTGCTCAAGGCATCCAACTGGCTCACCTGTTATCTCGAATTATTTATTAGTGCTGTCTGCTGGAATTATCTATCTTCGCACCAGGTCTCAGGTGGCAACTCAAAATGTACGGCATGCCCGGCGTCCACCATTTTAAATTCCGCCTGCGGAAATATCGATTTCCATTTTTTCTGGTCTACAACACTGTCCTGCAATGGGTCGTGTATACCCATCAGGATTTTCACCTCTCCGCCAAACTTCATGACCTGCGCCGGGAGCGGGGTATGGAGTAATTCCTGCATCACCAGGAAGAAGGTTGTCGCATCCATCGGGGGCGTCTGATTTGCGATAGCGAAATAACGTTCTCGCGCCTGCGTCGAATGGGGGGCGAAATAAATGCCGGGCATTGCGCCATTGGGGTAACAAGCCTGCACCAAGGCAAAGAAGCGGCTTTCATCGCAGTTTTGTTCTGCCGCCGCCAGCGCGTCGCGCAAGCCGGGATGCTCAAAACCCGCTGCGAGCAGACGCTGTGCCAGAAGAAAGAACTGGCGGATGGGGTCGGGGGAGCATCCCAGCAAGGTGATGCGCCGGATCAGCGCCGGATATTCGCGGGCCAGACTCGCGGCGATCTGTCCGCCGAAGGAATTTGCGATGAGATCGACCGGTCCGCCATTCGATGCGGCCAACATCTCAAGCTGGCAACCAACAAAGTCAACCAACGTGCGGAAGGGCGCTGCGCCCCCAGCTAAAGCGGGCGCTACAGCGGGCTGATCCCACCACAGCACAGGCAGCGTATCGCCGAACCAGATGCGCTCAACCTTGGAATGTAATCCGGGGCCGCCGTGTATAAAGAGCTTGTTTATTTTCATGGGTGCGGGCTCGAACAATTTTTCAGTGGTAAATAATGAAACTTGTGATGCATTTGCATCATATACAAGCTTAGTCGTTCAGTATACCTTGCCCAAGGTTCTTGGAACTTGTTCAAACAATCAATGAGGGGGAATTAACATGAAGCAAATAAAACAACTTTTAGCGATGCTATTTTGCGTCGCTGTTGCCGCGTGCGGCAGTGGTGGAAGCAGCACTCCGGCTGCCAGCGGTAACAATACAGGTGGCACGCCCACTCCTGCTGCTTCGAGCACCTTGGTCTCCGGTGTCGCCGCATCAGGCGCACCGATTGTGGGTCAAGTGGTCGCTATTGATGCAAATGGTAAAACGTTTGCTGCGACGACAAGCGCGGCTGGCGCTTATACGGTCAACGTGGCGGGCGGGACAGCACCATTTATTTTGACGGTGGTAGGAATGTCGGGCGGGAAAGCCGTTACGTTGAATTCCGTGGCAACTGCAGTCGGTCAGACGGTCAATATCACACCGCTTACCGACTTGATCGTTTCTACTGCGGCTGGTCAGCCCGGCGGCGCGGCATTGGCCACTCTTTGTGCTTCTACTGCCGCAGCAGATCAGGTGAAATGTAAGGCAGCGTTGACAGCGGCGACAACCGGGACGCATTTGAGCGCTGCGGTCACTGCGGTGACCAAGATGATTGCCCCCTTGAATACAGCCGGGACCGATCCGCTGAATGGCGCATTTACGGCCAATGGCACCGGTATGGACGGCGTGCTGGATGCCATTCTGGTAACACCTGCTACGGGTCAGGGCGCAATGGCAACGGTGACGCTGATTGCGGTTCCCACGCAACAATTAGGAACGGTGACCATGCCTGCTGCAGCGGGCGGTGTGGCAACTCCAGTCATTGTTGTGCCGCCGGCTTCAGCCATCACGGCAGCTACTACCGGCGCTACCGCGCTGTCGGAGATCAACGCATGTCTGGCATCCTTGAGTGCGCTGTATCCGGCAAACATGACTACACCGCCCACCGTGGCGCAAGTCACGCCCTTCATCGATCCGACGTTTATGTTGGGCGGAGCGGGCAGCACCCAAAATCAAGCGTGGTTCATCAATAATAAAATGACTGTACTGGCGTCTGCGGGTGGTGTAGCACAGCCTGGATTGACTATAACTTCCAGCGGGCTGGCAGCTTTCGATTTTACCCCGCAGACGACCACCGCGTTAGCTCAAGGGATGACGGCCGTATCGCCGGTGAGCTCTACTGCGGCATGGGTACGTTTGCAAGTGCTGGGGAACAACGCCATGAACTGGAAAATGGTCAAGGGTGCGGCCTATGCTGGTTGTGCGGGGGGCTGGCGTCTCGCCGGCGACTCTCATGTCGGCAACCACATGGACGCGCGCGTGTCGAAATGGGCTAATAGCCCCCTCGCAATCAGCTATACGCGTCAGTTGCCGCTCCATGTGGAGACCGCGAAAGCTATCGCAGAAGGTATCGGTTCGATCGTGGTCAGCGGCCCCGGCCTGGCTGTGTATAGCGGCAACACGGCGACACCGGTGGGTGCTGCAACGCCCATCACCTTGGTAGTACCTCCTGTACCCGCCGCGCCTGTGGGAACCACTCCGGTTCAACTCACAGCGTTGGGAATACAAGGCCAGATGTCCACCAATGGCACCAATACCTCATATCCAGCAGGTTCGTTCTATTTCAACGCTGAAGCGATTCAGAGTTGTCAGGATCTGGGGTTAATCGTGACACCTCAGGCATTGCCCGTGGCTGGAACGCCTTGCTATGACGAAACCGCAGTTGCACCGGGCGCGGTATTCACCTGGACAGCGATGAACAGTGCCGCCACGGTGTTGTATGCGTATTCCTACCAGGTCTATGCCGTTCCTCTGTCATTAGCTTTTGCTCAGGCAAACGACAAGGACCTGTTTGTGCAGAACATCACGCCTACCCCGGCCACGGTGGCTGCGCTGAATACCGCGGCGGCAGCTATCGCGGTCGGTGCGAACATCGATAGCATCATCAAGTTCAATTACACAATGTCAGCAGTGTATGGTGGCACGGTTAGTAACTGCAATATTGGCTTGGTCGATTCGACCGCGACAACGGTATTGATGGCCGAGCAAAATGCCATGGGACAGCAAACCAGTTGTACCTTTGTCACCGCAGGGCTGAACTCTGGCAGTCTCGTCAAACCGGCCACTGCGTTCGTGGGCACAGCGACCAACGGGTGGACCAGCAACATGAGCGTGAGCGCCAATGTGCTGGGCAATCAAATAGCTTCGGGAATTCCTTATCTCTGATAGGTGGCACTGCAGCAACATAAGCCAATAAAAAACCCCGCTTCGGCGGGGTTTTTTATTGGCGGCAATTCACACAGTGACAACCCTCAAGGCTGCCATCGCTACTACGTCGTCTTGGCTCCAAATTCGCCTATGCGTGCCGCCGTCACAGCATTGGCGCCGGTGCCTGTGATCGTGCCTCCGCCGGGTGTTAATATCTGGAAGGTCAACGTTAAAGACGCCAATGGCAAAACCACGCAATCCGCCAACGCTACCTTCTCGCCTTGGCGCGCTACGCACTCCAGTAATTGGGGTTTAAAAATAAAAGGGGCCTCGGGCCCCTTTTTTTGCGCGCTGCTCGATGCACCTGCCGACGGTAAAACCTGAACCCATCGAGGCATATGCTATGCAGCATTGCGGCATCAACCACGCGGTTATGTCATTGAGGGCGATTGTGGGCACACCCTCTCTTCGAATTTCGGGGTGTGGACTACACACTAAAAAACTAGAATCTGACCGAATGGCAGCCCTGTGCATCGCAACGCAATGCCGAGACTTGTCGATCCCAGTCGCCCAGCACCCAGCGTTCGCAGCGATGTCCATCCACGATATGTTCATGGCGATCGGGGCGGTGGGTGTGGCCGTGGATCAGGCGCGGATAATGATATTCGCGCAGCAGCGCTGCGACCGCATCGTCATTCACATCCATGATTGCGCTGTCTTTGTTTTGCTTTGCGACCATGCTGTGCTGGCGCAGTTGTTCTATGTAGGCCTTGCGGGCCGAGAGCGGCTGGGCGAGAAAGTTCTTCTGAAATTCGGGTTCATGTACCTGGGCACGAAAATTTTGATACTCGACATCGTCGGTACACAGCATGTCACCATGAGTAATCAGCGTAGTTGTGCCATACAGATGGAGCAGAGTCGGATCATTCAGAAGTTTGGCGTGACAGGCTCGTGCCAGTGCGTCGCCCATCAGCAGGTCGCGGTTGCCATGCAGCACATACAGCTTCGTGCCGTGCGCGGCGAGGCTGCACAATGCGGCGATCACCTGAGCATGAAATTCATCATCCAGATCATCGTCGCCAGCCCAGTATTCGAACAAATCACCGAGGATGTACAGAGCCTCGGCTTGCGGCGCGAGTGTGGCGATGAAGCGCCGGAACGCCGCAAAGCTGTGCGCCTGGTCGGCACCCAGATGCAGGTCGGAGATAAACAGGGTGTGGGGCATGGAAAACAAAACGGCACCGAAGTGCCGCTTTTCTGGTTACTTAACTACTTCAGCCTTGATGATGATGACATTTTCTGCTGGCACGTCCTGAGCACCGGTTTTAACCTTGCCGATGGCATCGACCACATCCTTGCCTTCCACTACTTTGCCGAACACGCAGTAGCCCCAGCTGTCCTGACCGGGATAATTAAGGAAGTCATTGTCTTTGACGTTGATGAAGAATTGAGCGGTAGCGGAATGAGGATCTCCAGTGCGCGCCATCGCGATGGTGTAGTGGTCATTCTTCAAGCCGTTAGCGGCTTCATTTTTTATCGGTGCATTCACTTTCTTTTGCTTCATGCCGGGCTCGAAGCCGCCGCCCTGAATCATAAAGTTGCCGATCACGCGGTGGAAGATGGTGCCGTTGTAAAAACCGCTGTTCACATATTCGAGGAAGTTCTTGACGGTGTTGGGCGCTTTTTCAGCGTCCAGTTGCAAAGTGATGTCGCCTTTGCTGGTGTGCAGTTTGATCATGGTTTTTTTACCTTGAGTTAAAGAATGGGAAGATTGCATTGTGCAGCACAGCATTAGTGCGAACAGCGCGGTATACAGACGTTTCATTTTATGCGGCTCCTTCGTAAATGATTTTCCATTGCTTGTCCTGCTTGATCCAGTACTGACGTTTTTTCATCTTGTTGGACAGGTTGCTGCTGCTATAGTCCTGCTCGAAATTGACCACGACCATATCGGGCTGTTCCGGGTAAGTGAACATGCTGACATTCGCCAGGCTGACCTTAACCCATGACTTCGCGCTGTTCACCAGTTGCTTTTGTTTAACCCATGCCGGGTAATCTGTGGTGTCGCTTGAGAAATTGCTTGCGTAATGCTTGAGGTATGCATCGGTGTCGAGGCTGGCCCAATCTTTGCGCCATAGCTCGACTTCCCTTTGCAGGTTTGCATGCTCGGTTTGATCCTGCTCGCTGTTCCAGTCAATCTGGTTGGCGATGATGACTGGTGTGATGCCGACTTGCAGATAGGGCGCCAGTTTATTCAGGTCGTCATTCGCCAGCACCACGCAGCCGTTACTCGCGCGCGGGGGACGGCTATAAGTACCGCTGGGTGTGCCATGCAGCCAGATCCCGCTTCCGGCACGCTTGTTTCTGCGATCCCACTCATTCGGATAGCTGAGCGGATAAGCACCGTTGCCATAGACATCGGCGAGCTGTTTTTTGGGCAATTCTGCCTGGATGAAATACACCCCTATCGGGGTGCGTTGGTCGCCCGAGAGAAATTTTTCGGTGCCGAGCTTGCCGATCGTGATGTAGAAGTCAGTAACGTAGCGCGGTTCGCCAGCCACGTTCTCATAAACGAATAGTGTGGAGCGACTGGTGTCGACTACCAGCGCGTACTTCTGTAGCGCATCCAGCTGCCATAAAAAACGTGGCTTGAGCCTGGTGTCAGATTGAGATAACACGCGTTGCAGTCGCACTCGCGCCTCAGCGCGCAGGTCTTCAATTTTGTCGTGAGGGGCATTTGCCGCGCTGCCGAAATTGTTGATCACGCCGGCATGCGCCATCAGTAAATCGCCTTTGACCAATTGTGCCAGTTTGAAATTCGGGTTGTCGCGCAACAAGCTGTCCACCTCGTTGAGTGCGAGGTCGAGGTGATTGCTATTGATGGATTGCAGGCTTTTCACCAGCTGCGCTTCAGTACCATCAGGCTCTGCGTACACCGTGCCTGACAGCAGGCCGCACAGCAATGAAAAAAAGAGTGTCTGTTTATACATGGTTATCTGGAGCGCTCTTCCTGAATCAGCCACTTGCCGCCGGATTTCACCATCAGCAAGGTTTTGTTGCCGGAGGTTTTCAGGTGACTGGCGCGATAGGACTGGCGAAATTTCACAATAGCATGATTGCTATCGGTAGACTGCATGTTCATATTGTGGATATCAATATGGATATATTTTGGCTTGCTGATGTGCTCACGGCGGGCCGCTTCCCAGGCTGCGCGAGTTTCGCCGTCGGGCGTCTTGAAATCATCCGCATAGAACGACAAATATTTTTTCGTATCCTTGGCCGACCACGCGGCAGACCAGGCCTTGACTGTTTCCAGAGCATCCTTGCCATTCACCGGCTTGACTGTGCGTTCAGGAGTTGCGGCGGTGGGTTCCATTTTAGTAGCAGCTGCGGCAAGCACAGACTGAACGGGCTGGCTCGCCACGGCAATGACGGGCGCTGCCGCTTCAATCCCTCGACAAGGCTCGGGACATGCTTTACTCGGGACGGATACTTCAGCTTTGCTCAGGACAGGGTTGCTGCGTGCCGGAGCCTCTTTAATATGCGAGCCATCGGCAAACAGGTTTTGAATCATTGCCAGCTTGGTTTGTGTCGCAGGATTACCGTGATCCAGTTGTAAGGCGCGGTCGTAGGCCTGGCTGGCCATCTTGGCATATATGTCGCCGAGGTTCTCGTGTGCGGTGGCATAGCTGGGATGCGTGCTGATCGCTTTTTCCAGTAACAGCTTGGCTTTGTCGTATTGACCTTGGCTGGCATACAGCACGGCGAGATTGTTATACGGCTCGGGCAGCTCCGGATAGTCATCGGTCAAGGCCGAGAATATTTTGATCGCATCGGCGGTATTGCCTTGCTCGGTGAAAATCAGCCCTTTGAGGAATCGCGCCTGGGCGTCTTTCGGCTTGTTGGCGAGATAGCCATTTACCTTGTCCAGAGCTTGGGTTTGTTGGCCTTGCTTGAACAGCTTATTGGCGTCTTCAAAGTCATCGGCATGGGCGGCCAGGCTGACGCAAAACAACGCGCCAGTGAGCAGTACGGCATGGCGGTTAAAATTATTAAGTATATTCACAGTGGCTCAAGTTCCAGAATGACGTGCGTCAGGCGCGCGAAATTATTTGAATTGGGGGCGGATTCTACCAAATAACCCGCACCTTTTCACAGTTTATGTCGGCCAGAGACAACTGATGATTTCGGGTAAAATCCCCCGCGCAAATCATTAACCTTACACAAACGGGAATAACCCAACATGAGCAGCACGCCACAAATCGCCGCGTCCAACTTCATACGCGCAATTATTGATGCCGATCTGGCTAGCGGCAAACACCGCAGCATCGTCACCCGCTTCCCGCCAGAGCCCAACGGTTATCTGCATATCGGCCATGCCAAATCCATTTGCCTGAACTTCGGTCTGGCTCAGGATTATCAGGGCAAGTGCAATTTGCGCTTCGACGATACCAACCCCGAAAAAGAAAGCAACGAATATGCGCAATCCATTCAGGACGACGTGCGCTGGCTGGATTTTCAGTGGGACGGCGAGGTGCATTGGGCATCCGATTATTTTGATCAGCTTTATCAATACGCGGTCGAACTGATTCAAAAAGGTCTGGCGTATGTCGACGATCTCACACCGGAGCAGATGCGCGAGTATCGCGGTACGCTGACTCAGGCTGGCAAGAACAGCCCGTATCGCGAGCGTTCAGTGTCCGAAAACCTTGACTTATTTACGCGTATGAAGAGCGGTGAGTTCGCCGACGGCTCGAAAATCCTGCGCGCCAAGATCGACATGGCATCGCCCAACATGAATATGCGCGATCCGGCGATTTATCGTATCCGCCGCGTACACCACATCCGCACAGCCGACAAATGGTGCATCTATCCGATGTACGACTACACGCATTGCATCTCGGATGCACTCGAAGGCATTACGCACTCCATTTGCACGCTGGAATTTGAAGATCACCGCCCGCTCTACGACTGGGTGCTGGATAACGTGAGCGTTAAATGTCACCCCCGCCAATATGAGTTTTCGAGGCTGGAACTGCATTACACCATCACCAGCAAACGCAAGCTGCTGCAACTGGTGAATGAAAAACATGTATCCGGCTGGGACGATCCGCGCATGCCTACCATCAGCGGGATGCGCCGCCGCGGTTACACCCCGGAAGGCATACGCGAATTTGCCAGACTGATCGGCGTCTCCCGAGGCAATAACAGCGTGGACATGGGCGTGCTGGAATCGGCGATACGCGATGATCTGGAAAGCAGAGTGCCGCGCGTGATGGCGGTGATCAACCCGCTGAAAGTGGTGGTGACAAACTTTGTTGAAGGCCTGACCGATTCGCGCGAAGCGGGCTTCCATCCGCAACATCCGGAATTCGGCGCGCGCCTCGTACCGTTTAACCGTGAAATCTGGATTGAGGCCGATGACTTCAACGAGCATCCGCCATCGGGTTGGCAACGACTGACCGTGGGCGGTGAGGTGCGGCTGCGTTATTCCTACGTCATGCGCTGCGATGAAGCGATAAAGGATGTTAACGGCAACGTGGTTGAACTGCGCTGCTCAATTGATCCAGAAACACTGGGCAAGAATCCGGTCGGGCGCAAGGTAAAGGGCGTGATCCATTGGCTATCCTGTGCGCATGCATTGCCTGTCGAGATACGCTTATATGATCGGCTATTCACCGTGCCCGAACCGGATGCGGACAAGGAAATCGACTTTTGTACTTACCTCAATCCCGATTCTCTGACCGCAACGCAGGGCTGGGTAGAATCCGCTGTGAAAGATGCTGCGCCGGAAACGCGCTACCAGTTCGAGCGCCTAGGCTACTTTTGCACCGACCGTCGCGACCACAGCCCCGGCAAACTGGTGTTTAATCGCACCGTCACGCTGAAGGATTCCTGGACGAAAGAGCAGGGATAAGACTCAGATAGGGTGCCTCGGAAACATATGCTGCATCCCGACGTTGGGCTGGCGAAACTTCCAGAATGAAATAACGAAACTATTATCGATTATCGTTGCCTGATGCTGCGCTGCCGTGAAATGCGGTTGCCGGTGTTATACTTCCGCCCGCTTTGTTTTATCCAATCAATGAGGAATACATGAAACGATTTTTGATGTTGCTGACGATTGCTTTGACCTGTCTGAGTTTGTTTGCCGCAGCCGCGGAAGCCAAGCGCTTCGGCGGTGGCGGTAGTGTCGGTAAACAACGCACGATGACTCCGCAAGCGGCTCCCAAGGCTCCTGCGGCTGCACCCGCACCGACTGCAGCACCTGCGGCAGCGCCTGCTGGCAACAAGTGGCTCGGTCCTCTGGCTGGCTTGGCGATCGGTGCCGGCTTGGCATCGTTGTTCATGGGCGGTGGCTTAGGTGGCATGGGCGGCGCGATGGGCAGCATCCTGATGGCATTGGCCGCTGCGGCAGTCGTGATGCTCCTGATTTCGATGTTCCGCAAGAAGCAACAGCAACCGGCGATGCAATATGCCGGAGCGGGTGCGCCCTATGGCAATGCCGAACCTGTGCAACAGCCGATGTATGACGCGAGTGCCGCTCCCGCCATCGCAGCAGTCGCGGGCAACATCCCGGCCGATTTTCCGGTCGAGACTTTTCTGCGTAGCGCAAAGACTTCTTTCATCCGCCTGCAGGCCGCGAATGATCGCAAGGATTTAAACGATATTCGCGAATACACCACACCGGAAATGTTCGCGGAAATCTCGATGCAAATGCAGGAACGCGACAACACGCCGCAAAAAACCGATGTGCTCGCGATCAGCGGCGAGTTGCTTGCAGTGGCAAATGAGGGCGACATGGCGATCGCCAGCGTGCGCTTCACCGGCCAATTGAGCGAAAACAACAGCGCTGCCGAAAGTGTGGATGAAGTCTGGCATGTACAGAAGAATCTGCGCGACGACAAGTCGGTGTGGCTGCTCTCGGGAATCCAGCAAACCACGTTGCATTAAGCTCTCGTGTTCGCCCAACCTTCTGCTGCAGCATTGAATCACCTGCTCACGCAGAACAGTTGGGCATTGCAGCGGCTCGCGCGTTTTGCGGGCAAAACGGCGCGATTCGACATCGCGCCGTTTTCATTTGCTTACACCATCTCGCCGGACGGATCTGTGCTTGCCGCCGACGTTTCCACCAGCGCAGATAGCTTGTGCGTACTCGCGCCGTCGCTGCTGCCGCGCCTCGCGTTGCACGACGAGAAATCCCATGCCGAGATACGCAGCGAAGGCGATGCCGAGTTGCTGGCTGAAATCTTTTTCCTCGCCCGCAATCTGCGCTGGGATATGGCAGAAGACTTGAGCCACGTGACCGGCGACATCGCGGCAGAACGTATTATGCAAATTGCACAGAACACGCAGCGACAGTTGCGCGATGCAGCGCTGAATCTTTCACAGGCAGCAGCTGAATACTGGACAGAAGAGCGCCCGCTACTGGCTAAGCCACAGCCCGTCTCCGCGTTCATACATCAGGTGGATGCACTGCGCGCCGATATGTCAAAGCTGGAACAACGCATCAACCATTTGCTCGCTAACAATAAAAATTAAACATGCGCCTATTTCGTTTAATCAAAATCGTATACGTTGTACTGCTTTTTGGGCTGGATGAATTCCTGCTCGCGCATGAACGCGTGCGCTGGATGCGCGTGCCGCTTAACACATTATTATTCTTGCGCAGCACTTCCAAACCGCGCGCCGTGAGACTGCGCCTCGCTCTTGAAAAACTCGGTCCGATATTCGTCAAGTTCGGACAAATGTTGTCCACGCGCCGCGACTTGATGCCGACCGACCTCGCCGACGAGCTTGCCAAGCTGCAGGACCAGGTGCCGCCGTTCCCCTCCATACAAGCCGTCGCATTGCTGGAAAAAGCTTATGGCAAACCATTGCACGAGGTGTTCCAGAACTTTGATGAGACACCGGTAGCCAGCGCGTCGGTCGCACAGGTGCATTTTGCGGTGCTGCCCGATGGCCGCGATGTAGCCGTGAAAATATTGCGCCCTGGCATCTCCAGGATCATTGCGCACGACATCGCTTTATTAAAAGTAGCGGCTGACCTGATCGAATGGTTGTGGGCTGACGGTCGCCGCCTCAAACCGCGCCAAGTGATCAATGAATTTGAAAAACATCTGGAAGATGAGCTTGATCTGATGCGCGAGGCGGCCAATGGCAGCCAGCTCAGACGTAATTTTGCCAACTCCCCGCTGCTGCAGGTTCCCGAGATGTATTGGGATTATTGCAGCACCGAGGTGATGGTGATGGAGCGCATGTATGGCATCCCGATCAGCCAGGTGGATGCGCTGCTAACCGCCGGAGTAGACATCAAGAAGCTGGCCGCTAACGGCGTGGAGATATTTTACACGCAGGTATTTCGTGACGGGTTTTTTCACGCCGACATGCATCCTGGCAATGTACAGGTTGCTGCCACGGGACAAAACGCCGGCCAATATATCGCGTTGGATTTCGGCATCATGGGCACGCTGACCGACATCGACAAACGTTATCTCGCACAGAATTTCATCGCGTTTTTCAGACGAGATTACAAGCGCGTCGCCGAGGTACATATCGAATCCGGCTGGGCTCCCATTGATACTCGCGTGGACGAACTGGAAGCGGCGATACGTGCCGTCTGCGAACCGATCTTCGACAAACCGTTGCGCGAGGTTTCATTCGGCAAAGTACTGCTACGCCTGTTCCAGACATCGCGCCGCTTCAATATCCAGGTTCAACCACAACTGGTGTTGCTGCAAAAGACGCTACTCAATGTCGAGGGACTGGGCTTGCAACTCGACCCCGAGTTGGACCTGTGGAAGACCGCCAAACCCTGGCTGGAACGCTGGATGAACGAACAAGTGGGCTGGCGCGGGTTCATAAAATCATTGGGTGTCGAAGCCCCGAATTACGCTATCTTGCTGCCGCAGCTCCCGCGTCTGCTGCACCGTTACCTGAGCTATGACAACGCTGACCGCAACGATGAATTGCTGCGCAAGATTCTAAAACAGAACAAGCATTACAACACCTGGCTGACACTGGTCAGCCTGATGTTACTGGGTCTGCTCGCAGTTGAAATCTTTACATTCAATCTGCGTTAAGACATGATATCTGTTGCCGTTGTTTTCAAAATACGATAAAGTCATTCCTTAGTACCGCAGTATGGTATTAAACTTTACGCATTAAATTTTTCACTGAACTTCTCTCAATAGCTAAAGGATCAAAAAATCATGAAAAATCCGCTGGACTCATTGTGGGGCACCGTAATTTCCGGACTCATATTAACCATTGCGCTGTATAGCCTCGCTCACGCGCTTATCAAATAATTTTTATATCCGATTATTTCGGATTTTTTAAGG
This sequence comes from Gallionella sp., assembly GCA_017880865.1. Taxonomy (GTDB): domain Bacteria; phylum Pseudomonadota; class Gammaproteobacteria; order Burkholderiales; family Gallionellaceae; genus Gallionella. The sequence goes on from JADGRL010000005.1 coordinate 75,408, forward strand.
AGATCATAAATGGATTACTTACCGGCAATTATGCGCTGGCTGCATTTGATGGCAGGCGTCATGTGGATAGGCCTGCTGTATTATTTCAACTTCGTTCAGGTCGCAGCACTCAAAGCTGCCGCTGCTGACAGCACCGCAGCGGGCATCACCAAACATGTCGCACCTCGCGCATTGTTTTACTTCCGCTGGGCGGCTTTGGCTACCTGGCTGGCTGGTGCAGCATTGCTGGGCGCTAATTTTATTGCGGCATTCACCTTGCAGCCGGGCTTCGCGCCTATCGGTATCGGCGCTTGGCTGGGCACGATCATGTTGTTTAATGTCTGGGGTTTGATCTGGCCGAATCAGCAAAAGATTCTCGGACTCAAACCGGCCACCGACGAGCAAAAGACCAAAGCCCGCCGCATCGCTTTCCTGGCTTCGCGTACCAATACGATGCTTTCAGTTCCGATGCTGTTTTTTATGGCAGCCGGCGGACATTCGGCTATTTACGGTTTCTAAAGTTGGCGCTGCACTTCACACAAAAAACAAACCCGCCGAAAGGCTAGCCGTTTACTTAAAGTGTTGGGATTTTAGTCGCGCGGCGTAGAATCTCCTTATGTCCTTTGACGTATGCATAAGGAGATTTTTGCTTTGAAGCCAAAATTTTCATCGCCGATTAAGCCGACGCGCGTTCCCGCTATGGTCGAAGGCATTCAGGTCAATTACTGCAAGAATCCTGGATGTCAGAACTATGGCATCCCGGCGCAGGAGAAATGTGGCCGCCAGCAAATGAACGATGGCTATGTGGCCAGTGGTGGCGGAACGAGCATTCCGGTACTGAAATGCAAGTTCTGTGGCGAATTCCCGCCCATCAAGAGTAACCAAGCAATTTCAGAAGAATTGATCAGGCTGCTGGCTGATCTGATCCCGAAGCCAGCCCCGTCTTGCCCTGACTCGCAGTGCACCAACCATAATTTTCCGGTGAGCGCCAGCAAGGGGCATTACCAATCCTACGGGATGACGCATTCAGGATCAAGCCGGTATCTGTGCAAGGTATGTAAAAAAACCTTCACTGTTTCCTCCGTGTCTACGCTACGTCAGCGCAAATCCGACAAGAACCAGTTGATCTTCTCGCTGCTGATGAACAAATCACCCATGCGTCGCATTTGCGAAGTAGCGGACATTAATCCTAAAACCCTATAGCAGCGCATCGACTTTTTTTACGAGCAATGCAAAGCATTTGCGGCGGCCAATGAGCGGCCGTTGCTTGAAGGGTTGGCAATACCGCGACTATACATCGCTGTGGACCGGCAAGACTACACAGTGAATTGGTCGAACCAGAATGACAAGCGGAACATCATCATGCGCGCAGTGGGAAGTGCTGACCATGCCAGCGGCTATGTATTCGGCATGCACCTCGATTTCGACCCCTCTCTGGATCATGCTCAGATAGAAGCGGACGCCATCGCACAAAATGACCATGTAATCAGCTACCCATTTCGCCGATACGCGAGGCTGTGGCTCAAATCCGACTACACAGATTACATCCGACAACGCAGGCGCGTGGTAAAACGCACTGGCCAAGCAAGGGATGTGACAAATGACGTGGCAGATACCTATGACACTCTCGCCGAACGGTTGGATGTGGAAGTCCCTCTTTCGCAGACATTTGACACGACGTTGCCCACCGAGGGAATGCAGGTGCATTCCGAATACACGCTCTACGGGCATTTTCTCTACCTCAAGCGCTTGTTCGGCGGCGTCGAGAAAGTGCGCTTCTTTCTGGATCAAGAGCCTGGTATCCGGGCTGCATGCTTGTCGGCATTTTGCGATGAAGTAAAAGCGCGAAAGGTAGATGCCTTCTATGTGCGAATCAACAAAGATTTGACGGTCAATGAACGGAGGCATGCATTGACTACCAGCCGCGATGAGTTCGATAAAGCCAAGAGCCAATATCCCGGACTAAAGGACAGTGAAGTTAAAATACTCCTGATTCAAGCTCGCCTGAGCCACATGGCAACGATCGGCAAGTGGAGCGATCGCTGGCTGCTGCATCCGTTTCCCAGCATGAGTGAGCCAGAGAAGGCAATCTGCTATCTAACTGACTACGGTGATTATGCGGGTGATCATCTTGCCAACCTGTACTCAAAGGTCAGCCTGCATGCCATTGACCGCTTCTTCATGCAATTGCGGCGGAGGATTTCGCTATTCGAGCGACCCATCGCCACTGCAAGCGCGCAAGGACGTTCATGGTTTGGCTACAGCCCATACAACCCCGAGGTTGCAATGAAGCTGCTGATGATTTTTCGGGTGTTCTACAACTATGTGGCGGTGGGCGAAGACAAGAAAACGCCGGCAATGCGGCTGGGGCTGGTAAAGGGGAAGATTCATTTAGACGATTTGATTGGTTTCAAACCGTGGAATGGGGAATACATGTAGCTAACGATGTTTAATGTACCAAGACCCCGGCATCAGTGATGCACGGGGTCTTGGTGGTTAAATACTCATTTTACAGATAGCATGACATGCTTCCCTGTTCTGGACAGCATATCCACCAAAGCATCAATTGTGAATTTGACGGATTTTTTGTTGATCACGTCAGATACACGAGGTCTGGTGACTCCCAGTATATGTGCTGCTTCTACTTGCTTTAACTTTCTCTCAACAATCCACACGGAAATCTCAGCCATCAATCGTTCCTTAATGAGGAATTTTTCCGAGATGATTCGTTTTGATTCAGCCTGCAATTCCACAGCCGTTTCCGGTTTAAATCCCAAATCAGCAAACACGTTTCCGCCAACTGGGGTGATGTGCATGGACTTTGTCTCTATGTTCATTTTCTATCCCTTTCCTTGATAATTGCTTTGTAGCGACCTGCTGCAATGCTCTTATCTTGCTCGCTCGTTGTGTTTGTCTTTTTCTTGAAGCAGTGCAGCACATAAACGGCCTCGGGGAATTTTGCAACGTACATTACCCTGAACCATCCATCATCGAGGTCAATGATGATCTCTTTCGTGCCAGCACCGACATCATTAAAAGGCTTCCAGTGGTCAGGTTCCAATCCTACTTGAACGTGCCCAAGCTGATGACCAGCTTCTCGTCTAGCATCCTCGGTGAATATTTTCTCATCCTTGATGTCTCGTAACGAAGAACCTCTCCAGTCTATTGGTTTTTCTTCCATCATTGCCTCTTTAGTGTATCAGAATTTATACACCACGCAAGAGGCGTAAGTTTGTTGTTCATTTTATGCTCCTTGTTGAAATGTGCGGAGCCATGCCTTTGCAGGCACATGACGTACCCGCTCGGGTTAAAAAACGCTTTTGCGTCTGTTTGAAATGCCACTTGAGTGTGGCGACTAATTTCAGCCGGAGCTGAAAAAAGATGACCAAACGTGGTCGTGGCTGTCTTGGAATGACAGGCACGACAAAGCTCGGTGGTATTAAGTTGGGGTGCGCCAGAGCGGGCTGTATTAAGGATGATGCGCTTGATATTCCGCGTTGCTTTATGGCGTCCACGCGGCGCGGACAAGTACGAATTTACTGGATTCAAAGGCTTTGGTCAAGCTGATGATGTTACCGATTACAAAAATCAACATTTCAACTACTTCAATTCCAACACTTTAAGTAAACGGCTAGGCCGAAAGGCGGGTTTGTTTTTTGGAGCCAAAATCTGATCTAGTTTCTTTAATTTATTTCAATTCTGCCCAACCGCTTTAGCCACGTCCACGCCAGCATCAGCGCAATCAACAGCAACACCGCCGCATTACCCCAGCGCACATAGGGCGTGAGGCCTTCATAGCCTTGCGCCTTGCCTTGCAATACCGCTTCCACTTGCTGCGGCAGTTGCTGCAAAATTTTGCCATCCGTGCCTATGATGGAAGTGACGCCGGTGTTGGTAGCGCGCAGCATCATGCGTCCGCTTTCCAGCGCGCGCAGCTGGGCGATCTGGTTGTGCTGCGCGGCTATCGGAGAACTGCCATACCAGGCATCGTTGGTGATATTCACCAGTAGCGTGGCTTGCGGCAGCGCGCGTATGATTTCTTCGCCGAACACGTCTTCATAGCAAATGTTCACCGCGACATGTTCACCCGCAATATTGAGCGTGGCTTGTTGTGCTTCGCCGCGCGCCAGATCACCCATCGGGATGTCGAGCACACCGTTAATGAACCAGCCCAGCATCGGTCGCAACGGGATGAATTCCCCGAACGGCACCAGATGGTTCTTGCGGTAATGTTGCTCTTGCGCCGTACCGAGCGTAAATGCGCTGTTGTAATAGCTGCCGTGGTCTCGCTCGAATACACCGATCAGCACGTCGCCTCCGTTCTGGCGCGCATGATTGCCCAATTGCTCGACCAAAGTTTGCGGCAGCTCGTGGCGCAGCAAGGGCAGCGCGGTTTCCGGCAGCACGGTCAGACGAGCTTCATTTTGCATCACCAGACGGCGATAGGTTTCCAGCGTACCCACCAGCGCATCTTCATTGAATTTTAGATTCTGTGCGATGTTGCCCTGTACCAGCGCAACAGTGAAGGGTTCGTCGTGCGGCTGCGTCCATGCGATGGTGCGCAACAGCGCGCCCGCGCCCCAGAGCAGCAGCAACGCTATTATCGCCAGCGTGCCCGGTTTGCTGCGGCGTGCCTGCCATGCAAATACCAGCAACCCCGCGCTCACCGCTACCGCCAGCGATACGCCATACACGCCGAACACCGGCGCATAACCTGCCAGCGGCGTGTCGCTCTGCGAGTAGCCCAGCGTCATCCACGGGAAGCCGGTAACCAGCAGACCGCGAAACCATTCGAGCAGCGCCCATACGGCGGGCATGACCAGCATGATGCGTAATCCTTGCGCCACAGGCCACTTCATGAAAAAACGTGCTTGCACGTAGCCGGCCAGTGCGGGAAGCAGTGCCCAAAATGCCGCGAACAGCAGCGTCGCGAGCAACGCCAGCAGCAACGGCATATCGCCATACACGTGCATCGCGATATAAATCCCGCCTATGCCTGCAGCAAACAACCCTGAGCCGAATGCGAAACCCAGTCCCGCTGCGCTACGCGGTGTAGTAGCCCGCTGCCAGAGAACGAACAGGATGGCGAGTGCCAGCAACGGAATCGGGAAAATCCCGAACGGCGCAAAGCCGAACACGCAGCTTAGTCCGGCGAGCAATGCCAACCCATATTTTTTATTCGATGTACTCATACAATAATTCCGCTGCCTGTTGTGATGCAAAACCTGAGCAGCATAACCGATACACCGGACATGAAGCCAATCTCAAATCGTTTCGCACAGGTGCGACAATATGACGCATGGACGATTGCGATAAACTTTATACAATGAACGCTCGGAATTTTAATCAGCGAACATCCAAATGAAATCCAGACTGCTGTTTGTTGCACTCCTGTCCACCGCCAATGCCTACGCCTCCTGCGGCTCGTCGTTCTGCGCTGTGAATACCCATTGGGACACTCAAGGCCTGGTGAATGATGACGGTTTGCGCGTTGATTTGCGCTACTCCTATGCCAAGGCCGATACCCCGCGCACAGGCTCTGCAAAAGTTGCCAAGCCGCTGCCGACTGACCCGGCGTTGCTGGGAGCTGAAGTAGAAAATATGAGCACCATCAATCAGACCCTGAACATGGATTTCGATTATGCAATTAACCACCAATGGAACGTCGCCGTTGGCCTGCCTTGGGTAATGCGTGACCATGCCCACCAAATTGGCGATCCGTCACTCACCATCATCGAACAGAAGAGTTTTTCAGCATTGGGAGATGTCCGTGTGGTCGGAAATTACAAGTTTGATTCCGATCACCAAGCGGGCAGCGGTGTGCGTTTCGGTTTGAAGCTGCCTACCGGCCGAACCAATCTGGAAATGGTACCGGGTACGCCGCTGGAGAGCTCGTTGCAGCCGGGTAGCGGCAGCACCGATGTGATTCTGGGCGCGTATTACCATCAGGACATTATTGATTCCATGTGGGGGTGGTTTGCCAGCGGTCAGCTGCAATCTGCGGTCTCTACACGCAACAACTATCGTCCGGGCAATGATACGGCTTTGGATGTAGGCGCACATTACGAGCTGTCGCACGCACTGACCGGCTTGCTGCAACTGAACGCACAATTCAAAGGGCGTGACGGCGGCCTGAATCCGGGCGCCAACCCTCATTCGGGTGGATACAGCCTGAATATCAGTCCCGGCATCAGCGTAGCTTTTGCCTCCCGAACCAAACTGTATGGCTTCATCCAGTTGCCGTTATATCAATACGCCAACCCCGATCCTGCCGGAAGCCCCTACGGTCAGTTGACCGCGCCGTGGTCATTAGCCGTAGGCATCAGCCACAGCTATTAGGGGTACGGCTTAGTTAAAGGTGGGCGTGCTTCACCCTTGCTTGGCAAGCAGCATGTTTCCAAGACGCGCAAACAGCATCCAGACCGCGAGGAACACCAGCCAGATGCCAACGCCGACAACCAGCGCAAAGACGACACTCTCCACCGTTAAATTAAAGGAGGGTGAAAATATTTCCCAGGTCGCGCGGGCAATCAGCGGGTCGGGCTTGGTCAGCAGATAAACCATCTGATGATACAAATCGGTGTTGAGCGCCTGAAGCGCTTGCCTTAATTGTTCCGCCGAATCAACCATGGCTTGCAAGGCCGCACCCTCGTCATGAAAAGTCGGGTCAACACTAATCAGGTGATGTTGAATGAGCTCACGAAGACTTCCGTGATGAAATTGATTGGCGATCTCCTGAAACGGTGCAATATCTTGCAGCACTTGATCGAGCCGACCGCCAACCCGCTGGCGATACTGCGCGATGAAGCTCGGAATGCAGCCGGCCGCAACAACACCGACCACCAGAATGACACGATCCAAAATCCCGCGAATAATAGCCATAATCACCTTACGATTCTGTAAAAAAATACCCACACCCGCATCGTGCCGCGAACCAAATTAAATATCAAGGCCATTCTGGTGAGTGATAGTTTTGATATTTATATAGCGCAACAAATCCTCAGCCTCTCGGATGATGCTGCGCGTGCAAAGCCTTGAGCCGTTCGCGTGCGACATGGGTATATATCTGCGTCGTTGAAATATCCGCATGACCCAGCAACATCTGCACTACGCGCAAGTCCGCACCGTGATTGAGCAGATGCGTGGCGAAGGCGTGGCGCAGCGTGTGCGGCGAGAGCGGCTTGGTCAGTCCGCCGTGCTGCGCATGCTTTTTGATCAGATACCAGAACATCTGGCGCGTCATGCCTTCGCCTCGGGCGGTGACGAACAGCGCGTCGCTCATCTGCCGGCCCAGCAACACGCCGCGCCCGTCCGTCAGATACCGGCGCAGCCAGTCCAGCGCTTCTTCGCCCAACGGCACCAGTCGTTCCTTGCTGCCCTTGCCCATCACGCGCACCACGCCCATGTCCATGCTCACCTGCGTGGTGCGCAGCGTTACCAGCTCGGACACGCGCAGGCCGGTGGCGTAGAGCACTTCGAACATCGTGCGGTCGCGCACGCCCAAGGGCGTCTGGGTGTCCGGCGCGTCGAGTAGTTGCTCGACATCCTGTTCGGTCAGGGTCTTGGGCAGGTTGCGCGGCAGCTTGGGTGTGTCGATCTGCAGCGTGGGATCAGTGGAAATCTTGCCTTGCCTGTGCAGATAGCGGAACAGCCGCTTGAGGCTGGAGATGTTGCGCCCGGTGCTGCTGGGTTTGGCTTTTTGCACGACGACCAGATGGGCGAGAAAGCCCTGTACGTCGCCATGCGTGGCTTGCGAAATGGAGGCGTTGCGCTGCTTCTCCAGCCACGCGGCGAACTTGGTCAGGTCGCGCCTGTAGCTGTCCAGCGTGTTGCGCGATAGCCCATCTTCCAGCCACAGGTTATCGCAAAATTCGTCCAGGAGTTCGGAGTTATTCATATGATTTAGGCGAAAAGTCCGTTCGCCCTGAGCTTGATATAACTACTAGCCATTCGACTAAGCTGTCAAAAAAACGACAGCAAAGTCGCCGGTTATGCCGAAGGGTGTTCATGCTTTAACAACCAGCGTTTGATGTCCAGCGCATCGCCGCCCGCATGGCGCATGAAGCCGCCCAACCCAGCTTTGCTCACCACGCGATGACAAGGAATGATGATGGGTATCGGATTTGCGCCGCAGGCCTGGCCGATAGCTTGCGCGCCGGATTTCAGCTCGGCGGCCAATTCCCCGTAGTTGCGCGTCTGTCCGCGCGGAATGTTGCACGTGGATTGCCAGACTTTTTGCTGGTGCAAAGTTCCACCCGGTTTGAGCAGCACGGTAAATTGGGCGTCTGGGTTTGCAAAGTAATGCAGCAATTGTTCGCATACATTTGTCGCGAACGGGCTGGTCGCGCGCAGCGGCTTATCTGTTGCTTGCAAAAAGTCGATGCCGACCAGCGCGTCCTCGGTGCAACGTATGCCGAGCACACCAAACGGTACTTTTAATTTTGCCTGATAGTCCATACACGCCTGATTGTTCATTCTCGAATCATAGCGCACAAATAAAAAACGGGAACCTGAGCTCCCGTTTTTGTCTCGCAAAAAAACTGTCTGCGATTAAGCGCGGATAGCCAGTTTTTCCTTGATACGTGCCGACTTGCCTGAACGCTCGCGCAGGTAGTAAAGCTTGGCGCGACGCACTGAGCCGCGACGCTTCACTTCGATGCTGGCGATGATAGGCGAATAGGTCTGGAAGGTACGTTCCACACCTTCACCGGCGGAAATCTTGCGCACGATGAAGCCGGAATTCAGGCCGCGATTGCGCTTGGCGATCACGACACCCTCGAAAGCCTGAACGCGTTTGCGTTCGCCTTCGACCACGTTCACGTTCACAACGACAGTGTCGCCGGGCGAGAACTGGGGAATAACCTTACCCAAACGGGCGATTTCCTCATTTTCCAATTGTTCGATCAAATTCACTTTACTGCTCCTTTAGTTATCGGATCTTGTTCCTTTTGATCAGCATCCTGAAATGCCGCCAGAAGCCGAGACTCCTCTTTTGTCAAATCACGCTTAGCCAATAAATCCGGCCTGCGCAACCACGTCCTGCCCAACGACTGGGAAAGCCGCCAGCGCTGTATGTCCGCATGATTGCCAGACAACAACACCGGGGGCACGGCTTCACCATTAAACATTTCCGGGCGCGTGTAGTGCGGACAATCCAGCAAGCCTTGCACGAAAGAATCCTGCTCGGCCGATTCGGCATCGCCCAATACACCGGGCAACTGCCGCACCAGACTGTCTATCAACACCATCGCCGCCAACTCGCCACCGGACAACACGTAGTCGCCGATGGAAATCTCTACATCCACATACTGACGGATCAGGCGTTCATCTATGCCTTCATATCGTCCGGCCAGCAGGATCAGTCCTTCATCTGCTTGCGCCACCAGCTCTTTAACAACTGCGTGAGTCAGCAAGCGGCCTTGAGGCGATAAATACACCACCCGACTTTTTTTCACACCGCCCGCCGCTTGTCGCTGTTTGGCCGCATTGATCGCGGCTGCCAGCGGCTCGCCCAGCATCACCATTCCGGGACCGCCGCCGTAGGGGCGATCATCGATGGTGTGATAACTGTTGGTTGTGAAATCGCGCGGATTCCACGTCTTTAAAACATACAGACCCTGTTCCGCCGCGCGCCGCGTGATGCCATATTGCGTCAGCGCATCGAACATCTGCGGGAACAAGGTGATTACGTCAAATATCACAATCAGTAATCCAACTAGTAATCCAAAGCCCAGTCCACCCGGATGATCTTGTTCTTAACATCCACCTGCTTGATCGCTGTGGCCACGAACGGGATCAGTATTTCTCCGCTGTCGCCTTTCACGCTCAACACCTGATTCGCGCCGGTCTCCAGCAAGTTCGACACTGTTCCCAGCATCACGCCCGCTTCATTCACCACCGCGAGACCGATTAAATCGGACCAGTAATATTCATCGTCGGGTTGAGCAGGCAAGCTGCTGCGCGGCACGGCGATCAACAAGCCCTTCAGCTTTTCGGCAGCGGTGCGATCCGGGCAATCCGGCAAAAGTGCGGCCAGTGTCTTGTTGTGCGCCTCGCGCTGCTGCACTTCCACCTCGCGCCACGGGCCGTTCTCATGACCTATCCACCAGGTACGATAATCCAGCAGGCTATCGAGGTATTCGGTGTATGGCTGGATCTTGACCCAACCGCGTATGCCGTGTGCCGCTGCCACGCGCCCCATAATGACCATGGGGCTTGAGTCTTTAGGCGGCAGCTGAAGCTCCGGCGCGCTTGACCAGCTTGGCAACGGTGTCGCTCAATTGCGCGCCCTTGCTTTGCCAATGAGTAACGCGTTCCAGTTGCAGACGTAGCGCTTCCTGACCATCCGCTACCAGCGGATTGTAGAAGCCGACGCGCTCGATAAAACGACCATCGCGACGATTGCGCGAATCTGCTACCACCACATTGAAAAATGGACGATTCTTTGAACCGCCACGGGAAAGACGAATGATGACCATATTATGAAACCTATCTAAAAATTGGTTAGCCTTGCGAAAGGGCGCGGATTCTACGACATTTTTGGTGCTTCTGGCAACCCGCAAGAAATCAATGGCTTTGAGCTTATCGGTGCAGCAGCACTTCCAGGACAAACTTACTGCCCAAATAAGCCAGCAACAACATCACAAAACCGCCCACAGTCCAGTGCACCGCGACACGCCCGCGCCAGCCGTAAAAACGATGGCCCCACAGCAGCACGGCGAATACCCCCCAGGAGATGAAGCCGAACAGCACTTTGTGATTGAACTGCCAGACCTTGCCGAATATCTCTTCTGAGAACACCACGCCGGATGCCAGCGTCAGCGTCAGCAACACGAAACCTATCGTTATAATGCGAAACAGCAGGGTTTCCATCGTCATCAGCGGCGGCAGACCGCGCAGCACTCGCGGCAACGTGGCATGATGCAGGCGCTTTTCAACCTGCGATATCAGCACCGCGTGCAACATCGCGATCGTGAACAAGCTATAAGCCAGCATCGCAACAGTGATGTGCGCCTTAAAAGCAAACAAACCCGTATTTGTCAGCAAATGGTCTGTATGGAACAGCTCGGGCAACACCACAACAACTGCGGCTATCGGCAACACCAACGCCTGCAATCCACCAATCGGATAAACAAAGCGCGCCACCCAGTACACCAGCAAGGTCAGCCACACGATTAACGACAGCGCATGCAGCACGCCCAGATCGAAGCCACCCTCGGAGAAAATATCCTGCACCAGCAAATAACCGTGCATGGCCAGCGGGATCAACACCAGATGGCCAATCGCCCCGCGGCTCAATAAATCCCCCTCACCTCGAACGTGCGCCCGCCAAAAATAGGCGGCGAGCACACCGTAAGCAACAAAGGTAACCAGCGAAAGGATAAGGTTGGACATTTTTTGTCAGGATGTTTTAGACTTCGCGAATTCTACACTAATCTCCTGTGAAACAATCATGCTGGACACTCTGACACAACGCCTTTCCGGCGTAATCAAAAATTTGCGCGGCCAGGCGCGCCTGACTGAAAGCAATATTCAGGACGCCTTGCGCGAAGTGCGCATGGCGCTGCTTGAAGCCGACGTTGCGCTTCCTGTCGTCAAGGACTTCATCGCCCAGGTCAAACAAGCCGCGCTCGGGCAGGAGGTCATCGGCAACCTGAACCCGGGTCAAGCGCTGATCGGCGTGGTACATCGCGAACTCACTAAACTGATGGGCGAGCACAACGATGCGCTCAATCTCACAACTGTGCCGCCCGCCGTGATCCTGATGGCCGGTTTGCAGGGTGCTGGTAAAACTACCACCAGCGGCAAGCTTGCCAAATTACTGCGCGATCAGCACAAGAAAAAAGTGCTGCTGGTCAGTTGCGACATTTATCGACCTGCGGCGATCGAGCAATTGCGCATACTGGCGCTGCAACTCGAGATCGATTTCTTTGCCTCCGACATCATCCAAAAACCTCAAGACATTGCGCTGGCCGCGCTTGATTTTGCGCGCCGTCATTATCACGACGTACTGATCGTCGATACCGCAGGACGCCTCGCAATCGATGCCGCGATGATGGCGGAGATACAACAGCTTCACGCCGCACTCAAACCGGTCGAAACGCTGTTCGTCGTGGATGCGATGACCGGACAGGATGCGGTTAACACCGCCAAAGCATTCGGCGATACGCTGCCTTTGACCGGCATCATACTCACCAAACTGGATGGCGATGCACGCGGCGGCGCGGCGCTGTCGGTGCGCCAGATCACCGGCAAGCCGATCAAGTTCGTCGGCGTCAGCGAGAAGCCGAATGGCCTCGAAGCCTTTCACCCCGAGCGCATGGCATCGCGCGTGCTGGGCATGGGCGATGTGCTGTCCCTGATCGAAGAGGCGCAGCGCGAAGTCGATCAGGGCGAGGCGGAGAAGCTCGCCAAGAAAATGCAAAGCGGCAAGGGTTTCGATCTCAACGACTTCAAGATGCAGATGGTGCAGATGCGCAAGATGGGCGGCATGTCGGCGATGATGGACAAACTCCCGGCACAACTCAGCCAGGCGGCGGCAGGTTCCAAGGTCGACGACAAATCCATCGGCCGTATCGAGGGCATCATCAACTCGATGACTCCGCTCGAACGCAGCAAACCAGAGCTCATCAAGGCTTCGCGCAAACGCCGCATCGCGATGGGCGCCGGTGTGCAAGTGATGCATGTCAACCAGCTACTCAACCAGTTTGAACAAATGCAAAAAATGATGAAAATGTTCAGCAAGGGCGGCATGGGGAAACTGATGCGCGGCATGGCGGGTAAATTGCCCGGCATGCGTTAATTTCCATTCTTGTTAATTAATCGACCATGACTATCAAAGCTATAATTTTTGACGTAGACGGCACGCTCGCAGATACCGAAGACGGCCACCGCAAGTCGTTCAACAAGGCTTTCGCCGAGAGTGGCCTAGACTGGAACTGGGATGTCGCGCTTTATGACAAGCTGCTCCGGGTGACCGGCGGCAAGGAGCGCATCAAATATTTCGTCAGCGATTTTCTGAAGGGCTTTGACAAGCCCGCCAACTACGACGGCTTCGTGAAGAATCTGCATGCGGTAAAGACACGGCACTACACCGCTATGCTCGGCGAAGGCCATATTCCGCTGCGTCCCGGAATCATACAACTTATGGCCGATGCGCGCGCCCAAGGAATCCGCCTCGCCATCGCGACCACCACGACACCCGAAAACGTCACGGCACTGCTGCAACAAGGCTTGGGCGATGACGCCAAAAGCTGGTTCGAGGTGATCGGCTGCGGCGACATCGTGCCGCACAAAAAACCCGCACCGGACATTTATTTCTGGGTACTGGAAAAAATGCGTTTATCCGCCGCAAACTGCATCGCGCTAGAGGATTCCGAAAACGGTTTACGTTCAGCCCTAGCAGCGGGGATTAGAACCTTCGTCACCGTTAATCAATACACCCGCAATCAGAATTTTGATGGGGCTACTGCCGTGTTCGAAGATTTGAGCAATTTAAGCGCCTTCTATCGCGCGGCCGGATTGCCACTTTCAAAACAGTAATTTCTGTTTAACATCCTGCCACCGCGGGGTTGCGGCTCGGCGGTGAAAGTATCGCTTTCACAATACTTCGATCGAAAATTCGATCCCCTTTGCCCCATCACTTCATAACGCAGAAAATTTATTTCTGCGTCTTCAGCATACAAAAATCAGGGCCTGCTCCATAAGCAAAGTCCTTCCTGATTTAATTGACATCTTTTCGATTTGATCTGCTTCAGGCTCATACCCTGTTTGAATTTCACCCCTTCTATTAGCTCTAAAAAATCCTGCACTTCGATCTCGTTACGACCACTGTGTGCCAGCGCACATACAACAGAAAGTCCTTGCTGTAATTTCACGCAATCTTAAGGGCCGTCGGTGCGCATGGCGTGTTCGCGCGTTGCCAATGCAGCGTCGATTTTTGACATCGGACAATAAATTTGGCACTCCGGTTGTCGGCTATCGATTCATCAGGCGTAATCTTTTCAGGATCGTTTAATGCAAATTGCATATCGGGTTCCTATAGCAAACAGTCTGCTTGCTGCCCTGCCTTTCAAGGACTATCAGCAGCTGCGCGCCCGTTTAGAACCGATCGCACTTACTTTCGGCGAAGTGCTCTATCGTCCCGGTGAACCGATTCGCCATATTTACTTCCCGACCGATTCACTGGTGTCATTGCTCACGCTGGTAGAAGGACATCAGGCATTAGAAGTCGGCCTGATCGGCCGTGAAGGCATGCTTGGAATTCCTCTGGCGCTTGGGGTAAATGCTTCGCCAGTGCGCGCACAGGTACTGGGATCTGGAATGGCCTTGCGCATGACATCCGCGCAGTTCAGCGACGAATTCCAGCAGAATGCGCTCCTGCAACGAGGAGTGTATCGGTACACTTATGAACTGATGGTCCAAATGACACAAACCGCCGCGTGCAACCGTTTTCACCAGATCGAAGCGCGTCTCGCGCGCTGGCTGCTGATGACGCGCGACCGCGTGCAGTCGAATCAATTCCATCTGACGCAGGATCTTCTTGCCAATATGTTAGGTGTACGCAGGGTTGGCGTTACCAACGCCGCCGGCGACTTGCGGCAACGCAAGCTGATCAGTTACAACCGTGGCGAAATCAGCATTCTCGACGGTGCAGGACTCGAAGCAGCCGCTTGCCAGTGCTATCAGATCATCAAGGACATGCATAACGTTGCGTGAGCCAAGTTAAATTTTTTACAAAAAAAGGCCCGGAACGGGATTGGCGTAACGGGCCTAAGCACTTCAGGTGTCATCAGGGGAGGATTAAACACCCACGTGCATCATCCCCCTCCGCTCTGAGATGCTCTGTTCGGTAACGAACATAAATCTAAAAAATCGCTATCCGCATTGGATTTCCCCCACCTTAATTGAAAATTGATGTGCTGATATGCTTCATATCGGCTGCCGTAAGTGTGCGTCAGCGTACACTCGCCCTGCATCTGTGCTATAACAAAAACCCGACGCAACCACTTAAAGACCTGACTTGCGTTAATTAGCTGATTTTTGTTTTTGGCCCTCTCGGTTGCATGCCCCCACGATAAAAAATGGGGATAAGAAAAGAAAATGGGATAAAAAATGGTCGCGAT
Organism: Gallionella sp.; assembly: GCA_017880865.1. Classification (GTDB taxonomy): domain Bacteria; phylum Pseudomonadota; class Gammaproteobacteria; order Burkholderiales; family Gallionellaceae; genus Gallionella. The sequence continues at coordinate 90,512 of JADGRL010000005.1, forward strand.
CAAGCCCGCACAACATACCCCCAAACAAAACCATCTCCTCGCATCCCTGCCTGAGGAAGTATTCGAACGTCTCTCCCCCCATCTCGAACTGATCGCGATGCCGCTCGGTGAAGTCCTGTACGAATCCGGTGGCCAATTACAGCACGTCTATTTCCCGACGACCGCCATCGTGTCCCTGCACTACGTCATGGAGGATGGTGCGACGGCCGAAATCGCGGGGGTGGGCAACGAGGGCGTACTTGGTATTTCGCTTTTCATGGGCGGCAATACCACGCCCAGCTTGGCCACCGTGCAGACCGCAGGATTTGGTTTCAGGCTCAAAGGGCGGCTGATGATGGAAGAATTTAATCGCGCCGGTCCGATGATGCGTTTGATGCTGCGTTACACTCAGGCCTTGATGACACAGATGTCCCAAACTGCAGTCTGCAATCGGCATCATTCGGTGGAACAGCAACTGAGTCGCTGGCTACTGTCAACCCTCGATCGATTGCCCTCGAATGAATTGACCATGACGCAGGAACTGATTGCCAGCATGCTCGGCGTGCGCCGCGAAGGTATCACGGAAACCGCAGGGAATTTGCAGCGCGCGGGTTTGATTAGTTATCGCCGTGGTCATATCACCGTCCTTGATCGATCGAAATTACAGTCCCATGCTTGCGAATGCTATGCGGTGGTCAAAAACGAATTCGACCGTTTGCTGTGCGATGTACGTAATCGCCCGTGACTTCCCTCAGACAGTCGCGGTGAATCCCAGGCCCCGTTTTACGCTTGACATAAAACATCCGCTTTATGTGCGATAACGCACGGAGAGTGGCCTATTTGATTGCTATGCTAAAAATATGTTTATTCAAAATTCACCCAAGCTCATGACCCCAAACACCAGCAAGCAAAGGCCTGCATTTTTTGTGCTGGGTGAGCATAGGTAAGATGCTGCTCGCACTTTTAGCTGCATGATCCATTTCCATATTGTTTTACGATTTTCACTAAGGTAAGTTATGTCCAAAAAAGTCCGCGATTCCGCCATTCCTGACCCCGCCGCTATCACACCGGAAGGCATCACCGAGTTTCGTCGTCAGGAGACCTTGCTTAAAACCGGCGCGTTGCAGAAAGCGATTTTCGACAGCGCCAACTTCTCCAGTATCGCCACCGATGCGAAGGGCGTGATCCAGATTTTCAACGTCGGCGCGGAACGC